>NZ_JBZFLM010000001.1:0-665480 GCF_058448965.1 Limnobacter sp. G6BE5S
TGAAGAACCGCTTGCTTGCTTCGTTTCGTCCTGCTTGTCGTGCAGCAGAGAAACGAGATTATGCACATCAATCCAAAACCTGTCAAACACTTTTGCGAAGAAATTTGTATTTTTCTGCAACGCGTCAAAAGTGTGTTCCAAACACCCCACACGCAGACCAAAACAAGCCTCTGAAGCACAAGGATTTTTTCCAGAATTGCACAAAAAACAGGCTCCCGAAGGAGCCCTGAAAATATTTCAATTTTTTTGGTTTGACCGCACCTTAAATGGCTGCCGGCACCAATTTAATTACAAATTAATTCAAATTAATTCGAAAATTGGGTCTTATTTGTTGGTGAAATTGGGTTTGCGCTTCTCCACAAAGGCAGACATGCCCTCTTTTTGGTCTTCTGTGGCAAACAAACTGTGGAACATGCGACGCTCAAACAGCATTCCCTCTGACAAAGAGCCCTCGAATGCTCGGTTAATGCTCTCTTTGGCCATCATGACCGACGGATTTGAATACGCTGCAATAATAGTGGCGGCCTCAATGGCTTCATCCAGACACTTGTCTGCAGGAACAACACGCGACACGAGCCCGGCTCGCTCCGCCTCAGCTGCATCCATTAAACGGCCAGTCAGACACAGATCCATCGCTTTGGCTTTGCTGATTGCACGCGGCAGGCGCTGCGTACCACCGGCACCAGGAATGATGCCGAGCTTGATTTCTGGCTGACCGAATTTGGCCGTGTCCGCACAAATGATGAAGTCGGTCATCATGGCCAATTCACAACCACCGCCCAAAGCGAACCCACGTACCGCTGCAATCACTGGTTTGCGTACATTGCGTATGGTTTCCCAGTTGCGCGTGATGTATTCGCTTTTGTACACATCCATATAAGTAAATGAGGACATCGCTCCGATGTCCGCACCGGCAGCGAAAGCTTTGTCGCTGCCTGTAACTACCATTGCGCCAATGTTGTCGTCGGAATCGAAAGCCGTTAGGGCGTCGCCGAGCTCAGTCATCAGTTGGTCATTCAGTGCATTCAATACTTGGGGGCGATTCAAACGCACCAAGCCCACCTTGCCGATGGTTTCTACGAGGATGGTTTCATATGTCATGGTCAGTCTCCTGCTTATTAATAGGGATGGAGAAAGTCTAACCGCTGAAATTCGAGTATTCACCGACCTTAAAGAGTTTTGAATCAAGACGTGACTTTATTTTCTGTCTAGGACAAAATAGCTTCACCTTGGACAAAACAGGCAGTAAAGAATGACAAAGTGCATATTCGTGATGGGCGCCAACAGTGCAATCGCCCAGGAATTGATTCAGTTGTGTGTGGATTCTGGACAAGAGGTGATTGCGGCAGGTCGGGATGCATCGGTACTTGAGGCGCTATATGGCCATACACCAGGTGTACATATATTAGAGACGCAGGCCTGCGACTCTGGATCCGTAAATGCCGCATTTGAAACGGTGAACAGCCTGGGAAAACAAGTGGATGGCTACGCGCACTGTGTGGGCTCTATCCTGGTTGCCCCTTTAACCAAAACCACCGACGCTCAAATTGACAGCGTGATGCAGGTCAACCTGTTTTCAGCCATGTATGGGTTGCGTGCGTTTTTAAAACATGCAAAAACCAATGCGCAAGGCGGTTCTGCCGTGTTGGTGTCCACCTGCGCCACTGGTATTGGTGTTCCCAATCACGAGGCGATCGCTGCTGCAAAGGCGGGCATTGAGGGTTTGGCCAAGTCGGCTGCGGCCACACACGCGGCTGACAATATTCGAATCAATGTGGTGGCCCCGGGCCTGACCGACTCACCGATTGCATCGGCTTTTTTGAAAAGTGACATGATGCGTGCAGCAAGCGCCAAGCAATACCCATTGCAGGGCGTCAACCAGCCCGGTGAGGTAGCCCAGGCCATGTACTGGTTGCTAGGCGCAGGGGCCAGCCGCATGACAGGCACAGTGTTGAATGTGGACGGCGGGTTCAGGAATATCCGTCCTCTTGTGAAGTAAACCCCATTCAATCCCATAAAGAGCCACAGTCATGCAGCACCAAACACCCGTCAAATTTGAACCCAGCCGCCTTGCTGCACTGAACGCACTCGCGACAGTGGACCCGGCAAGGTACAGCCGCACCCGGAATTTTCTGGATGGCGCAGTAACGCGACTTTCCCCCTGGATTACTCATGGCTACTTGAGTGTGCGAGAGGCGACCCAAATATTGATGGAGAAGTATCGCCTGAGTTTCGAGGACAAGCTGATCTTTGAATTTGCGTGGCGGGAGTTCTTCAAACATGCACATGCTGAGTTGGGTAACGGAATATTGAGCGATGTCCGCAGACCAGTGTGGTCGGGCAAGTACAGCTCGCAGTTGCCAGGCGACATTCGGGAAGGCCGAACCGGAGTTGCAGCAATCGATGCTGGAGTTGCCCTTCTTTATGAGACTGGCTATTTGCACAACCATGTCCGGATGTGGATAGCGTCCTATGTGGTTCACATGCGAAAAGTGCACTGGAAAGTGGGCGCTGACTGGATGTACGCCCACCTGCTGGACGGGGACCTGGCATCTAACCACTTGAGCTGGCAATGGGTGGCTGGGACGTTTAGCCACAAACCCTATGTTTTCAACTCGGACAATGTCAAGAAATATGCACCGATGTGGAATTGCAGCGGGACGGCCATTGATACCGATTATGAAGACTTGGAATCGATTGCCCGGAGCAAACGCGATGTGGGATGCGAAAGAAATGCGCCCGCGATTGGCGCGCAGGAACCGGGATGCCACAACTTTGATCTTGAACTGTTGACCGACACGCTAAAACGCAAGACAGTGGACCTTCGTCAACAGGCTGGTGTTGACTCATGCAGTAGCTTGATGGGCAATTTCAAGAAGATTAATTTGGTGCACCCTTGGGAGCTCAAAGCCTGCTTTGATTTGACGCAAACCGGCGAGTTGCGCGTGGGCTTGATTGACTGCGCATTTCACAAAGCCCACCCCTGGAGCAAACAACGCTGGGATTTCGTGCTGAATGCCATGGAAACCGGTTGCGATCAAATATGGGTTGTGAACACCGATGACATTGCTCACTGCGCAACCATGCTGGCTTGCTTTATTCAGACAGGCACCGAGTTTGAGTTGAGGGAAACTTTGAATTCAGGCTATGTGATGATGGGCCGTTGTTTTCCGGTTCGATGGAACGCGGAAGACAAACTGCTACCCAGCCCTTCTCGTTTTCAGCAGAGCTTTTCACGTTTTTACAGGGAGACCACCTTGATGGCCGGAAGCCTTGAAGAAGCTGTACATGGCGCAATATTGGTGGAATGACGATGGCACCAACATTGAAAACTCACTGGATGAATGTGCTCGGTTACGCAGGGCTGGTTCCATTTTTGGGATTGGCTGCGTTGACCGGCATATACAGCGGTACCGAGATTGCGGAGCGCTTTGCCAATTACAACCTGATTTACGCATTGTGCATTGTTTCGTTTTTGGGCGCTGTGCATTGGGGACTGGCTATTTCACTCAGCAGCCAGGACCAACCTGTTTACCTTGCCGGATTGGATCAATCGGAATTTGAAACACGAAGTTTTATCTGGGGAGTAACGCCCTCACTGTTGGCCTGGCTGGCTGGCGCATTCTCGCCCCCTGAATCCACCCTTTGGATTCTTGCCCTGATTCTGGCTTTGGTATGGGTGGTAGACCAGCGCTTTTTAAAGCCCATGAAGGCGTTCGATGCTTACCTGCGTCTGAGAAACCACCTGACATTGGGTGCAATTGTTGGATTGTTAGTGACCGCCTGCTTTGCTTAAATGGTGTAGTCTATTTTTCAGGACTGACCAAAAAGCAAGGAAGGACAAAGTATGTTCAAAGCGGTATTTCTTCAAAAAAACGAACAAGGCGAGTTCAAGGCCAGTATTGAGCAACTGGACGAAAGCCAGTTGCCTGAAGCTGGTGACGTGCTGGTTCGAATTTCCCATTCCACACTCAATTACAAAGACGGCCTGGCAATTTGCAACAAGTCCCCTGTGGTGCGCCAATGGCCCATGGTTGCGGGCATTGATGGTGCAGGTACCGTATTGGAAAGCGCCCACCCTGGATTCAAACCTGGAGATGAAGTAATTCTCAATGGATTTGGCGTGGGAGAAACGCACTGGGGTTGCCTGGCCGAAAAAGCAAAACTGAAAGGGGATTGGCTGATTAAACGACCAGCGGGTTTAAGCCCTGCGCAGGCCATGGCGATCGGCACCGCGGGCTACACCGCCATGTTGTGTGTGCTGGGCCTTGAAAAAGGCGGCGTGAAACCTGGTAGCGGTGAAATTTTAGTGACTGGTGCAACTGGCGGCGTCGGCAGTATTGCAATCGCACTGTTGAGCAAGCTGGGCTACACCGTAGTGGCGACCAGCGGCAAACCTGAACAAACTGATTTCCTGAAAGGTTTGGGCGCGAGCGAAGTCATGGACCGAAAGTTGTTGAGTGAGCCCGGAAAACCTTTACAACGCGAGCGCTGGGCTGGTGTTGTGGACTGCGTGGGATCACACACCCTGGCCAATGCCTGTGCACAGACCAAATACGGTGGCACGGTGACTGCATGTGGTTTGGCCCAAGGCATGGATTTGCCTTCTTCGGTGGCACCATTTATTTTACGGGGCGTTACCTTGACGGGCGTTGACTCGGTGATGGCACCCTTGCCAGTGCGTGAGGAAGCTTGGCGCAGACTGGCTGCCGACCTTGATTTGAAAAAGTTGGAAGGACTCTCACGCACACTTCCACTGGAAGGTGCGATTGAAGCAGCTGCCCAAATTATGGCGGGAACCAACACGGGCCGCGTGCTTATCAAAATTTAATACACAGACGATTACCATGTTGCATTACCAGGTCACGGTGGCAGACCCGAAAGGCCACTATTTCGACGTTCAATTGCAATTTGAGATTGCACGGGAACAACTGCAAGGCACTGGCGACGAGCGCTGGATTGACTTAACGTTGCCCGCCTGGATTCCTGGCAGTTACCTGATTCGTGAATTTGCACGGAACGTGCTTTATGTGCGGGCCCGTCTAGGACAGGTTGAAACCACGGTCACACGGGAAAGGAAGGACAGCTGGCGAGTACATGTCGATGGCGCGCAGATTGGGCTTGCCGCGCATTCACTTTTAATTCAATGCGAATGGCGAGTGTATGCCTGGGATTTGTCAGTGCGCGGCGCACACCTGGATGACACCCATGGTTTTTTCAACGGCACCAGCCTGTTTCTGTGCCCGAAGGGATTTGAACAAGAACCGGTTGAGTTGACCATTTCCAGACCTGGCGACGACTTACAGGACTGGCTGGTCGCCTGCGGCTTACCCAGCCAGCCTGGAACCTTGAAAGACCCACATGGCTGCCCGATTCTTCGGGCAGGGGGTCAAGTCAAATTTATAGCGACGGATTTTGACTGCCTGATCGACCACCCAATTGAAATGGGTGCCTTGCGGGTAGAAAGCTTTTCTGTGTTGGGAGTTGAGCATGTATTTGCAGTGTATGGCGCAGACGCCGACCTGGATTTGCAACGGATTTGCAACGACCTGAAGCCTGTGTGCGAAATTCAGATCGCCTTGTTTGAACCCGACACCAAACGTGCGCCTTTTGAGCGGTATGTGTTTATGCTGCATGCGACCGACAATGGTTACGGTGGTCTGGAACACCGCAACAGCACTTCATTGCTTTTTAACGCGAACGAATTGCCTCAATGTGGTGTTGAGAAAACGTCCAAAGCCTATGAAGGCTTTTTGGGACTTTGCAGCCATGAGTACTTTCATTCCTGGAATGTGAAGCGCATGAAACCAGCTGCATTTGTTCCCTATGATCTGACCCAGGAAAACTACACCCGATTGTTGTGGATTTTCGAGGGTTTTACATCCTATTACGATGATGTTGTGTTGGCACGTGCGGGCAAGTTGGACGAAGAGGCATACCTGAAAAGCGTATGCAGGAACATTACACAGGTGAGAAAGGGCCCTGGACGCATGAATCAATCTGTGTCGGACAGCTCTTTTGATGCCTGGACCAAATACTATCGACAAGATGAAAATGCACCCAACGCAATTGTGAGTTACTACACCAAGGGCTCACTTGTGGCTTTGTGTATTGATTCCGCAATTCGAAAACAAAGCAGCGGCCAGAAAAGCCTGGACGATGTGATGCGCTTGATGTGGCAACGCAAAGGATTGACTGGCGAGGGACTGAAGGAGGATGAGTTCCCAGGCCTGGTGCTGGAAGCCACAGGGATTGAGCTCAACCGGGAAATTGAACAATGGACACAGAGCACCGACGAGCTGCCATTGGACGAGGCCTTAAAGACCTTTGGCTTGAGCCTGAGTCAAACTCAAAATGATGAGCAAATTTACCTTGGGTTACACGGGCAATTTAAACCTGAAGGTATGTTGGTAAAGCAGGTGATTAACGGTGGTCCTGCCCACGCGAGTGGCATTTCAGCAGGCGATTGGCTGGTGGCATTGGGTGAGAAAAAACTGACCGAAACCAACTACAAACGGCTATTGGCAGCAAGCCGGCCCGGAACACCACTGCGCGCAATTGCATTTCGCGCAGATCGGCTGATGGAATTTAGTTTGGTACCAGCCGAACCGGCATCCAATGAATGGACAATCAAAAAACCGGAACAAAGCGAGGGCGAGGTTGTGCCTGCCCCTTGGCTTCAATAAAAAAGATCTGCCAGTGCCTGCCCTGGCGAGGCTGCCCGCATGAACGCCTCGCCAACCAAAAATGCGTGAATATCATTGGCACGCATTAGGGCCACATCGTCACGGGTAGCAATGCCACTCTCGGTGATCAGCAAATGCTCTGGGCCCACCCGACCTTTCAGATCAAGCGTGGTTTGCAATGACGTTTCAAAAGTGCGCAAATTGCGATTGTTTACACCAATCAGTGGTGTTTTTAATTGCAAGGCAATGTCCATTTCTTGCGCATCATGCACTTCGACAAGTACATCCATACCCAGCTCATTGGCGCATTGCTCGAGTTCCAGCAGTTGAGGCAACTGCAAGGCTGAAACAATCAGCAAAATGGCATCGGCGCCCAGACCCCGGGCTTGTACAACCTGATAGGTATCGATAATAAAATCTTTGCGGATGCAGGGCAGACCACTCGCCTCGCGGGCCATGTCGAGGTACTGGGGCGCGCCTTTGAAATATTGAATGTCAGTGAGCACCGACAAACAAGTTGCACCATGCTCGGCATAGCTTTTTGCGATTTCCACGGGATCAAAAGGTTCGCGCAGAATGCCTTTGCTGGGGCTGGCACGTTTTACTTCCGCAATGACTGCGGGCAGGCCTTTGGCCACCGCTGTTTTCATGGCGTTGGCAAAACCCCGCGTTGGGGCCAGCTTTGCGGCCTTGGTCAACCATTGCACTTCAGACAAAACCTGCTTGCCCTGTGCAATTTCTTCGCGCTTGGTGGCTAAAATTTTGTCAAGAATATCGCTCATGGTTCTGCCTTATTGCTCAATCGACTTGGTAAAGTCGACGAACTCATTGAGTTTGCGGATTGCTGCACCACTGGCCACGGTGGAGCGCGCCACATCAATGCCCTCTTTCAGACTACCTGCAACACCTGCTGTATACAGACCTGCTGCGCTGTTGAGCAACACGATGTCACCAATTGCACCGCCCTTGCCATTCAATGCATGGAAAATTTTGTCGCGAGACTCTTGGACAGAACCTGCATGCAGGCTGCTGTGTGATGCGCGTGCAAGACCAAAGTCTTCGGGCTTGATGCTGTAGTGCCTGATTTCACCATCGCGTAGCTCAGCAATTTTTGAGTCGCATTCAATACACAGTTCGTCCATGCCATTTTCACCATGCACGATGAGCGCTTGAATGGACCCCAAACGCTTGAGCACTTCGGCCTGTAAGTCGAGCAAATTGGCGCTATACACACCCATGACCTGGCGCTTGGCATTGGCTGGATTGGTGAGTGGGCCGAGAATGTTGAACACCGTGCGCACACCCAGTTCTTTGCGAACCGGGCCCGCAAAACGCATGGCACTGTGATGATTCGGTGCGAACATGAATCCAATGCCCACTTGGGCGATCGATTCTGCAACCTGGGTCGGCTTCAGATTGATGTTGGCGCCAAGCAATTCAAGTACATCGGCGCTGCCCGAATTAGAGGACACGCTGCGACCACCGTGCTTGCCCACTTTGGCGCCGGCGGCTGCCAGCACGAACATGCAGGCAGTTGAAATATTAAATGTTTGCGCACCATCGCCACCCGTGCCGCACAGATCGACAACCTCAGTGCCTGCGGGCAACTCGACCGGAGTGACCAGATCTCGCATGACTTGTGCGGCGGCAGCCACTTCTTCGGCTGTTTCGCCTTTGACACGCAAGCCAACCAGCAAACCAGCAATTTGCGCAGTGGTCAAACCACCACTCAATAGTTGCTGAAATGCATTTCGGGTGAGTTCATGCGACAAGTCTTGCCCAGCAAGCAGTTGATTCAAAATGGCGGGGTAATTAAATGACTGGGACATGAGATTTGGAGGTTAAGGGTTTAGTTAACGCGCTTAAGGAAATTTTTGAGCAGATCATGCCCGCGGTCACTCAGGATGGATTCAGGATGAAACTGAACACCCTCGATATCCAGCGTTTTATGACGAACACCCATGATTTCACCATCTGCTGTTTCTGCGGTGATTTCAAGGCAATCGGGCAAGCTTTCCCGCTCGATTGCCAATGAGTGATAGCGAATGCAGATAAGCGGGTTGGGCAAGCCCTCAAAGACACCCACATTGTGATGATGAACCGGGGATGTTTTTCCGTGCATGATGGTTTTGGCACGTACAACCTTGCCACCGAAGGCTTCGCCAATGGCCTGATGCCCCAGGCACACACCCAAAACGGGAACCACACCGGCCATTCGCTGAATGATTTCAATGGACACGCCGGCCTGCGCTGGTGAACAGGGGCCAGGCGAAACACACACCGCACGGGGCTTGAGGCTTAGTGCTTCATCGACTGTGATGGCATCGTTGCGAACAACATGCACTTGCTGACCCAATTCACCCAAGTACTGGACAAGATTGAAGGTAAAACTGTCGTAGTTGTCGATCATCAACAGCATGGCGGGCCTGCATTTCGAATAGGGGGAAGAAACAAGTGCGTGATTTGTCAAAATTTTAACACACGCACCCGCCACAGCCCCTTGCGGGTAGAGACAATCACGACAACTCACCGTCCAGACCAGCCTGCACAAGTTCGGCTGCGCGCATGACCGCACGCGCCTTGTTCTCGGTCTCGAGCCATTCGCTTTCGGCCACGGAATCGGCGACCACGCCAGCACCTGCCTGAACATACAAGGTTTGGTCTTTCACCACGCCAGTGCGAATGGCGATGGCGACATCCATGGTGCCAGTGAAACTGAGATAGCCACAGGCGCCGCCATACACGCCGCGCTTGGTGGGTTCGAGTTCATCAATGATTTCCATGGCGCGCACCTTGGGTGCACCGGAAAGCGTGCCCGCGGGGAAAGTGGCGCGGAGCACATCCATGGCCCCCATACCAGGCTTCAAGTCGCCCTGCACATTGCTGACAATGTGCATGACATGAGAATAGCGCTCGATAATCATTTTCTCGGTGACCTGCACAGAACCGACCTGTGCAATACGCCCCACATCGTTGCGAGCCAGGTCGATCAACATGACATGCTCTGCAATTTCTTTGGGATCGGCCAGCAGCTCTTCGGCAAGTGCCAAATCTTCTTGCTGTGATTTGCCACGCGGGCGCGTGCCGGCGATGGGGCGCAAGGTGACCAAAGGCGCTTTGCCTTCGACCTGGTCTTGCCGCACCAGAATTTCGGGCGATGAACCCACCACTTGGAAACTGCCGAAGTTGTAATAGAACAAATAAGGCGATGGATTCAGAGAACGCAAGGCGCGATAAAGCATGAGTGCGTCTTGCGTGAAGCGTTTGCTCAGCCGCTGCCCCAAGACCACCTGCATGACATCACCGGCAGCGATGTATTCTTTGGACTTGGCCACCATGTCAAAGAAATAGTCTTTGCTCATGCTGCGTTCAATCGGGGTACTTTCGCTGCTGCCCGAGACCGGAATGGCGATGGGCTGGCGAAGCTGGCCCATGAGTCGCTTGACCTCGGCAACGCCGTTTTCATAGGCATTGGTTTGCGCTGGATCGACAAACACGATGAGCTGAATGGTGCCTTGAATGTTATCGACCACCGCCATGCGGTCGGTGAACATCAGCAAAATATCGGGAATACCCAAATCGTCGGCTTTGCGACTGGCCTCAAGTCGAGGCTCAATGTAGCGAACCGTGTCATATCCAAAATAGCCGGCTAGCCCACCAAAAAAACGGGGACTACTGTTGACAGGCGGCACTTTGAAACGGGCATGGTACTGCTCGATAAATTGCAGCGGGTCGCCGTTGAATGTCTCAAGCGTGTCCAGCGTGCCGTCCGGGTGCTGCTGTTGTACCACCACGGAATGTTCAACCACCTTGATGGTGATTGTGGAAGGCAAACCTACAAACGAATAACGGCCGGAGCGTTCGCCACCCACCACCGATTCAAGCAAGAATGTATTTGGCTTGTTGGCAAGCTTGAGGTACACCGACAAGGGTGTATCGAGGTCGGCATAGCAACGCGCAATCAGCGGAATGCGGTTATACCCCTGTGTTGCGAATGCATCAAATTCAGCTTTAGAAATCATTGTGGTACCCGTGTGCCCAGCAGGCGTTGTGCAGCTTTCTCGATCGTGCTCACGATGCCATCGCACGGTGTGTCGTGAACAGATCGCCCTTCGTTGTAACCATAGGGCAAAAGCCAACACTCTACGCCGGCTGCGTTTGCAGCAAGCGCGTCGTTCACGGAATCACCAATCATCAGGGCCTGCGAGGGCTCCACACCAAGCAACTTGCAGGCGTGGGTTACGGGCATGGGGTCGGGTTTTTTCACGGGGCAGGTATCTCCGCCTACGACCACCTCGAAGTAATGGGCAATGCCAGTGCGCTCAAGAAGTGGCTTGGTGAAACGTTCCGGCTTGTTGGTGACCACCGCCAGTTTGTAACCGGCATTCTTCAGCAGATCAAGCCCTTCCCTCACGCCCGAATAGAACACCGAGTGATTGCCATTGATGTGGGTGTAATGACCTTGCCAGTTGGCCATGGCTTGGGCATACAGTTCGGGGGGGGCCTTCTCGGTCATGCTGCCCGTAAGGCTTCTGTTGACCAGATTTTCTGCGCCCTTGCCCACATACACTGCAACGGTTTCCTCGGGTAACACGGGTTTGCCCAAATCCGCCAACATGGCATTCACCGCGGCAGCCAGGTCGGGCACCGTGTGCAAAAGCGTTCCGTCGAGGTCGAACAATACTGCTTTCTTGGTCATGGTCGCTTATCTCGTAGTGGCCAACTCTGCCCGCATTTGGTCAATGACGGCTTTGTAGTCGGGTTTGCCGAAAATGGCCGAGCCGGCAACAAAGGTGTCAGCACCTGCGCGTGCAATTTGCGCAATGTTGTCAGGCTTCACGCCACCATCCACTTCAAGGCGAATATTTTGACCGCCCTTGGCCACATGTGCATCAATTCGCTTGCGCAATTCGGTCAGCTTCACCAAGGCTTGTGGAATGAAACTTTGCCCGCCAAAACCAGGGTTTACCGACATCACCAAAATAAGGTCGAGTTTGTCCATGACGTGATCCACCCAGGAAATCGGGGTGGCCGGGTTGAGCACAATGCCTGCCTGACAACCGGAGTCGCGAATCAGGCCAAGCGTTCGGTCAAGGTGATCCGTTCCCTCTGGGTGCACGCTGATCAAGTTGGCACCCGCCTTGGCAAAATCAGGAATGATCCGATCGACCGGACGCACCATCAGGTGCACATCAATCATCGCAGTGGTGTGGGGGCGCAGGGCCTCGCAAACCAAAGGGCCAATGGTGAGGTTGGGCACGTAATGATTGTCCATGACGTCAAAGTGAACCCAGTCTGCGCCCGCTGCAATGACATTTTTCACCTCGTCGCCCAGACGGGCAAAGTCAGCTGAAAGAATACTGGGAGCAATAACAAACGGGTTCATGGCAGGCCTTCGAAGAAAAATTCAGACACAAAGCAAGAGTTTAAACGAAGTTACCCCGGGCAAATGGCTTTGAAAGCGGCTTCGGATTTGTGAAAACGGGGGTTTGAAGTCATACTTAATGCCCAGAGCAACAGAAACAAGCCACACCGCATGAGTAGCCCGTCACCCTATCAGTTTGAAGTCCGAGTCAGCACCCAGTTTCTTGAGGAGCAAAGCGACAAAGACAAAGGTCCTTATGTTTTCGCCTACACCATTGAAATAGAAAATGTGGGTGAAAGAACAGCACAATTGCTGAGTCGCCACTGGATCATTACTGACGCCCACAACATTGTTCAAGAAGTAAAAGGCGATGGCGTGGTCGGCGAACAACCCACACTACGCCCTGGCGAGAGTTTCGAGTACACCAGCGGCTGCCCGCTGCCCACCCCGGTGGGTACCATGAAGGGCAGTTACACTTTTGTGGGTGAAGGCGGCGAGCAATTTGATGTGCCCGTGCCCGAGTTTTTGCTGTCAATGCCGCGAGTGTTGCACTAATCCTTGTTTGGGGGTGCGTCTGTTTTGGAAGACTCCGTATCCGATTTTTCCACAGGATGATCCACCCTGGCCCTCAAAGTCCACCACATAATGAACACGATCAGGCCCAAAGCCAAAACCATTTCTGCAATGAGTAACCACATGTTCAATTCACTCCGTTGTTGGTGGCCCAGCACCATGCTGGCCGCCCTGATTTTATCTGGATGCGCTACTTCTCCGACTCCGAAAGCGGCTGAATGTTCATGCCCGACAGGAGAAAAACCGGCGCAAACCGAGAAAAAAGACGACAAACCGGCTTTGCCCTTGTTTGTGAAGTCAGATTTTTCAAGCTTGCCCGGTTGGAACACAAGCAACCACAGCCGCTTTCTGGAGGCCTTTGCAGAGCAATGTTCAGTCAACGGCAATGCCCTTGCAAAACGCAAAGCCACGCCCACCGGCCTGCTGGACGCTTGCCGCAAAGCCCGACAAAATTTAAGTGGCAATACACTTTTACCGGCACAAATCTGGATGGAAGCCAACTTTGATGTGTGGCAATTTCAACAGGAAGACGGCAAGAAAGAAGGCTTGCTAACCGGTTATTTCGAACCCATGCTGAAAGGTGCACGCAAAGAACAAAGCGCTTACAAAGCCCCCCTTTACGGTGTGCCTGCGGATTTGATCACGGTGAAGCTGGATGAACAATACCCGGAACTGAAAGGCAAGCGCCTGCGCGGCCGCCTTCAGGGCAATACGCTGGTACCTTTCTTCGACAGGGCGGAATGGGAACGCCTGGGACCTGATCGCGAGAAACCGATTGTTTGGGTAGATGACAAACTGGATGCATTTTTACTGCAGGTGCAGGGTTCGGGCCGGGTGACTTTGCCCGATGGCAGCGTGATTCGGCTGAGTTATGCCGAGCAGAATGGCCACCCTTACAAATCCATTGGCAAAGTGCTGGTGGACCGCGGAGAATTGACCGCAGCCCAAGCCACAATTCCCGGCATCCGAAATTGGGCGAAAGCCAACCCTGGCAAGCTGGATGATTTGCTGAATGCCAACCCAAGCGTGGTGTTTTTCAAAGAAAACAAGGTACTACGACCACAGGAAGGCCCAGTGGGCGCCATGGGTGTGCCCCTGACTGGCAAACTCAGCTTGGCCATAGACCGGGAAAAAGTACCTTATGGCAGCCCGATCTGGATCGAATCAAGCAACCCCGTGAACAACACGCCAATTACACAGGGAACACTGGCGCAAGACACCGGGGGGGCCATTCGGGGACGGGTGCGTGCCGACTATTTTTGGGGAACCGGCGAGGAAGCGGGTACAGCAGCCGGCTTGACTCGCCAGCCATTGAAGATGTGGTTGATTTGGCCCAAGGGTACGCCCCTGCCCGAAAGCGGAAGCTGAACCCCGGGAGCCGAAGTAATTATTTAGACCGTGAAGCCGCAGCGATGCGGCGATTCAGGTCGGCAGATGGAATGGCGCCACTAACGCGTGTGCCGTCCTGGAAAAATACGGTGGGTGTACCTGATACGCCCATGCCTCGACCCAAGCTGACCAACTCATCGATCGGCGGGTTGCAATTGCCGTTTCCTGTGGGGGACTGGTCTTTCAGCATCCAGTCATCCCACATTTTGGATTTGTCACTGGCACACATTACTTTTTGCGCTTTGTCGACCGAGTCGCGGCCCAACACAGGATAGACATAGGTGTAAACCGTGGTGTCCTGCAACTTGGACAGGGTTTCTTTGCGGAAACGCTTGCAATAGCCACAGTTGGGGTCTTCAAATACAGCGATTTTCCGGCTACCCGTTCCGTACACTGATTTCAAGGCCAGGCCCAGAGGCAGATCTTTTTCGAAATTGATGGCATTGAGTTTGTCCAGCCTGGCTTCAGTCAAATTCGCCATGGATTTGCTTTCCATCAGTTCACCCAAAATCAGGTGACTACCGCTTGCATTGGTGTAAATGATTTTTTTGGTGCCGTTGTGATTCACAACAACCTCAAACAAGCCATCAATGAATTCAATGTCATTGACTGAAACCACCTTTACGCCTGACGCGCCCAACGACTCGTTCACGGCTGCCGTGATGCGTTCAATCTGCGATTTGCTTGCAGCGGCCTGTGCGGGTTGCACAGACTGGGACAATGCCCATGCGCCTGCTGACAACGCGATTACAGAGAACACAACAGCACTGCTGCGTTTGCGGAAGGACAAAGGTAAATTGAATTTCATAGGTCTGCTTGGGTAAAAATGATGAATTGTAGTTAGGACAGGCCCGAAGGCAATTTGTTCATTGCGTCAGGAATATAAGAACGAATTTACCGCATGGCCTGTTGAGACAACCAACGCTTGAGCATGGGTAGCTGGTTGACCAGGTGCATGCCTTTGTTGCGCACCCAGGCTGCGCCGGGCAAATCAAGTCGGAACAAGGTGTGTAATCCATCTGTTAGAAAATGCACTGGTTTACAGGCAGCCTTGCGGCGGCGTTCCCAAGCGCGCCACAATTGCTCGTCTGCGAGGCCCAAGCGTTGCACGGCCAGAAGCCGCTTGCGAGAAGTCAGCAAATTGGCCAACTCGGCGGCGTCTTCCAATCCAAGGTTCAAACCCTGCCCTGCCAATGGGTGAATAACATGCGCAGCGTCGCCCATCAACACAACCCCATTGTCAAACCACACAGGCGCAACGCCATGTTTCAGCGGAAAGGCATAAGTTTTACCCACAGGCACCAAGTCGCCATACAGTTCCTGAACTGCTCCACCGGAGAGGGATTGCACGCGATTGACCATGTCGGATGGGCTGAGTTGAACCAAGGCCTGAGACTGGGACAAGGGCATGGACCACACCATGGAGACATGGGGACCAGGCAAGGGCAACATGGCCAAAACAGAATCGCCAACAAACCATTGACGGGCTGCACCGTGATGTGGCTTTTCAATGGCAAAGGTTGTTACAACACCCTCGGCGCTGTAATCATCCAGCGTGAAATCAAGCCCTGCCTGCTTGCGGGTTTGGCTTTGAGCGCCGTCAGCAGCGATCAGCAAAGGCACGCGAACAGTTTTCAGGTTGGTGACCACAGCCCAACCTTCTTTTTCGCGGGAAAGTCCCTCGACTTTCGCATCCAGCCAGTCAATGCCGGGCTGATAGCGCATTGCTGAAAACAGCACTTCGAAAAGACAGCTTTGCTCAATAATCCAGGTGAGGTAATCAACACCCGTGTCGCTGGCATTGAAACGCAGGTGACCTTGAGCATCACCATTGGAATCGCCCCATACCTGCATTTCGGTGACGGGTTGTACCTTTTCGCTGGGAATGTTGTCCCAAACACGTAAGCGGTCGAGTACCCGCTGGCTGCGATGCGACAAGGCAAATACCCGGGGATCGAAACGCTGATCGGGATTGGGCTGAAACTGGGGCGGACGAGCCCCCACCACCAGTACCTTGAAACCAGAACTGGCCAGCACCAGTGAAGCCACCAGGCCAACCACGCCACAACCAATGATGGCGACATCATGACTGGATGTATTCTGAAACTGCGTGCTTACTGGGTTGCTCATGGTCTTTAAATGGCCGGCATCGTGAATTATTGAACATGCTACAGCGATTTTGCATTTCTTGTTTGCGCAACGTCAAAGTTTCGGATAAACTTGCGGGCTTCGGTAGTGAACACCACCGAAAACGCGTGGCCGAGTAGCTCAGTCGGTAGAGCAGAGGATTGAAAATCCTTGTGTCGGCAGTTCGATTCTGTCCTCGGCCACCACCATCCCAATTTACCCCCCCCAAGTACTGACAGACCAAACCATGCTTTCTTCAGCATTTTGTTGTCGCCTTTTGTCGACAACGAAACGGGAACGCTCGGGTCTTTGATTGTTTTCTGACCGTCAAGCACCGGATAATGGCTGCACTCTAAAAATAATATGTGTTGAGCCTGCTTTTGAACCTTTCCGCCACATTGACCAAGCTGTTGAAGGTCACCGCACTTGCGGTTGCCCTGGCGCTATGCCATGCGCAGGCTATGGCGGTGGACTATTCGCTCAGCGGATTTGGCACGATTCAATACACGCAGGGTGATAACGAACAAAAATACCTGCGCTTCATCAATGAAGACGGCACGTTCAAGGTCAATTCGATTTTGGGTGCGCAACTGGATGTGCAGTTGTCAGATCAGCTCAGTGCAACGGTGCAGTACGTGGTCGCCCCCAAGCAAAGACGTGATGAAAGTGTCGAGTTTGACAATCGCTGGGCATTCTTGAAGTTCAAGCCCAATGACAACTGGCACTTTAAATTAGGTCGCCAACGACTTAATTACTATCTTGACTCCGAGAATCTCGACGTTGGGCACACCTATGTGCCAGCCAACTTAAGCCCAGAGGTTTACTACAACGCGGGCGTTCTATCGCTGGATGGATTCTCAGCCAATTACAACTTTGAGGATGCTGGCGGGAGATATTGGGGATTTCAAGCGATCACAGGCAAGCGGGATATTGTTCAGCGGCTTGCTGGATTTAACCAGGACTTTCCGCTGAATTCATTTGAAATTGGCGGCCTGGTACTCAGCGTTCAAGGTGAACGTTACCGCATCCAAATTGCACACCACGGTGCGGAAGTAGACCGGGTCTTGACTCAAGTTGGCGGTGTTCCATTAACAGACGGACGGCTTGACGCAAACGCCAGATTCACAAACCTTGGTGCTGAATACCGATGGGATCTTTACACCTTGCGCGGAGAGTTGAGCCAGACTGAATTGGCAGCATCCCAAAGCGGAATTATCACAGGCAGTGGCTTGCCAAGAATTACGCAATCGGCTCCCAAGTATGAGGAGCATGGCGGCAACATTCTTTTGATCCGCAAAGTATTTAAACAACACGCAGTTTATGGAAGCTACGGTCGATTCATTTCAGAATTCGATGATCAGTACTCATTCGCGATTGGTGGCAAATACAATCTGAGCCCATCGGACTCGATCAAGCTTGAATTGCAGCACGTCGTCGAAAAAAACACGCGCCCGCAGTTGTCCGACAACCGCATTCCCAACACCACGTTTAATTTCCTGAGCGTGTCTTACAACTGGGTGTGGCAATGATTATGCGCACCGCCAGTTTTGTTAAGGCCGCCGCGTCGATCGGCTTGTACCTAATGTTGGGCGTGGTTGGCGCAGCCTCTGCAGAGGTGTATGTGGTGTCTTCTGCCACACTGCCTATCAATGAAATTGCAATTCGTGAACTGCGCAGCATTTACAAAGGGCGATTGAGCCAGGTCAATGGCTATCGATTGACGCCTTTGAACTTAGCCCCCGGCACCAACGATCGCGATGCGTTTTTAGAACGAATCATGGATTTGAACGAGCTGGACTACACGGGATATTGGCATGTGCGACGGTACACCGGCCAAGGCACGCCACCGACAGAAGTTGGCAACAAGGAAGAGTTGTTTACCACGCTTAAAGAACAGCCTGGCGGCATTGGTTATCTTTGGATGCCCAATGGCATCAAACCAAAGCTGCCCGACGGTTTGAAAGTGATTCGCGTGAAGTAAGCTGCCAGGGCGGCTTGACTTTATTCTTTGGTATAGCCTTTGCTCAAAGGCAGCCACCAGGTAAAACCAAACACCAATGTTTTTAGAACCACCTTACCGACTGGCAAATTCAATGCGCGCAAGCGATTGATTGCCAGAGGAATTTCAAGCACATGCGCCAGCAAAATGATCGCTGCGAACAAGGTGAGGAAGGGAACATGGAACCCCAACAGCCCGACCAAGGGCACGATCAGCCAAAAAACCACCAAACCAGCTTGAAGTCCATACCAAACCCGTTGTTCGCCCATGCCTTAACCCCTCGTTTTATTGATGTAGGGGAAGTTTAACTCAACGGGTGAGCACTGCTGTGCTGAAGCAATCCATGTTGTCGACTTGTACGTAAACTTCATTGGTCTCAAGACCCAACACTTCAAGAATTTCATCGAGCCTGGCTCCCAGTAAATTTAGAGCGCTGTTCAAAGTAGGGTTGGTGGCCAGCACAGTTAAGATTCCATTTAACGCATTAACGCCTGTGTTCAAATTGGCGAGCAAATTGCCAACGCCTTGGGACGCCTCGAAACTATAGGAAGTTGTCACGATGGGATCTGGATAACCCACCATTGAAACATCGTTTGCACTACCACTTCCCACATTGGCACGGACGGTGCGTTGTCCTTGCCCCAATAAAGGTAGCGAAGGAAATACCAAAACCGAGGAAATAGGAGTTGAATCGAGATCGACAATAACAGCAGAATCTGATTGGGGTAGTTTGCAATCAATGTCTTTAATATCAACTGAACCGCCACCTGCTGTTACCTGCAAATCCAACAAACCACTGATTCGTGTAGACACTGCAATTTGTTCAGTGCGAGCAGTAGCGATAACCCTGCCGTCATTGTTCAGCTTAGTGGCCACAAACAGCTGGGGAGGACTAAGCACTGAGACATTCAAAGTATTGCCCAAATTCAGGCGAATACCATTTCCACCCACGCCGCGAGCCGCGGCAAAGCTGGATGCGAAAGCCAAATTACCCAAACGCACCGACGCACCTGCGAACTCGGAGTCGCCGCTGGTGTCTGCGGCCAATATATCTCTCAACAAGAAACTGACTGTATCTGCCGGACCGCTACCGGGTATTGCAATGACAGGTGCCTCCGGACCGGCGACATTCAGTGCGGCATCCAGCAAACCTGCTGCTGTAACCTGCGTATTCAACAAACGGGCCATATCCAATTGATCGCCCGCACTGAATGCACCCAACTCAACGCCCAATTGCAGCAAGTCCACTTGGGCATTGGAGGCCAAGAGACCCCGAAATCCCAACAAATTAAGATTCAATTGAGTACCAATCGCACTCATCAATGGAGACAGGCTGGAACCATTCAAATTCAATGCCAACAAATTGGTGCCCACCAAACCGGAGATGACCGGTGCCACTGTGGCCTCGGCCACAGCCACAACAGGCTCGGTACCCAGAAACGCAGCAGGCACATTGCGCACCACGCGCACCAACACAGAACGGTCACAAGCGTTAGCGGGCAATAAGGTGTCTGTGCCGCGAACATTGCAACTGATCGAGATGCTGTCAGTGGTGTCATCAAGA
The DNA here is from genome assembly GCF_058448965.1 of Limnobacter sp. G6BE5S. NCBI lineage: Bacteria > Pseudomonadati > Pseudomonadota > Betaproteobacteria > Burkholderiales > Burkholderiaceae > Limnobacter > Limnobacter sp. G6BE5S. The sequence continues at coordinate 19,704 of NZ_JBZFLM010000001.1, forward strand.
CCATTGCGCCTTGCGTAATCCACCGCTGCTGTAAAACCCTGAGGAGCATTGCCAATATCGCTGGCTGCCGCTTTGGCAGCAAGGTCTGCGATTCGTTGCACTTCCTCTTTTTCCCAAACAATTTGACCCAAACCCAACACAGCCAAGGCACCCACTGTCATCAGCATGATGAACACTGTGAGAATGGTCATGGCTCCGCGTTGGCGAAATGACGAGGAAGCGTGGTTGAAATCTTTTAAAGACATGTCGGTGCAGCAAAGACAAACAAGCTTGATTCTGCACGAAAAACAGTGAATTTGATATCTGAAGCTAAGGGCGATTCAGCGTCTAGATCAGGTTTTCAGTACAGGCTCACTTACCGTCTTTGAGAAATTTTTCAAGAATGCGCTTGCCAGGCTTTAGACGACCCACCAAAGCCTTGGCCACACTGACAATAATTTCCATGGGCGCGGCAAGGCGTGAAGTTTGTGCATGTGCCCCCAATTCCAGCAAGGTTGCACTATCGATAACGCCGGTTTTACCCTGAAGCAAAACAACGCCCAGCTCTGGGTTATTTGCCTTGATATGCTGAAGCAAGGGAGATTGGCTGGCCTGCTCGGCATCGACCAACATGACCTTTACTTCATATGCATCGATTGAAGCTTCGGCTGTTTGCAGGCCTGGGCAGGACAAGACTCGCTCGAACTGGTTAGACGCAATTAATTGAGCTTCCAGCGCCAAGCGAGAATCCTTGTCCGAATCGACAATCAGCACCGTGGTCATTGCCCCCTCCTTTTGATAGCTGGAAGTTATTTAGCAATTTGGGTGCCAGAAACCCGATGACGACATGGTCTGTTTTGGTGCAGCGCCGGTACTTAGCCCCTGCCAAGCAAGCCTTTGACGTCTTTCCACAAGCTTTCAATTTCCGCCGCAGCCTTGGAGTTGGGTGCAAATTCGTTAACGGATTTACCCAAACCAACACTGATCACAAAATCGTTGCGCTCGTGCACAATAGTGCGGCAAATTTTGGCTGTGGTCTTGAGTTGCTCAAATACAATTTCGGGTGTGCTGCTAAAGACCGATGCACCGTTGATGACCCAGGTTACTTTGCTGCCAGCATCAGAGGCCCATTCAAGGGTACTGCTTGCACTGTGAATATCAAGCGGACTGGCCTTGGTCGGGATCAGCACCAGATCAGCATGCTCCATGGCGTCTTTGACCCATTTTTTATCTGTTGGGGGCATGTCGATGAAAACATAGTCATATCCCTCATCATCAAGTTCCGAAAGCACAATGACGATGTCATTGAAACCCACCTTGCGCACATCGGGGTAATCGGCCTCGCGCAGCGAATCCCAAAAACGGCTGGAACCTTGTGGATCAAGATCAAGCAAAGCTACTTTTTTCTTGCCCTGTTGGCTTGCCAAGGCGGCAAGATTCAAAGAGAGCGTTGTTTTGCCAGCCCCGCCTTTGCGGCTGCTAATGATGATGGTTTTCATGGGTGGACATCCTGTGCGGTAGGAAATTAATGCGATATCGAGAATTTATTCTAACCTGCCTGCGCAGTGGGGAAAAAGTTGTTCAATGCGGCTTGGCCGCAACGGCATCTGAATACTCTGACGGGTTTGCCAAAGCGGGATTTGATCTATAAGCAATTGACTGCCAACCCAACCGTCTTGCCCACCTAGCAAGACAAAATAATTCTCGTCAGGATCAGAAAGGTCAGAGAGATGCCTGCTTTGAGACCCGTAACTGGTTTCATCAAAACCCCGAATCAGATTGTGTGCATTTTTCATCAAGGTTTCACGCGAACCCGCAGCAGGAAACGATTTGGACGAGAACAGCTTGCCCAGCAAGGGAACATGGCCCAACACATGGCGCAATCGGATTTTGTGCAAATTACCCCAAAGTTGCCAGTGCTGCGCCCTGCGGTTTGCCTCATCAACACACAATGGCACCACGCTTGCCCGTTCAGTGTCTGTGAGATTTTCAAGGTCTTCCATCAAACAGGCAGACAGATAAGACCACTGATCCATCAAGCTGGGCGTTCGGCCCGCGTGGCGCAAAACCGACAACTGCTTCACCAAAGCGGCCAACAAAAACTCAAACTGAAGGGCAGCAAAACTGTCTGCCGTGTAGGCACCACCCCACAGGTCGATCGAATTGCACAGCACTTTTTGTTCACTGCTTTGTAAGTGCGGACGACAAAAATCTGCCAGACGACTCGACAATTGATCCGCCAACGGAGAAGTTACATCCAACTGCAAGGTTAACAATGCCTGGGGACTTAAGCGTTTTTGTGAATTGAACAAGGCCCGTGCACGCATGACACGATCATCGCCATTGAACAAGAAGCCCAAACCCGTGACTTCCGAAGGCCGGTTGTTGGCAGACACGATAAACCCGGCGGCGGGATTGATCACGCTTGGGAAATCGCGTGCACACACTTGCACCGACCAATGTTCACTGGCCATGGACTCGGGCAATACCCAGTCGTCTTCGGGAAACCCGGGGCGTTTGGGCAAAGTAGCCGCCAACACGTGCCCAATATTGCCGGTGGTATCTGCGCCCAGCACATTAAGCGGTGTGACGCCCACTCCATGCATGGCTTTTTGCAACTGCGCCACATTGTGTGCCTGCATGCCGTGCAAGAAACTGGTGATCTCGTCGGTGGGCCAATGCCCCGCCCAACGCAAGGCCAGGTTGTCTTTGCCGCACAATCGCCCCAAAGCGGCGCAATCGGTGAGCACTGGGCCGTGGGGAGAAAACCTCAGCCTTCTGGTTCTGGACCACGAAAACCGGACCTTGATTTTTACCAGTTGCTCGACTGTATTTCGAATGGTGGTTTCGTCCAGACGAACCAGGTCAGATGATGCTGCCCGCAAGTTTGTACCACCCCAGGCCAGATCAGAATTTCGCCCAAGCCCCAAAATGGGCACGCCGGGAAACATCAAACCGACACATTGGTAGCCTGGCGTGCGCAGCCCCACCATCATCCACACATTGGGCAGGTGCTGCCCCAAGTGCGGGTCGTTCACCATGAGTGGTTTGCCACTTTGAGTGCGTGTGCCATGCACCACAATTGAATTGCTGCCTGAGCGGGACAAGCTGTTAAGAAAGTCGCCGATTTGCTGAGCTGTACTGGGTTTGCCGGGTTCAGGGCCATCGAAACTGGTGGAAACACCTGCCCCGACCCGACGCAACCGGTTCCACCATTCAATGAAATCTCCGGACAAACGATGCTCGATCAATGAAAAATAAATGGGCCAGTTCACATCGGCGCCAGCAAGCCGACCAAACAAGAGAATATCCAAAGGGGTATAGGGTTCGGGGGTGATTCCAAGAAACCTTTCATCGACTCCACGCTTTCGTTGCGCCTGCACGCAGTTAAGCCCGGCTACGAAACCTTCGACCCACGCTTGACTGCTTTTGGGCATGTTGGCCCATATTTCGGGTGCGGCACGACCAAAATCAAGCAGACGAATGAGATGGTCCATGTCGACAAACCCACGTCCACCCATTTCTGACAGACGCCCTTGCGCCAGGCGTTTGAGAAATTGCAACTGCGGGCCGCGCTGAAATTCGGTGACAGTGCCCAGTGCAAAAGCACCGTCACGGTCTGAATTTGAGAACACATAAGGGACAAAGAATTCATTGAATCGAACGAATGTTCCCGCGGTAAACGACAGATTCAAAGCCTTGAATTGCTGTAGCCGGTCTTCGAGCGTGTAGATGGGGTAGCGAACGGACAACCAGCCCATGGCACTGGACAAGCGGGCAAGCCCCCGTGCAAGTTTACGCAGCAGGGGGTTTTGAGATGGGCCAAGAGATTTGAACACAACGGGTGAGGCAACTTAACTCGGGACAGCCCCTAAGACAAGCCGTAGGAGACCAGCTTACCCAAGCGTTTCTGGAGTTTTTTCTGGAGTCGCTGCTGGCGGGCTGCCTTGAACTGCCCACCCAGCTTGTTGACCCAAACCATGGCTTGGCGCATTGAATACACTCACGTTGAACTGGTTCCAAAACGTGAGTGTGCAGCTTTCAGGTTTCAAAGATATGACAAAGGCAGTTTAAAACCTAGGCGACCTTCTTCTTGCGCTTTGCAGCAGCCGCTTCAATTTCAGCGTGCATGGCCACAAATTCATGGCTCAGCTTGTGTGCCGGCATAAAGTGAATCATTGGCTTGGCCGCTTCGTGACTTTCACGAATTTTCACGGAAGAAGAAAGGCAAGTATTCAACACCGGATGGCCTTCTGCCAGCAACTCGGCGACGAGTTTTTGCGGCAGGCTTGCACGGGGTTGAAATTGATTGACCACAATGCCTTCGACATCGAGTGCAGGATTGTGGTCTGCACGAATTTCATTGAGCGCGTCCATCAGGTTATACAATGCGCGGCGCGAGAATTCATCGCAATCAAAGGGAATCAACACCGAATCAGCAGCAATAAGTGCCGAGCGCGAAAAGAAATTCAACGCTGGGGGCGTATCGATGTAGACGCGATCGTATTGACCCTTTAACTCGTCGAGGGCTTCGCGCAGTTTGAAAATTTTGTAACGCGACTCAAGCTTGACTTGAAGCTCTTCGAGCGCGGGGTGACTACCTAGAAGATCGAGGTTTTCATAAGGGGTTTCAACCACAAATTCCGCACTTTTCTTGGGACGAATTTTGAAGTTCAAGGCCTGATCAAAGAAATCAGCCAGGGAATATTCTAGAGGGGCACTGCTGCGCCCCATAATGTACTGGGTGCTATTGCCTTGAGGATCAAGATCGATCAACAGGGTTTTCAAGCCGCTGTTGGCCGAAATGGCCGCCAGGTTGCTGGTGATGGTGGATTTGCCAACCCCACCTTTTTGGTTGAAGACCACCCGACGCATTTAAAACTCCCTTTAGACGATTTTTTTTAATACTTTAACAACTTTTTCGAACACTGTGCCATAGGGAGCGCGTAGCAGAGGTGCCGCATTGAACCTGGATTGCTCCAGGACTGGTTTAAGTTGGGACATTGCATTGAAACCCACCAAGCCGTGATACGCGCCCATGCCGCTGGAACCCACACCACCAAAAGGCATGTTGTCGTTCAGCACATGCCACATGGCATCGTTCACAGTAACACCACCCGACACTGTTTGGCTTAGCACCAGTTCTTTTTCAGCCTGCTTGCTGACAAACAGGTAAAGCGCAATTGCCCTTTCTTTCGATTGAACCTGGGCCACTGCCTCTTCCAGCGTGTTGTAAGAAAGAATTGGCAAAATAGAACCGAACACTTCCTCTTGCATGACCCGCATTTCGCGGCTTGGGTTGACCACCAGGGTCAGGGGAAATTTCTTGGCTGCGGGCTCGAACACTTCGTGCGCCGGATTGATTTCGATGATTTCCGCCCCTTTTTTCCGGGCATCTTCAACCAGATCGCCCAAACGTTCCATGTGCTTTGAGTTGATGACACAGGACACATCGGGGTTGTTGCGAACTGTGGGGTATTGCCTGTGGGAAGCACGTTTGACTTCAGAGATGAAACGCCTGAGCTGGCTTTCATGCACCATGGCGTAATCGGGTGCCACACAGATTTGCCCAGCATTGATCATTTTGCCATGAGCCGCACAAGCCGCTGCCTGCGCTACGTTGCCGCTGGGCGCAACAATCAGGGGCGACTTTCCACCCATTTCAAGCGTGACCGGGGTCAGGTTTTCAGCTGCGGCTTTGGCCACCATACGCCCTACCCTTTGAGAACCCGTGAACAACAGGTGATCAAAGGGCAAGCGGGAGAAAGCAGCCGCCACGGTTTCATCGCCTTCAATCACAGCAACGTGCTCTTCACCAAAATTGTTTTCGAGCAAACGGGCGATCAGAGCGGATGTGATCGGACTGTACTCACTGGGTTTAAGCATGCAGCAGTTGCCCGCAGCCAAAGCAGATGCCAGGCCTGCAAAACTGAGGTACACCGGAAAATTCCAGGGAGTAATAATGCCGATCACCCCCAGAGGTTGGGGTTTGATGTAAGACACAGACGGGCGCAGTTGCAAAGGTGTGGGCACTTTGCGCACCTTCATCCACAAGCCCACATGTTTGCGGCTGTGACGGACTGCGGCCAAGCTGCTGACAATGTCCAGCATGGTGGATTCATGGCGGGACCGATGACCAAAATCAGCCGACATGGCATCCAGTAACTCGCCTTCGTTGCGAAGAATGATCTCTTCGAGCAACTCAAGGTTACTAATGCGCTCTTGTTTGCTGGGATTGGGATTAAACCGATAGGTTCGCTGCTGGCAATCGAACACATCCTGTAATCGTCCACTGACCAGTTGTATGTTATCGACGCGGTCCAACAATCAAATCTCCGAGTAACTGAGACTCGATTGTGGGGGTGAGAACAGTTGCACACAACCCCCTCAAATGAACTGTATAGAAATGAAAAAACGGGCCGATAAAGCCCGTTTTTTCAATAACTTACAGCTTTCTTACTACAATTACACTTTTTCGCCCCGACGATCAAGGAAGTAGGCCAGCGCAGGCAGGAATACCACTGCACCCACCATGTTCCACAAGAACATGAAGGTTAACAGCAAGCCCATGTCAGCTTGAAACTTGATGGGTGAGAATGCCCAGGTTGCGACACCAATACCCAGCGTCAGGCCAGTAAACACAACTGCTTTACCCGTGGACTTCAGGGTTTCAAAGTAGGCGTCGGCAAACGGCATGCCCTGCTTCAGGTATTCCTCGAGCTTGCCATAGATATAAATGCCATAGTCCACACCAATACCCACACCCAGTGCGATTACCGGCAATGTCGCGACTTTCACGCCAATACCCAGTGCAACCATGAGCGCTGAACACAACAGCGAAGTAAGTGCCAAGGGAGCAATGATGCAAATGACGGTACGCACCGAACGGAAAGCCAGCCACACCAGAATGGCGACCACACCGTACACCCAGATCAACATTTCGGTTTGGGCACGCTCAACCACTTCGTTGGTGGCCGCTTCAATACCGGCATTGCCGGCAGCCAGTTTGAATACGGCGTCGCCCGTGTCATTCTTGGCAATGAAGTCTTCAGCAGCAGCCACGACCCGCTTCAGGGTATCGGCTTTGTGATCTTCAAGGAACACAATAATGGGCATGAAGGAACAATCGGAACTGAACAAACCATCGGACAAGTTCATGCCGCTGATGGTACCGTTCAACACAAACTGGTTGCGGTTCAGTGCATTCCATTTAATGTCACCTTCGCTGTAAGCGCTGATAACAAACTTGGAACGATCAGCCAATGAAACGCTGCTTTGCACGCCAGGCACCTGTTCGATGGTCCATTGGAACAAATCAACTGCGGCCAACGTGTTGTACTTGATACACCCGTCCATTTTGGTTTCAACCATGACCACAAACACATCAGTGCTGGTGGAGTAGTTGTCGGTGACATAGGCGTTGTCCAGGTTGTAGCGGGAATCCGCACGCAGCTCAGGTGCGCCTTTGTCCAAATCACCAATTTGTACGTTGGAGTTTCCCCAAAGTCCCAATGCCAGCAGGGCCAAGCCCACTGCCAAAGCGCCTTTGGCCATTTTGGCCTGGGCAAAACCGGAAATGAAATGCCACAACTTGTTGCTGCCGGACTCAGCTTCCTGCAGCTTGGCAACCGCTTTGTTGTCTACTCCCGTGTAGCTCATGATGAGCGGCAACAAAACCAGGTTGGTGAGAATAATGACGGCAACACCCACAGACGCGGCAATGGCCAAATCACGAATGACTGGAATATCGATCACCATCAGGGTGGCAAAACCGAAACCATCGGACAACAAGGCAGTGAGGCCCGCAATATACAAACTACGGAATGCCAAACGAGCAGCATTCAGTTTGTTGTGACCTTCACCTTGCTTGTGCGCAATTGCATTGACGATTTGCACGCCATGGCTCACGCCGATGGCAAACACCAGGAAAGGCACCAACATGGAGTAAGGATCAAGCCCCATACCCAACGCATTGAGCAAACCCAACTGCCAAATCACTGCGGTGATTGAACAAGCCAGGGTGGCCAGGGTACTTTTCACACTGCGGGAATACAAGAACAGCATAACCAGAGTGATCAGCACCGCCACGCCGAAGAACATGACAACCTGAGTTGCACCCTCAATTAGATCACCCACAATTTTCGCAAAACCGGTCACCCGAATTTCAATTTTGTCGGAATTGAATTCGTCGCGCAGCTCTGTTTCAATGCGCTCTGAGAATTCTTTGTAATCAAGTCGGTTGCCGGTTTCCGGATTAATTTCCAACAGTGGCAAATACACAATAGTGCTTTTGAAATCGTTGCCCACCAATCGACCAATTTGACCGGAAAGCTCTACGTTCTGACGCACTTGCGCAATACTTTCAGCATCGCCGTTGTAGGTGGCAGGAATAACCTGACCACCTTCAAGACCTTCCTCGGTTACTGAGGTCCAGCGTGTGTTTGCGGTCCACAAAGACGCCATTTCAGGCCGGTTCACACCAGGAATATAAAACGCTTTGTCGGTAACCTGCTTCAGGGTTTCCAGGTACTCAGGCGTGAATATATCGCCTTCCTTGGCTTGTACGGTCACGCGCACCACATTGCCAAGGCTGGTTAGATCGTCTCTGTTTTCAAGGAAATTGACCACATACTCGTGCTTGGTCGGAATCATTTTTTCGAAACTGGCGGCCACTTTCAGTTGCGTTGCCTGCCATGCCAATATAGCTGTAGCCAATACCATTAATAGAATGACGAGCACGCGATTGTTGAAAACCAGCCGCTCGGCTAACGGCGCATTCGCCTTAATGTCTTTATCTGGAGAAGTCATTTTTAATTGGATCCGTTTGAGGGGTCTGTTTACTTGAATTCAGACAGGGACAAGGTTTTAAAACCGCGCATACCCGCCAACAGAATTTCCTGGTCATTCAATTGCACAACACTGGCCGAAGGCAGTTTGTCGGAACGACGCGTGACTTGAATGGACCGGAAGTCATCGGTACTGCGCGCCAAAATGCCGCGCGAGCCGACCACCACAACGGAGCCATCGTTCAATACAGTTGCGCCGCTGAATGTTTCCCGCAAATTTGTGTTTACTGATTCCCACTGACTGCTGCCAAAAGGAAGTCGAAACGCGTTGCCTCTTAGGCCAACGGCGACCACAGTGCGCGTGTCGGGCGCTTCGACCAGGGCAAATACAGACCCGTCGTAATCAATTTTACGTGTTGCCCAGGTTTCACCTTCGTCAGCACTCACCAGCACGGTACCCTGCTCACCACCCACCCAGATTTCTCCGGTTTTACTCAACATCATGGTGTTGAAGTGGTAGTTGGTGGGGTTATTGGTGCGGTCACCCAGGTATTCCCAGGTGGCGCCCTGGTCGGTGCTTTTTAGCAACTGACCATATGCACCCGCTACAAATACATTGCCATTGCCATTCACGATCACATCCAGCAAAGGCTTGGATGGACCAACTTCGAAATCGCCTTGCGCAAGATCCAGAGAAAACATGGCTTCTTCTGCTGCAATCTCAAGCCTTTCACGCTCTTCAGGCGCAGCGTTCTCGGGCAGCTTATCCAGTTGTTCTTGCAAGCCATCTGCTTTTGCTTGAGCAATGTCCAGCACGAACTGGTTAATCGTTGCGCCGTCGATCAGCTTTGTCCAATTCACTCCGCCGTCTTCAGTTTTCAGAACCACGCCATCGTGCCCAACGGCATAGCCAAGAGCGTCGTTGTCAAAAGCAACCGATGTCAGCGTAATCGACACAGGCACCTTGCCTGCAATCCAGGTTTTTCCGTTGTCTTCGCTTTTCAATATTTGCCCAAACTCACCGGTTGCAAACAGCTTGTTGCCCACGCGTTCAACATCCAGCAGCAAAGATCGGGTTGCATTAACACTTGGAATTGCCGGTATTTGTAACAAATCGACCTTGGCCGAAGACAGGCCGCCATAACCAATCAGGCCAGCGCATACAACGCCGCCGAGCAGCAGGGTGGAAACTGCCCTGTTAGAAAAACGATTCCGGAGAAACATTGAAAATCCTTTGAAATTAAAAAAAGGCTACAAAGAGCGCATGCCCCCTGTAGCCTGAATTTACCTAGCGATTACTGTACGCCGAGTCGACGCAGGCCGGCTGGTGTGTAATTTGCGCGGTCTGGCGTGAAGTCGAACACGAATGGCTGTGCTGCCTCGTTGGTCAAACCAATGGTGAGGTAACGGCCTGACTGCAAGTCATACAGCGCCTCTGCGGTGTAGAAAGGCACGTCTTCGTTGTAGTACTGGATGTTGTGGGCTTCAGCAACGCGCCACAGTGCGCCCTTGCCATCGTAGTGATCGATAACAGAGGCCTGCCAGTTGTCTTCGTCCACGAAGAACACGCGCTTGGCGTAAATGTGACGTGCGCTATCCTTCAAGGTTGCTTCTACTTCCCACACACGGTGCAACTCATAGCGCAGGAACTCTGGGTTCATGTGCAGTGGCTGGTGAATTTCCTTGTAGGTCAGTTTGTTGTTGGCCAAACGATAGGAGTTGTAAGGGATAAACAATTCCTTCTTGCCCTTCAACTTCCACTCGTAACGGTCTGGTGCACCGTTGTACAAATCGTAGTTGTCGGTTGTACGCAGGCCATCAGCCGCTGTACCTGGTGAGTCGTAGGCCACCTGGGGTGCGCGACGTACACGACGCTGACCCGCATTGTAGGCCCAGGCACGACGTCCTTCCTTCACTTGGTCCAGTGTGTCGTGTACCAACAGCACGTTACCTGATACGGAAACAGGGCTCTTCAGGATTTGATAGAAGTAGAAGTTGATGTTGTCATCTTCACCAGCCTTGTAGAAATTGGGCAGGTTACGAGGGAACACCAGCGTGTCTTCAATCCGGTTAATAATGAAAGAGCCGTCGCGCTCAACGGGCACCTGCACGAAATCGCGCTTGGCCGCACCGCCACGATAACGAGTCAGGTGGTTCCAGATTACCTCAACACCATTTTGTGGAATCGGGAATGGAATGGCCTGCTCAAAACCAACGATGGAGTTACCGTCGTTTTCAGTTTTTGCGTTAGTGGCGTTCTTCTTGGCTGCGTCCAGAACTTTCTTGGGATACGCAGTAGAGCGATGGGATTTATACACATTCATTTTGAATGTGGGGTACTTTTTCAGCATTTCCAGCTGACCTGGTGACAGGTTGGCTTTGTATTGCTCAGCATTGGCACCAGTGATGGTGAACAATGGCTTTTCACTGGCGAACGGATCAACCAAGTGCTGGCCTGTTTTGTAGCCAGCAGGCGCCTTGGTCAAACCACCCGTGTAGGCTGGAATGGTGCCGGCGGCATTGCCCGCCTTTTCAGCACCAAATTCAGTCAGGGTTGTGCCCAGCTTTGCGGCTTCTTGCGCGCTGACAGCCGCTTGCGCGGTGCCAACAGCGAACAAGCCTGCCAGAGCCAGTGCTGTGATTTTTGTTTGAAACTTCAACATAAAAATTCCTCCAGTGTGTCTCTGTTCTTAGAATGAGTAGGATGCGCTCAGTGAGATGAAATCGCGGTCGCGAAGTACATCGTAATTAGCCGCATTGGTAAACGTGGTGTAGTTGATTGATGCCTTGGTGTTGGCATCAAATTCAAAGCCCAAGCCCAAGCCCACCGATTGACGGCCTTCATTGAAAGCCTGGCCAGGTTCAGGTGAATAACCATCTACGTCGTGTGACCATGCCAATGTCGGAATCAAATCGATTCCCAAGAACACATCGCGGTAAGTTGCGGCGGTACGCAGGCGATAACCCCAGGCAAATTCGGTGACGAAACCGTTTTTGTCTCCACTTGCACCAGCAGAACCGAACACAGCTGCACGACCGTAGCGGATGCCTGATGTTGCATTGCTTGTAGTTACCTCAGGCAGGTCATCAACTATTACAGCTGCAACTTCACCCACGAATACCACTTGACTTGAGCCCAAGGCACGGTCGAAGGTTTTGATGAAGGTATTCTGGATTTGCGTGACGTCGAAACGGTCGAAACCATTCACGATGGTGTTATCGGGAGCACTGTTTACGCGCTGGGCCAGTGGCGTTGGTGCACTTCCGGGGGCACCGTTGGTCAAACCTGCTGCCAACAAATCGTTTGCATTAATTTGAATTGGAAGGTCTTTGGCCATAGAAACTTCACCAGACCAAGCCCAGCCGCCCACATTGGTGGCAAAACTTGCGCCAAACACCTGTATGTCCTCGGGGTAATCAATTACATAACCCGAGCTTGCAGTTGGGCCGAACGTTGTGCCAGCAGTAGGCGCCGTGGGTGTAGTTCCCAAATTACCTTTACTCAAACTGGCCAAGGGCAAGCGGCTGTGGTACTGCATTGCATAAGCACCCAGCTCCGCATCAAGCGATTCAAAATAGCTACGCAACGCCAAACCGAACTGGCCACCATCGTCGGGCTGACGATCTTCAACTCGTTTCACAAAAACACCTGCGGCAAGTTGCGTTTGATCGGGCAAGAAGGTCCCGGGAGGCGCGGGCGCTGGCAGTGGATTTGAATTGAATGCCAAGCGATCGCAACCATCTGCGGCAAAGTCCGACGATGAGAAGTAAGTACCACAACCCTCTGGTACCGTTTTGCGCCATTTCAGTTGCACAAAACCTTCCAGGCTAGTTGTATCCGTCAGGCCCAAGTTGGCATAAAGCATTTCTGAGGGCGTGAAACCTTCTTTCAGTTCCGCGCCAGGGCGACGAAAAGCGGAGACGTCCAGCGTATTCAAACCAGCGATTGGGCTCAAAATGAAGGTGCTTTCACCCCAGCTAATCACTTGCTTACCAAGACGCAAGTCAAGCGGCATGCCACCTACATTGGTGTTGATGTAACCAAACGCATCCAGCACGTCGATACCATCGAAACGCGCATAGGGGTGAAAACCACTGTCTTCCAAGCGCTGGTTACGGGCATTGCCTGTTGGCTCGTGGCCGTGGAATACGTCTTTCTTGCTCAGCGTGTAGTCATAGAACCACTTCACGCGAGAGAAAAAACCGTAATTGTCTTTCTTCAATTCGAAGTCGTGTACACCTTTTATAATCGTCGAAAAAGTGTCACCTTTCTGAAAGTTCAAGTTGCCGTCGTCACCGGTATTGGATAACCCCGTGCCCCGTTCACCGCTCGCTGTCGTGTTATTACGACCAATCAACGCCAAATCCTGGCCTTCCACCCGGAAACTGGTACCCGCGGTCACTGTTGAGTTTACGCTCAGGTCAAAATCGCCAACCTTGAATTGCGCCGCCTGCACGGGCATTACCGCCGCAGCAAACAACCCTGCTGCGATCATGTTGCGCACGGCAACGTGTGTTCTTGTTTTAGAAAAAGAATGTTTGTTCATGTAGCCCCCAAATATTTATCGAGTAGACAGGTGCAATACACCTGCGATTGCCGATTCACCCTCAAACCAAGGATGTCGGAAAATCAACTGAAAAATCGAATAGTTGTTCCGGCCTGCAAAAGGCGCGAACCAACATTTAGTTATGGGGAACTTCGAGAACCTTGAGAAAAGTAAGACATGTCACCTCCAGTAATGCACCTTGATTGATGCTTTTTGCTAATTTTTGCTTAGTGTAAAGCAGCTTTCGGAAAAATAAAACCGTAATTACAGTTTTAGTTATTTAGAGCGCCTTATCTAAAAATGTACCACTGGAGTAACATGAAATGTTGCGCGAATTGTCAATCCTCGTAATTTAGTAGTAATTTCACTACAAGGCTTGTCAGGACTTGATTCCAAGGTAGCGACTTACCACATTCTGAATTCGCGTTTCAAATTCTTGAGTGCGGAACTTGATGGGGCCTGCGTCGCGCAAGCGGGCATTGTGAAGTGCGCCATAAACCACCTGAATGGCAAACGCCAAGGCCCGCAGGGGGTCTGGGTGAACGGTGCTATCGATATGTTGCAGAAGTGGTTTTGAAACCGTGGTGATAAAACCAAAACCGACATCTCGCATTGGTGTGGATTCAATAAACCCTTTGGATTCACGAATAAAAGCTTCCGTCAAAATTGAGCTGTATTCACCCTGAAAAATACTTACAAGAAAACTGACCACCTCATCGCAAATCAATTTACCTTCCACGCCAACCCAGTTCCGGTCGTCAAACTGGCTGGCTGCGCTCATGAGCAACTCCTGGCAACTTTCAGCGATCAATGCGTCGAAGTAACTTTCCTTGTCTTCAAAGCGACTGTAAAAAGAACCCACGGTGCACCCTGCTTCGGTGCAAATGTCTTTGATGGAAATTTCCTCGAGCACGCGGGTGTGCAACAGCTTTCTTCCGGCCTTGAGCAGGTCGTGTCGCTTTTGAAGACTGCGCGCTTGCATTGCTGGGCGCACACCCTGGGTATTCTCTATCGCTGCTGCTTTGGCTTGGTTTTTCACTGGAAATGAGCGCGCCCACATGGAGTGGGCGCTGCTAGTAATCGATTAACAGCCGGATTATGGCATTAAATTTTGCAATGTGGGCAAATTCAAAGTGCCACGTAGGGCCACCACGGGGGTAACCAGGTCTCGCGAGGCGGTTGCCAAATATTGCGGATGGTACCCATAAACCAGCAAGCCCAGTGTTTCGCCTTCGGCGAGACGTTCAGCCACACCGGTCATTTCGACATGGCGTTTACCAAAACCGCGAATGGGTGTTACCTGATCATCGATCAAACGCCAAGCGCCATTTCTGTTGACACCAAGGCCAACAAACAGCATGGGATCGCAACCAGGTTCCAAGCCGGCCAACCCAAGGGGCAGCATGGCTGTAGCGGCGTAAATTTCATTGCACACGGGGTTCATGAGCATGTCCACCGGCGGGGCAATTTCAAAGGTGGCGGTTGGAATACCTGCCACGGTGTTCACTCCGGCAGGCAATGCAATCGGCAAAACAGCGGGTGCAAATGGATAGCGCAGAATTCCAGTGGCAGCACTGGTCAGCACGGTCAGCGGATCGGCACCGGGTGTGAAATCAACTGTGATGGGTTGCAAGTTGGCTTTCGTAGCCTGCCCTTTGGCCGCAGGTCCCAATTTGGAAAACAGTGTGTTTTCGTTCACCCAGACAGCAGCGTTCTCTGATGCCTTGCCTTGTCCAACATCGTCGTTCAAGCTCAGGCACACTTTGCCCTTGTTGGCCGCCAAGGTGGTGAATGCATTGGAATCGCTGGCGTTTTTAATGGCTGCAACTTCCTGGGGTGTAAATAATTTTTCAATCAGAAACGCAAACTGGGCTTCAGAAATGGAAAGGTCACCACACGCAAAAGGACCACCCGGTTTCTGGAATTCAATTTCATTCAGGCCGTTTTGCGCACCTTGCTCAGTCAAGTCAGCAAGGCCAGGAACAGTAGAAGGCGACAGGGGCAAAATATGGCCACTTTGGTGGGTCAGGAAACGTACATCGGCTTTCTTGCCCTTGCCGTCTTTCAGTGCGCGATAACAGGCAAAGTTGTGAAAACCATCGTTAAAGTTGAACAAGGTGTCGCGGAAACCTTGAGTAAACAGAATATCCACAGGGTCTGGTGTTTTCTGGGCAAGACCGGGTGTTACTTCGCTTTGCAGGAAGGTTTGCGCACCTGCGGCCTCGGCATCACACCAATAGCTGGGGCTGTGATAACGGAAAAACTCCAGCGCACCTTCAGGGAAACGATTGGCGGTGGCACCGCGCAACAAGGTTTCTCGAATCAGGTTGTCCTGACCGCTGGTTTGCAGGGCCATGGGGTCGCCTCCCTGTAGCTTGGGACTCAAGGAACCGGATTCACCGCCCGCAACCAGCAACAAGGCCCAACCTGATTTCACGGTACCTGTGGGTTTGATACTCCCTTCTGTGGGTGCGGAATTCTCAATGCCGTATGCGCCACCTGGGTTCAGGCTGTAGCGCAGGTCGTTCCAGGTAATGTCGGGGGTCAGCGCATCAAGCCGCTTCAAGGGATCCACATTGTGAATCAGCAATTGATAACCACCACCGTAGCTGCCGCCCGTTGCGCCAGCCACCATATTGAATTCGCGATCGCCAGCGGACTTGTTGTTGCTGTAGCGCAGCCAATCCAGATTGTCTTCAGCCCAGTCCAGAATTTGCAGCAGATCTTGGCCCTCGAAGTCAGGGTCCATCACGCGCACGGAGCCGCCACTTTCACCAAATCCACGCTGATCAATACTGATGACACCCGCGCCCGCTTCGATCAGTTTGCCCATAATGCCGCGAGGACTTGTGGCGCGTGAGCCGCCGTACCCGTGCCCTTCAAGCACCACTGGGTTACCCAATGCACAATTGAACTCTGCGGGCTCAAACACAGTGAAGGCGATATTGTGACCGCTGGCCGATTGCAGGTTCACGCTGTAACTGTTGCCGCCAGCCCGGGGTTGGGTAGCGTTGTCAGTACACGCCGTGGAGGTGAACTGACGTTGCACCGCATCGGGATTCTTGAAGTTGGCCACGACCGCGATGGCGGGCTCTACCTGTTCATTCGGGCTGGTCGGATTATTGGGTGCTGCCGCTGTCAGGGCGGAATCGTCACTTCCACAGGCGGCCAGGCCCACGGAGGCACCCACCAAGGCGAACATCCAAAGTTTGCGAAAAGGTACTGCTGTCATGGTTTGTCTCCTGCCACGGTATTGGTGTGTTATCCCTTTGTTACCGGGGTGTGACAGGAAATGGATGCGATTGAAGTGTCGGATTACCGACACTACGCCGACAAGGTCAGAAAATTCAAACCTGATGGTACATGCGGTACCAAGCCGCAAATTGAACGATTCCCTGCGCCAAGGGTGTGGACGGCCTGAATTGGGTGGCCAATTCCAGGGCGCTTACATCGGCGCAACTTTGGCTTTTTTCCAGAATAGGCCCTGTGATGTACTCCTTGATTGCGGTTTTCTCCAAAGCACGCTCAAGCGCTGCAATTAATTCCTCAATGGACACGGGCAAGCTGTTGCCTACGTTCAAAATACGCCAAGGTGCATTGCTGCTGGCCTGGTCGGGCGCTTCAACCAGCCAGGCCGGATTCGGCTCAGCAGGCGTATCGCTTGCCCGCAATATGGCTTCAACCAAATCGGCAATGTAGGTGTAGTCGCGCGTATTTCGCCCATCGTTGTAAATTTGTATGGGCTTGCCCTCGAGAATGCGTTTTGTAAATGCAAACAACACAGAGTCGGGCCGACCCCAAGGGCCATACACCGAGAAAAAGCGCAAACCGGTTGTGGGCAGATTAAACAGGTGGCTGTACGAATGCGCCATTAACTCGCAGGCTCGTTGTGTTGCGGCATCAAGACGCTGCGGGTGATTGGCGCTGTCGCGCTCGCTCATGGGTTTTTGAAAACCTGCGCCATACACGGCGTGGCTGCTGGCGTAGGTTAAATGATGAATTTTGAAGTGGCGACAGGCCTCCAGAAGCGACACAAAACTGTTGATGTTGTTTTGCACGCATTCGGCGGGGTTGTCGTGTGACAAAAATTTATCCGTTTGACCGGCCAGATGAATGACCCGCTGCACCTTGTAGGTCTCAAGACATTCGTGCAGTTCTGTGCCGTTGCACAAGTCGGCGCGCACGGTGTGGTATTTGCTGCCAGTAACCTTGGCGATTTCCTCAAGCATGGTGAGGCGCTCGCGCTTAAGCCGGGTGTCGTAATGGCTGTTCAGGGAATCAAAACCGATGACTTTGTCGCCACGTTCAAGCAACGCTTTTGCAGTGTGAAAGCCAATGAAACCTGCGTGCCCGGTGACCAAAACCGTTTGCTTTTGATCGGCCTGTTTGATTAGACCCGGGTCAACTGCTTCCAATTCTGCCAACTCTTTGGTTTGCAGCTTTTCAGTTTCGGATGCTGCATTTTTCAGCTTGTCCGGGGCCGGGAAGGCCTCCATTTTTATAGCCATAGTGCGCACATGCCATGAGACAGTCTGCAAGACTCCCTTGAAACCGTGAAAAAGTCAATCCGGTGGCAGTAGTCGGTGGCTTTTGAGCAAAGAGACAAGTTGATCAACGCACTGATCAGGCGACATGGCGTCGGTGTGCAACTCCAGGTGCGGTGACAGCGGTGGTTCGTACGGCGAATCGACACCGGTGAAGTGGTCTATTTCGCCACGCCGCACCCGTTTGTATAAACCTTTTGGATCACGCAGTTCACAAACAGCAAGCGGCGCATTGATGTACACCTCCAGGAACGCAGTGTGCCTCAATTGTGCCCGGGCCAATTCGCGCGCCTGTGCAAGCGGAGAAATCATGGCGACAATAACCAGCAAACCTGCATCGACCATCAAATTACAGACTTGTGCTGCACGCAAAACATTTTGCGCGCGATCATGGGTAGAAAAGCCAAGGTCAGAGTTCAAGCCGCTACGCAGGCTGTCGCCATCCAGCAGCATGGTGTGCGCCCCCCGGCGAATCAGGTTTGTCTCCAACGCGGTAGCCAGTGTGGACTTGCCTGCGCCGCTTAACCCTGTCAGCCAAACCACGCCTGGCGAGTGTCCTTTGATTGCCTGCCGTTGCGCAGCCGGTACACCGGTTAACACACACTCACCTCGCCACGCGCCACTTCAGCAGCAGGGGCTGAAATTAATTGATCAATCACCCGCAGACCTGGATGCTGGGCTTCATCCAGCGACAGGACTGCCGCTTGTCGACAATCGGGAATGACCACGGTATCAAAGAGCTCCCGGGCTTCACCTTCAAAAGTAATTGCCTGCATGACATCGCCTGTTTTAAGGTTGACCGCAACCAGTTGACAACGGTCCGCCAGCCCAAGCGACTTGAGTCTTTCGTGAAGCGGGAAATTGGGAATATAGCCATCGTGCCGGGGCTTGCTGATGCCAAATACGGCGTAATCACCCACAAAACTCAAGCCTCTGCCATAGCCCCCCACAAAAGCAATGCAGTCGTATTGACCAGTGCGTTGATCGATGCGACCGAATTCGCCAGCACCGCTGTTCAGCACATACAAGTCACCGTTGTGAATTCGTGGGCTGTGTGGCTGAACCAGACCCGTGCACACTGCCTCCTGAGTTTGCGCACACCACACAACCCCGCTGTTGAAGGGCTGCCCCCGCCAACCAGCTGTTTCGTTTGTAACCGCAAAACAGGTCACGTATTTCAGTTCGCCACCTTCCATACACAAGCCATTTAAATGGCAGCGGTCTTCGGGCAACAAGGCTGAAATAAACCGGGGGCGCCACACTTCGCGCACGCTATGGGACGCACTGGGGGCAACAATACAGCTGTATTTCGCCGCAACAAACTGCACTTCTCCATCGGCGATGAAAGCCAGTTCATGCGCATCGAGATCGCCTGTAAACAGCAAACTGCGCGGACTATAACAACGCTGATACACCGGGCTCTCGATACCAGGCAAGGACAATATATTGTGATAAACGCGCACATCAGTTTGGCAAGCAACTGCAAGCTGTTCCCCGTGCAAGGCCATGCCCATACACAAAGGGAAATTTGCCACCTGAAAATGCAGGGCATTGCCCTGCGGTGGAAAACCAATCACGTGCAGATCACCCATGCTCCGAGTACCGAGCAACAAACTGAAACCCAGCTCTTTTTGCAGCTGCACCCACTCGGGGTTGCAATGTACTTCTGTGTGTGACTGCTGTGTCTGCAATGTACTTTGTGCGTGGATCATGCCCACTCCCTGCCCTGGTTTCAAGATCATTCCAAAGCAGCATATTCCAATCTGCAAAACTCGCATTCACCCAGGGCGGTTAACCCATTTTGATCCAACTCGCTTTGATCGATTTGCCTGCGGCAATCACCTTGACCTGATTGCCTTCTGCATACAATTCAATGCCCTCGCTGGCCACCGAGATCACTTTGGCTTGTCCCGCATTCACAATCACAGTAGCCGTGGCATAGCTACCATCGAGTGCACTGGTACTCACGGTGTAATGACCGTCTGATTTGGCAGCAAACAGCACGGCAGGCAAACCCACTCCGGCATAAACCTGAACAGATCCAGTATTTAATTGCTCAGCCTGTACGGTGTTGGCAACTGCTGAGTTGGCTCGAAGATTGTTGACCTCCAGGTCGGTGATTCGCGCCATTTCCGCTTCAAGCCGCTGAGAATAAACTGAGTTCGAACGCACCTGCTGCGCCGTGAAGTTGCTCACTTTCAGTTCCACTGCATTGATCGTGAGCAAAGAACCGTCAGTCGATTCGCTAAAGTTTTTTACCCAGCGTGAATTGATGTGGTTGATTGAATCTGAATTGTTTTTCACTTGCCCATCGAGGGTAAATAAAGCATCGTCCAAACGCTCGATCGCAATTGAATTGGTTTGAATGGCCACGGCGTTTTCGGCAATTTTCTGGATATTCAAATCGATCGCGTTTTGCATGCCATCCATGCGTTTCACTGCCTCGGTTTTCCATCCTTCCAGGGAAGTAATGCGCATGTCATGTTGATTCACTCGATCATCGAGCACATCGATCCGCTGCCCTTGTTCCAATACCGTTTTATCAAGCACTTTGACTTGTTTACTCAACTGACCAACACCCATGGCTGCCATGGCACCCAATGCGCTGTAATCCACGGACATCATGCCGTCGGCCCGGGTTGCCACAGCCTCGGGGAACAGGTTTTGGATTTCTTGCGCAATTACACCAATGCGTCGCCCCAGATTGGGGTTGGCCAGGTACTCGTAGCTGTAGGTTTGTAGTTGCTCAAGCCTGCTTAATACCGAATCGGAATTTTGTGCCTGAATATTGGTTTTCAAACGCCGATCTGAACTGACATTGAATGCGGTGGCTTGAACATAGCCGTTGGCAATCACATCGCCACTGCCTGCAATTCTGAACACGGGCGTGTAGCTTACCAAGTCGAGCCCCAACAAGCCCACCTGCAGTTCATCGGCGTTGACCCCGCCAAATGTACTTGCGTTGTCACCAATACCTATCCTCAACCTGCTTTGATCGGCTGCAGCATTGGTTCTATATATGGCCATTGGATCAGAGGTTTCTGTCGGCTCACCAAAACGCAAGTACTGGTTACTCGACACCAGCGCACCGCCAGTTGCTGCGATTTGCCCGCTGAAGCTGGCGGCACCATTGACATGCAACTTGGTGTTCACATAGGTGTCGCTGCGCGATGTGGCGCCAATAACCACCTGATCGTCCGTTGAAGACACGACACCGTCTTTGGCAACACCCAAAGCACCCAGCACGAGAGTATTCGATGTGGTGACACGCGCAAAGGCACCGACCGCAGATGCGTAGTTCACACTGTTTACCAATACATCGGAAGAAGTGCCGACACCCATGTTGTAGCTGCCGGTTGTATTGCCTAGCAAAGCGTTTTTACCCAAGGAAACGTTGGCATTACCAGCGGTATTGGAGTACAGGGAGTTCAAGCCCACTGCAGTGTTGTCCAGGCCAGTGGTACTGCCAAACATGGAAAACGTGCCAATCGCTGTGTTATTAAACCCCGTGGTGTTGTTTTGTAATGCGTTGCGACCCAATGCTGCGTTGTTGTAACCCGTGGTGTTAAAAATAAGGCTGTTGTAACCCAAAGCACTGTTGTTGTAGCCGGTGGTGTTGGTGAGCAGGGCGTTTCGACCCATGGCAATGTTGTAATAACCAGTGGTATTGTTATTCATGGCGCCACGACCGACAGCAGCATTCGAATGCCCTGTGGTGTTCTCGAACAGGGCATTGTCGCCCACAGCCGTATTTTCATTGCCCGTGGTATTTTTCAACAACGCATTGACTCCCACCGCCACGTTGTTCGCGCCCGTGGTGTTACTTAACAAGGTGTTGAATCCCACACCCACATTTCGTTCACCTGTGGTGTTGGTTAACAAACTGTTTACACCAAAGGCGCTGTTGTAGTCGCCGCTGGTGTTGGCCAACAAGGCGTTCACGCCAAATGCGCTATTCTCGAAACCATCGGTGTTGTTCAGTAGCGAATTAATACCCACCGCGGTATTTCGATAGCCCGAGGTAGTGCTGCGTTGGGAATTAAAACCGATCGCAACGTTTTGATAGCCGGTGGTGTTGTTGTACAGGGCGTCTTGACCAATGGCCACAATTTGATACCCCACACTATTGGTGTACAAGGCATTGTCACCCAAGGCCACGTTTTGATAACCCGTGGTATTCGAGAACATCGCGTTGGTACCGATTGCATTGTTTTGCACACCTGTGGTGTTGCTGTGAAGCGCATTCACACCCACGGCATTGTTGCGGCTACCGCTTGTATTCAGGTTCAATGCATTTCGGCCCACACCGGTATTGTCGAAACCCGTGGTGGTATTCACCATGGCATACACACCCACAGCGGTGTTGTTGTAGCCGCTTGTGTTGGCATTCAGTGTGTACGTGCCTATCGCTGTATTGTACGAACCTGTGCTGTTCACGGTGAGCGCATTAAAGCCCACACCTGTGTTAAAAATTCCCTCGGTAGAAACAGCGCTGGGTGACAGGCTTGTAAGTACGCCCTCGCCAATTGCAATATTGCCTGCGCGTGGATCAGCACCCAGTGCATTAATGCCCAGGGCCAAACTGCTTTGTGGAAATGCTGCGCCTACAGTACTTGCGAAGGTAAGTGCTGCATCAATGTTTGCCTTGTTCACGGGTGCCACCTGCTCACCATTGACGTACAAACTTTGAACATCAACACGGCCTGCGAATACAGCTGACTGATCCGGTTTCAGGGTGAGCACTGTGTTGTAGGTTTGGTCGCCTACCCCGCCGGATCCACCTTGACCCACACGGAAAATAAGCCCATCTTCGGCTCCACCAACATCTATAGAGGTTGAACGGGCACCGGAATAAATCCGCAGATGATCCCAGCCAGCATCGTTGTTTGAAGACATCACCCGCAAGTCCCTTAACTGCGTGTAGTTGGCGGCACTGCCTGTATTCAGAAACACATTGCCAGAGGCCCGCAAACCACCGGTAATTTGAAGTTTGTTACCACTGCCATCGTCGGCGGTTGCGCCAATTACAGTGTTATCCGTGGTGCGCCCAAGCACCACTGTGTTGGATGTGGTGACCGAGGAATTATTGCCAATGGTGACTGCATAAGACAGTGCATCGCCAATTGTTGCGCTGTTACCCAACGCAATGTTGCTGTTGCTGGTCAAAGTGCCATTGCCCGCGTGGTCGCCAATCAAGATGTTGCGGCTGCCTGTTGTGATGGTGTTACCAGAACGATGACCGATAGCAATGTTCGTATCGCCTGTGGTTAACGCAGGCATAGCGTAGTGACCCAGTGCTGTGTTGGAGCCCCCTGTGCGTAATTCGCCGAAGGTGTTGTTGCCCACAGCCGTGTTGTATTGGCCTTCCGAGTAATACAGGGTGTTGGTACCGACAGCGACACTCTCGGTGGCGGTTGCCCTGTACATTGAAAATGCGCCAATCGAAGTGACATAAGCACTGGTGCTTATATTGTCAGCGGCATATGAGCCTATCGCTGTGTTGTAGAAACCAGTGGTGTTGCCATTCAGGGCGGCATCACCCACAGCCGTGTTGTAGTAACCCGTTGTGTTGCGGCCCAACCCAAACTCCCCCACTGCCACGTTGCTGCTGCCCGAGGTATTTGTCATGAGTGCATAGGCGCCAACCGCCACATTGTAAAAGCCTGTGGTATTGGCCTGCAAACTGTAGTAACCGGTGGCTGTGTTGAAGCTGCCCGTTGTATTCGCGTACATCGACCATGCACCCGATGCCGTGTTGTAGTAGCCCGTGGTGTTGCTGAACATGCTCTTGTAACCCAACGCCGTATTTTCATCTCCGTAATCGTTGGTGTACAAGGCTTGATAACCCACGCCCGTGTTCCAGGTACCCGACTCGGTGCCATAGCCTGTGGTGGCCATTTGCCCGAGTACGCCATTGCCCACCGCCACATTGCCTGCATTCTTGCGACCAGCCAATGCACCAGTTCCCAACCCCAGATTGGGTTCGGCATAAAAAGTTGAACCTGTATCGCTGGCGTATTGAAAAGCCAATGTGGCGGGTACGCCGGCCTGGCTGATCGAGGCGACATCGACATTGCCGTTGAAGAATGCGCCTGCAAAAGTGGGCGTACTGGTCATGGCTATGTCTTGTGGCAAACTCAGCACCACATCGCCATTCATGGCGCTTGCGATTACCTGGTTGTTTGTGCCGGCAATGCTAATTACACCTGTGTTTGAAATGGTGATACTGCCAGCACCGTTCAATACGCCAATTCCGTCACCAGCACTGATAGCACCCAACGCGAAACCTGCGCCGGTACCAATCAGCAAACTACCCTGCGCGGCCGCACTTGAATCAACCCCTGTGCCACCAAATGCAGCACCCAAAACCCCACTGCTGACATTGCTTGCATTCAGGTCAGTCAAAGCGGCGCCGTTTCCGATAAAACCAGAGGCAGTTACACTGCTTGAAAATGTGGCCGTACTTCCGGCCAGAGCGCCTGTGATAGTTGCACTGGCTGCCTGAAAATCAGCCACTGTGACTTTGCCAGTGGTGTAGGCAATGGCGCCTGCCCCGTTACTGGCCGAATCATCATTAAACTTGCTGGCATCCACTGGCTGCCAAGCACCGCCTACATAGCTGTAAAGTTTGTTGGTATCCAGTACCAATCGAACGTCGCCTTCCTCACCAGGCATGGCGGTTAAGTCTGCATAAGTGCCGACGGCACTTCTGAAGTGTCTCGAAGATGTTTGCGATGGCGCGGTGACCTGCACGTAATCGTCGCCCAGACCACCAAGATTGGCCAGAACATACGTGCAACTGGTTTCCATGCTGCCATTCAAACCTGGGGACACCACGGCGTACACGAGTGGGTTGGGTACGCCCTGCCCGGCCAGAAAACTGCTGTTGGATGTTGATGAATTGTTGTCCCAAGCGCAGTATCCAAGAGGGCGACCTGCACCGTCGCGTTGTGGCAAATTGGCCGAGGATGGCACAGACCCCATGTCGGCAGGATACCCGGTAGGTCTGGCACCCATTTCCTTGGCGCGCAGCACGCCGTTGACCTCTTCGACATGTCCTTGCATGCCTTGACTGACCTGCGCCACTGTGTTTTTCAGTGTGAATTGACGTATTAGCTGGGTCGCGGTGAAGGCAGCAGCGGAGTCGCCCGAGCGGCCCACCGCGGGAGACACAGCAGTTGCACTCAAACTGAAGGCCACCAAATACGGCAGGGCCTTTTGAACAGCCAGCACAATGGGTTTCGGTTGAAAACTGGCGGTGTTGATTCCGGAATTATTTTTCTTCATGTGAACTCCTAGTTCAATACCGCAAATACAAGTTCATCGCCCGAGGCGAAGACTGACCCCTCGTACTGACGCAACAGGCGCTCTCGGGTTGCTGCTGCACCACCGCTTACACGGGGTATTAATCGCAGCCGTATTCCCCCGGTTTCCGTGTGCTCGTACACCCACTCGTCGAAATCAGGAGGACTGACCGGCAAGGGAATTCCGTCGGGCATCAGGGCAAGCGACAAATCGCCATTGGGTGCGGGACAAACAACAGATGAAATGACTGCAGCGTTGCCCGTGGTGGCTGGTGCGGGGTAGGCGTGCCGTGTGTCGAACTGTTCATGGTCGCCATCGGGATAAACCGCCGCACAAAGCATGATTTTTCCCTTAATGACTTCGAGTTGTACGGCAACCTCGCTGACGGTGTCTTGAACAGACTGACCCTGCTGTGCGCTGGTATTCAAGCGCGCATAGGCCGCGCCCACAATGGCCAGCAAACCAATGCCGTACAAAATGTAGGAAGCGATGAATCCACTTTGTTGCTGAAAGAATTTTCTGTTCACGATTTCTTAACCTCGGTTTCTTGCACGGATTTCGGTGCATACCGGGTTAACGGGTGAATGCATACAAGCCCACATCCCTTGCTTTGGTGAAACACGGCGAAAAAAAAGCCCGCTTTTGCGGGCTTGGTGATGTCTTGGTGGCTTAGTTTTCTTGAACAACCTTGAAATACACAAACTTATTGTCGCTGGTTTCGATACAGCCTTCTGGCCATCCCGACACATCCGCCGGAGCAGCAGTCGAGATTGCTGAAATTCCGCCGTCAGTGCCAGCGAGCCAGTCCGACAAAGCGTTGCTTGCTGAAGGAACGATGTTACTGCCGTACAAGAGCGTGTTGACTCGGCCACACACATCCTCACGCAGGTCAGGCAAAATCACCATGGGGTCTTCTTCAGTTGTCGCCAACAATTTACCCGCGGTTGCCTTGTTGATGTACCAGTGCCCAGCCGATGGCGCTGAAGGCGGCTTGATGCTGGTGTCTGCACCCGCTGCAAATGCAGAGGTCGGCATAATTTGTGGCGATGCGTACCGGGCCGCAGGATCAAACAAACCTTGCCCTGATGAATTCGAAAAATCCATGGTCAACACTGCAGATGAACCAAAATCGCTTGAGTACCTGGCCACCCCATCGCGCAAATCACTGGCCTGTTTCAAAATAACCGAGGCATTGACTTTTGCCTGCTCCACGTCGGTTTGTGAGGTCGGGCTTCGGTTGGCCAATGCAAAGCCACCCAGCACGGCTGTCATCAAGGCAATGCCGAAGAGCAAGGCCGCTTGAATAAAACCCGATTGCTTTTGCTTTCGCAATCCGGCGACGGGATTAAAAATACCTTTCATGATGTTCTCCTTGATTACCTGTGTTGCTCAGGCCTTGTTTAATTAACTCAACTCCACCTTGGCCTGCCTGCGGGCCTGCTCAAGTTCGGCATTGAATTTTTCTAAAGCAAGGGCCTGAACTATGTCTTGCTTCAATTCTTCCATGGTGGGTTTTTTAAATTGTTTGCTGTCCTCAATCTTCAAAACCAAGAGGCCATTTCGCAATCTAAGCACTTCGCTGAACTCACCTTTCTTCATTTTCGATACCACTCGCCCCAGGTTGTAAGGCAGCGCCTGAGCTACGGCATAGCCGTCACCCTGCTCCACCAGTGGCTTTAACTGATCAAGCGCGTCCTTCTCGCCCTTCTTTAATTTCTCCAGGGTTTGCTGCACATCGTTTTGATCATTGCTCAGGTAATAACTGACTTTCCACTGCTGAAAGTTTTGGTCTAGTACGTTGGCATCGTAGTAAGCCCTTACCTCGTCGTCGCTTACGGCTTTGCGCAACTCTTCCATTCGCTTGGTGGTGTACAAAGTAGAAAGTACTTCACGCTCGGCTGCGCGCAGGGCAGCTTTGGCCTCTTCCACATACATCTCGCGACCGCGCTCCGCAGCCACCACTTTGTTGATGTAACGGTCGATCACAATTGCGCGGTCCACACCCGACTGCAGCATGCCACCCAACTCCATTTCAGTAATTTTCATACCATTAATACTGGCCACTTCCCGGTCAGATTTGTTGGCAGAAGTGCCGGCAGCAAATGCGCTGGCCACCGGAGAAACACCTGTATTGGAAGGACCCTGAAACGCCGTCCAACCGGCCCATGACACCAAGCCCACCATGCCCAAGGCCGCGACCCCCAGGGTCGCTTTTTGTTTGGCAAACGGTACGCCAGCTTTGTTGTCGGATTCACTCATCGCCTTGCCCTCTCAATTTGACTTCCACTTTCTCTGTCATACCTTTAACAACGGCCAGCGAAGCGTGCCCCGAGCAGCCCGCCAGACATATTTCCTCTGCATGCCACACCACGTCTTTTGAAATGCCCTGCACGCTATTCAATACGTACATGAATTCGGCATATTTGGAGGGGTCGGCAATATCAATCTTGATGCTGTCGCGATTGGCAAGCACTTGCACGTCTGGGCTTAACCTGGAAAGCACTCGGGCATACTCCTCGTAGACCACCTTGCCAACTGGCACACGCTTTAAAGTGAACTCAGGCAACTCCTGACTTTTTCGTTCAAGCTCGGTTGCGCGAAGAAAATCGTTCACCGAAAACGCAGCCAAAATCACCATGATTACGGCACACATCATGGCGAAAACCGGCGCAAGGCCCATGAGTCGACTGGCCTCGGCAATCCACAATGAGCTGTTGTTCTTA
Organism: Limnobacter sp. G6BE5S; assembly: GCF_058448965.1. Lineage (NCBI taxonomy): Bacteria > Pseudomonadati > Pseudomonadota > Betaproteobacteria > Burkholderiales > Burkholderiaceae > Limnobacter > Limnobacter sp. G6BE5S. The sequence goes on from NZ_JBZFLM010000001.1 coordinate 47,588, forward strand.
ATATCCAGTTTCACTTGACTGACTCCTTCTTGCCTTGTTTACGTACACTTAGCAGCCCTTCCATATCCCTAAGATCGGTGATCACGTCGCGCCCCAGGGAATCGAGGTAATCCTGGCTTACCCAACTCGGCAGTACCAATTCAAAAGACTCGTCGTCTTCACCTTTCATCTTGTATTTCTCGATCCAGCCACCTGAGCGCACCACAGTCGCTGACACTTTTTGTATTCGGGAAATTTGCCGGGCAAGTGGCTGTTGAACGCTGAGCTTAACCAGTGTGGCATTCAGGTCATTCTCAACAGCCTGTGCATTCAGGCCACTGGCGGCTTGGCTATTGGTGTAGGCACTTGCTGCCTGTGAACCGAGAAAAACCATGGATGCCGAGATCAGCACGCCAATTGATCCCTTCATCATCAATGCACTAAAACGCTCGGTAATGCCTTGAATGGCCTGCGGAATACTGCTGAGCGGTTTACCACCCTTGTGATCAATTTCGACAATTTGCAGGTCCAGACCAATCAGATAGTCTTTCAACACATCTTGATCATTGCAAAGCAATCGCACGCTGCCACCTTCGATGATCAGGGCGGCTGAGTAATCCGCGCCGTGCATCAAATAGATCGCATCGCCTACATGCAAAGGGCCGTCGGGCAATACATCAACGAAGGGCAAATTGAAGCCAGGTGCTGAACTTAGCCAGGCACTTTCAATGGCAAAGTAATACACATGTCCCGAGCGCTCCATACAATAGGCATGAAGGCGGTTGGTGCCCAAAATGGCATAGGCCTGATTCATGACCACCTTTTGTGCACTGCCGGTACCCACGGGCAAACGCCCTGCGATCAAGTTGGAATAAATACTTTTTAAATTGATGGCTTCCATGACTTAGGCTCCTGACAGCACAACTTCGTTTTGCAAATACACCACTGCCAAACTGAACAGCACTGCGATGCCCGAATAAGCCAGTGAGGCCACAAACGCAATCACCGCAAATTTGCGTGCCGCACTGTTGGCTTTGTCATCGCGGGTTTGTGAAATCGAGGCCAAACACTCAGCCAGTTGCGCCTGATCTTTGTGTGCGCGAATCAGTAGGCGCTCACTGCTGTCGAGCAAGGGATGATTGAATGCCACTGCAGGCTGCTCGCCAATCTCGCTGCGATCGGTGATGGTTTTCCAGAACAGGGACACGGTGGGCGTAATGGTGCCTTTGCGCGCAATTTGTACAGCGTTTAGAAATGCCACACCACCAGTCAACAAAGAACCCAACACCCGTGTGGTCGCGGCAATGCCAGAGGAAATCAGCAACTCGCCGATCACCGGTACTTTCTCAAGCATGCCAAACGCCTGCGTACGCGTTTTCTGGTCAGGTGACAACACCAGCATGGTGAAGTAGATCAGGATGAGAAAGAACAGGAATGAAAATACAAGCAAACCATTGTTGACCCATTCAGCCAATGCAAGGGAGCTGTTGTATTGCGCAACCTTGGCGGGATCTTCGCTCATGAGTGGCGTTGCCTTTAACTGCTCAATCAAACCAAAACGCATGCCAACAACTGTAGACACCGCCATAATCAGATCAAGTGCAGTCCAGGTGACCGCACCAAACATCAACTTCAAAGTGGCTGAGCCTTTTTCATAAAAACTCACGGCTGTTTCAAGGGCCTCGCTCAACTGGCCAGCGGCCTCACCTGCGCTCAATACCGCCAGCGTAGAATCATCAAACCAGTTCAGCAGTTCGACCGCGGCCACAAATCCGAAACCCTGCCGCAATGCATTCAAAGCCTGGTTCAACATCAAACGCGGCTCACCCAATTCACCCAAAATTACCTGCTCCAGTGACTTCTCGGGTGACAAGCCTGAACGCACATTAAACGCAAGCGCCTGCAAAAATTTTTGTTTGTAACTGCGACTCACTTTCGAACCAAACAGGCGGGACAAACGGCCTTTGGCTTGCAGTTCAAATACATCCAGCACAACGCCACCACGGTCAATCACTTGCTGAATTGCCTCGCGTTTTCTAGATGCAGTAATCACCAATTGATGGCGAAAGTAACCACTTAGCCTGTCGTCAGGTCGTGCAGTCGCATCCAGCATTTGGGGAGCCAGGTAATCGACCCGGAAGTTAGAAATGGACATGCTTAATCCCCTGCCACACCAAGAACCTGAAGGACACTGGGCCAATCGACCAAGCCTTGATCCAACAGGGTTTGCAGGGTTTGTAGCCGGCTGGTGTAATCAACACCGTTCTCTGTACATAAATCAACAGGCAGCTCAAGATTGTGACTTTTAAATGCCTTCACAAAACGGCCACGCATTGACTCGTCAACAGGCACATGCATGGTTTCATGTGCAGCAACCCGACCTGAATATCCCAAACCGGCACAGCGCGTGCAACCGACCTTTTGACGTAAACCCGCGCGCGGCAGGATCAAACCGCCCGTGAGTCGATACGCCTGTGAATGGAACATGTCCAGTATTTCCGCCTGAACAGGTTTTGCGCATGAGCAAAGTCGACGCACCAGACGCTGGTGAATCACGACCCGCAAGAAATGCGCAAGCAAAAACTCGGAATCGGCACGGTGGGCCGGGTCAATCATGGACAAAAAGCGCTCACTCACCTGCAACACACTGTTGGCGTGAATGGTAGAAATCACCAAGTGACCACTTTCGGCGAAGGCCAGGGCGGCACGCGCAGAATCGGCATCCCGCACCTCACCAAAAATCAAGATGTCCGGGTCTTGGCGTAAAATCGAACGTTCAAGTTCAATTGCCTTTTGCTTCACCAAGGCCTGCAATTGAATTTGTTTGGCGAAGGGTAAAATGTATTCAACCGGATCTTCTACCGTGATCACATTCATGGCATCACGCCGAAAGCCGCAAGCCACGGTGTACTGCGTGGTGCTTTTGCCCGAGCCTGTTGCACCGGAAATGAATACCAATCCACCGGTTTTCCCGGTTTGATTGGTGATGCTTCGGATCAACTCCGTCATCTTGGGCTGGCCTGGAAACAAAGCCCCCAGACTGGGCAACAGCGATGCATCCAATGCACGCAGCACAACGGACTCGCCATCTACTAGCGGTTGCGTGGAAATTCGAAAATCCACCACCCTGCCTTCATGTTCAACTGTCAAACGACCATCTTGAGCCGTGCGGCTATTGGATGCATCCATACCCGCTTCAATTTTGATACGGGCCACCAGCGATTGCATTAGCAACTCAGGCAACAAGTGGGTTTGGCGCATGACCGAATCCACCCGATACGCGATCCAGGCATCGGGGTCGCCTTTGCGGCTTAGGTGTATGTCGCTGGCACGCAAGGACAAAGCCTCTTTGAGCACCGCATAAACCAGGCTGCGTAGGCGCCCGGCTTCAAGCCCCTCATGCCGAAGAACTGTGATCAAACCGTTCACTGAACCCGATTGCTCAATTCGCAGCAACAGCTCGCACACTTCCTGGCGGCTGGAAGGTAAAAATTTCAATGCCGAAACGGGGGCCCGCAAAATCTGACGTATTCGATCCTGTTGCGCTGCCTTCAGTGGCTGGGCGCAACGCAAGGTCAGCACACCTTTTGAAAACTCGGTGGGCACACAAACAAAACGCCGACAGAACTCAAGCGGCAAAATAGTTTGAAGCGTGAAGTGGTCGCCAATCACATTGGAGTCTTCCTGAGAACCCGAATCGATCAGATCATCAAGATTCAAAAACCGTGAGCGCAAAGCAAGGCTGCCCAATTCCGCCGAGCGCCCTTCTCCACGCAGATGGGTGTGTTGTTGGCGAAGCAAATTAAGCTGATGATCATCCAGCCCGGCTTGCATCAAATCTGCCTCAAGTGATTTCATGCTGCATGTTTCCTTCAGTTGGGAAAGCCAGTACCAAAACCTGGTTGATTGTTGCCACCCGGGCCACCACCGAAACCGCCGTTTCCACCGCCAAACCCAGAGCCCAAGTTACCGCCCTGCTGGCCGCCCAAGGTACCGGAAGGCGAGAAGGTTTGAGTTCGCAATACAGGGACCAAATGATCAAACCGATCGGTTTCCACTTTCAATAACTGGGAATCACTGGGTACCTGAGGAAGGCCGCCTGCACTGGATTCAAGCGCACCATAAAAAACGTTGACCCAGGCACCATTTTCACTACGCCAATCAACCGTGATGTCTTGCCCGTTCACCATGGCCCGCAAGGGATAACCACTGACATTTTCAGTTTTTCCTACCCGCAATCGAAGTGCACCCGATGAGCGAGACACGGGACGAGGTACAACCACAGCGGGAGGAGATTCGCCACGGCCGTTGCTCGATTGTTGAACAGCCGCAGACTGAATCACCTGCGGGGACGCAAAATCGTTTTCAACCCTGCGCATGACAATGGCCCCCTGGAAATGGGCAGTGACCTGCATGTTGGCAAAAAGGTTGATCAGAGGAACTGGCAATACGGGAGAGTTCAAGGCTTGCTGCCGAATGTTCAGGTCTTCCTGGGTAATTCTGCGCTCGGCCTGCCTGCGCAGCTCAGCCGCACCACCGCCAGCATCGGGATCAGACTGACTTTGTGACGCATTAGTCGCCCCCGATCCACTGCCTGAGGGTATCGCTTGCGACACGGCTGGACGAATCAATGGATTTGCAATTGTTTGCTGGGACAAGGCCACGCCAGACCGGGCAACAAGAAGCACAATCAAGGTACACATCAGAATTCGGTTTGAGTAGATTTGCATGAATTACCGCTCCTGAACCTGGGTCAGCTTGGAAATCATTTGAACTGGTGCCGGAACAAAGCCCAGGCTTGTGGACAAACGCAAAGCGCGTGTCGCCGTTTCCACAGGTTCCAACACAGGCGTTTGTGCTGCAGGCTGCTCCTGCTTGGCCACTTCCCCGAACAGCAACAGGCGTGGGCGAATGGTCACCACCAGTTCAGTTTGTTTCGTGGCCTCGGTTCGACTGCGCGTGCCCAAACCACTTTGAAAATCGTCTTGCGCCCTGGATACGGTAATGCCACCCAGCAATATCGTGTCACCAGGGCGACAACGCACTTGTGTTTTCAGCTCACGGTCGGCCACTTCGGGCAGATTCAGATCGACGCCCAAGGCAGTGAAGCGCTTTAACGCCAACAGTTCAGTGATTGAAATATTGATGCGGGTGTAAATGGTTGAGTCGTGCGCCTCGCCAGTCAGCGAGACTTCAAGACCAGTCCGCAGGTTTTGCGTGTCCGCAGTAGACTGCGCCACGCCATTGACAATTTGAGACCCCACGCGCGAGACGAAGGTGGTGGATTGCCCCACACGAATATTGCCGTTGGTGCCATTCATTAAACCAATTTTGGGTTGACTCAACGTTTTTACGTCGCCTTGCGACTTTAAAAAATCAATCAGAAAATTGGTTGAAAAGTTTTCACCGAAAATCAGGGTTTCAATGCCCGACGCGGTACGGGTCAACTGGGTAATTCGGTCTGCCGTACTTGAGGCACCTGCAAGCGCCGAATCCGGCGCCGTGTTGATCCCGTTTCCGGTTTTATACAACTCCCAACGCACACCCATGTTGTTGGAGTCATTCAGATCAACCTGCAACACATTCATGTCATACACAATCAACGATCGTGTGGCCCGTGCCCGCTCCAGATAATTCTGGATGTCGCTTAATGCACGGCGATTGGCACGAAAAACCAGCGACCTGTTAATGCGATCCAGGTACACGTCACGCGCGCCCAGATACTGCATGGTGTTGGTAATGCCAGCCATGCTGTCCTCATTCAGCACGGGTGGCATGGTGACCACAAACTGCTGTTCGGGCATGATCCTCAGCACACCCGACTCGGTCACAGTCCAGAAGAACCCCATGATCTCGCCCAACTTGTTCATGACCTGCGGCAGACTACCGCTCAAGTTGTTCAGCGTGACCACCCCATAACGAGACGCTGCATCCGCCCCACCCTCAAAACTCAATGGCATGTTGGTGCTGGCGAAAATCAGCTGCAACACATCAAATAAACCGCGTTCTGTGACCGACAGGTTGTCGACACGTCGATCAGGCAAATCACCTTCCGAGATTTGGGGACGAACCCAGAACGTGTCGGAGGGCAAGCGCTCAATCGGCAAGGTAACCTGGGAAGCTGTCGAACTGGCGCCAGTGATGTCCGGCGCCTTCAATTTGGCACGAAACTCGTCCTCCTGGCCAAAGGGTCGAAGCGATGAACAAGCCGCAGCGCCAAGGACGACAGCCGCGTAAACACCAATTTTGCTCACCGACAAAGCGGTGTTTAATACGGTGTTGGGTTTCATACTGTTGCTCATCCATTCCAATTCGGTACAGTTCAGTATCCAGATGGGCGATGGGTTAAACATCCCTCTAAGGAGTCACCTCAACGACCCCACCTTTTCGTGGGATAAGGCGGGGTTAACCGACATTGAAGGAGAAAAAATGACTTGGCTTTTGATCAGAAATACCGTGGTGGCCTTTGCAGCAGGCTTGATGTTGACTGGCACGGTGTACGCACAGGAATCTGCCCCTGTGAAGCGGATGAACACACAGGACATTACCTCGAAGGTGGTTTATCACATTGACGGTGCCGAGCAACCATTGAAGGCGCTGCGTAATATTCGAAACCACCTGGACGTGTCGCCCAAAACCACGATTATCGTGGTGACCCATGCCAATGGCGTGGACTTTCTCATGGAGGGTGCCAAACACGCTGAAACGGGCACTCAATACGCCCCCTTGGTCAGTGCACTGACCGCGCGCGGTGTGGTGTTCGAGATTTGCGAAATCACTTTGAAAAACCGCAAACTGAACAAAGACCAATTTGTGCTGGATGCCAACTACACACCATCGGGTGTGGTGCGTGTTGCCGACCTGCAAACCCAACAGGGCTTTGCTTACATCAAACCTTAATTTGCAATCACCATGCGCTTGACCCCCCACAAAGCCGTATCACCCCTCACCATTCTGTGGTGTGGGGCTTTTATCATGACCATCTCGCTTGGCATACGCCATTCATTCGGGCTTTTCCTGCAGCCCATGAGTTTAAGCAACGAGTGGGGGCGCGAAGTATTTGCCTTTTCAATTGCCATGCAAAACCTGGTCTGGGGTATTGCGCAGCCATTTGTAGGCCGAATGGCTGATCGCTTGGGCTCAGCCATCACCATGATTCTTGGTGGCGCACTGTATGCGCTGGGTTTGTTTTTAATGGCCATGGTTGAAAGCCCTGGCATGCTGACATTCAGCGCTGGTATTTTGATCGGACTGGGCTTGAGCGGCACCACTTTTCCGGTTGTATTTGGCGCGGTCAGCCGTGCCATGCCCCCTGAAAAACGCAGCATGGCCATGGGTATTTCCATGGCCCTGGGCTCACTGGGACAGTTTGCATTTTTGCCCGGAGGCCTGTTTTTGATCAACCAGGTTGGTTGGTCTTCGGCACTGACCATTCTGGCCTGCTTTGCCGTCATCATTTTGGTGTTGGCATGGCAATTGATCGAGCCAAAAGCCAAGCCCCTGAATACCGACGACACGCCTTGCAGCGCCGAGTGCCCGAACACTGCCGCCAGCCATCAGGAAACGCCTGCGGGCAAAGAGCTGGGCATGTGGGCTTCGCTGGGGCAAGCCATTCAGCACCGAGCCTTCCTCATGTTGAGCGTGGGCTACTTTGTGTGCGGCTTTCAAATTTTGTTCATTAGCGTACACCTGCCCAGCTATCTGCAAGACAGTGGCATACCCGCCAGTGTGGGCAGCACTGCTTTGGCCTTGATTGGCCTGTTCAACATTCTGGGCAGTTATCTTGCCGGGCTGTGGGGCGGCAAATTCAGAAAGCCCATGCTGCTGACCGGCATTTATGGTTTGCGCGGTGTGCTCATTGTGGCTTTTGTGCTGGCGCCCTTAAGCACCTGGAGCGTGTATTTGTTTGCGGCTGCGATGGGGGTTCTCTGGCTGTCGACTGTGCCTTTAACCACAGGCACGGTGTCGTCCATGTTTGGTGTTAAAAACCTGTCAATGCTGGGTGGACTGGTATTCATGTTCCACCAAATTGGTGCCTTTGTGGGTGGCTGGCTTGGGGGCTTGTTGTTTGATGCCACCGGCAGTTACATGATGGTGTGGTGGATCTGCGTTGCTTTGAGTGTGATCGCAGCTGCGGTAAACTGGCCTATCAAGGAACAAAGCGCAACACCGAATGAGCCCGCAACACAAGCCGCTTGAGAATTCACAGACCAGCACACCACTGATGCCACGTTGGGCCAAAGTGGTGTTGGTGGTGTTCGCCTTGCTGGTGATGCTGGGCTACGCCAGCCCCGACATGCGGGCTGTGTATGTGGCTGCATGGGCGGCCTGTTTCTAAGTACCCGGGTGTTTAGCTAAAAAACCCAAACGCCCACGGAATTAACAGCGCACCAAAAATACCGTGCAAGCCCATGCCAAGGCTGGCATAGCGACCCGCCTCGGGGTGCACTGAAAACGCACGCGCTGTACCAATACCATGCGCGGCCAGGCCCATGGTAAAACCACGAACCCACCAACGCTTCATACCCATGGAATTGAACAACCAAGTGCCAACTGCTGCACCCAGAATGCCTGTGACAATGGCAAACAAGGCGGTGAGTGTTGGCGAGGCCCCAATGCGCTCGCTAACGCCCATGGCAATCGGTGCCGTAACAGACTTCGCCCACAGGCTTTGTACAATGTCGAGGTTGGCTCCCAATAAATAGGCAGTGCCCAAAGCACTACCAATAGACAAGGCACCACCCACCAACAGAGCCACGCTCAACAATACCAGCGTGCGCACGGTTTGACCTTTCACCGCGGTAAGGCCCTGGTAAATTGGAACCGCCAACGCCACAGTGGCTGTACCCAGCAAGAAGTGAACAAACTGTGCACCTTCAAAATACTGCTGATAACTTAAACCTGTAATTTGTAAAAATGCGGCCAGCAACAACACAGCAATCATGACCGGGTTGGTAAACGGGTGCTGCCCGCTTTTTTTGTAGCACCACAAACCAATTTGATAGGCCAGCAGGGTCAAAAACAACGCGCTCAGCGGATTCCCGCTGAGATAAACCCAGATCTCGGGAAGCTCCAGAACACGACGGGCCGATTCAGTCATTCTTGGGGGCCTCACTGACGTCACCAGGCATAAACCTGGCGGCGAGCCGATCGAGCAACCATGCCGTACCCACCAAGGTGACCACTACACTTACAAGCAAGGTAATCAGAATCACCACCCCGAATTCAGCCAACACTGGCCAAAATACAACCACCCCCACCGCCGCGGGTACAAACAGCAACCCCAAGTTGGCAGTGAACACATTGGCTGTGGATTGAATATCGGCAGGCACACCGCCCTTGATGAAGAAAAATGCCAGCAAGGCGACCAAACCCAGCACCGGACCCGGAATGGATGGAAACAACGAGAAGCTGAGCAACTCGCCCAAGGCCTGAAACGCAAGAAGTATCGTTAATGATTTAAGCATGTTGGAGTGTAGCGCCATGAAATTTTTATAGTCAACCTGTAAAAGGTTAAGGCGTTAGAATGAAACAGACAGAAAACAAGTCAATACAAAACTCGAGGAATGACACCATGAATAAATTCAAACTTTCAGCAATTGCCCTTACTTTGTTCGCAGCAGGTTGTGCCAGCAATGGTGGCGGCGTTTTCCAACAACCGCAAGCCCCACAACAACCTGCCCCCGGATCACCCGTGGCGGTTGCGGGTTGCCCTGTAGCCCCTGAGCGCAAGGTAGACAACACCAAAACAGCAATCGGTACCGCCGTAGGTGCAATTGGTGGCGCCATTGTAGGCAACAGCATTGATGGCAAGGACACTGTGCGTGGTGCCGCATTGGGCGGTCTGTTTGGTTACCTGGTGGGCAGCCAGATCGCTGTGCGCGAACAACGTGACGGCTCAGTGATGCTGGACATTCCCGGTGCTGCTTTGTTCGACACCAACAAAACAGCAATCAAGCCCCAGTTTGCAGGCACACTGGATCAAATTGCTGCCACCTTGCGTGACAACCCCAACACGATTGTGTGTGTGATCGGCTACACCGACAGCACCGGTAGCGATGAATACAATCAGGATTTGTCAGTGCGCCGTGCGCAGTCTGTGACCAGCTTCCTGACCACCAAAGGAATCTCCGGAGCGCGACTAACTGCTGCGGGTCTGGGTGAGCGTTTTCCAGCGGCCACCAACGACACTGAAGCAGGCCGTACACAAAACCGCCGCGTTGAAATGTACGTGCGCAACTAAACCGTTCGATGCATAAAAAAAGCCACCTTTGCAGGTGGCTTTTTTATTGAGTCCGACAAAACTTATGCAGTCTCTTTCGGCTTGTCGCGCAACTCACGACGCAAGATTTTACCCACCGGAGTTTTAGGCAGGTCGTCGCGGAACTCAACGAATGACGGGATTTTGTAACCAGTCAGGTTTTGACGGCAATGCGCGATCAAATCTTCCTTGGTCACACTGGCGTCTTTTTTCACCACAACCAGCTTGACCTTCTCACCGGTTACCGGGTCGGGCACACCAACCACGCCACATTCCAGCACGCCAGGGTGCTGCGCAACCACGTCTTCAATCTCGTTCGGGAACACGTTGAAGCCGCTCACGATGATCATGTCTTTCTTGCGATCCACGATCTTCACAAAGCCCTGCTCGTCCATGGTGCCAATGTCGCCTGTGGCCAACCAGCCCTCAGCGTCAATGGTTTTGGCTGTTTCTTCAGGACGGTTCAGGTAACCCAACATGACTTGCGGGCCACGCACACAAATTTCACCAGGCTCATTCAAGCCACCCCACAAACCATCGTCTCGCTTCAAGCGCACTTCGGTACCGGGAATTGGCAAACCAACATTGCCACGGAAGGCTGGGCGTTCGCCACCGTGCAGAGGCGGCACAGTAACGACCGGTGAGGTTTCTGTCATGCCGAAGCCTTCAGAGATCGCGCAACCGGTGACTTTGAACCAACGCTCGGCGATGGGCTGTTGCAGTGCCATGCCGCCGCTCATTGCAAACTTCATGTCCGAGAAATCGCGATTACAGAATTCTTCGTTGTTCAGGAACGCATTGAACAGCGTATTCACCGCCGTAATGACATGGAATTTTTCCTTGCGCAGCACCTTCATGACGGTGCCCACATCACGGGGGTTCGCAATCAGAATGTTACGCGCACCGAAGGTCATGAACAGCATGCAGTTCACGGCCAGGGCGTAGATGTGGTACAGCGGCAGCATGGTGACCACGCAAATGGGGTCTTTGCCAATGGCTTCGCTCATCCAGGCCAAGCCTTGTTCCATGTTGCTCATCAAGTTGCGTTGAGTCAGCATGGCACCCTTGGACACACCTGTGGTTCCACCGGTGTATTGCAGCAAGGCCACGTCGTCCAACTTGGGAGTCGGCTTGGGGAATGCAACACCTTTGCCTGCAGCCAGGGCCTTTTTGATTGGCACAGCCTGGGGCAAATTGTAGGCTGGCACCATCTTCTTGATTTTGCGCATCACGAAGTTGACGATCAAGCCCTTCAGCCCACCCAGCAAGTCGCCCAGCTGTGTAATGACGATGTTCTTGACTTGGGTGCCTTCAAGCGATTGCTGCAAGGTGTTGGCAAAGTTCTCGAACACCACAATGGTGGTTGCACCAGAGTCTTTCAACTGGTGGTTCAGTTCACGCACGGTGTACAGGGGGTTCACATTGGTCAAGGTACAACCCAGCTTCATGGCACCCACGAAACATGCGGGAAACTGAACGCAGTTGGGCAACATAATGGCCACAACATCGCCAGCTTTGACACCGATGGATTTCAGGTAACCCGCAAACTGGTCTGACAGATCATCGACCTGTTTGTATGAAAATTCTGTGCCTGCAGACACGAAAGCCGGACGATCAGCAAACTTTTTCAAGCACTCTTGAATCAATTCCAGCATGCTGTTGTAACGCAGCGCAGGCATGTCACCGGACACGCCGGGGGGATAACTTTTGGTCCAGTAGCAGGACTCAAATAATTCTTGCGCTTCTTTGCTGACAAAACCATTGAATTGATCGGGCGACACCTTTGGGGCGGCCTCATCGGGACGTGCTGACATGTAACTGATCTCCTGTAAACCGAGCGAATGCGGCCAAGGAGGTGCCACTTCGAGTGGCTTTTTATGTCTCCCCGGCGGAGCCTGCGTGGGCTCGGTTTTTATAAGTGTTGTATAAGACTTCCGGCAGAATCAACAATACCATTCTTCCCGGGATTTTGGTAAGAATCACGTAAGTTAACCCAAAGATTTCAGCATTTTAGGCGCTGTACTCGATTTACCGGCGTTACTTTTACACCAGAAAAAGCATCAAATACGCAGCAAATTTCTCTGCTTGATTTCAGCACGAGTCAACACGGGGGTAATACAGGCATCCACATTGCCAAACACCTGCTCCCAGTGCGCAAGCGGCTGGGAAGCAATTAGCGCTTTCATGTCTGTGAGCATTTGCAGAGCTGCCGGGGTGCTGGGCATGGCGCCACGACTCCAGTGAATATTGGACCACTCGGGCTTGCCCATGGCTTCGCAGGCCACTTTCCAGAATTTGTGCTCCAGTGAGCCCACCGCCAAATGGCGATTATCAGCCGTGCGGTACACGTTGTAACAAGCCAGCCCGCCACTGAGCAAATCGTCTTGGTGTTTGGCCGGTTTGCCGCTGAGCATGATCCACATTTGCTCCATGCTCTCGGGCATGATGTTTTGCTTCCACAGGTTGTGCGTCATGGACACATCCACAAAACTACCCTGCCCGGTGCGTTGCGCCTTCAACAAGGCCGCCAAAATACCCTGCACCGCTGCTGACGTGCCTCCGAACAAATCACCGAACTGAACGGCGGGCACCGGAATGTCGCCCTCAGCGGTTTGCAAGCCATCAAGCAGGCCGCTCAGGGCCATGTAATTGATGTCGTGCCCGGCTTTTTCAGCCAGCGCACCTTTTTGCCCGTAACCGGTAATGCAGCACATCACCAGCTTGGGGTTCAAGGCTTTCAAGGTGTCGTAGCCGCAACCCATGTCTGCCATCACGCCGGGGCGAAAACCGTCAATAAGTACGTCGGCTTTGGCTGCATGGTCTTTCAATGCCTGAATGCCTTCAGGGGTGCGAAAGTCGGCAGTCACGATTTTTTTGCTGCTGTTCAAAGCGGCGTAAAGCATGGGCATGCTTTTGGCATCGTCCCCGTGAGGAGGCTCCATCTTGATGACCGTGGCACCCATTTGCTGCAAGATCAGCGACGTGGCAGGCCCGGGCAAGTTGCGCGACAAATCCAGCACGGTGATGCCTTCGAGCAAGGTGGGGTCTTGAATGGGTGACATGTGTAGCAGCCTCGGTGATTGATTGGTTGTGAATAACTTTGTTGATTTTGAACGGGAATGACACAGCTTGACTCGGAGCGCTATTCGCCTCTCCCTAAGCAAGGTTTCTAGTTCCGGCTTGATGCTTCTGGCTTGGGGCATGCGAAACGCCTCGGCGTCTTCGCATCGATTGCTTGCAGCAATCGCCCCGCGCTGCGAATCCGCCGGGAAACCTTGCAAAGCCGGGCGAAGCGAACAGTGCCCCAAGCCAAGCCAGGGCACCGCTCACATTCGCACGCGCCTTAAGAGTTCACAACCCTCAAACGCTCACCCTGTACCGCCGCGCCGTGGCTAACATTGGGCACGTTGGCACATTCAAAACCTGGCGCATAGGTCACCGAGTTGTCACCGAAGAACTCTTGCGGTGTGAACTCATCGACCATAATTGCTTCCAGGCTAATGCGGTTGGCACGGTCCAGCAGCTTTTTATCTGCCGCTGTAATAATGCCTTTGGCCAATGCTGCTTCTGCCATTTCTTGCACAGAACCTTTGTCAACCAGTTTGGAGCGACGCGCCTGAATCACTTTCATTTGCACCACTTCGGCTTCTTGCACAGCCTGGAATGCTGCCATCAAGCGTTTGACGCCTGTGGTGTTGGCCAGCACTTCATCGTTATCCAAATCAGCCAGGTTGAACTTGGGCATGTACAAGTCGCCAGTAATGCGGCCAAATTGTGCACCACTCTTGGTGATTGTTTTGGCCACAGTGGGCACCAAACGATCCAGACCTGAACCCACGATCGGATTCACGCGCAGGCTGAAGTAGCCCACGGTGCGCAGCAAAAAGCCCACTGCGTTGTTGCCGAAGTTTGCATAAATGGATTCAAATGCCTTTTGCACTTTCGCCAAAGCATATTCACAAGCGTACTGAACCAGCGGCAAGTCTTCCTTGATCTCGCCTTCGGCCACATAGCGGCGAATGGTCGAGATGGCCAACAACTGCCAGCCCAGGGCATCCGCAAAGTGACCTGTAAGCTGCTGGCGTGCTTTCAGTTTGCCACCCACGGTGATCAGGGCCATGTCGGTCAGGAATGAATAGCGTGAAGAAGCCCAAGCCAGCTTGCGCAGGTAAGGCGTTACGCCATCAATTTTGGGCGTGCTGGCCAGGTGGCCGCGAGTCAGCGTAAGGCCGACCAAGCGGCTGGTGTTCACTACCATGTGACCAATCCAGCCTTTCAACGCACTGCTGAATGTGGGCAGGTCGTTGGCTTCCAGTGCATTCGCAATTTTGAACGCATAGGGGTGGCAACGCACCGCACCTTGACCAAAGGTAATCAGTGAACGAGTCATGATGTTTGCGCCTTCAACGGTGATGGCAACCGGGGCTGAACAATAGCCGCGACCAATCACGTTGTTGGGGCCTTGCATCACGCCAGCGCCGGCCATTACATCCATGGCATTTTTTGCTTGTTCGCGTGAAAGCTCGGTGAGGTAGGCCTTCCACACAGCCGAGACCACGGGTGGCTGCTCGTTGTTGTCCAGTGCACTAACCGCATAAATGCGCGCCCCTTCACTGAGGTAAGCCATGGCTGCAATTTCAGCCAGCTTTTCCTGAATACCTTCCATTTCAGCAATGGGCATGCCGAACTGCTGACGCACCCGGGCATATGCACCGGAAGCGGCGGCTGCTGCACGCACACCACCCACTGCACCAGCAGGCAATGAAACTGCACGGCCGCCAGCCAGCTGTTCCATCAGCATGCGCCAGCCTTGGCCTGCACATTCTGCGCCACCAATAATTTCATCAGCGTCAATAACAACATCGCGACCAATGATTGGACCGTTGTAGAACGCATCACCAATTGGCTGGTGGTGCTTGCCCATTTCCAGGCCGGGAATGCCGCGGTGAACCAAGGCCACTGTAATGCCAGCGTCGGTACCTTTACCCAAAAGGTTCTCGGGGTCTTGCAGCTTGAAAGCCAGCGAAATCAGGTTGGCCACAGGTGCCAAGGTGATGTAACGCTTGCGGAAGTTCAGTTTGATCTGAACCTTGCCTTCGGCGTTTTTGAACACCACACCACGCGCCAGAATGGAGGCTGCGTCTGAACCTGCTGTGGGCTCGGTCAAGCCGAAACACGGCAGATATTCACCACTGGCCAGGCGTGGCAGGTAGTGCTCTTTTTGCGCCTGTGTGCCGTAATGCTTGATCAACTCTGCAGCGCCCAAGCTGTTGGGGATGACCACCAAAGTGGACAGCAAGGGACTGTGCGCCGTGATCACCGACATGATGGTTGAAATGGCGTTGGCCGAAAACTCAAGACCGCCAAACTTTTGTGGGATCAGGAAAGAATAAAAACCTGCCGACGCCAAAAAGTCGACTGCGTTTTTCGGAATAACACGTGTCGTCGCAATTTCATGCGGATCGCACATTTCGCACAATTGCTGCACGGGACCATCAATGAAATCACGCTCGCGCTGATTCAATTTCGAATAGGGTTCGGCAAACATTTTTGCAAAGTCGGGCTTGCCAGAAAACACTTGCCCGTCGATCCACACCGTACCCGCTTCCAGCGCCTGGCGCTCGGTTGCGGAAATTTGCGGCATGGCTTTGGCTTTGATCAAGCCATTCATGATTGCTTTGAATACCATGGTTACTGCTCCTGTTGATTCAAATCGTTTAGTTCAGGTTGTCTTCGAGTTTCTTGCCTTGGGCAGCAAGCTCGACCAACATGCTGGCAGGCTTGAACCGTTCGCCATATTGCGCAGCCAGCTCTTCACAACGCTTTACAAACTGGGGCAAGCCCTGCGCGTTAATGAACTGCAACATGCCGCCTGTGAACGGCGCAAAACCCAAACCGAAAATGGAACCGATGTTACCGTCGGCCACTGAACGCAGCACTTTTTCTTGCAAGCAGCGCGCGGCTTCATTGGCCTGGATGTACATCAAACGGTCCTGAATTTCCTGTGAACTGGGCTGCGCTTTGGCCAATGGGAATTCTTCGTTCAAACCTTTCCACAGGGTTTTGCCTGCTGGGGAATAATCATAGAAACCCTTGCCGTCTTTCTTGCCAATTCGGCCATGCTTTTCAGCCACGGTGGTCAGGGTTTTGTAGCCTGGGTGCTCAGGGAATGTTTGGCCCGCAGCCTCCATGTCTTTCTTGGTTTGCTTCATGATCAGCAAACTAAGGCTTAATGACACTTCGTCGTACAGCGCCAAAGGTGGCATGGGCATGCCCGCTTCCAGACCCGCCATTTCGATTGAACGTGGGTGAACACCCTCGCCCACCATGGCTGCGGCTTCCATCAGGAATGTACCGAACACACGGCTGGTGAAGAAGCCACGGCTGTCGTTCACAACAATCGGTGTTTTGCCGATTTGCTGAACAAAGTCGAAGCCTTTGGCCAGTGTTTCATCGTCGGTTTTTTCACCCATTATGATTTCAACCAGCGGCATTTTGTCCACGGGGGAAAAGAAATGCAAACCGATGAACTGGTTGGGGCGCTTGGACGCTTCGGCCAAGCCGGTAATTGGCAAGGTTGACGTGTTGGATGCATACACGGCTGTGGCAGGAATCACTGCTTCTGCTTTGGCGGTTACGTCTGCTTTCACACCACGGTCTTCAAACACGGCTTCAATGACCAAATCAGCACCTTCCAGTTTGGAATAGTCGGTGGTGGCGGTGATCAGGCTCAGCAGTGCGTCTTTCTTTTCAGGTGTGCTGCGCTTCTTGGCAATGGCTTTGTCCAGCAGGTTGGTGCTGTAGGCCTTGCCTTTGTCAGCGCCTTCTTGCGTGGCGTCGATTAGCACCACTTCAATGCCCACTTTCGCAGACACATACGCAATGCCGGCGCCCATCATGCCTGCACCCAGCACGCCAATTTTCTTGACCTTGCTTTTCGCAGGTGCGCTTGGGCGGCTTTGGCCTTTCTTGATGCTGTTCAGCTGATACCACAGCGTGTTCATCATGTTCTTGCTTTCTTGCGACAACACGCAAGCAGCGAAGTAACGGCTTTCCACTTTCAGGCCAGTGTCGATGTCGGTAATACCGCCTTCAAACACGCAGCTTGCAATGTGGGTTAGCGCTGGGTAATTGCCAAACGCCTTGGCGTTGGCCATGCTCGGTGCAATCGCCCAAATTTGCGCAATGGCGGGGTGCTTGGAATCGCCACCGGGGAACTTGAAGCCCTTGACGTCCCAAGGCTGCAATGCCTTTGGATTGGCCACTGCCCAAGCTTTGGCCTTGGCAATCATTTCCTCAAGCGTGTCCGCAGTTTCCTGCACAATGCCCTTCTTCACAGCCTGCTCAACGCGCAGCTCGGAACCTTGAGTCATCATTTCCAACGCGCCCTGAATACCGATCATGCGGGGCAAACGCTGTGTGCCACCGCCGCCGGGCAACAGGCCCAGCTTCACTTCGGGCAAACCGAATTTGGCTTTGGGGTTGTTCAATGCAACACGGTGGTTACAGGCCATGGCCAGTTCCAGTCCGCCACCCAATGCAGTGCCGTTCAAGGCGCAAACAATCGGCTTCTCGCATTTTTCCATGCGGCGCAACAGGGTCTTGAAGGCTTCTGCCAAATCAAATGCCTGCTGTGGGTCGGTGATTTTGTAAACCGTGTCCAAATCAGCACCCGCCAAAAATTCTGGCTTGCCAGAAGTCAGCACAACACCCTTTACAGTGGCGTCGGTTTCAATGCGGGTCAGGGCTTCCGCAAACGGGCCCATCAATTCTTCATTCAATACGTTCATGGAACGACCAGGCATGTCCAGTGTTACCACTGCGATGCCATCCTGACCGAGTTCAAATTTCACTGCACTCATTGTTGTTTCTCCTTCGGCCGATTAAATGCGTTCGATGATGGTGGCAATACCCATGCCGCCGCCCACACACAGTGTGGCCAGGCCCAGGGTTTTGTCTTGCCGCTCAAGCTCATCGAGCAAGGTGCCCAAAATAATTGCGCCGGTTGCACCCAGTGGGTGACCCATGGCGATTGAACCGCCGTTGACGTTCACGCGGTCCAGGCTGACACCCAGGTTGCGTGCTGTTTGCATGGGCACAACAGCGAAGGCTTCGTTGATTTCCCACAAATCGATGTCAGACGCTTTCAAGCCTGCTTTTTGCAGCGCTTTCAAACAGGCTGCTGTTGGGCCAGTCAACATGATCGTTGGCTCGGAACCGATGACCGCCGCTGCACGAATGCGTGCACGTGGCTTCATGCCAGCCTTGCGGCCAGCCTCTTCACTACCAACCAGCACCAAGGCTGCACCGTCCACGATGCCCGAGCTGTTACCAGCGTGGTGAATGTGGTTAATGGTTTCAACGGTGGTGTACTTGCGCAGAGCCGTGGCATTAAAGCCCATGCCACCCATCATTGCGAACGAGGGTTGCAGCGTGGCCAGGCTTTCCACGGTGGCGTTGCCACGAATGAATTCGTCGTGGTCCAGCATGATCAAACCATTCAGGTCTTTCACAGGCACGCGGCTTTTGTTGAAACGGCCTTCAGCCTGCGCCTTGGCGGCACGGCGCTGGCTTTCAACAGCGTAGGTGTCTACGTCGGTGCGGCTAAAGCCTTCCAGCGTGCCGATCAGGTCAGCAGAAATACCTTGGGGAATGAAACCGAGTTTGTCGTTGATGCGGGGGTCCATGAACCACGCGCCGCCATCACTGCCCATGGTCCAGCGGCTCATGCTTTCTACGCCGCCAGCAACCACCATGTCTTCCATGCCGCTGCCCACTTTGGCTGCAGCCAGGTTTACCGACTCCAGGCCTGACGCACAGAAACGCGACTGGGTAACACCCGCCACCGTTTCGGCCCAACCTGCGTCCAGCACCGCAGTGCGCGCAATGTCGGCACCCTGCTCGCCCACTGGGGTTACGCAACCCAGCACCACATCGTCCACCAGGCTGGTGTCGAGATCATTGCGCTGTTGCAAAGCGGTCAGCAGGTTGTTTAGCAACCATACTGGTGTGGCCTGGTGCAGGCTACCGTCTTTCTTACCTTTGCCCCGTGGGGTTCTTACTGCGTCAAATATCAGTGCCGATGGCATCTGTGCCTCCTGGATTTTCGGAATTCGGTAATCGAAATTACCGAAGGTATCGTGAATTCGTCAGAATCCAGAATGGCGATGTGCAAACGCACAATCAACCCAAGAAGTTACTTTAGAGTACCCCCTCTATGCATATGGTAATTTGAGTTACCGGTTTTCCCATTTGCCGTTGTAATTAATGTGATCATTTGGTGAATAATTCATGAAACCCACTTCACACCCGGTTAATCAAAATGAATGCAAGCACTGCTGTTGGCAAAGTTGATCTGAATGTGAGCCCGGCGAAAATGCGCAAAGCCACACTGGACCGCATTGAAAATGCTGTACTGGAACTGTTCACCAATCACGATTTCAATAGCGTACCGCTGATTGAAGTGGCACGTACGGCCAACGTGAGCTTGCAAACCATTTATAAGTACTTTGGCAGCAAAGAACGATTGGTCGCTTATGTACTGGACACCACCTTGAGCCGCCTGGCCGACCGAATGATCGACCACCTGGAGGGTATTGAGGATTACCGTGAACGCCTGAGAAAGACACTGTGGGTGATGTTGGACTATTTTGACAAGCACCCCAAGGTGATCTTGCTGCTCACTGTGTCGATACCT
The DNA here is from genome assembly GCF_058448965.1 of Limnobacter sp. G6BE5S. Classification (NCBI taxonomy): domain Bacteria; kingdom Pseudomonadati; phylum Pseudomonadota; class Betaproteobacteria; order Burkholderiales; family Burkholderiaceae; genus Limnobacter; species Limnobacter sp. G6BE5S. The sequence continues at coordinate 67,525 of NZ_JBZFLM010000001.1, forward strand.
GCCAGCCGTTATCACGACTTGCCCGTGTATGAAAGCCCGGAGTTGATGGGCGCATTTTTGGGCATGCTAAAGGAGGGCCAGCAAAAAGGTGCGTTGAACAACAGCGTGTCGAGCAAAATGCTGCTGGATGTATTCATGGGCGTGTTTGGCCGTGTGGCGCAAATGCACTTTTTGCGCAAAGAAACCGACCGCCTGATCGATCAGTTCGATGGTTTGTTTGCAATTCTATGGGGAGCCCTGAAAGCACCTTGATTTGGAACTGTTGCCGCGAGTAGAACACTTAAGTTCAATCGGATCCCCATTTACCAGCATGTCATTTCACATTGAACTGTCAAACGCCTCCGTGTGGCAACAGGTGAGCAGGCAGACAGGCTATACCGGCCCAACAGCCACCACCCAGGCGCACACACCCCAGTTACCTGCAATTCCCCCCACCGGCAAGGCCTGGGCTCAATTCACCGCAACACCCACCAACAGCAAACCTTATACAGAGCACCTCTCGCAATCCATTCAGGGCATTCGTCAGTTCATTCAGCAACATGCGGCCGCTGGGGCGCAAAAAAATGCAGCACTGAATTCACTCCGCGATTTTGAAGCCACCAAAGTGAATTGCAGGCCGACCAGCCTCACGCCACTGATGGTGAATGAAAACCGGCGCAACCTGCACCTGATTTCCAGCCATTTAGGTAACGAGACCATTTCACTTCCTAAAAGAATCGGCGCCGTGCTGAGCCTTGCAGAAGGACTAAACGTGTGCCTCGAGGGGACCACACTGAATATCCTGAGCTGCGCAAGCGACCTTGTTGAGCAGCAACACGGGCTGGCCGGCTTGGTCATTCAAACCAAAAATGACCTGATCGACCAGCACTTGCTTCAGCTTGTTCGGCAACAAGACAGCCGCCACCTTGGCACCAAACAGGCGAAAGACCTTGAAATTCACCATGTGCAAGCACTTAAAAACCATGTGGCCACTGATTGGGGACTGTCGGTGACAGAGGACCGCTATGCAACCCGGGAATACCAAGACCAGGCCGGTGAAATGGCCAAGGCTTTGCTTGAAAAAACAGTGACGCCCGCTGCACTGGCTGCTGCCGTGGCCGATAAAATTGCCAGCCACCTGACCAGCTTGACCACACATTGCCTTTCCACTGGCATGCCCACGGAACAGCTTAAAACAGAGCCTTTGCGCCAAATGATTCAGGCTGAATTTGGCCACGCCATTGAACTGGAGCAATGCCTGCAATTCAATGACGATTACAGCGAAGTCAAACTGCGACCGCACAGTGAATTGACACAACATGTCATGCAAGCGTTTCAACACATTGGGCTCATCGCCAGCAATTTACCCATTGCACACCTGGCAAACCAACCACCCTGCACCGTCGAACAGGCGCTGGAGCAAATTCAGCATTTGCAAGGACGGGTCACCGAATTTCAGGCCAATCAGCAACTGCCTTGGAATCTTGGCTTTTGGTATGGAAGCAATCAGTTACCCGACAAAAAGCGCCAACAGGAAGAAGAACGCAGAAAACCTGGGGTGCACCAATAACGTGCATTTTTGGCTTTTGAAACGGGCATTGTTTTTGCAGCTAATGCCCCACTTTCAACCACAAACCTGAAAATTCACCAAAATGGAACAAATCACTCTCGCACTGGACACTCTTTTTGTGCTTCTAGGCGCCATCATGGTGCTTGCAATGCACGCCGGTTTTGCATTTCTGGAAGTGGGCACAGTGCGCCACAAAAACCAGGTCAATGCGCTTGTCAAAATTCTGGCCGATTTTTCGGTCAGTACCATCAGCTACTTTTTCATTGGTTATGCCATTGCATACGGTGTTGGTTTTTACGAACCGGCCACCGTACTCAATGAAGGCAACGGCTACTCACTGGTTAAGTTTTTCTTCCTGCTGACTTTTGCTGCAGCCATTCCCGCCATTGTGTCGGGCGGCATTGCAGAGCGCGCACGCTTTGTGCCCCAGCTGGTGGCCACCGCCGCGCTGGTCGGGCTGATCTACCCGGTGTTTGAAGGCATGGTGTGGAACGGCAACTATGGCTTTCAAGAATGGCTGACCACCAGCTTTGGTGCGCCCTTCATGGACTTCGCTGGCAGTGTGGTGGTTCATGCAGTGGGTGGCTGGATCGCTCTGGCTGCCGTGTTGCTGCTGGGCTCACGCCGTGGCCGCTACACCAAGGATGGTCGCATCAGCTCACACCCACCTTCATCAATCCCCTTTCTGGCGCTGGGCAGCTGGGTACTGGCAGTGGGCTGGTTTGGCTTTAACGTCATGAGCGCCCAGAAAATTGAAGGCATTTCAGGCCTGGTGGCTGTGAACAGCCTGATGGCGATGGTGGGCGGCACGCTGGGTGCTTTGGCCGCTGGCCGCAATGACCCGGGCTTTGCCTACAACGGCCCACTGGCTGGCCTGGTAGCCGTGTGTGCGGGCAGCAATATCATGCACCCCTTGGGTTCGCTGGCGGTGGGCTCAATGGCTGGCGTGCTGTTTGTTTACATGTTCACCTTCACGCAGAACCGCTTGAAAATAGACGATGTGTTGGGTGTGTGGCCCTTGCACGGCATTTGTGGTGCATTCGGCGGCATCGCAGCCGGTGTGTTCGGCCAGCAGGCCTTGGGCGGCATGGGTGGTGTGTCCTTCATGAGCCAGTTGATCGGCACACTGGCCGGGGTGGCGTTTGCATTGCTGGGCGGCTTTGTGGTCTATGGATTGCTCAAAATAACCGTTGGCATTCGACTAAGCGACGAAGAAGAGTTCAATGGCGCAGACCTGACCATTCACAAAGTCAGCGCAAGCCCCGAACGCGAAACCAGCAGCTGGTAATTCACAGCCAGGTTTATTTCGACATGATCTGCAGGGCTTCGGAATAGAAGTCCCTGCGGATCAGCACAAACACGATCAATGCGCTGAATGCCATCAGCAAGCCGGGGTGAATCATCCAGGTGACCGATGCAATACCAAAGTAATAACTGCGCAAACCACGGTTGAACTCATCGCCCGCCAAACTGTTAATGCGGGCCATGCGTGACACATAGGCTTCGTTGTAATCCTTGTCAGGATTTCCGTCTGGTGCAGCACCCACCAAAATAGTGAGCAGGTTGAACTGCCGCAGGCTCCAGGTAAACTTGAAATAGGCCACCACAAACACGGTGAGCACCAACAGCACTTTAATCTCCATCAAACCACGGCTAACCTCCCGGCTGAACGGCAAATCGCTGGTGATATTCACCAGTTGATCAAGCGTACCCAGCAATGCAAACAGACCCGCAATAATGTAAATGGTGGTGTTGGCATAAAAGGTCACGCTGTTGACCAGGTTACCGATCAGCGCCGTGTCACCCACCCGGTTGCTGCGCCCGAGCATTTCACGGGCCCACAGCTTTCGAAACTCATGCGTTTTTTGCGACAGGCCACGCCGACCAAAACGGGTGCGGCCATCGAATACATAGTTGTAACCACGAAAGCAAATGACAAAAAATGCCACGGCGATCCAGTCAAATACTGTAAGTAAAGAAATTGCGTTTTGAACGGCGGTCATGGTGCCCTTTTTTGATCATTCAAGCGATGTCTGTACGGAGCTTACCTCACCAACCCCAAATGAGGACAACAAGCCGCGCCAGTGCGCCGCCACTTCGGCATATTTAAAACGATTCGAGTCCAAAAAGGCCTGAGCACTTAATTTGGCCTGATAAGCAGGGTCAGCAAAAATCGACTCGATGGCATCGGCCAATGCATCGACATCGCCGAAGGGAACCAACAGGCCAGTGCGTGAGTGTTGGATCAACTGCGAAGGGCCATAGGGTACATCGAAGGCAACTGGAGGACATGCGTGGCAAAGGCTTTCCATGATGGTCAGCGAAAATGCCTCTGCCTGACTTGTCAGCAATGACAATCCTGCAGATCGATAGTGAACAGCAGGATCGTCCACCCAGCCATTCAAACGAATTCGTTGCTCAAGACCCAGCGCCTGAACTTGCGCATTCAACGCCGTAACCAGCTTATTGGGCGATAACGGAAAACCGTAGAAGTCCAGCCTCGCTAGCGGATAGCGCTCAGCCAACTTGGCAAATGCAGCAATCGCCAACTGATGATTTTTCTCTGGACTGTAACGCGCCATGCAAACTATCCGAAATCGATCACGCTGATCAAAAGACGATGCGGACCGGTCGGACTGGTAAGGGTGACCAATAGGAAATAGTCGTCCCTGACCAAATCGGGACTCGATGTCAGTTTTCTGATTAGTTGTCAAAGTGACGATTGCGTCGGGTTGCTGAACATTTGCCAGAATATCTTTGAAGTTGGAATTGACAGGGCTGACATGCAAATCCTGGGCTGTTTGGGTGTGCAGCGCATGAATGACAGGCACCACAACAACGCGGTTTGGCGTTTGCTGGTGAATAAGATCTCGTGCGGCAATCGCTGGCTTGTACCAATAACGGTTTTTATCGACCACCAACACATGCTTGCCTTCCGTTTGCTTCAACATTGAGGCAATTGCATGGGTAATCAATGCCTCCTCGCTTGAGAATGAAGCCCGTAGCTCACCACGCTCGCCGCACAAACGGATATTCTGAAGCACCATCTTACCGTTGTGCGCTCGATAAATTTTGACCAAAGCCAAGGTCCCGTTGGGTCGCAAATAATGTTCGATCGTTGGCAGACCTTTGTCATTGAGATATTGAATGCAACTGAGATGACCCCGAGAGTCAAAAATTTCTTTGCAAATCTTAAGGCCATCGCAAAAGTGATTGATGTATAAAATTGCATCCGTCGTCGGATTGCGCACAACGTACATCAACAAATGCCCGGCGAGGTCCATAACTCTCAAGTCGCGTCGACCCTCGACATGAGTTACTGCCCACAGTGGGTTCTGTTCAATAGACCGTCCTGTATTTAATGCAACGGGTAGCGCTTCAGCATCCTGCAAATAATCGTAGATTGATCTGCACAATTGTGACTTGGTCAAAGTTCCAGCTACCCTCAAACCTTCGATAGACTCATTCAATCGCGGATTAAATCGGCAGGTCACCAGAATCGGTGCTTTGTGTAATTCTTGAATGAATAGACGACTTCGAAGTAAAGCCGCATTTTCCACACCTGATCGCTGAAACCCAATGTCTTGGTTCAAAAACCAAAAATTGGTCTCCTCGATACTTGAATCCAATTGACTTGGTTCGCGATTTACTGGATCACCGATCTCTTTGACTTGCCCGAGCAAAAACTTCCGGTAAGCCACCAAACCCGACACGTAATGTTCAACATCATCAATGCGAACGCGGTAAGCATGGTGGCGAATGAAAAAGGCACCATTCAGGGTGTCCGGTTTTGCAAAGTACATGGCCCATTCTGGCCAGAAATACCCGGTTAACAAGTAGTTCGCACGCCAGTGCATGGCACGGTAAAACTTCTCGACATCCACTTGCGCATACAAATCAGCAAACTCTGGCATGCCCTGCAAACGCGAGAGCATTTGTTGGGCCGCCATCATCAACTCCAGCAAGGTAGGGAAAGTGGTGATGCGGTTTAATACAAAATCCAGATGACTCGAAAAATTGCGAATGCCAAACTCGAAATACACGCGTTTGGGGCGATACAAGGTGAGCTCATTGACGCAATAACTCATCCAGTGGTCGTTCGCTTTCCAATGGCGCGCTTCAATGAAATATTCAAAGGCCAGTTCCACCGCCTGAAGCCACACGGGGCGACGCGTAATTTTGTACAAACGCATCAAGGCGAATGCGGCCTCGCCATCGTAGTAAATTATCCGGAACTGTTCCTTCACGGAAAGATCGGGATAATTCAGCACATGCACAAATTGACGGGTCGTAGGGTTGAGCATGGCCACAATTCCTTGGGCCAGTTGTTCCATCAACTCAATGTAACGGGTTTCGCCTGTCAGTTCCGTGTATTTGGCCAGGGCCAGTATGCACACGGCATTGCCACCCAACTTGATCTCATTGCCGGTATCAACCAGAAACGCGGCTTGAATTCCGCCGCTCAGCGTCACGCGCTTAATCAGTTCAGTCGTCAAACAATGCAGTGACCGATCAATTGCAGACTTCAGGAATGAACTTTGTGTCAGTTCCCAGGCTTCAATCATTGCGTAGGTGGAACTGGCATGGCGCAGGGTGTTGTACGTTGGAATTTCCTTGTTGAAACAAGGAAAAATGCCATACACAAATGAACCGCTGTCTTTGACCTGTCGCGCCAAAAATTCACTGGCATTGAATACCAGCTGCCCGCACGACTCCGCCTCCAGGTCGGGCAACTTACGCCGTCCAACCGCCACGCCAGCGGGCTCCAGGGTGTGCACCACCCCATCGGTGCCCACGTAAGCACCTTGGGTGGAAAACAAGTACACCGGTTGCTCACCCGCGTGATTCAATACAAACGACTTGCCATACTTTTTACGCGCATACTTCTCAAAATTTCCGACATGGAGTTTGGCAAATTCTTCTTCGGAGCCACCGTACAACATGGCATTGCCGTTGAGCTCGCCCCACAAAAAGGAATGCTTGAATTGCGGATCCAGTGCAATGCCAAGGCTGAAGTAATTGCGTTTTGTTGTTGAAAGCAGTGTCTTCAACTCGGCCCATGTCACTTTCTGAATTTCGCACACCCAATCCACACGCACATGTTCAACGTCGACCGATGTTTTACGAAACGACGCGGTGACATGGGCATGCAATGCACTCCAGCTGGCTTCAAACGATTGACTGGCAAAAACTTCGACAGTCGCACGCGCCTGCCCATTGGAATGCGACAGCATCAGTACACAGGTATCGTTGTGTTCGACAGGATTCAACCCTGAGAAATGTTTGCCGAGTTTTTCAAGCCTGCCCGAATTGATCATATTGTTTTGCTGTCAGTCAAAAGAGAATTGATAAAGAGCATCCACTGCATTGTCTGCGCCTGCCCGGGCAATAAAACTCAACCGTCGGGAATACTGATAGTTCAATTTGATGATACTGGCTGCGGTGGTGACCGACTGATCAAAACTCAAGTACACGCGATCGCTGAACCGTTTGCCCAACGACACAATCCGCTGCGACAACAAAGGGTCATCAGATCCAATCACATTGGCAGATGCATCTGCACCCGGTGCAATTGCCACCTTGCTGCCCACCGCGCGGGAATCTGCTGCGGTCAGCGAACCCGTGCTTAAGCTAAGATCATCAATGCCAATGGATTTTGCAATTTTACGGGTCGTGCTTTCGTCATCATCTCCGAAAATCGCAGCAGCCGCTGTCAGTAGCAAAGTTGAGTCCCGGTCCGCAGAGCCGCTACCGCGACCAAGAATCATCCATGACAGTTTTTCCGAATCAGGCACTGCTGGTTCACTCACCAGCCTGACAGTGGGTCGCTGCGCAGTGCCGGTGACTTCAACACCCGCTTCAACCGCCACACCTTTGCGCACTGCTCGCACATTCAAGCCCGGGTTATCAAGTGGCCCCTGGAAATTAACAACGCCTCGATCAATGGCAAGGTCTTGTCCATAGGCACGGTAGGTTCCGCCGACCGTTTGAATGGTCCCGGTCGCGCTCAAACGTCTGCCCGATCGACGCTGGCCACTTCCACCAACACCTTCCAGCATGACCAAACGTAATCCTCCCTCAAGCCTGCTTCTCAATCCTTCTGCATTAATGTAGAACCGATCACCCAGGTTTGCCCGAAGTTGCAAATCAATTGGAAGGCCTTGTCCGGCCAACTCACTGCGACCCTGGATAAACACGTCATCGCCCAGAGTTTGAGGACCACTTTCAGGCATTTCAAAATAAGCACCCAAGGTGTCGATTTCACCCCGAATTTTCAAGGGTTCTCCGTCGACGACAGGCTGCTGAACAGTCACATTCGAGTTCACCATCATCCATCGGTCCGGGCGTTGCAGCAAAGGCACCCTGTCCATCGACAGCCTTATTTCACCGTTCAATCCGGTCAAATTCCAGACCCCCTCCGCCTTCACTTTTCCATTGCCCTGAATCAGTGGCCCCAATTGTTCAATGTAACGGCGAGGTGGTACGCGATTGTATACAGTGAACTCAAAGGTATCGATACTGGCCTTGTCCGTGGTGAAATCAACAACCACATTGCCGTCCTCAAGGCGAACGCCTTGATCAAGCTGAAAAACATCAAGATCCATTGCGAACAAACGCCCTTGAACATCCGGGTTGTTCGCGGTACCAGCAATGGCCATGGCAATCTGGCCTGTGCCACTGGTTCGCACACCGCCACTGATCATGGGGCCAAGCCAATTCAGTTCAGTAAAACCCGCGGCTACTGAGCCCTGCATGGGCTCATCTCCGGCAATGGCCCATGTCTTGGTCTGCGGATTTTGTTGAACCGGCAGCCGGAGGTTGGCAGACACCGCACCAAAATCATCCGCCAGAATATTGACATCGATACTTGCAGCCTCACGATTAAAATCCAGACTTGCGATCATGGTGCGAATGTCTACATCCACTTGCGAGTCTTCCAGTATTTGCAAACCGCCAGACACATGTTGAATGTCCACATGACCATCCACCTTGTTTGGATTGGCCAGATAATTCCAGCGCACACTTGCAACCAGATTCCGCGGTTCCACAGTCAATTGTTTGCGGAAGATCGGGGACATCCGAGGAAATGAGAACTGCGGCATTTCGCCTTCGGCCCGCACTTCCCGGTTTGCAATGCGAAGAATTCTGTTGTTGATGACAGAGGTATCCTCACCCTTAATCACCAAATCAAGCAACTCGACATATCCCGGGGCGAGCGTGAGCGGCGCCGGGGCTTGCAAAGCCAGGCTGCGGGCAGGCAGCCACATGCCCTCCACTTTCATTTTCGTCAATTGGCCCTTCCAGCCCGAAGTTGACTTTGGAACTTTCAACTCGCCAACTCCGCCGTTGAACGCAAACTCACCTTTCAGTTGACGCTGGCGACTAAAAGGCTGCAAACCACTGGAAAACACGCCTTTCAATTCGTGGCGACTACGAACACCGCGAAGAGTCAGTGTCAACTCATTCAAGGTATTGGCAGTTTCACCCGGCACCTTGATCTTGCTCGCCACAATATCGCCGACCCAGGCAGCATTCGGAGCTGATCCAAGGTTGAACTGCCCAGACACTGTTTCGATTTGCAGCGTGCTGCCCAACTTCAATTGCCGTACATCGATATTGCCTTCACCCGAGAAATCACCGTCGAGCCCGCGCACCCTGCCCTGCAAACGCGCAACACCTGAAATATCCATGCGAATCAGCTTACCCAAACGCGGCAGTTCATCCAGATTCACATCCAGGTCAACAAAGTCCGCCTGAGTTCCATAACTTCCAGTCGCCCGTACTGTATTGCCAACAACATCAAGATCAAGAAACAACTCAGTCAAACGCGAAGCGCCACCTTTGGCCTTGGCAATCAAGGTTAGCGGTGCGTTGGCCAATCGGGAATTGGTCAAATCAAGATTGAGTTCACCAAACGGATCAATGGTGCTGCCGCCCTGGGCCAAAACGCCACGAAAAGCCGCCTTGCCATTCAAATCGCCCTGCATGAAAGGACTGGCGTTCGGGATGTAATTGGCTGGGTTGATTTTTGAAAGATCGAGTTGAATATCGGCAGGCATCTTCCCGGACAAGTCCACTGAAACCTGACCCCGAAGTTCCGCCCCACGATCACGCAGTACAAGCTTGGTCACCTGCAAGCGCTGACCCGTTTTTGCGCCTTGAATGCTTGCATTCAGCGCCAGCCGTTGAGGCAATTGTTCAAACACCGACGCATCGACATTGTTCGCGTTGAGTTCAAAGTTCATGTCTCCGGCCAAAGGATCCATACTGGCAACATCGTCACCGACACGCTCGGGGGCGCGCCACTGAAGAACCGCTTTGGCTTGCCCGGCCTGGCGTTTTCCATCTGCAAAAAGAAGCTCATCAACCCAAACATTCAACTGCTGGGGAAGTTGCTCACTCAAAGTCAATTTGAACCGAGTTTGCATGACAGAGATGGGTACACCACCTGCTTGTAAAGTGGCAGGCTGCGCATTGCGAACAGAAATATCGCCGACAGTCTCGGAAAAATCCTCGTTCGGCTGAACATTCGCAACAATGGTAAGTGCCGCACGGGGAGCACCATTGAGCCAATGTGCGGGATTGAAATTTCGGGCGTCTAATTGAACGGTCTCAACCGGCGTTGAACGAAACGGCGTGAGTACTGCCTGAGCCTGCACACTTTGGCTTTGATCGGCCCTCTCGGGGTTTTCTCCCTTGGCATCAATCGCCAACTCAAGGCGCTCAAGAGAACCCTTGGCAGCAACATGCGCATCTAGCATCAAATCGTCAAAACCGCGCTGCGCATTCACTGAACCGTCAATTTGATAGGGCTTCTCCAGGATCAGATTGAACGCGGAGGCAATCTGCGTGTCCTGTACATTGATTGAGAAATTGCCAACCTGCAACTGGCCCGACTTGACCGCTGCCGTGGCATTCAGTTGCCTGAGCACCTCCCCATTGATCAGCAACTGCTCCACGGCAAATTGATTCAGTTCAATATCGACTGGCACAGCAATTTTGTCAGGAAGCATGAACGGTTCGTCATCGTCGGAAGGCGGCGCGTCTACACGCACCACCTTTGCAGACAGGTGGTTGATTCGAATAACCCGATACCACAACTCAGACCAGTCAACACGCAGCTGAACTTGCTCAGCCTCCAGCCTTGTTTCATTCTGCTGCCATTGAACAGACTCAATATTGAACCCTGTCCACAAAGTACCGCGGATTTCACCAAACTCCAGCTTGGGATCATCGCTGGCATTGATCCAGTTTTGCGCTGTTCCAGCTGCAAATTGCAAACCTTTTTCGGAATGAATCAGCCAGACAATTCCTGCAGAAACCGCAGCAGTGACCAGAACCAACAATAGAAATAATGCAAGAACCCCGCGCTTCAAAATGCCACCCCCAGCGCAAAATGTATTCTCAGATTATCCTGATCGGCTGCTTTGGCCACATCAAAAGCAATCGGACCTGCCGGTGTTTTGTAGCGAACGCCAACACCAATGGCCGGTTTGGGATCAAAGTCGCTCCAGTTGTCTGATACATCGCCCACATCGGTGAAAACCGCCGCACCAAGTGGTCCACCATCAAACCAGCGTGTGTACTCCAGGCTGCCAATCATCAAACGTCGACCACCCACCAAAATTCCTTGATCAATTACACCCAGATCAAGAAAATCGAATCCACGCAGGCTATTGGTGCCGCCCGCGCGAAACAAATAGTCTTGGGGAATATCGCGCCGGGCGCTGGCCACCACCGTACCGGCCTCGAACCTTGCAGAGAACAGATTCTCCCGGGATGGCGACCAGAATTTTTGTGCCCGCGAGTACAAGCGAATAAAATCCTGATCAGAAGCAAACTGTTCAGAGGCTACCGCCAATTGACTAAAAACAATATAGCCCTCGGTGGGATTCAAACGGCTATCTACCGCGTTTCGCAGCCACGAAGAACTTGCAACGAGGGCTTGCGTTTGTCCAAAATTCACACCCAACGCCCTTCGCTCCTCAAGCTGAAAATTCAAGCCAAGCCGATACTCATTGTTGCCTTTGTTGAATTCCCGGATAGCGCCAACCGAGGAACGGTCAACCTCCAGATTCGATATTTCCTGGTGGTCAAACGCCACACCCACAGAATCAGTTATCCCGCGCTTTGACGGAGGAAGAAACAGGTCTGCATAGGCAGATTGACGTTTTTGCTCCAATCGAACGCCAGTCACCAGTGAATAAGCCCGATCAAACAGATTGTTATATTGATAAGTCGCTTCAGTTCTAAATCCAGTATTGGAGCTGTAACCTGCACCAAACCCGAGACGCTTGCTGTCGCTCTCCATCACAGTGATGTCAATGGGAACGTTGCGCGGCTGACGATCATCCGCATCAATTTTCACATCCACAGCCGAAAAGTAAGTGGTGCCTTGAAGATCCGACAATAGCCGCAGCAAACGCTCCTGTTCATACCGGTCACCTGGACGAATCGTGTTGTAACGCGAAACCAGATCCTTGGGATACTTGGTCAATCCTTCAATTTGCAGCTCTCCGAAAGTGAACACTGGCCCACTGTCATACACAACGCTCAACGCAACCGTGTTGTTTTCCGGGTCCACATTGGCCAAACTTTCAGAAAGAGTAGCGGCCGCGAAATCTTTGGCCAGCAGATCACGTAGAAGGTTGTCTTTGCTAGCGCTCCAATCTGATTGATTAAAGGGCTGATTAACCCCCAGCAGCCACAAGGTCTTAAGGCGCTCACGCCTTGCAGTAAATTCATCTTTGTTGATCTCTCCATCAAACTCGATGTCAACAGAGATCACTTTGCTCTGCACCCCAGGTGCAATTGTGATGTTTAACGGAGGCGCTTCGTCCTCTGGAATCGTGTCATCAACCATTCGTTGAATCGATGGGGAGAAATACCCCTGGGTACCCAACGCGTCGCGAATAGCAGGCCTCAATCTCCGGAATAATTGCCAAGCGTCCCCGTTGTCATTGACCTGCGCAGTCGACCGAATTTGTCGGGTAGACCGCTCAATCAAATCCCTGAATTCATCCGGAACCTGATAATTAACCACCGGGGGCGCAAACTCCGTGACTATATCCTGCGCCTGCACGGTGCCAAGCTGCAGAACCATTGAACTGAATGCGATACAAAGCCACCGCACAACCGGAGATTTGTGCTTACTCAAAAACTTCCTCATGCTTCCCTGGACAGATTGGTCAACGCTTCCCGAGTTGATACTTTGACACCCCAAAAAGGCATCAAGAAATGGTCAGACTGAAATATCAAATAAAAATGCAGAAATTTACGCTTGTCCTGAATAAATTACTCAGCCAACAATTTAAATCAGAAATTTGTTATCGGAATAATTCTAAGAACCCCCTACCCAAATGAGTCCCCACCCCTGCTCTTCACTTACAGAATTGCACGCAAAAAGATGCCGTTTTCTGAGATTCTAAAATGAAAAACAGCATGGATTTCACAAAGACAATGCGGCACAAAAAACCTTATTTATCCATATCCACAAACAATTCATTCAAAAAATTTACACATCAATTTAACAATTAAACCAACCCTTGCCCGAGAAGCAAATATATTCCGGCGGATATTTTCAGTTTCTTGAATCCAATTGAAACCACTGTGAGTAAAACGCTTATAGCAGTGAACTTGCCGAACAAACTCTCTAGCGCCAAGGAACTTAAAATCATGGAAAACGCAAATCCCAATGTGGGCATTATTAAAACAGCAGGTGGCCTGCAAGTTGAACGTGGTGGCCAAATTGTAAACCTCACCCAAGGCGACGCACTGAAGTGGAACGATGTGGTCACCAACACTGGAACACAAACTGCTGAAGTCTTGATGCCAGCAGTGTCAGCCGGACACGGCGATACCCTGCTGCAATTGGCACCGAATGCATCTGCGAAGCTTGAGCAAATTGCCTCTACAGTTGCAGATGGCGCTACGCGTACTGAAGTAGTTGCTCTTAGCGAAGGCGTTGAACTGTATGACATCGACAACGATGTGAGTTCCGCCATTCTGACTCCGTACGAAGGAACCATGTCCGGCCTGGTTGGTGCTGGTTTGTTGGCAGGCGGCAGTGCAGGCGCTGGCGTGGGCGCAGCAATTGGTGGCGCAGCCCTTGGCGCGCTGGCCTTAAGTGATGATGGCGATGACACAACCACCACCGTCGACCCCAGCGACGACAGCGATTCCGACTCCGACTCCGACTCCGACTCCGACTCCGACTCCGACTCCGACTCCGACTCCGACTCCGACTCCGACAGCGATTCTGACTCCGACAGCGATTCTGATTCCGACAGCGATTCTGACTCCGACAGCGATTCTGACTCCGACAGCGATTCTGACTCCGACAGCGATTCTGACTCCGACAGCGACTCTGATTCCGACAGCGACTCTGATTCCGACAGCGATTCTGACTCCGACAGCGATTCTGACTCCGACAGCGACTCTGATTCCGACAGCGATTCTGACTCCGACAGCGATTCTGACTCCGACAGCGACTCTGATTCCGACAGCGATGCAGACGGCGACACATCTGGCCTGATCGGCGGTATTGATTCCTTGAACCAAAGTTTGGAAGAAACCCCCTTGGCTCCATTGACCGCTGCGACAGGCGCACTGGCCGACGGACTGACCACAGTTTCCGACGGGATTGCAAGCGCATCCGAAGATGATCCATCCGGCTTGTCACCGGTCTTGACTGAAACAATAGGTCAGCCACAAGAGGGCTACACCAATGACCAAGAAGGCTTGGTAGGCGTAGTCAGCAATCTTTCACAAGGCTTGGCTGAAGGTGCGGAAGAAACTCCGCTTGACCCAGTGGTTGACCCATTGGCTCAGACACTCGGCTACAGCGAAGAGGACGGCACCGATGGCGTTGCCTCAGGCTTAAGCAGTGTCGGCGATACGCTCGCGGCTGACGAAAGCCAACTGAGCCCACTGACCTCGGAAATCCTCGCACCAATCGTTGGCACCGATGAAGAATCAGGTGGCTCGACAGGTTTGAGCGGCACCCTGGACGAAGCTGGTGAAGGCCTCACGGACTTGACCAATGAAGACAGTGCGCTTGCACCTCTTGATCCAGCAACATCAGCCGTGTCTGACATGGTCGTGTCGGCCTTGTCATCTGGCATCTCTGATGGAGGTGATGCGATTATCGACAATTCGGAAATGGCCGGCCCAGGCGAGGAACTGATCACGACAGTCGGCACATTGCTGGGCGGCGAGAGCACCCCCGATACAGAAGAACCTCCTCCCGAGGAAGGCGGTACAACTGGTACACCTCTGGATGTTGTACTCGATCCACTTACAGGTGCATTGGACGGCGGCGGTGAAACACCAGAAACACCATTGTCACCACTAACCGATGCCTTGATGGACAACTCGGACCCCGCCGTGTTTGCTGAAAACGTGGCTGGCGTGATTGATGATGTCGGTGCGAATACCCCCCTTGAAGCTGTGACCGACCCAATCAGTGATGCATTGTCCGGCGGTGGTGACGACACAGGCGGCGGTGACACAGGCGGCACCACCGGAACTCCGCTGGATGTTGTTCTCGATCCATTGGCAGAAGCTGTGATGGGTGGCGGTGATGACACAGGCGGCACCACCGGAACTCCGCTGGATGTTGCTCTCGACCCATTGGCCGAAGCAGTGGCAGGTGGCGGTGACGACACAGGCGGCACCACTGGAACCCCTCTGGATGTTGTTCTCGATCCATTGGCTGATGCGGTGGCAGGTGGCGGTGACGACACAGGTGGCACCACAGGAACCCCGCTGGATGTTGTTCTCGATCCATTGGCTGATGCAGTGGCAGGTGGCGGTGACGACACAGGCGGCACCACCGGAACCCCGCTGGACGCTGTTGTCGACCCATTGGCTGAAGCAGTGATGGGTGGTGGCGACACTTCTCCAGTAGACGACTTGCTTGGCGCGGCAGATGGCACACCCATCAGCACTGTAACAGCCCCGCTTCAGGACGCAATCAGCCCACTGACAGGCGGACTCGGTTAATCACACACTGAGCAAACCAAAAAACCCCTCTTCGGAGGGGTTTTTTATTTGAATCCAAATCAATGCACAACGCAGTAAAAATAATAACTTTACCGACAACTCAACGGACATCACCTCATGAGCACGGCCGCAAAAATTGGCACCATTGCCTCCAAGACAGACAAACTTTTGGTTCAACGCCAAGGCGAGCAACTCACCTTGCGCCAAGGCGATGCAATTCTTGCTGGCGACGTTCTTCAAAACAAAGACTTGGTAGCTGTTGACATTGAATTACCGGGACAAGGCACAGGACAAGCCGACTCACTGGTTACCCTGGCCCCAGAATCAGCCGCTCAAATTGCCACCAACTCCGCTGCGCAAGGCGGAGTGATTGAAGTAACCTCTTTGACCGAAGGCGTCGAGCTCTTCGCAATCAGCGAAGGCACAGACGGTGCAGTCTTGCTAGCCGACGCCGGCACTGGCTTCAGTGGCCTGGTTGGGGCAGGTCTTCTATCAGCAGGCACAGCAGGCAGTGTCAGCGGCATTGCCACCGCCATTGGTGGTGGCGTAGGTGTGGCAGCGCTAGCTGCATCCTCCGGAGACGACACCAATGCAGAAGGTTCTGCATTCACCGATGTGCGCGTGGACAACGGTGATGAAACCACAGAACCGGTAGATAACCCCGACAACCCAGACGAAAATGAAAATCCGGGGAATCCTGAGAACCCGGAAGAGCCAGAAGAACCCGAAGAACCTGTAGACAACCCAGACGAGCCAGAAGCCCCAGTTGACGAAGGCACGACCGGCACGCCGCTGGATGCCGTACTGGATCCACTGGCCGATGCCTTGGGTGACACCCCGCTATCAGTGATTTCAGACCCTTTGTTCGACGCCTTGGGATCGCTGCCAATTGGCTCAGCGCCCAACCCCGCCGACACTTTGCCGCTTGATGCAATCACCGGCAATTTACCTGTTTGACTCAAAAACTGGTGCAATAAAAAAGCCACCTCATCGGTGGCTTTTTTATTACTTCACTGATTGTCACTCAAACTTGTCATAACGGATATTTACAGCTTTTACGCCCAGCTTGGAAAATTTTGCGATTGCCGCATCAATCATCGCGGGCGGACCACACAAGTAAGCTTGAACTTCCGACCAGTTCAACTGAAGCTTGTCCAATTCGTCTGTGACATAACCACGCGCACCTGCCCAGCTTGTGTTCACGGGTTCTTCAGACAACACCTGCTTAAAATTCAGCGAACCGCGCCAACCCTGTTGAATGCGAGCAATTTCTTCCTCCGCATACAAATCCTGCTGGGTGCGTGCACCGAACAAATAAACTGCATCGCGTGTTTCACCCGCCCATTTGGCCTGATCCAGCAAACTTAAAATTGGCGCCATGCCACTGCCACCTGCAACACACACAATCGGCGCTGGTTTTTCACCTTCGGCCGAACGCAGATAAAAATCGCCAAACGGACCACTCATGCTAAGTCGGGTTTCCTGTCGGTTGGCAGCAAACAACCACTCAGTGAATTTACCACCTGGCACTTTTCGAACATGGAAAACCAGTTCATTGGCTTCTTGCCCTTTGGGTGCCATGGCAAAGCTGTAGTTGCGCGACAAGCTAAACTCTTCCAAACGAATTTCGGCATACTGACCCGCCTTGAAAGGCATGGGGTCATCCAGCGCAACACGCAACTCAACGATGTCGTGCGTCAAATCTTTTTGACCCACAATCGTGCCGCGCGTTTCCACCAGTCGATCACCGCCCGAAGTCAATTCCACCTCAATTTCCAGATCGGTTTCCGGAATCGACTGGCAGGCCAAAATCATGCCTGCTTTCAAGTCCTCAGCACTCAACACATAACTGGAGTCGGTCAGTTCACGCACTTTGCCGCTTTTCAGTTTGCACTTGCACTGGGTACAGCTACCCACCCTGCAGTTGTGCGGAAACCCCAAACCAGCCGACAACGCCGAATTCAAAATCACCTTGCGACCTTTCTCTACTTCAAAACTTTGACCACCCGGGGCCACACTCACCTTGTGAGTCACCTTCCCTCTCTTGCCAGCCGCTGCGCCACCCTGCAATCCAAACCATTCAAGCAATTTCATGGTTCTCTCCTTTTACGCTGCAGCGCGGTTGAATTGTTGGTTGGCTTGCTGCCCCAACTGAGCCGACTTCAAACCTTTCATTCCACTTTTTACACTGGCCTCAATGGCCAGTTTTTTCTCTTCAGGCGTAGCGAAAGTTTCATCCCAGTGATTCAGCAAAGGTGTCATTGCCTTTTTGTACAGCGGTGGCACCAAGGCCAGCAAAATTGTTCCTAAATATCCCGTTGGCAACATGGGCGCATGGCGATAACTGCGCAAGTTCCAGTATTCCTGGTCTGCCTCAGCATGGTGGTGTGAATGGCGTGTCAGCGCATACAACAGTGCTGTCGATACCGAGGCATTGGTATTCCAGCTGTGGCGTGGCTCTACCTTGTCTTCCGGGCGACGAACAATGCCGTAATGCTCCATGTAGTTCACGATTTCAAGCAGGGTTTTGCCGCCCGCACTCATGATCCAGAACATCACCATGCCAACCCAGCCGCCGATGTAAAACGAAGCGGCAAACAAACTCAGACTCATCAAATTGCCACGCATCATGCGGCTGTGAACAGGGTTCCACACCGACCGGTTGAACTTCGCCAAACGCTGCTTTTCCAGTCTCCATGCCGACTTGTAACCGCCAATGGTACTTTTCAGTACAAAGCCATACACATTTTCACCGCGCTGCGCCGTGGCTGGGTCAGCGGGTGTACCCAGGTTTTTGTGGTGGCCGTACACATGCTCAATCGCAAAGGAAGCATCGCAAGTAAACGCCAGCATCCATCGTCCCAAAATCATATCGCGCAGGCTGTAGGTTCTGTGGGTCAACTCGTGGCCCACGTTTGTGCCGCCAGCACCAAACAAGAACGCTCCGGCCACTGCACCAACAAACCACTGGTACCACGTGGTGTCAGCCTGCAACTGCAAACGATCATACCCAAAGGTACTTTTCATGAACCCGTCAATGCCCAACACGTCCACAGGCCCCACCGCCCAAGTGAAGCACAACGTCACCCACATCAAAATCGGCAGGGTCAGCCACAGCATCAGGTTCAGAAAAAACTCCCCCTCCATGCGTGGTTCACTGCGGTCGTCTGGCAACAAAATATCACCCAGTGCAACCACCAATACCAAAGCGGCAATACCGGTGTACATCCAGGCACCGCCTTGCATCATGGCGTGCATGACGCCAATGGCGATCACAGGAAATGTTGTGAATTTAAGGTAATGCAACATGTGAGGTCTCCCGTTCAAAAGTGCCCTCTGATTATTGAGTGTGGGGCTTGGTCTATCCCTGATGCTTCGCATGTTAACAACTGTTAACATGCTCGTCAATACCCTTTGTCATCAATTGGATAAAACTTCTAAATCACGGATTCATAACAGCTGTTCGGGTTTTGGTTATAATCAGTCGCTTATGACATCCTCTGCATCAACCGTCCATGGACGCACCCGGCTTATTGAGGCTGCGCTAAACCTGAGCTATCAAAGGCGAAGTTTCTCCAGCCTTGGCATTCGCGAAATTACCCGCGAGGCGAAACTGTCTGCACCCGCTTTTTACCGCCACTTCGAAGACCTGGCCGACCTCGGCACGGCGGTCATTCTGGAAGTAGAAAAAGCTGTACTGGACGCCTTCACTGAAGTACGCATGAGTACCGCCAAAGAAGCAGACCTCGACATCCGCCCCATGCTTGTGAAACGATTCTTCGATTGGGCTGCAGAGAACCCAAAGCCCGTAGTGGTTGGCGCTTCCGAGGCATTCGGTGCCCTTGAGCGCATGCGGGATGGACTGAAGAAAACAATTCGAGCGATTAGTGAAGACATTTGCAGCGACAATCGAATTGCCGCCCTGCTGCCGGGCCTGCCCAAAGAAGAAATGATCGAAGTGCTCGAGGTCTTGGCTCAAAATGTGCTGTTCATGGCCGTTGAATATGTCGAGAAGCCCGATCAACGGCAGGCCATTTATGACAAGGCGCTTCGCATCGTGGCGGTCATTTTTGCTGGCGCCCACGCCACCCACGCCATGAAGCTGGAACAGGAAAGCGTTCGGATTCCTGATTGATAAATCAGTCCCGTCTGCAATTTAACAAAAAAGCAACATTGTGTTTCACAGTCTGTTTAAAGGATTAAACTGTCAACACACAAATTAACATTGTGGTAACAATATCCCAAAAGCAGGAGCCACACCCATGCGCATCGCCATTCTTGAAGACGACCTGACACAAAGCGAAATGTTGCGCTGGGTGCTCGAATCCGTAAACCACAAATGCCATTGCTTTGCCACATTCAAAAGCTTCCAGACTGCGCTGTACCGCGACAGTTTCGACTTGGTGCTGCTCGATTGGGTGTTGCCCGACAGCTCAGGCCCCAAGGTGATGCACTGGATCCGCGACACACTGCACATCAAAGTACCCGTACTCTTTATTACCTCAAAAACAGACGAAGAGAATATTGTTGAAGCCC
This sequence comes from Limnobacter sp. G6BE5S, assembly GCF_058448965.1. Classification (NCBI taxonomy): domain Bacteria; kingdom Pseudomonadati; phylum Pseudomonadota; class Betaproteobacteria; order Burkholderiales; family Burkholderiaceae; genus Limnobacter; species Limnobacter sp. G6BE5S. The sequence continues at coordinate 87,614 of NZ_JBZFLM010000001.1, forward strand.
TTAACGCAGGGGCTGATGACTACATGATCAAACCCATTCGTCGCGGCGAACTGGTTGCCCGTGTCAATGCCCTGTTGCGTCGCGCCTACCCTGAACTGACCGCGCCCGAGGTATTTGAAATTACCGACCTGGAATTTCATCCCAAGTTTTCAACCATCGTGCGCCACACCAAACGCGTGGTCATGACCCAGAAAGAATTCGACTTGGCCTTGTTGCTATTTCGCAATCTGGGCAAACCACTGTCACGTTCACACATTCAGGAAACCGTGTGGGGGCGCGACACCGACTTGCCCTCCCGAACCATGGACACTCACATATCCCGCGTGCGCTCCAAGCTGGCTTTGCGGCCAGAACAAGGTTTCAGATTAACACCCGTGTACGGCTTTGGTTACAAGTTGGAGCAAGTTGATCACGAAGGCAAATCGGCTGACCTCGCAAAAATCAAACGCCAACTCGCCGAGAACGATTGAGGGCGTATTCGCCATAGCGGGTTATAATGAAGGGTTTTCCGCCCAGTAGGTATTATGGAGCTTTTCGCAGTCGGCCTGAATTATCAATCCGCACCGCTCGCACTTCGCGAGCGCTTGGCGTTTCCGGCCGAACAATTGCAAGAGGCCTTGCGCGCACTGGCGCACCGTGTTCAAGCCCCTGAAGCGGCCATTCTTTCTACCTGCAACCGCACAGAAGTGTATTGCGCAGCCAGCAACATTGAACAGCTCAAAACCGACTTGCTGGAATGGCTCGCAACCAACCGCAACATTCCCACCACCGAACTTGGCCCGCACCTGTACATACTGCCGCAACAGGAAGTGGTGCGACACGCCTTTCGGGTGGCCAGCGGGCTCGACTCCATGGTGCTGGGCGAAGCTCAAATTCTGGGCCAAATGAAGCAAGCCGCCCGCACCGCCGAAGAAGCGGGTACGCTGGGCCAAATGCTGCATCAGCTTTTCCAGCGCACGTTCTCTGTGGCCAAAGAAGTGCGCTCGCACACCGAGATTGGCGCACACTCGGTGTCCATGGCCTCCGCTGCCGTGAAACTGGCCAGCCGTATTTTCGGTGACCTCAGCAAACGCAATGTGCTGTTCATCGGCGCAGGCGAAATGATCCAGCTGTGTGCCACCCACTTTGCTGCACAAAACCCAAAAAGCATCACCATTGCCAACCGCAGTGCAGACCGTGCCAACCAACTGGCCCAAACCCATGGAGCCAGTGTCATTGGCCTTGCACAAGTGCCCGAGCAACTTGCGAAAAGCGACATCGTGATTTCCTGCACTGCCAGCACTTTGCCCATCATTGGTCTGGGCATGGTTGAAGCAGCCTGCAAAAAGCGCAAACACGAACCCATCTTCATGCTCGACCTTGCAGTGCCACGCGACATCGAAGCCCAGGTCAGCAAGCTCGACGACGTCTTCCTCTACAGTGTTGACGACCTGAGCCAAATTGTTCAGGAAGGCCGAGAACAACGCGCAGCCGCTGTCGAACAGGCCGAAGCCATTATTGAGTCGCAAGTTCAGGGGTTTATGCGCTGGATGAGCGAACGCTCGCTGGTCCCCACCATACAAGACATTCACCAGAAAGCCGACGACATCGCCCAACTAGAACTGGACCATGCCCGTAAACAGCTTGCCAAAGGCACTCCAGCAGATGAAGTGCTTCAACTGATGGCCCACCGCATGAGCGCCAAATTCATGCACGGCCCCATGCAAGCCTTGCACCAAGCCAGCCCGGCTGAACGCGAAGCCCTGTTAAAGTGGCTACCCCAGCTATTCAACATTAAAAATACCGACAAATAGATGAAAGACAGCATGCGGAACCGGCTAACGCGCCTTGCCGAGCGCCTTGCCGACCTTGAAGATTTTTTGTCGTCACAGAATGCTGCCAACGACATGGTGCAGTTCAAAGCCATCACGCGTGAACGCTCTGAGTTGCTGCCTGCCACCGAGCGCTTTGCTGAATATCAAAGCCTGGAAGCCGACCTGAACACCGCTCGCGAATGGCTTTCCGACCCCGACATGCGCGACATGGCCCGCGAAGAAATTGCCCAGAACGAAACCAAACTGGCGCAACTCGAAGCCGATCTTCAACGCCTGTTGCTACCCAAAGACCCCAACGACCACCGCAATGCCATGCTTGAAATTCGGGCTGGCACGGGGGGCGATGAATCAGCCCTGTTTGCTGGCGACCTGTTTCGCATGTACACCCGCTACGCTGAGCGTCAAGGTTGGCAAATAGAAATCATGGGCGCCAGTGAATCGGAATTGGGTGGCTACAAAGAAGTGATTGTCCGCCTGGCTGGCGAGAATGTGTACAAACACCTGAAATTTGAATCGGGCGGTCACCGCGTTCAACGCGTGCCTGCCACCGAAAGCCAGGGACGTATTCACACCTCAGCCTGTACTGTCGCCGTGATGGCCGAACCCGACGAAGCAGAAGTCGTTGAAATTAACCCGGCCGATTTGCGAATCGACACTTACCGCGCCAGCGGCGCAGGAGGTCAACACATCAACAAAACCGACTCGGCGGTGCGAATCACCCACCTGCCCACTGGCCTTGTGGTGGAATGCCAGGACGAACGCAGCCAGCACAAAAACAAGGCCAAGGCCATGAAAGTGCTGAATGTTCGCCTTCAGGACAAAATCGACCGTGAGCGACAGGCCGCAGAAGCTTCCGAGCGGCGCAGCCTGGTTGGCTCTGGCGACCGCTCCGAGCGCATACGCACCTACAACTTCCCACAGGGGCGCATGACCGACCACCGGATCAACTTGACCCTGTACAAACTCGACTACATCATGGACGGGGATTTAACTGACCTGATGAACGGCCTGACAGCCTTCCACGAAGCAGAACTGCTGGCTGAAATAACCGCCAAAGAATGAGTACATTGCCCCAACCCACCATTGAATCGGTATTGCAACAAACCCGCGAAGAGACCGGGTTGCCAGCCAGCGAACTTCGAGTATTAATGACCTTTATCACCGGCTTTGACCGTGTGAACCTGGTCACCAAAGGCAATCGGGCATTACCCATGGATCAGCTCAGCGCATTTAAATCGCTGGCAGCCAAACGCCAACATGGCGAACCCATCGCCTACCTTGTGCAACAAAAAGAATTTTACTCCCGCAACTTTTTTGTTGATTCCCGCGTGCTGATTCCCCGCCCGGAAACCGAAGAACTGGTTGAACACGCACTGGGCTTTCTACAAAGCAAATCCACCGAGAACCTGCTGACGCGCGTACTCGACATTGGCTGCGGCAGTGGCGCCATCGCATTATCACTCGCGCTTGAAAACCCCATACTCGAAATAACAGCCACCGACATCTCGGCCGACGCGCTCTGGGTTGCGCAATACAATGCCAATGAACTGGGTGCAAAAAATGTGCGTTTTGTACAATCTGACCTGTTTGCGAATCTGTTGAATCAAACGCCACCACTGGCCTTTGACCTGGTTTGCAGCAACCCGCCCTACATTGAACAGGGCGACGAACACCTTTCGCAAGGTGACTTGCGGTTCGAGCCCAAACAAGCCTTGACCGACGGCGGAGACGGCCTTCACTTTTACCGTGAAATAGCCCGGCACAGCCCAAGCCTGTTGCGCGCAGGCGGCGGTGTACTCGTAGAACACGGTTATAACCAGCAACAAGCAGTGAAAGCCTTGTTCTCCCAGCCGCCATATGTGCATGTTCAGGGCTTGCCCGATTTGGCCGGTACCCCCCGTTTTGTATTTGCCCACATCTAATTTGCACAGCAAATGCACGCAAGGCATTGAAAACGAGCGTTTTATACCCACATCCATTACACTACAGGGTTGTAGCAATTTATCTCTTTGAAAGGAAGTTTTATGAGCGTTCGCGATTCCATTCACGAAACCGTCACCAGCCACCCCGTGGTTTTGTTCATGAAAGGAACAGCCCAGTTCCCCATGTGCGGGTTTTCTGGTCGCGCCATTCAAATCCTGAAAGCCTGCGAAGCGGAAAAAGTAGTCACAGTGAACGTACTGGACGACCCCGAAATTCGTCAAGGCATCAAAGAATACGCCAACTGGCCAACCATCCCACAGCTGTATGTGAACGGCGAGTTTTTGGGCGGTTGCGACATCATGACCGAGATGTATCAAAACGGCGAATTGAAAGCATTGATCGCAGCAGCGAACGCCTCCACGCAATCGGAGTAAATAGTGACACTGGCCGCGTCAATCGCAATGCGGCCACTTCCGGGCACCCCATCTTGAGCAGCACCCTTCCCCCACAGTTCACACAATCGATCACGGTTGCCATCACAGGTGCCAGTGGCGCCTTATATGGCCTGAAAATCCTTGATTTACTGCGGGCACGTGGCGACACGGAAATTCATTTGGTGGTGTCTTCTTCGGGCTGGCTCACGCTGGCCAGCGAAAGCGATTTGACCAAAGATGAAATTGAAGCCAAAGCACACGTCGTGCACTCGCCAAAACAAGTGGGCAACTGCATCGCCAGTGGGTCTTACCCGTCCATGGGCATGGTGATTGCACCTTGCTCCATGCACACGCTAGCAGCCGTGGCACATGGCTTGTCAAATAACTTAATTACCCGCGCAGCCGATGTGGTGCTGAAAGAACGACGTCGCCTGGTGTTACTACCCCGCGAAACGCCACTGAACCTGGCCCACTTGCGCAACATGGTCAGCGTGACTGAAATGGGCGGCATTGTCATGCCACCCGTGCCTGCGCTGTACCAGCGCCCTGCCAGTATCGATGCCATGGTCACCGACACAGCTCAACACGCCCTGCAACTCCTGGGGCTGCCCAATACGCAGCGCAACGAGTGGCAAGGTTTGAGAAACACCAACTAACGAATCAATAGCTCAGGCAGGTACGTGAAAACGTTGCTGCAAGCCCTCTTCTCCGTCCAATCCAAGCTCCGTCAACATATCGTGCAATCGTTGGGCCGCCTTTGGATTCGACCGCTGGTGTTTTTTTGCAATAATCAGCTCGTTCTTCATCGAGTGCTCCCACCCCACCAGCTCTGTCACCGTCACTTGGTAACCATGTGCCTCCAGTTGCAAACAACGCAACACATTGGTTAACTGACTACCAAACTCGCGAGTGTGCAGCGGGTGACGCCACATTTCGACCAAACTGGTTTTGCCGAGTTGACTGGCTTTGTTCTTGCGCAAATGAGTAGCCACCTCCGCCTGGCAACACGGCACCAGCGCCATGAACTTCGCCTGTTTTTTCAAACCAAATGAAATTGCATCATCGGTGGCCGTGTTGCAGGCGTGAAGCGCAGTGACAATGTCGACTGTTTCAGGCAAATCAGGGTGATCTGTGGTCTGCGCCACTGGCAAATTAATAAACTGCATACCCGTATCAAAGCCAAGATGTTCCGCAAGCGTATTCGACTTGTCCACCAACTCCTGTCGGGTTTCAACGCCCGCCACCACCGCCCCTTCCGGATTTTGCTTAATGTACAAGTCGTACAAAATGAAACCAAGATAGGATTTTCCTGCGCCATGATCGACCAGGTACATGCCACCGTCATTGGCTTTGCGCACGTCTTCAATCAGCGGCTCAATAAAATGAGTCAGGTGGTACACCTGCTTCAGCTTCCTTCGGCTGTCTTGGTTAATCCCGCCATCACGCGTCACAATGTGCAGCGCCTTCAACAGTTCAATCGACTGGCCTGGCTTAAGCTCCAATGCGTCTAAGGGATTCTTCTTGGGTTTGGGCATGGTGTTTGGCTGCATTGAATTCAATGCGCACAGTGTAAAGGGTTTAAGCGCGGTCGGCATTGGGTGTTGCTTGCTTGTCAGCTGGTTTAATAGCCCAATCGGCGACGGTGGTAGAAAGACGCTGAGGTCGGTGACGCGGAGGTCGGTGACGCTGAGCTGAACTTGCAAGTGGTCGCACGATGACCAGTCAGAAAACTTACCGGCTTGGCGCGCCGAGACAAACGATCGCGCCCATGCGCGAAAGACAAGACCCGACCGTTACTTTTGGAGGGCTTGGCTTAGTGCAGACTCAAGCAGACAGGCCGAAATGCCAAGTTTTCGGGCAGCGGCGACCCTTCAAGTTCAGCGAAAAAGTCGCCAATGACATTCGAAACAAGTAACCCACACCGAGTTGACAAGAAATCCGAATGTGGCGCATTCAAAACAAAAACAAACCAAGATGATTTCCCGAGATACCGGGAGAAGAATGGTGCCGCTTGTCGGATTCGAACTGACGACCTACCGCTTACAAGGCGGTTGCTCTACCAACTGAGCTAAAGCGGCACTTAAGAGAAGCGCTATTTTACTCGAGTCAGATGATTCTTTTTCTTCTGACCGGGTTTTTTTGGTGTTTTTTCATCAGATTTATCTGATTTAGTTACAGACAATGGCTTAGAGTCCTCTGAAACACCTGAAACAGAGCGCAAACCTGCTGGCTTGGCACCCGAATCGTCAGAGACCGGCTCGTCGTCTTCATCAAGAACAAACTGAACTGCCTCATTACCATCACCCTCAATCTCGGCCAATGGCTTGAGCACTTCAAACGCCATACCATGGCCGTTTTCACGGGCATAAATAGCACTGATCTGCTCAATCGGCACAAAAATCTCGCGCACCACGCCGCCGAACCGTGCTTCGAACTCAACCGCTTCGTTGCCCAAATTCAATTTGTTCGTCGCCAAGGGAGAAGTATTCAACACAATCTCCCCGGCCTTCACAAATTCTTTGGGCACTTGGGTTTTCTCGTTCACAGCAACGGCAAGGTATGGCGTGTAGCCATTGTCGACGCACCATTCGTGAATGGCTCGAATCAAATAAGGCTTTGTAGATACTTCAGTCACTGCTTTGTCCTCGACGTTTCTGGCTTGCTACTCAATCCGCATCCAATTAACGACGCATCACCTTCTCAGAGGGTGTCAATGCATCAATAAATGCGGGCTTGGCAAAAATACGCTCAGCGTACTTCATCAGTGGTGCGGCAGACTTGGGTAGTTCAATACCGTAGTGCTCCAGGCGCCACAACAAGGGGGCCAAAGCAACGTCCAGCATTGAAAACTCTTCACCCAACATGTACTTGCTTTTCAAGAACACGGGCGCCAATTGTGTGAGTTGTTCGCGAATGGCCGATTTGGCTTTGTCCATTGCCTTTGGATTGCCAGCTTTCTCCAACACACTCACGTGTTGAAAAAGTTCGCGCTCAAAGTTGAACAGAAACAGACGGGTGCGAGCACGCATGACTGGATCGGCAGGCATCAACTGAGGATGCGGAAAACGTTCATCAATGTATTCATTGATGATGTTTGATTCATACAGAATCAAATCACGTTCTACCAAAATTGGCACCTGGCTGTAAGGATTCATCACACTGATGTCATCAGGCCGATTGAACAAGTCAATGTCCTTGATCTCGAAATCCATGCCTTTTTCATGCAAAACGAACCGGCAACGTTGAGAAAACGGGCAAGTCGTTCCAGAGTAAAGAACCATCATAATGTTGTCATCCCAAAACAAAAAATGGCCGGGGCGAGCAAACGCCCCAGCCTGTACACGATTAAGCCAAATAGCTTACTTGATGTCTTTCCAGTATGCGGCGTTCAAGCGCCATGCAAAAATGGTAAACACGCCAAAGAACAACAGCACAATTACGCCCAACTTGAAGCGATCTTCGCGCACAGGCTCGGCCATAAACACCAGAAAACTGGTGAGGTCGGCCATGGCCTGATCATATTCAACCTGATTCATGGTGCCAGGTTTTGTCTGCTCGAATCCAACGAACCGCTGGATTTTCTTTTCTGCATCATGCGGATCAGCCACCTCTTCGTACTTGGCGATTCGCTCGCCCTGCAATTCCCACAGCACATGAGGCATACCCACATTCGGGAAGGCCATATTGTTCCAGCCTGTTGGCTTGGATGGGTCGCGGTAATAGGTGCGCAAATAGGTGTAGATGTAATCAGCACCGGGGCCGTTTGAAGATGCGCGTGAACGCGCGATCAATGACAGATCGGGAGGAGCCGCACCAAACCACTTCTTGGCATCTTTGGCATCCATTGCAATGGTCATGGTGTCGCCCACATTCTCGGTGGCAAACATCAGGTTTTCCTTGATCTGCTCGTTTGTCAAACCGATGTCGCGCAAGCGGTTGTAACGCATGCTTTCAGCAGAGTGACAATTCAAACAATAATTAGAGAACAACTTGGCACCGCGCTGAAGCGCTGCCATGTCATTCGTCAGATCAGGCGCTTTATCCAGAGGATAGTTACTGCCCGCACTGAAAACCAGTGAAGGAACAAGCGCCAACAAAGCCAGTAGTTTTTTCATTATTTAATCCCTATCTTGTCCAGTTCGTCGTCCAGTCAGCTCAGTGCGCATGACTTAGTGCGGTTGAAACACAACACGGTCGGGCACAGGCTTGAATGTTCCAAGCTTGGACCACCATGGCATGGCCAGGAAGAACAGGAAGTAATACAGGGTACCGATCTGGGAAACGATTTGACCAATGTCTGATGGCGGCTTCACACCCAGGTAACCCAACACAATGAAGTTGATCACAAACACCGCATAAATCCACTTGTGCAGCGCTGGGCGATAACGGATTGACTTCACCTTGCTCTTGTCCAGCCAAGGCAGGAAGAACAGGATCACAACCGCACCACCCATGGCCACTACACCCCAGAATTTCGCATCCAGCCCCAGGAACGGGAATGTGATGGCGCGAAGAATGGAGTAGAACGGTGTGAAATACCACACCGGTGCAATGTGAGCAGGCGTCTTCAGTGGGTCAGCCGGAATGAAGTTGTTGTATTCCAGGAAGTAACCACCCATCTCGGGAGCGAAGAACACAATGGCGGAGAACACCATCAGGAATACGCCCACACCAAGAATGTCGTGCACTGTGTAGTAGGGGTGGAATGGAATACCGTCCAAAGGCTTGCCATCAGCGCCCTTCTTTTCCTTGATTTCAACTCCATCGGGGTTGTTTGAACCCACTTCGTGCAAAGCCACCAGGTGAGCTGCCACCAAGCCGAGCAATACCAACGGAATGGCGATGACGTGGAAAGAGAAGAAGCGGTTCAAGGTTGCATCGGAAACCACATAATCACCGCGAATCCAGATGGCCAAATCGGGGCCAATAACAGGAATTGCCGAGAACAGGTTTACGATTACCTGCGCACCCCAGTAGCTCATTTGACCCCATGGCAACAGGTAGCCAAAGAATGCTTCAGCCATCAGGCACAGGAAAATTGCAACACCGAAGATCCAGATCAGCTCACGGGGCTTGCGATAAGAGCCATACAACAGGCCACGCATCATGTGCAGATAAACCACCACGAAGAACATGGAAGCGCCTGTGGAGTGCATGTAACGCACCAGCCAGCCCCAAGGCACATCACGCATGATGTATTCCACAGACTGGAAAGCCTTGGCCGCATCGGGTTTGTAGTGCATGACCAGGAAAATACCAGTCACGATTTGAATGACCAGTACCAACAAGGCCAGTGAGCCAAAGAAGTACCAGAAGTTGAAGTTTTTGGGCGCATAGTACTCGGACAAATGCGCTTTGTAGGTCGATGTCAGGGGAAAGCGCTGGTCAATCCAGCCCAACACGCCTGTCGTTTCGACTTTTTTGTCTGCCGCCATAATTACTACTCCTCGCTCTCAGATGTCAGGCGTTGTTCTCGTCTACACCGATCAACAACCTGGTGTCTGACAAATATTTGTGGGGTGGCACTTCCAGATTGTCCGGTGCTGGCTTGCCAGCATATACGCGGCCGGCCAGGTCGAAGGTTGAACCGTGACAAGGACAGAAGAAGCCGCCTTGCCAGTCATCAGGCAAGCTCGGCTGGGGACCTGGCTCAAAACGGGCAGAGGGCGAGCAGCCCAAATGTGAGCAAATACCCACCGCCACCAAATATTCGGGCTTGATTGAGCGATGAACGTTGCGTGCATACTCTGGAGTCAATTGATCAGGGCTGCGCTCGGAATTGGGATCGGCCAATTGATCATTCAGCTCGGGCAAAGCCTCGAGCATTTCAGGATCACGGCGAACCACCCAAACTGGCTTTCCGCGCCATTCGACAGTTTTCATGTCGCCTGGCTGCATGCCAGAAATATCAAGCTCAACGGGCGCACCGGCTGCTTTCGCGCGCTCGGAGGGTGCCATTGAAGTCAGAAACGCGCCACCAGTTGCCGCAGCCGCTACACCACCCGCTGCGCCGCAAGCGATCATCCATACGCGACGTTCTTTGTCTACAGGTTGATTATTGCTCATCAAAATAACCCCGAAAGTAAAATCCAGTGATCCATGCAACCGGAGATTGTACCCCAGCAAGCTGAAAACAAGGAACAGTTTTGGGGAGAATTTCCATCAAATGCTGAATGTACAGATACATTTGCTGCCATACATTAGAAAACATCTAAACAGCAACAAACAAATCCCGGAAAATCACTTCAATACCGTAGCGCTGTGCAATCCATTCGCCCAAGGCCTTCACGCCACATCGTTCCGTTGCATGGTGGCCTGCCCCCAACAAGCTGACATTGCATTCACGTGCCACATGAACAGCCGGTTCCGACAGCTCCCCGGTCAGGTACAGGTCTGCCCCCTGCAATGCAGCCTCCTCGACATAACCCGGCGCGCCGCCCGTACACCAAGCCACCGTACTGACCAACCGTTCCGGATCGTCGTTTCCCTCAACTTGAACATGATGCCCCAGCACGCTGCACACCCGACCCACCAATTCTTTCAAAGGCTGGGGCGAAGGTAGATCACCCATGTGAATCAGTCCTTTGTCACCCACCACACGTGTACTGGGCCAACCGAGCATTTTCCCGAGTTGGGCGTTGTTACCCAACTCCGGGTGCTTATCCAGCGGCAAATGGTAAGCAAATACATTCAGACCATGGGCCAGAGCCAACTGCAGGCGCTTTTTGCGAAAGCCCGTGATCACTTGCGGATCGCCTTTCCACATCAGGCCATGGTGTACCAAAACGGCGTCAGCATTTAACTCAACGGCCAGCTCAATAAGCGCTTTCGAGGCTGTAACCCCCGTCAGAACCCGTTGAATCTGGGGCCTGCCTTCCAACTGGAGACCATTTGGGCAATAATCTGACATGCGAGCCTGATCCAGCAATTCCCGCAAGTCATGTTCCAGCACATTCCGATCCACTGAAGCCAACGGCGCACCCCTGCATTCTTGATATGTTGAAAAAACTCTGGCTGACCTTCGCTCAGGCCTTAACCGTACTTCTTGCATTGTATTTCATCACCGAAGTGCTGCGCCCTGAATGGACGCCCAACTGGCTTCAAAAGCCGGCTTACCAAACCGCCCAACCACAAGGCGTTGTCGGCTATCGGGAAGCCGTGGACAAAGCCATGCCCGCGGTGGTGAACATTTTCACCAGCAAACGGGCCAACAACATGCCCAAACACCCTTTTTTCGAAGACCCGGAAATCCGGAAGTTTTTCGGGGATGAACTTGAAGAACAGTTTGAAGAAGAACAGCAGGCTTCCAGCCTGGGTTCGGGTGTGATCGTCAACAGCGAAGGGCTGATTGTGACCAACCAGCACGTGGTTGAGGCGGCCGATGAAATCGAAGTCAGCCTGAACGACGGCCGAACCACCAAAGCCGAGCTGGTAGGAACCGACCCGGAAACCGATCTGGCAGTACTTCGAATCAAACTCGACAACCTGCCCAGCCTGAAATTTGCGGCCGAAGAGGCAGTCAGGGTGGGCGATGTTGTGCTGGCCATGGGCAACCCTTTCGGTGTGGGCCAAACCGTGACCATGGGAATTGTGAGTGCCTTGGGTCGCAACCACGTGGGCATCAACACCTTTGAGAACTTCATCCAAACCGATGCGGCAATCAACCCGGGTAACTCGGGCGGCGCGCTGGTGGACACTGCGGGCAACCTCTTGGGCATCAACACGGCCATTTACAGTCGCTCTGGCGGCTCTTTGGGTATCGGCTTTGCCATTCCTGCAAAAACCGTGCAGGGTGTGCTGAACCAGATCGTGCGCACAGGCACAGTAACTCGCGGCTACATTGGCGTAGAACAGCAAAACATCACTGAAGAACTGGCCTCAGCGTTCGACCTGCCTCAAAAAGACGGTGTCATTATTGCCGGCATTGTGAAAGACGGCCCTGCAGACAAAGCGGGCCTGAAGGTGGGCGATATTCTGTTGAAACTGGACGACAAAAAGATTGCTGACACCACGCAGATGCTGAATCAGATTGCGGCCTATGCGCCCGGTGAGAAAAAATCGGTAGAGCTATTGCGGGATGGCAAGAAAGAAAGCATCACAATTGAGATTGGTGTTCGACCCAAGCCCGGTGACTTCCTGAAACGACGGTAAAAAAACCGGGCTGTTCGTACCCGGTTTATTCCATAATTTGCTGACGCTGTTTGCCAATCACCTTGGCAAACAAAATGCCCACTTCGTACAGTATGCAAATGGGAATTGCCAGAAACAACTGGGACATCACGTCGGGCGGGGTCACAATGGCAGCAATTACAAATGCAGCCACAATGACATATCCGCGCACTTCCGCCAGTTTCTCAACGGTAACCACGCCCAGATACACCAATACAACCACCACAATCGGCACTTCAAACGTCATGCCGAAGGCCATGAACATGGTCAGTACAAAGCTCATGTAGGCCTCGATATCTGGCGCGGGCGTGATGCTTTGAGGCGCAAAGTCGTTAATGAAGGCGAATACCTTGCCAAACACGATGAAGTGACAAAACGCGATGCCCAGCAAAAAAAGCACGGTGCTGGAGAAAATAATGGGCAAGGCCATTTTTTTCTCGTGCACGTACAAACCCGGCGCAATAAAAGACCAAGCCTGGTAAAGCAATATAGGCAGAGAAATGACAAACGCCACCATGGCGGTCAACTTAACCGGCACCATGAATGGGGTGATCACGCCAGTGGCGATCATCTTGGTACCTTCGGGCAATGCACTTTGAATCGGCAAGGCCAATAAATCAAAAATGTAGGCCGCGCCTGGGTAGGCCATCAAGGCCACAAACACAATCAAAAACCCGATTACAGCGCGCAACAAACGGTCGCGCAGCTCTACAAGGTGACTGACAAAATTTTCTTGCTGACTCATTACCCATGCACCTTGTTATTTGGCCTCGACCTTGGGAGCGGGTCCCACGGCATGCTCTGGCGCTGGATCTGCCGCCTTGGCAGGTGACTGTGTTGTGGATGACTTGGTGGTCTCAGCAGCCAGTTTGCTGCTTTCCAGTTCGGCGATGTCATCTTCAATGGACTTCACCGATTTGTTCAAATCAGATTCAGTATCCCGAAGCGTGGTTTGAACATCGCCTTCTACTTTGCGCGCAGCAGTTTGCATTTCTGCCTGCAACTTGCGCAACTCATCAATTTCCATTTCCCGATTGATTTCAGACTTGACGTCACTGACGTAACGCTGGGCTTTGCCCAACAAGTGGCCAACGGTTTTGGCCACTTTGGGTAATTTTTCAGGACCTATCACCAGCAGCGCGATCACTGCGATGATAAGCATTTCCGAGAACGCAATGTCGAACATGCTGCACGCCGCAAAAAAGGGAAATTAGCTGGAAGATTTCTCTTTCGCTTCTACGTCGATCGTATCGGACTTCTTGGCATTGCCATCGGCCAGCTTGGCTGCATTTTGCTCGCCTTCCGTACCGGCTTCTTTCATGCCGTCTTTGAAACCCTTGACCGCTCCGCCCAAGTCCGAGCCGATATTGCGCAGCTTCTTGGTGCCGAACACCAACATCACGATAACCAGCACGATTACCCAGTGCCAAATGCTAAATGAACCCATAATCTACTCCTGATTTGTGTCTGAATCTTGATCAGTTACAAGGCTGGCATGCCAAGCATGACGCCCAATGGCTTATCTGAACCAAGAATGTGTACATGAACATGATACACCTCTTGGCAACCTACCCTTCCCGTGTTGACAATGGTTCGGAAACCATCGTTACACCCTTCTTGCTTTGCCAGTTTTCCAGCGATTGTCATGATTTTTCCCATGACAGGAATATCCTCCTCAGAGGCATCAGTCAGCGTGGGAATGTGCTTTTTAGGAATAATTAAAAAGTGCACAGGCGCAGCAGGTTTGATGTCGTGAAACGCGAGGATATCCTCGTCTTCATATACTTTTCTGCTAGGGATTTCCCCAGCGATGATTTTGCAGAAAATACAATCTGACATGTCTTGTCCCTTTTGCGTGTTTTTACTTGGGTCGATTGGCCTTTTCGACCAAACCCGACAACCCCATGCGACGATCAAGTTCAGCCAGCACATCCGAGGCCTGAAGCCCGTGCCAGCCCAGCAATACCATGCTGTGAAACCACAAGTCAGCCGTTTCGGCGATCACTTTGTCGGGGTTCTGGTCTTTAGAAGCCATGACCAGCTCACAGGACTCCTCGCCAATCTTTTTCAGAATTGCATCTTGCCCTTTGTGGTGCAACTTCGCCACATACGACTGCTCGGGGTTGCCTTGCTTACGCTCTTCCAACACCCGCGTTAGACGTTCGAGCAAATCTCCAGACGCTTTTTCAAGGTCAGCCATGCCTGTTCATTCCTTATTTTTTGCCGTACATGTCGGAAGGGCTTTTCAACACAGGGTCTTTGGCAACCCACTTGGGCCTTTCACCTTGAGCACCTTCCAGCGCGTAATAAAAGCAGCTTTCACGACCTGTGTGACACGCGATGCCACCCACTTGCTCAACCATCAGCACCAGTACGTCGCCATCACAATCCAGGCGAATTTCCTTGACCCTTTGCTGGTTGCCCGATTCTTCACCTTTGTGCCAGAGCTTACCGCGCGAACGTGAAAAATACGTTGCAAAACCCGTGTTGACAGTAATTTCCAAGGCCTCGCGGTTCATCCAGGCCACCATCAGTACGCGCTTGGACGCATGGTCTTGCGCCACCACATTGACCAAACCCTTGTCATCAAAACCGACACTGTCCAGCCAGTTCTCGGTGATCACTACATCTTTACTCATGGCATGGCCCCTTTACAGCCGAACTGTAATGCCGGCCTTGGCCATGTGGGCTTTGGCCTGCTGTACCGTGTATTCACCATAGTGAAAAATGCTGGCGGCCAACACTGCACTGGCCTTGCCTTTGATCACACCGTCGACAAGGTGATCCAGGTTGCCCACACCGCCACTGGCAATCACCGGAATGGTGACCGCATCCGACACCGCACGAGTCAACTCAAGGTTAAATCCGATTTTGGTGCCGTCGCGGTCCATGCTGGTCAACAGCAGTTCCCCGGCGCCCAGCGCCTGCATTTTGCGCGCCCACTCAACGGCATCCAGGCCGGTGGGTTTGCGACCACCATGGGTATACACCTCCCAGCCGGGCTCGCCATTGCTTTTTGCTTTGGCATCAATGGCCACCACAATGCATTGCGAACCGTACTTGGTCGCAGCCTCAGCCACCAACTCGGGGTTGGTGACCGCAGAGGTATTGATGCTGATTTTGTCGGCACCTGCGTTCAATAGCCTGCGCACGTCCTCGACCTTGCGCACACCGCCGCCCACCGTCAAAGGAATGAACACTTGACTGGCCACAGATTCGATGACGTGCAAAATCAGGTCACGGTCATCCGATGATGCCGTGATGTCCAGAAAAGTCAGCTCATCGGCACCCTGATCATCGTATCGGCGTGCGATTTCAACGGGGTCCCCCGCGTCTCGCAACTCAACAAAATTGACACCCTTGACCACCCGGCCCGCAGTTACATCGAGGCAGGGAATGATACGGCTTGCAAGCATTAGTAGGACTTTCCGTTCAATTCATCGGCCAAAGCCTGGCCTTTTGCGAAATCCAGCGTGCCTTCGTAAATCGAGCGACCACAGATGGCACCCATTACACCTTCGTGCTCAACGCCGCACAGCAGTTTCACATCGTCCAGATTGGTAATGCCGCCGCTGGCAATTACCGGAATGGTCAATGCATTGGCCAAGCGCACGGTTGCTTCAATATTCACGCCACCGAGCATGCCGTCGCGGCCAATGTCAGTGTAAATAATGGCCTCTACGCCGTAGCCTTCGTATTTCTTGGCCAGATCAACCACGTCGTGTCCGGAAATTTTGCTCCAGCCATCGGTGGCTACCTTGCCGTCTTTGGCGTCCAGACCCACAATAATTTGTCCGGGGAAAGCACCGCAAGCATCGTGCAGGAAGCCAGGGTTCTTCACCGCGGCTGTGCCAATAATCACATAGCTCAAACCGTCATCGAGGTAACGCTCAATGGTGTCGAGGTCTCGAATACCACCGCCAAGCTGAACGGGGATTGCCCCACCCACCGCGTCAAGAATGTCGATGATGACGCCCTCATTCACGGGCTTGCCCGCGATCGCGCCATTCAGGTCGACCAGGTGCAGGCGGCGTGCGCCGCTTTGTACCCATTTCATGGCCATTTCGACCGGGTCTGCCGAGAAAATGGTGGCATCGTCCATATTGCCTTGCTTCAGGCGAACACACTGACCGTCTTTCAGGTCGATTGCTGGAATGAGTAACATGAGACTGTGTTGTTAACTATTCAAGTGGGTGAAAAAAATGATCGATAAAAAATCAGGGGTTCCATCTCAAAAAGTTGGAATACAACCTTAGGCCGTCCTCCGCACTTTTTTCAGGATGAAACTGTGTTGCAAAGATGTTATCCCGTGCAATGGCGCAGGTAAAGCGAACACCGTAGTCAGTTTCACCTGCAACGTGTTCCGGATTCAAGGGGTTGACGTGATAGCTGTGTACAAAATAGAACCAGGCACCATTCTCAATGCCTGCCCACATGGGATGCTTCACGCGCTGATTCACTTGGTTCCAGCCCATGTGTGGCACTTTCAATCCGCACTCCACCGTTAGCCTGGGATCAAACTTCACCACATCACCAGAAAACAGGGAAAGACAATCTGCAGGCCCTTCGGCACTGCGCTCCATCATCATTTGCTCGCCAACACACACGCCAAACAAAGGTTTTGATTCGGCAGTGCGGTACACCGCGTCCATCAAGCCTGATTCGCGCAGGGCTTTCATGCAATCGGGCATGGCACCCTGACCTGGCAATACAACACGACTGGCCCGGTCGATTACGGCGGGATCGTCGGTGATCTGAATTTCCTGATTGTCGAGCTTTACATGCTGCAAGGCTTGGGCCACCGAACGCAAGTTACCCATGCCGTAATCAACAACGGCAACTAGACTCACAAAGCACCTTTGGTACTCGGAATGGCACCCTGCTGACGTTCATCAATGGCCACCGCCATGCGCAAGGCACGACCAAAGGCCTTGAACACGGTTTCGCACTGGTGGTGTGAATTCACACCCTTCAGGTTGTCGATGTGCAAGGTACACAGGGCATGGTTCACAAAGCCCTGGAAGAATTCAAACACAAGATCCACATCAAATGCACCAATGCTGGCACGCGTGAACGGAATGTCCTGATGCAAACCAGGGCGACCAGAAAGATCGATCACCACACGTGACAGGGCTTCGTCCAACGGCACATAGCTATGGCCGTAACGAACGATTCCTTTTTTGTCACCCAAAGCTTTGGTGAATGCCATGCCCAAGGTAATGCCAGTGTCTTCCACGGTGTGGTGTGCATCAATGTGCAAGTCACCCTTGGCCACAATATGCAAGTCGAACAGGCCGTGGCGCGAAATTTGTTCCAGCATGTGGTCCAAAAACGGCACACCGGTGTCGAGGTGGCGTTCACCTGTCCCATCCAGATTGATTTTGACGGTGATCTGGGTTTCCAGGGTATTGCGGGTAACTTCTGCGGTTCTCATGATTGTCTAAAAGTTATGCGGCCTTCGCGGCCACTTCGTCGATGGATTCTTGCACAGCCACCAAAAACTGCTGATTCTCTTGTTCTGTGCTCACGGTCACGCGCAAGCAGTTTTGGAGCAAGGGGTGGGCCTTGCCCACATATTTCACCAAGATACCCTTGTTTTTCAGGGCATCAAAGACTTCAAGCGCATTCGGGACGCGGAAAAGTACAAAATTGGCGTAAGAATCAAACACTTCAACGTCGCCGCTGCTTGTTTTCAGATTTCTCAGTGCCTCGGCCAACACATTGCGCTGTTCGCAAAGCATGGCGGCCTGTGCCGCGAAGGCATCAAAGTGCTCTAGTGCAAACTGCACCGCAATGCGCGTGAGCACGTTGACATTGTAGGGCGGGCGCACTTTGTCGATTTGCTCAACCCAGGCAGGGCTGGCCACGGCGTAGCCCAAACGGGCACCGGCGAGCCCCAGCTTGGAGAAAGTGCGCAGCACCAATACATTTGGAAACTCGAGGACTCTCGCCATGAACGAGGCATCTGCAAACGCTTCGTACGCCTCATCGACCACCACCAAGCCAGGCGTTGCTTCGATAATTTGCACAATTTCGGCTTCGCGCAGCGCCACGCCCGTGGGGTTATTCGGGTAAGCCAAAAACACCACTTTGGGCTGGTTGGTGGCAATGGCTTTCAACATGGCGGGCATGTTGAGGCTGAAATCAGCATTCAGGTCTACGCCCACAAAGCGGGCATGGCTCCACTGGCTGTACACGGCATACATCACAAAGGTGGGCACGGGCGACAAAACTGCGTCGCCGGGCATGCAGCAAGCCCGAATGATCAGGTCAATCAATTCATCCGAACCATTGCCAAACAACACGTGGGCCGCCTTGGGAATGGCCGTGCAAGCGCGCAAAGCGGCCTCAAGATCCAAAGCTTTGGGTGCTGGGTAGCGGTTCAGTTCAGCAGTTTTCAACTGCTGTGCAAGTTCATCCAGCAAAGCGGCAGGCATGCCCTGCGGATTTTCCATGGCATCAAGTTTCAACATGCCAGCCGAGGGCGCCACCACATAGGCTTGGGTGGCCTGCACGTCGGCACGAATCGTTTTTTGAAGAAGACTCATGGTGCGCTCAATCCGCCTTTCGGAACTTGGGGCCAACACGGTACTCTGCGGAACGTGCGTGTGCAGGCAAGCCTTCGCCATAGGCCAATTCAGCGGCCACTTCACCCAAGGTGCTTGCACCTTCACGGCTGGCAAAAATAATACTGCTGCGCTTCTGGAAATCGTAAACACCCAAGGGCGAGCTGAAACGGGCGGTGCCTGCTGTGGGCAACACGTGGTTGGGGCCTGCACAGTAATCGCCCAGCGATTCACTGCTGTAGGGGCCCATGAAAATGGCACCGGCGTGCCGCAACTTACCCACCCACGCGTCGGGGTCTTGCACGCTCAACTCCAGGTGTTCTGGGGCAATTTGATTGCTCAACTCACAGGCTTCATCCATGTCGCGCACTTGAATGAGTGCACCGCGGTTTTTAAGCGATGTAGCAATAACGGTGGCGCGTGGCATGGTGTCCATCAGGCGCTTGATACTGGCCTGCACGTTGTCGAGGAATTCCTTGCTGGGACTCAACAAAATGGACTGCGCCATTTCATCGTGCTCAGCCTGGCTGAACAAGTCCATGGCGATCCAGTCGGCATTCGTGCTGCCATCGCAAATCACCAATATTTCAGAAGGCCCTGCAATCATGTCGATGCCGACCGCGCCAAACACACGGCGCTTGGCCTCGGCCACATACGCGTTGCCAGGGCCCACAATTTTATCCACGCGCGGCACGGTCTGTGTGCCATAGGCGAGCGCAGCCACAGCCTGTGCGCCACCAATGGTGAACACACGGTCTACACCCGCCAGGTGAGCAGCAGCCAACACCATTTGATTTCTCACACCACTGGGTGTGGGCACCACCATGATCACTTCTTTTACGCCCGCCACTTTCGCGGGCACGGCGTTCATGAGCACGGAAGACGGGTAAGCGGCCTTGCCACCGGGCACATACAGGCCCGCGCGATCCAGGGGCGTTACACGCTGGCCCAAGCGAGTGCCATCGGCCTCGGTGAATTCCCAGCTTTCTGCAACCTGACGCTCGTGAAATGCGCGCACGCGCTGTGCGGCCACTTTCAGGGCCTCGCGCTGGGCAGAATCGAGTGTGTCAAAAGCCTGCTTCAACTCGTCTTGCCCAATTTCCAGTTCAGCAGCGCTGCCGACCTTCACACGGTCAAATTTCTCGGTGAGTTCCAGCAAGGCTTCATCGCCGCGCTTGCGCACGGCATGAATAATATCGGCCACTGCGCCTTCCACATGGGGATCGCGTTGTTCTTCATAGGCGAGCAATGCACGGAACTGCTCGGCAAAGTTGGCTTCTTTTGTAGACAATCGACGAATTTGGGAAGACATTTTTTACTACCTTTAAAAATTCACGCTGCTGCTTGGGTAAACACATCCAGAATTGGCTGCAAAGCCTCGTACTTCATTTTCAATGCCGCTTGGTTCACTACCAATCGGGAGGAAATTTCGCAAATTTCTTCAACCTCAACCAGCTTGTTGGCGCGCAGGGTTGAGCCCGTGCTGACCAAATCCACAATGGCGTCGGCCAGGCCCACCAGCGGTGCCAGTTCCATGGAACCGTACAGCTTGATCAAGTCAACATGCACACCACGATTGGCAAAATGTTCACGGGCGCTGTTCACATATTTGGTGGCAATGCGCAAACGTGCGCCCTGCTTCACGGCGCTGGCGTAGTCGAAGCCCTCGGGCGCAGCCACACACAGGCGGCATTTGGCAATATTCAAATCCAGCGGCTGGTACAAGCCTGCGCCAGAATGCTCAATAAGAACATCTTTTCCGGCTACCCCCAGGTCAGCAGCGCCATGCTGCACATAAGTGGGCACATCGGTTGCGCGCACAATGATGATTTGAACGTCGGCACGGTTGGTGCCGATAATCAGCTTGCGCGATTTTTCAGGGTCTTCAGACGGCACAACACCTGCTTTCTCGAGCAGGGGCAGTGTTTCTTCAAAAATACGTCCCTTGGACAGGGCCAGTGTGATCATTCCGCTACTCTCGTGACGTCCGCGCCCAATTTGCGCAATTTCTCTTCCATTTTGTCATACCCGCGGTCCAGGTGATAAATGCGGTCAATCCGCGTTTCATCACTGGCAGCCAAACCGGCAATCACCAAGCCGGCAGAAGCGCGCAGGTCGGTGGCCATCACCGTAGCACCCTCCAAGCGCTCAACGCCTTTGATAATCGCTGTGTGGCCTTCAATTTCAATGTTCGCGCCCAAACGCACCATTTCCTGAACATGCATGAAACGGTTTTCGAAAATGGTTTCATTCACCACTGCTGTGCCATCGGCCAGACAATTCACCGCCATGAGCTGTGCCTGCATGTCAGTGGCAAAGCCGGGGAATGGCGCTGTGCGCGCACCCACAGCCTTGGGGCGTGTGCTCATGCTGGCGTGAATTTTTGTGCCATCGACTTCAATGCTTACACCCGCTGTGCGCAGCTTTTCAATGGTCGCGTCCATGCTGTCTGCATCGGTGTTGTTCAGGGTAATGTTGCCACCACACGCGGCCACCGCGCACAAGAATGTGCCGGCTTCGATGCGATCGGGCATCACCTGATACTCGCAACCATGCAGCGTTTCTACGCCATGTACAGTAATCGTGTCGGTGCCTATGCCTTCAATTTTCGCGCCCATTTTCACGAGCATGTTGGCCAGGTCCACCACTTCGGGCTCACGGGCCGCGTTTTCAATAATCGTGGTCCCTTCCGCCAGCGCAGCCGCCATCATCAGGTTTTCAGTACCGGTTACTGTGACCATATCGGTCACAATGCGGGCGCCCTTCAAACGCTTGGCCTTGGCATGAATGTAGCCCTTCTCGATGGTGATCTCAGCACCCATGGCCTGCAGCCCCTTGATGTGCTGGTCAACCGGGCGCTGCCCGATTGCGCAACCACCGGGCAAACTCACGCTGGCCTCGCCAAAACGCGCCACAAGGGGACCAAGGACCAGAATGCTGGCACGCATGGTTTTCACCAGGTCGTAACTGGCGACGGGCTCAGAAATTTCTTCGGCACGCAAAGCCAATTGGTTTTCGCCATGCCAGAAGCACTGCACCCCCATTGAACCCAGCAAGCGCAAACACGTGTTGATGTCGCGCAGACGTGGCACGTTGGTGATGGTGACCGGCTCGGCGGTCAACAAACTGGCACACAGAATGGGCAGGGCCGCATTTTTCGCACCAGAAATTGACACTTCTCCGTGAAGCGGCTTACCGCCACGAACCAAAAATGAATCCATTGAAGGGCAGTCCTTTTACGCTTGTTGTTGAGCCCATTCACCGGGCGTCAATGTTTTCATCGACAGCGCGTGAATCTCGGCACGCATTCTGTCACCCAGTACTGCATACACTTTTTGATGACGCTGAATTGAGCGCAACCCTTCAAACGCACTGGCCACGATGACCGCCTCAAAATGCTGGCCGTCACCAGACACGGTGAGGTGTTCACATTCCAAGCCCTGCGCAATATAGCCGCGAACGGTTTCAGGCAACAACATGATTTTTCCTATCCTTTTGATTCAACAGCACTATTATCCCCTCAATTTGTAACCGGAGGTCACCATCCGCATCGCAATTGCGGTCAAAACAGCCCAAGCAGTCAGGCCAATTGCCAGGCTGAACCAGGGACTCACATCGCTCACCCCGAAGAAGCCGTAGCGAAAACCGTCAATGAGGTAGAAAAATGGATTGAAGTGCGACACGGTTTGCCACACGGCCGGCAGGGAGTGGATCGAATAGAACACGCCCGACAAAAAGGTGGCCGGCATAATAATGAAATTCTGGAAAGCGGCCAGCTGATCGAACTTCTCAGCCCATATTCCGGCAATAACACCCATGGTGCCCAGCAAGGCTGAACCCACCAGGGCATGCACCAAAATCCAGACTGGGTTGTACACATGCAAGCCAACAAACGCCACCGTGACCAGCAAAACACCAAGACCAACCGCAATGCCACGCGCCATCGAGGCCAGCACATACGCTGAGAAAAACTCGAAATGGGACAAAGGTGGCAACAGCACAAACACCAGGTTGCCGGTAATTTTGGATTGGATCAGGCTGGACGACGAATTAGCGAATGCATTTTGCAACACCGACATCATCACCAAGCCGGGCACCAGAAAGGCCGCATAGCTAACGCCGGGATAAGGCTCTACCTTGCCATCGAGCACATGCGAGAAAATCATGAGATACAACAAGGCAGTAACAACAGGCGCCAGCACGGTCTGAAAGCTGACCTTCCAGAATCGCAAAATCTCTTTTTTGAACAGGGTTTGCCAACCGGTCATTTGGAACCCCCACTCATCAGCTGCACAAACACCTCTTCCAGATCAGGCTTTTCAATGCTGCACTCCAAAACATCCAGGTGATCTTGGCGGCATTGGGCCAGGATTTGCTCAATTTCAGCAGGGCCGTTCAAGGCCAGGGTGTAACGTCCTTCGCTGACATTCGCCTTCAGTACCCTGGCTTGAAGAGCGGCCGGCAACACGCCATTGAGCTGCATATTTAGCGTTTGATTGGCGTGCTTTTTCAGTAAATTGGGGGTGGTGTCTACGGTGAGCACCTCGCCCTTTTTCAGCATGGCGATGCGGTTACACAGGGTTTCCGCCTCTTCAAGATAATGAGTGGTCAACAAAATGGTGTGACCTTTCTGGTTCAAGCCAGCGATAAACTTCCACAAGGTTTGACGCAATTCAACGTCTACACCCGCAGTTGGCTCATCCAGTACGATCACAGGCGGCTTGTGAACCAATGCCTGGGCCACCATGACCCGGCGCTTCATACCGCCTGACAAGGTGCGCATATTGCTGTCCGCTTTGTCCATCAAGCTGAGCGAATGCAACAGTTCGTCGATCCAGTCGTCGTTCTTTTTTAATCCGAAGTAACCCGATTGAAAACGCAAGGTTTCCCGCACAGAGAAGAAGGGATCAAAAACGAGTTCCTGCGGCACAATACCGATGCTTCGGCGGGCATCGCGAAACTGGTCCACCACGTCAAAGCCCATCACCCTGGCAGAGCCGTTACTGGCCCGGCTTAGGCCAGCAATAATATTGATCAGGGTGGTTTTACCGGCGCCATTGGGGCCGAGCAAGGCGAAGAACTCCCCTTCCTGAACCGTGAGTGACACATTGTTCAAGGAACGGAATTCACCAAAATACTTGGAAACCGAGCTTAGCTCTAGTGCAAACGACATGACTTCTCGCACCGATGAACGGTGCTACAGGTTTTTATGAGAAGAGAGATTGTACTCCGTAGGCAGCGATCAAACTGTCCAGCTGCGCAGGAGGATGTTGGAGTTCAAGGGTTTTGTCTGATTTAAGCACTCGCTTGGCCGCCAAAATGACGACCAAGGCGGTTGAGTCAACGTGCTTGACCGCTGAAAAGTCGATAACGTGATCACCCTTGGCAAAGGCCTTGGTGATCTCGGCGATCACTTCATCTCCGTTGCGAACGGTAATTTGATCAGCCGACACCTTCATATCAACCTTTCGCGTTCAGGGTTTTCAGGGTTTGAATCAAACCGTCCACGCCAGAATTGGCCAGTACGGGACCAAACTGGGCTTTGTAAGAATCCACCAGCCACAGGCCCAACACGCTCAAGTCGTAGATCTGCCATTTACCGTCTTTCTTTTCAACACGGTAAGCCAGGTCCACTGGTGGCGCGCCTTTCTGAATCACGCGGCTGTTCACAATCACATCCGTGTCTTCAGGACGGGCACGCAAGCGATCAACCTGCAAAGTTTGGTCGCCAACCTGAGACAAAGCGCCCGAGTAGGTTTTCACCAAAAGCGTCCGGAACTCTTTGGTAATTTGTTCACGCTGCTCGGGCGTGGCCTCGCGCCAGGGGCGGCCCACCACCAACTGCGTCATTTTTCGGAAATTCACATTGGGCATGACTTTCTGATCAATCAACGCGTCCAGCTTCTTGGGATCAGAAACAAGTTCCTGCTTGCGTGCACGAATCTCAGCCAACACTTCATTGCTGAATTTTTCAACAAACTCGTTGGCAGGTATGTCTTGTGCCAAGGCAGGCTGTGCAATCAGCCCAAAACCCAAAGCAGCAGCCGCAACCCATTGAAACATCTTGTTTACTGCAATATTCATGATTCTTCCAAAACGTTAATCATTAATCTAAAAACGCAATACCTATGGGGTGGTTGACCGACCCAACGCCAATCAGTTCAACAAACCCAAACCTGACTTGGCCCGTTCGCTTTGCTGCAAATCGGTTGGCAGGTTTGCATCGGGCTGTACATCCAAAGGTGTGCGGGCCTGATCAAGCTGCACCAGGGCAGCCTTGAAGGGCGGAAAGTACTGGGGAACTTCACTACGTGACTCTTCCTCAAAATCCTCATAACCCGGATCGGCAGGATCAGGTGCTCCGTCTCGCACCTGGCTGGCCCGGCGTTTCAAATAGGCATCACGCACAAATGCATATTGATCCAGCGCAATGCGCTCAACCAGATCAGTGGCTGGCAACAAGCGCGCGCGTGCGCTTACTGCGCTCAGCAGCACCAAGCTATTGCGAGCCTTTACATTGTCGTAGTGGTAAAGCGGGTCGAGTGACGCACTAACGAACCTTGCCGAGCCATCGCGTAGAGTGCTGGGGCCCAGAAAGGGCAAGATCAGATAGGGCCCCTGGCCCACGCCCCAAACCCCCAGAGTTTGGCCAAAGTCTTCATCGTTCTTCTGGAAACCAAGCTCGGTGGCCACATCAGCCAAACCCACAATACCAATCGTGGTGTTCAATGCAAAACGCGTGATGTCGCTGCCCGCATCTTTGGGCTTACCCTGCAGCAAATTGTTTACCGCAACCCGAACATCGTCGAGATTGGAGAAAAAATTCCTGACCACGATCTTGATTTCTGGTGGCGTTACCCGGTCATAGCCTTGGGCAACGGGTTTAACCACGGCTTTGTCAACAACCTGGTTGAACCCATCAACGGAGCGGTTGAACCCCTCCAGCGGGTCGGCTTCAGAAGGAGCGCGCATGCTGGTACATGCTGTGGACAAGCCAAGCACACCAAGCAGCAAAATTACTTTTCGAATGGACGTTAACACTTCAAATCCCCTTCATCACTTTTCAGAGTCACCTTCCGTGGCTTTGCTGAACAAAAACTGGCTAATCAGGTTTTCAAGCACCACAGCGGATTGCGTACGGGCAAACTTCTCGCCGCTGGCTAAATTCTCGAGGTCGCCCCCGGCTTCAATACCCACGTATTGCTCGCCCAACAGACCCGAGGTAAGGATTCTAGCTGAAGAGTCCTTGGGAAACTCGAACCCTTCCTCCAAATCCAGAGCCACCACTGCGCGAAAGGTGACTGGATCGAGATTGATATTGGCCACGCGACCCACGGTAACGCCAGCACTTTTAACTGGAGCACGTGACTTCAACCCGCCAATGTTGTCAAATTCTGCAGTAACCCGGTATTGGTCGCCCGTGGTGAACGAGCTCAAATTGCCCGCCTTCAAGGCCAGAAAAACCAAGGCGATTGCACCAATCAGTACAAACAGACCCACCCAAAAATTCACTGCCGTGTTCTTTTTCATACCTTCAATCCGTTAAATACTGAACATGAGTGCTGTAAGCACGAAATCGAGACCCAAAATAGTCAGGGAGGAAATCACCACGGTTCGGGTGGTGGCCCTGGAAACGCCTTCGGGGGTGGGCTGACACGCATAGCCCTGGAACAAGGCAATTGAACTGACGGCCACACCAAAAACCACGCTTTTAAGCACGCCATTCAGGATGTCGTCGCGTACGTCCACACCAGCCTGCATCTGAGACCAGAAGGCGCCAGCATCTACGCCAATCAATAAAACACCCACCACATAACCGCCAAAAATACCCACAGCGCTGAACAATCCTGCCAACAACGGCAAGGAAATCAAGCCGGCCACCCAGCGAGGGGTAACAATGCGTGCCTTGGGATCAACCGCCATCATTTCCATGGCAGTCAACTGCTCCCCAGCCTTCATCAGGCCAATTTCAGCAGTCAGCGAGGTTCCGGCGCGCCCGGCAAACAACAGGGCCGACACCACCGGACCCAACTCCCGCACCAGCGACAAAGCCACCAGCAGGCCCAGCGCCTGTTCGGCGCCATACCGGTTCAAGGTGTAGTAACCCTGCAGACCCAATACGAACCCCACGAAAAGGCCTGATACCACAATGATGACCAGGGAATAATTGCCGATGAAATGAATCTGATCAATGATTAAGCGTGGGCGAAGCAACGCTTTGGGCAACAACATGAACAAGGTACCCACGAATCGGGCAAATACGCCCAAACCCGCAATTGTGGCAATTACGCCAGCGCCCAGACGAGAGACTAAAACGACCGGGTTCATGCGAAATCCTCTTGCAAGTTGCGTGCAGGATAATGAAACTTCACTGGGCCTTCGGGCAAACCTTTGATGAACTGCTGAACATAAGGATCTTGGTTGGCCTCTACTTCGGCTGGAGAACCTTGAGCCAGCACCTTGCCATTGGCAATCACGATGACATGGTCACTGATGGCAAACGATTCGTGGATGTCATGCGTAACCACGACCGAAGTTGCACCAAGTGCGTCATTGAGCGTGCGGATCAAGTTGGCCGTGATACCAAGAGAAATAGGGTCGAGGCCAGCGAAAGGCTCATCGTAAAAAATAAGCTCGGGATCTAGCGCAATGGCGCGCGCCAAGGCAACACGTCGGCTCATGCCGCCTGAAATTTCAGACGGAAACAAGTTACTTGCGCCGCGCAGGCCCACAGCGTGCAGCTTCAAAAGCACCAAGTCCCGAATGGCTGCTTCGGACAAATTGGTGTGTTCGCGCAGCGGAAAGGCCACATTCTCGAATACGTTCAAATCGGTGAACAGGGCTCCGAACTGGAACAGCACACCAATTTTTTTTCGAAAAGCGTAAAGCTGCTGGGTACTCGCGGTCACCACGTTCTGGCCCAAAACCTGGACGTCTCCACGGTTGACTGCGTATTGGCCACACATTAAACGCAACAACGTGGTTTTGCCAGAACCTGACCCGCCCATGACCGACACCACTTTGCCCTTCGGAATGTCGAGAGAAATGTCCTCAAGAATGAGGCGGTCGTTATAACCGAAATCCACGTGTTTTAATTGAGCAACAAAGCCCATTGGGGCTCCTTAATAAACGAATACGAGTTTGAAAGCTATTGTAACCCGAAGGACATGCCCTCACCATCCAAATGGTGACAGGCTCACCCACTAGGCATGACCACGAAGCGTGGAAATGGTTTCAGCCGATTATGATTCCCGGCACCTAAACCCCCAAAAGCCGACCTGTGCGCTTATCACGTGTGTTTTTAACCGGCCTGACCGCCGCCCTGTACGCTTGCGCGACCACCCCACCCCCAAGCAACTCACCAACCGCAACAGTCGAAGCCGGGCACGCGCTAGAGCTGAATGCTGTTTTTTGGGCCGATAAAATCCACCACCGCAGCAACGCCTGGCAAAGACATCAAGAAACATTCACATTCCGGCTTGAAAACATTGCCGCCAGCCAAGTGCTCGAATTGATCTCGCGCGAACTGCAACTTGGCTATGAAATGGATGGATGCGGCGACACTCCAGTCAGCCTGGTGGGAAGGGACATGCCCCTTCAACAGGTCATTGAAAGCCTGGAGTTTCAGGCCGGAGCCAATGTGTTGTTTGAAGGAAAGCTGCTCTCAATGCGGTGCGAAGTTGACCAGCTTCGGGTTTACACCCTCGATTACCTGTCCATTGCCAGGCAAATGAATGACTCCTCAAGTCTGAGCTCGGCGATTGCAGGTGGCCCGCGCGAGTTAACTGATCGTCGGGAAACCGGAAATCGCTCGGAGCTGGTTCTGAACAATTCGCAGCAACACGACTTGTGGCAAGACATCTCCTCTCAAATCGAACAGATCATTCAGGTTCAACCAAAACCAATTGAGCTATCCAGGCGTGAGCGGGTAATCGATGAAGAAGAAGACCGGACTTATGCGAGCACGAGAAACAGCTCACCCCGCAGACAATCGCCCAACCTGAAAAGCGCCACTGCCGTGTCCACGGAAAAACGAGACATCACCACCACACGCAAGGAAACCCGGTCGGGACGTGTCATTGCAAACCCCGAGTCCGGAACGGTCTCTGTGATTGCAAAACCCAGTCACCATCGCCGGGTTGTGCAGTGGCTGGAACAAATTCAGCGCAGAGTGGATCGGCAAATCGTGATCGAAGCCGTGATTACAGAAATATCGCTGAACGATCGCTATGAACGCGGAATCGACTGGAACGTGCTTCGTCAAAATGGCGTCACTGCAGGTTTGGCAGTGCAAGGATTGAATCTGACCAACCCGGCTTTCACATTCACAGCATTGCGAAACACCAGCGGCGCTGACACCAATATCGCCTTGCGACTGCTCGAGGAGTTTGGTCGCACAGAGGTGCTTTCTTCTCCACGTGTGGTCACCATGAACCAACAGGCCGCAGTGCTGAAAGTGATCGACAACAGGGTGTATTTCACCACCGATGTTCAAACCAGCGCACCCACACAAAACAGCCCCGCCTTTTCAACGTTCACGACCCAGGTTCAAACAGTTCCGGTTGGCTTTTTAATGACAGTCACACCGCAAATAGCGGACAACAATGCAATTCAACTGCGGGTTCGGCCCACACTCAGCCGCATTGTGGGTTTTGTTCAAGACCCGAACCCGGCCCTGCAACAACTCAATATTGTCAGCAAGGTACCCGAGGTGCAAACCCGTGAACTCGAGTCCATATTGCGCTTGAAAAGTGGCGAAATGGCTTTGCTTGGCGGCCTGCGGCAAAAAGAAAACAAGCGCCTGGATCGTGGCATTCCCGGCACACCGGAATCAATTGACCTGATCACCCAAAGCCAAACCCGGGGAGAAAGCCACATTGAACTGGTGATATTGCTGAAGGCCACCGTACTGGAAAGCGCCACGGCAAGCCAACTTGAGCCAGGCCAGGAGCTCGGAGAGCTTAACAAAGCGCTGGCCGATGGCCTTACCCTGTACCAAGCCAATCAGACCAAAGCACTGAATGCCTTGCTTGCCCTGCTAATGAAGCGCTACCCCAATACCCCAGAGCCCTTTTACAACATGGCTCTTCATCAGAGCAAGCAAGGGCTTTTTACAGATGCACTTGCGCATTTGGCGCAAGCCGAAGCCCAATGTGAATACAAGCAATGTTCTCTGCCCTTGCTCACCGTGCGCTCTTTGATTCAGGCAAAAATTCAATGACACACACGGTGCAGCTCCCTGCGTTCAAGAATATCGACAGCGCGATCGCCTACGCTGCCGCCCAGAATGCATCCGACATTCACATCACGCCTGCCCCAGAGAATTTCACGGTGCGTTTGCGCGTCAATGGTGCATTGGGGCCAATTCAGGAGATTCCCAACGACACCGGCCGATCGCTCATACAAGCTTTCAAAGCCGAAAGTAAAATGAACATCGCGGAAACGCGGCGCCCACAAGACGCACGATTAACCCGCAACAACATTGACCTTCGGCTGGCCACACACCCCAGCCTTCACGGCGAAAACATGGTGGTCCGGCTATTGAATACGCAAAGCCGCATGACCCTCAATGCACTGGGTTTAAGCAACCCCGCCTTAGCTCACATTCAACACTTGCTTACCCACGAGAACGGATTAACTCTGGTTGCGGGCGCCACCGGCAGTGGAAAAACAACCATGCTGCATGCCATGCTAAACAGCCTGGGGTCGCATGCCGGTCGCATTGCCACACTTGAAGATCCGGTAGAAATCATCAACCCGGATGCAGTTCAAACAGATCTCTCACGATTGCCACACATGAATTTTGCATCGGGTTTGCGCTCGCTCATGCGTCAAGATCCCGACACCATTCTTGTCGGAGAAGTGAGGGACGAAGAGACCGCCGAGCTCACCCTGAATGCTGCGCTCACGGGGCATCGGGTTTTTGCTTCCGTGCACGCACCCGATTGCCTTGGGGCAATCAGTCGACTCACTGAACTGAATGTGCGCCTGGAAAGTTTGATGAATTGCTTGAACGGCGTTGCAACCCTGAGGCTAAAACCAGCAGCCCCAAACGGACAACGTCAGCTGTGGGCTGAAGTTATTGACCTGAAAGGCGTACCTCGCAAGGAGGTGCTCAGTTGCAAAGCAATTGGCGAGCTCATGTCTCTGCTGTCGCCTTTGAATTACCTTCAATTTCCAACCTCGACCACGCTGCTTGCCAATGAACAATAAATCACTTGGCGACAAAATTACGCCGTCCACATGGCGCACATGGCTTGGGCAATGGGCAGAACTCTTGCAATCCGGCATGCCCGCACTCGATGCACTTGCACTGAGCAGCGAGCTGCAAACCGACCACTCACAAGGAAAACTGTTGCGCCTTGGTTTGTCTCGAACTGCGCAATTCCTGCAAGAAGGACAAAACCTTCAAACTGCATTTCGTGCCTCGTTTATCAAAGTACCCATGCATCTGGAAATCGCGTTGGTGTGTGCACAGGCCAGCGGCGATCTTGGCATGGCATTGCAAACGCAACTGGACCGCTGGAAAACCACCAGCGATGCACAACATGCCTTGGGCAAAAGCATGATTTACCCACTGCTGGTTTTAACATTGGCCTGCGCATGTTGGGTACTGCTGCATCAGGTAAGCGCGCCTCATTTGGCGCACACAACAGCCACATCGGAAAGTGCAGCCAAGTGGTCAGACACTTTAATTTTGATGGGTGCATTGCTCTTCGCAATTGCCGGATACTTCCGATTAAAACAGTCTCGAAATCAGCAAGAAAAACGACCATTGCTGCCACACAATATTTGGCTTTCTTCCAATTTCTATCATGTAATCGCTTGTGAACTGCATGCAGGCCTGGACCTGATGCACTGTTTGCGGCACCGCACACTGCCCGCATCAAAATGGCTGGGCGCACGTCAACTGTCTACACGTACCTTGCTTGCACTCAACGGTTTAATGCAACGCATTCAACAACAGCTAAAACAGGGTATGTCGCTTAGCCAGTCAATGAGTTTGGCTGGGGCACCAGGTTTTCTGATACGCCAAAGTCAACTCGCCGAGCAAACTGGCAACCTGGCTTACTGCTTTTTTCTGGCGGCAAAGGTCTATGAAATGCAGGCACG
This sequence comes from Limnobacter sp. G6BE5S, assembly GCF_058448965.1. Taxonomy (NCBI): domain Bacteria; kingdom Pseudomonadati; phylum Pseudomonadota; class Betaproteobacteria; order Burkholderiales; family Burkholderiaceae; genus Limnobacter; species Limnobacter sp. G6BE5S. Next base: position 119,633 of record NZ_JBZFLM010000001.1, read on the forward strand.
GGAAACTCAACAACGTTTGCAGAGCACATTGCCATCTGTCGCCTTGGCTGTTGCTGCACTTACCCTTGCTCTGGCTTATCAATTCACGCTGGCGCCGCTTTACAACAACCTGACGGGTTTGTCATGAATTCAGCCGCGACGCATGCAGATGTTTGGGTGCTTGAGCAGGAACTAGTCCTTCTGTTTCGGCAACAAGACCAGCACTGGATCGAGGAAATGCGACTTCCCTACAGCGAATTTATTGGAAGCGCCATTGCGCTTTCCAGTTTCAGCCTTGCGGACACCGCGGTTTACCTCAACGTATTTCAAAACACAAACACAGCTGCATTCTGGGCCGAGCAACGCTGGGCCGGCGTGGCAGAAAACCCGCTTCGGATCATTGAGGCACCAGTAACCGCTTTTCATCAGCAAGCACTCACTGAACTACGCGGAATGGGCAAAAAATGCCGAATCATTTCTGCGACAAAATCGGCGCAGTTCAATCACGCTGTTCAAATGGCACGGCTCAACCAGCACGAATTTAAACACCTCAAAAAATTCATTGCTGCAAACAAGTCCTCTACCCGCGAATTGCAAAGCAGCTTGCGTTTGTATCTTGGATTGTGGACACAGCCATCTGGAAATTACCAGGCCATTCGAGGGGTGGCTTTGGCTTGCACACTCGCAACCTTTTTATTGATGAGTTGGCACAACAATCAGCAACAGCCGGTGCTCGACACAGTCAGATTGCAGCAATTCCAACATGCACATCAACGCAATTCAAACAACACTAAAACTGTGGCATTTGGCGATTGGCTAGAGCAACTGAGCAAGTTTGGCCGCAGCGAGCGTGCCAACCTGACCTCGCTGAAAGTCTCCTGGAACGAACAAGGTGAAATTCTGACAATTGCAGACCTGGAACGAGATCGCAAAAGGGTTCCAAAGGCATGCACCCTCAATAACCCAAAACAGGCAAAGTGCTCAGTGGGGGCAACAGTCCAATGACGAAACCCCACCGCACCCCACAACAAATTGTTCACTTCCGAACAATTCGCTCTGTTCTCGACTTGGTCATTGTGGCGGCCGCAATGGCTGTACTTATTCATTTACTGAACCTGGAGTTTGAGCACAAGCTGAGTCAGAAACCAAAGCTGAACATTCAAAAAACAGTTCGACCAAACCAAACGCTGGTCATTGAAGAAAACTTCAAGGAAGAGACCGGTCTGTGGCAAAGCTGGAACGCCTGGATCCATAGCAATCAACCAGGTGCCGGGCATTGCCTGATCGAAACAAGACCTGAGTCGATCGACAACCCCTTTTACCTATTGTGCTTTGGAAAAGTAAGTTCAGGCGGCAATTTGGAACTGCCTGACAGCAAGGCATGGCTTGACAACAATTTGTTTGTCAAACCGGAAATACCTGCGCCCCCGCCTACCGAGAAAAGCAGATCCAGTGTCACAGATATTCCTTACACGGTGCAAGGCTGGATCAATACGAAAACAGGTCGGAAAAACTTTGACCCCGTTCAAGGCAAATGGGTGCCATGAAAACACAGCCAATGCACCAAGGTTATTCACTGCTTGCAATCGTGCTATTGATGATGCTGCTGAGCTTTGCTGCGCTTGAGTTTCGCAACAACACAAGCTTCAAGCAAAACCTGCTGCTTCAACAACAGGCTCGTGAAACTCAGACCCTTGAACACATTCGTTCCAGTTTGCTTGGATTTGCAGCCAGCCAGGGCTTGCATAGCCAAAGCCATTTGGGTCATTTGCCTTGCCCCGCCCTGTTACCCGGAGAATATGCACAAACCAGCTGTTTGAATAAAGCATGGGGCTACCTGCCAGTTCACAGCAAGATTGCGGTCAACTATCTCAATGCCGGCATTGACGCCCGCTTCAACGAACTGACCTTATCAACAGACACACACTGGGAGTACGCAGTTTCAAGCCAATTGATTCAGCCCAATGCCCTGGGCTGGGGGCGGTGGGTGAATTATTCAAAGCCCGCAATTCAAATTCGCATTCCCGCTGAAAGCGATCGCACAGAAACAAACCTTGTTGCAGTGGTCGCCAAAAAAATCACGCCAACCGCGGAACACCATTACGACATCACGCCGCCCTATGTGCTCGTTCACCTCCGTGAACTGCAAAGCCACATGAAAAGGGTTCAAGTGACTCAACTTAAAAGCACACTGAAAACCTGGCAGCAACTGAATCCCCAATTCAATTCAAACGCGAGCCCACATGAAAACATGACACTCAAAGACCCTCTTGCAAAGGTCTATCAACCCATCGACTCGGGTTGCCAATGCCGATGTACCAAAACGCGCTGCACCTGCAGCTGCCTCAACCCGGGCAGCTGGATTTCGACTGCTGTGTGCCTGAATGGCAATGTCAACTGTGCAAGCCACAACATGCAAACACATTGCACCAGTACAGTTGACGAGCCCTGTGTGTTTGCGGGCCCAGCCAGCTTGCAGAACCTGTGGCCAGTCAGCCATTTCGAACCTGTGGCGGCGACCAACAAATCGTGCCGTCCCGTGCACAGCAATCAGTGCCCCCTGAGCCAAAACAACACGGCTTGCACCTGCCATTTTTCGTGGCCCGACAACATCAAATCCAATCTTGAACAATTCAGTTTCAAGCTGACAGGTACACCATGAATACTCGTGGCTTCATGCTGATCGAAGTGGCACTGGTAGTAGTGCTAATGGCCATTATTTTGGGACCCGTGATGCACCTTCTGGCCAATCAGCGAGAGAAGGACAAAGTTCTCGCTCACCTTGAATCTCGACAACGCATTCTGGAATCAGTTGAAGGTTTTGTGTTGGCCACGGGCAGGCTGCCCTGCCCGTCTACCCTGCCCAGCGGGACCGAATCACGCAACGGTGATGCTTGCCTTCATCGCGAGGGCTGGCTGCCGCTTGCAACTTTGGCGACCTGGGGAATTCACGGTCAGTGGAAAATGGCCGTGGCCACGCTTGAGCAAGCCGGGGAGCCCGCCCAGAACGCCTTGGTATCGGCACAACCGTTTGCGCAACTCAACCCACAACAACTCACTGAAATTGTGATGGCACCCTACACAGCCAACTACGCGGTGGGCATGGGGCCATTGCCCGCCATTCACCTGTGTCAGGTTGTGCAAGGGCATGCTTTGCCACAAAACCTCAACGCGGGCTGCGGCGCACACACATTGCTCAATGCCACCACGGTTTGGCTTGCCTACCTCGAGGGCGACCTGATTAATCAAAACCGATATCAACAGTTTTTTATCAACCCCGATCAAGCAGCATCCAATCCGGTCTGGCTTTCATTTGAACGCATGAACTGGCTCTGGATGAAACGCGGCGCACTCGACACACCACACATTCAGGAGAACTAAATTGAAACATTCACGAAAACAGATCCAACACGGATTTTCCCTGCTGGAACTGGCAATCGCACTGGCCGTACTTGCCATACTGGCGGGCGGCGTACTAAAGGGACGCGAGTTACTCAACAGCGCACGGGTGCAAGCCACGATCACCGACATTGCCAATCTGGAAACTGCCTTGTCGGCGTTTCAGGCGCGCTATTCTGCGCTGCCGGGTGACTTCATTGCAGCAGCGGCTGCAGGACTCTCCAACAGTGGAGGTGACGGCAATGGACTGATCGAAGGCGGCGAATCCTGCAATGTTTTTACACACCTTCAATTGTCTGGTTTCATTCAAGGAGATTTCACCGGTGGCAGCGACGAATCCGGTAACTGCACCACAGGCAGCACCATGGGCAATCAGTTTAGCGGCCGCTACCTGCTCAACCACACCATGCAAGGCCCCAACTCCAGAGAAAATGCAATGGCCCTGCTGATTGGAGAAAATATACCTGTTGCCCAGCTCGCAGAAATTGATCGCAAACTAGACGATGGCAACCCCTTGCGTGGCGCCGTGCAAGTGCTCAGTGGCGAGGAGGAATTGTGCACCACACTGGCAAGCCAGTGGGATGAAGAACAGGGCGCAAACTGCGCTGCGCTTTACATTATTCGTTGAGTAAGCGCTTAGCGCACCATGGACTTGCGGCCCAGAATGATGGATTCGGCAAGGCTCAATGAATCAGGCTGACCTTTCAACACCAAAATATCTCCCGACTCCAGTTGCGTATCGGGAGAAGGATCCCCCCCCCGAATGCCCCGCCTGCGAATGGCGCAGACTTCAATATCCAGTTCCAGAATGCCCAACTCCGTCAGGCTTTTGCCCACGCCACTGGCACCCGGTTCCACGAACACCGAATGCAGACGGACCCATTGGTTCTCGGGGGTATCGGCTTCATCGTCGACACCACGGAACACACCGCGAAACATTTGGTAGCGCGACTCACGAATGGCGCGAATCTGTTTCACCACCCGGGAAACAGGCACCCCCAACAGCAGCAAAGCCTGCGAACCCAACATCAAGCTTCCTTCCAGAATTTCAGGCACCACTTCGGTGGCCCCAGCTGCGGTCAGTTTTTCCAAATCACTTTCATCGTAAGTGCGCACCACCACGGGTACATTGGGAGCCAAGGCACGCACAGTAGTCAGCACTTTCTCGGCCGATTTGTATTCTGCAAAAGTAACCACCACACAAGAGGCGCGGAGCAAACCTGCTGCAAGCAGCGTTTCCCGTTTGGCGGCATCGCCAAACACCACCGAATCACCTGCCGCAGTGGCCTCGCGAATACGGTCTGGGTCCAAGTCCAGCGCCACATAGTCGAGGTCCTCACGGTCCAGCAACCGGGCAAGGTGTTGGCCGCTTCGCCCGAATCCACAAATTAAAACATGCTTGGTCGTGGCAAGACTTTTCTGGGCGATCTGGTGAAGCTCAAGCGACTTTTGCAACCATTCCTGACTTGAAAACCGAAGCACTATGCGATCAGCATGCTGAATCATGAATGGCGCAGCCAACATGGAAAGCACCATACTGGCCGTGATGGTTTGCAACCAGGGATCAGGTACCAAACCAAAACCTGCCGAACCGGTGTTGGCCAACAACACAAAACCAAATTCGCCCGCCTGGGCCAGATAAATACCGGTTCGCATGGCTGTACCCGTATTTGCCCCGAATACTCTGGCAAGTACCGCAATCAAGACCAACTTGGCGAGCACCGGGAACACAGCCAGAACAATGACCAAGTGCCAGTTCTCCATGACCACTTGTGGGTTCAGCAGCATGCCCGTGGTAACGAAGAACAGACCCAGCAGCACATCCCGGAAGGGTTTGATGTCCTCTTCAACCTGATGCTTGTACTGGGTTTCAGCAATCAAAATACCGGCCAAAAATGCGCCAAGCGCCAGGGAAAGTTCGGCAAGTTCTGTTAGCCACGCCAAGCCCAGGGTAATCAGCAGCACATTCAGGACAAACAGCTCTTGCGACTTGCTTCGGGCCACAAAAGTCATCCACCAGTTCATCATGCGTTGACCGAATACCAACATCAGCCCCAACACCAGCGCAGCTTTCACCACGGCAAGGCTTAAAGTGGCTGACAGGTTTTCAGCCTCCTGCCCCAGCGCGGGAATAATGATCAACAGTGGAACCACTGCCAAATCCTGAAACAACAAAATGCCCATGATTTGTCGACCATGGGGTGAATCCAGTTCAAGCCGTTCTGACAACAACTTGCTGACAATCGCGGTCGATGACATGGCGGCCGCCCCCGCCAATACAAACGCGGTGCTCAATGGCACTTCCAGAAAATAGCCCGCCAGCAAACCCAATCCCATAACGCCCAGCATCGTCAGGCTGACCTGGGCAAAACCCAAACCAAAAACGACTCGGCGCATGGCGTGTAATTTGGGCAGACTGAATTCAAGGCCTATCGAAAACATCAGGAATACGACACCAAACTCGGCCAAGTGGCGGGTTTCCGGTGTGTCTGGAACGATACCCAGCGAATACGGGCCAATCAGCGTGCCCGCAAACAGATAGCCCAGCATGGCGGGCAGCTTCCAGTGACGGAAAAGCGAGACCGCCAGCACTGCGACCAGCATAAGAATCAAAGAAAGCTCTAGAGCGTTAGGCACGTTTAATGCTTAGGAAGTGAAGAGAATTGGCACGCGCTTTGCTATACTGCCCTGAAAAGAGCACAGCCTCAAGCACCTTTGTTGCTTAAGTCTATCAGGGTCCACCATGTCAACAACACCGTCGAATAATGACAAGCACGATTTTCTGGCCATGGCCAGAGAAGCGTTGGCCATTGAGGCCCAAGCAGTTTCGGCATTGTCCGAGCGCTTGAATGACCAGTTCAGCCAAGCCACCACCGCCATCCTGAACTGCAAGGGTCGGGTGATTTTGATTGGCGTGGGCAAGTCGGGGCTGATTGCCAAGAAGATTGCAGCCACCTTTGCCAGTACGGGCACTCCCTCCTTTTTCGTGCATGCCACTGAAGCCTCGCATGGCGATTTGGGCATGATCACCCAAGAAGACGTGGTCATTGCCCTGTCCAACTCTGGCAATACCGAGGAACTGGTGGCCGTGCTGCCAGCCATTGCACGCCGTGGCGCAAAAATAGTCGCCATGACAGGCAAACCCGACTCCGCCCTGGCGCGTCAGGCTGATTTGGTCTTGGACTGCGGTGTTGAAAAAGAAGCCTGCCCCCTGAATTTGGCCCCAACAGCCAGCACCACAGCTGCTTTGGCACTGGGGGACGCACTTGCCGTGGTTGTACTTAAAGCCAGGGGCTTCAGCGAAGAAGATTTCGCCCTGTCGCATCCCGGTGGCAGCCTGGGCCGCAAACTGCTGACCCATGTCAGCGATGTCATGCGCAAAGGTGATCGCATACCTGCAGTGTCGCCTTCGGCCAGCATCTCCAATGCCATCCTGGAAATCACCAAAAAAGGCTTGGGCATGACCGCCGTAGTCGATCCCGGCAACAAATTGCTCGGTGTTTTCACAGACGGTGACCTGCGCCGCCTGATTGAACAAGGCCTCGACCTGCGCGGTTTGCTGGTCAGCGAAGTCATGAACAGTGCGCCGAAATGTATTGCGCCCGACAAGCTGGCAGTAGAGGCGGTGCGCATGATGGAAGTCAGCCACATTAGCCAAGTCGTAGTGACCGACGAGCAAGGGCACATTGTGGGCGCCTTGAACTTTCATGACCTGTTTGAAGCCAAGGTGGTTTGATGAATCAATTTACCGACCGCAAACCCACCGCCGCAGAGGCCGCATCGCAAATCAAATTGATGGGCTTTGATGTTGATGGCACGTTGACTGACGGTGGCCTGTATTTTGGCAACGAAGGCGAAGTCATGAAGCGCTTCAGCGTATTCGACGGTCAAGGACTTCGGCTGCTGATGGACCACGGCATCAAAGTGATCTGGATCACGGCGCGCTCCAGCGCCATTGTCGAGAAACGTGCAAAAGACCTCGGCATCTACCAGTTGGTCCAAGGTTGCAAAACCAAACTGCAAGCCTATGATGACATTCGCCAATTGCTGGGGCTGGAATGGAATGAATGCGGTTTTTTCGGCGACGACTGGCCCGATTATCCAGTGCTTCAACAGGTTGCCTTGGCAGCAAGTACCCAACACTCCCCGGCCGCCATGAAAACTACAGCCAACTGGATCAACACACGCCCACCCGGTGACGGCGCAGCACGCGAGCTGTGTGATTTTATTCTGAGTCACCAGCCTGGCTACCAGAACCCTTGGGAAGCAACGTGAAACCCGTCAGTGCTTTTTTCAATCTGATTTCGCAGTTCATACCGCTGCTGTTAACGTTCGCGTTGGCAGCTACGTCGTATTGGTTTGCAATTCAGTCCGAGCTCAGCCTGTTCAGTGTCAGTGGCAAAAACGACCCCACCAGCAGCGACTATTACCTGCGCAACTTCTCGGTGCAAAGCCATGACTTGGCCGAGAACAAGTATTCAATTATTCGCAGCAAATCTGCAGAGCACATTCCACAAGGCAATGTGTGGAACATCACCGAGCCGGAGCTTGAACAATTTGAAGCGGGTAACGGCATGGTCAAGGGCAATGCCCGGAAAGGCGTGTACCTGCTCGATACGGATGAAATTTACCTCCGGGAGGATGTGGTAGTGACCAGCCAAGACGAAGGGCTTGTGACCACCATGAAGTCTGAAGAAATACGAATCGACAACATCACCAACGAAATTTCCACCGACAAGAATGTATTGGTAACCCGGCCTGGCCAAAGGTTTGAGGCACAGGGTGCAACATTGAACAACGACACAGGCGAATTGATAGCGCAAGGCTCGGTCAAATTTCGCATAGAGGCAAAACGATGAAATGCTCCAACTGGATTTCCATGGCACTGGCAGCACAGGCACTGGCTTTCGGGGTCAGCGTGCACGCACTGGAAGCTGACAAACGGCAACCTACCACCATCGACGCCAACCAGATGACGTACAACGAAAAGTCGAACGTGAACGTGTTTACAGGCAATGTGTTACTAACGCGCGGAAGCCTTGTGATTCGCGGCGACAAACTCACGTTGACTGAACGCAGCGACGGCACCCAATTCGCCACAGTGGAAGGAAAACCCGCCCGCTTCAAACAACAACGCGACTCTGAACGCCCCAATGAAGTCTTGCTGATCAACGGCACTGGCAACACGATTGAATTTGACGGCGACAAATCGATTGTTACGCTGACCGGCGCAGCCAGCATTCAGAAAAGCACCAATGGTCAGCTGACTGAATCAATTTCCGGCACCAAAATTACTTATGAACAGAACACCGAATTTTTGAATGTGGTGGGCTCGCCCAACAGCAGCGGATCCTCTCGCGTGCAGGCAGTCATCAAGCCGAAAACCCAAGCGCCTGCACCAGCGCCCGAACCAGCGCCAAAAGGGGGCAGCAAGTGAGTAACACCCCCGCTCAAACCTTGACTGGTCAGGGCCGACTTCAGGCACTCAGCCTGCGCAAGGCCTACCGCAGCAAGCGTGTAATTGAAGATGTCTCACTGCATGTGGACACCGGTGAAGTGGTTGGCTTGCTGGGCCCCAATGGTGCTGGCAAAACCACCTGCTTTTACATGATCGTGGGCCTGGTCAGCGCCGACGAAGGCAATATCTGCCTCGAAGGCCGTGACATCACGCTTCAACCCATTCATGAACGTGCGCGTGCGGGCCTGTCCTATCTTCCCCAAGAGGCTTCCGTATTTCGCAAGTTGACGGTGGAAGAAAACATTCGCGCTGTACTGGAAATTAATCCGCCCAAAGACAAAACGGTGGACCAAGCGGTTGAAGACTTGCTCAACGACCTGCAAATTTCACACATTCGCACCTCGCTGGCCGCCTCACTTTCAGGTGGCGAACGCCGCCGCCTGGAAATTGCGCGCGCATTGGGCAGCCAACCCCGCTTTATTTTGCTGGATGAGCCTTTCGCAGGCGTAGACCCAATCGCCGTACTGGAAATTCAACGCATTGTGGCCTTTCTGAAATCGAAAGGAATTGGCGTGTTGATCACCGACCACAACGTGCGCGAAACGCTGGGCATTTGCGATCGTGCTTACATTATCAGTGCAGGTCGAGTATTGGCCTCGGGTAGTCCGGAACAAATTGTGAAGAACGACGATGTACGCCGCGTGTATCTCGGCGAACACTTCCGGATGTAAAGCTGAGCCCCCATGAAACAATCCCTTCAGCTTAAAGTTTCCCAAAATCTCACGCTCACGCCGCAGCTTCAGCAATCCATTCGATTGCTGCAACTGTCCACACTCGAACTGCAGCAGGAAATTCAACAGGCACTGGCCGAAAACCCGCTACTCGAGCTGGCCGATGAAGAGGCTGTTGAAGGCGAACGTACACTCAGCCTGGACAGCAGCAATGGCGAATTGCACGAGCCACAGGGCGACAGCTTCGAAGCCGAACCGGACCCACGCAAAGCCAGTGAGCCCGTCAGCGATCAACAAGCTGAACAAGACAACCAAAGCGAAGAAATTGTTCAACGCGAGACCATCGACTCCATTCAGGACAACTGGGAAGGTGACTGGCGCGACAACAGCGGCGCAGGTGCCGATGGCGACGAAGAAAAACCCGGCCTTCAACTGGCTGCGCCCGACAGCAGCCTGCACCAACACCTCATCGACCAGCTGCGCATGACGCAGGCCAGCGAACGCGACAAAAACCTGGTGCTGTGGCTGATCGACTACCTTAGCGACGATGGCTACCTGACCGTTGAACTTGAAGACCTGTGGGAAACCTTGCAGGACGAACCCGACCTGGAGTTTGAAGAACTGAGCGCGGCACTGCGCCTGCTGCAAAGCTTCGACCCACCCGGCGTGGGCGCACGCAATGCGGCAGAGTGCCTGTTGCTGCAACTGGCCCAGCGCCGGGACATTACTTGCCAAACAAACCTGTACGGCAACTGCCAACACATTATCCGCGACCATTTGAGTTTGCTCGCCCAGCGTGACTTCACCAAACTGAAGAAAGCCCTGAATGTCGACGAAGACACTTTAAAGATCTGCCATCAAATAATCCGCTCGCTAGAACCTTTTCCCGGCGCGCGCTTTCGGCGCATTGACGACGATCATGTGGTGCCCGATGTCATTGTTAAAAAACTCAGTGGACAATGGCATGTGCAGCTCAACCCCGATGTAATGCCCAAAATTCGAATCAATGAAATGTACGCCTCGATCCTGAGGTCTCACCGTGGTCAAAGCGCACAACTCAGCGCGCAACTTCAAGAGGCCCGGTGGCTCTTAAAAAACGTTCAACAGCGATTTGACACTATTTTACGGGTGAGCCAAGCGATCGTAGAACGACAAATCGGCTACTTCAATCATGGCGAAATCGCAATGCAACCCTTGGTTCTGCGGGAAATTGCTGATTTACTGGGACTGCATGAATCGACCGTGTCAAGGGTTACCACGCAAAAATATATGTTGACGCCCTATGGGTTGGTTGAGCTAAAGTATTTCTTCGGAAGTCATGTTTCCACCGATTCAGGTGGGCAAGCTTCCAGCACGGCCATCCGTGCACTCATCAAGCAACTGATTTCTGCGGAGGACGCCAAGCAGCCGATATCTGACAGCCAAATCGCCGACCTACTCGGTCAACAGGGCATCGTGGTCGCAAGACGCACGGTCGCTAAATACCGGGAATCACTGAAAATACCCCCGGTGAACATGCGTAAGTCGCTTTAAAGTTAAAGCTTCCCCCCGCAGCAACGAAAGGAGATACCTTATGAACTTGAACATCAATGGTCATCATCTGGAAGTTACCCCAGCTATTCGAAATTATGTAATTGAAAAACTGGACCGGGTGAAAAGGCATTTTGATCACGTCATTGATGCATCGGTGACCATCTCGGTGGTCAAGCTGGTTCAAAGGGCAGATGTTACGCTGCACGTTCGCGGCAAAGACATACACGCTGAATCAAGTCATGAAAACCTCTACGCAGCCATTGATGCGCTGGCCGACAAACTCGATCGCCAGGTATTGCGGCACAAAGACAAACTTACCAATCACAATCACACGCCCATAAAACACCAAGTGGTAGAAGAAGCTGAATAAACCACTGTAATTTCAGGGAAATTCAAAAGGCGGACTTCAATCCGCCTTTTGTGTTTTTATGGCGTATAATCGGCCCCACGATTAGAAGCGGGTCTCAGGAATCAACAGCGATGAACTTGATCGCAAATCTACTTCCACCATCCAACATATTGTTGGACACACAGGTCACCAGCAAAAAGCGCGTGTTTGAACAGGCCGGACTGGTCTTTGAAAACAACCAGGGCATTGCACGGTCCAAGGTGTTCGACAGTCTTTTTGCGCGTGAGCGTTTGGGCTCCACTGGCCTTGGCCAGCAGGTGGCGGTGCCGCATGGCCGCATCAAAGGCCTGCGCGAACCCATCGCCAGCCTTGTGCGTGTGCAAGATCCCATTCCGTTTGATGCCCCTGACGGCCAACCCGTCAAGCTACTCATGTTTTTGCTGGTGCCTGAAAGCGCAAACCAGCATCATCTGGATATACTGTCAGAACTGGCTCAAATGCTGTCTGACAAGGATTTCCGTGAGAAACTCATGACAGAATCCGATCCTGGTGCCACTCACCAATTGATCGCCAACTGGGAGCCTTACCAACCAGCGAGTTAAGCCTGTGAAGCAACTGAAAGAACTGATCGAAGCCAACCGCAACAAACTCAAACTCGACTGGCTTGCCGGTTTAAACGGTGGTGATCGTCACCTTGATCTTCAGTGCTTCGCATCCTCCGATCTCGTAGGTCACCTCAACACCATTCACCCTGGCCGTATCCAGGTTTTTGGTCGCCAGGAAATCGAATACTTCGCCCGCATCAGCGATGCTCGCAAAAAACATCAAATTGATAAACTGATCGAAGGCGACCCTCCCGCCATCATCGTCGCCGAATCTTTTCAGCCACACGCATTGCTCAAAGCGGCTTGCGACGAATCCAACATCCCGTTGCTGGCCACACCGCTGTCTGCCGCAGAAATTATCGACTTTCTGCGCGTATACATCAACAAATGGCTGGCCCCCACCACCATGATGCACGGCGTGTTCATGGACGTGCTCGGCATGGGCGTGCTCATTTGTGGTGAATCGGGATTGGGCAAAAGCGAACTCGGTCTTGAATTGATTTCTCGCGGCCATGGCTTGGTGGCCGACGACGTGGTGGAATTCTCGCGCGTGGCCCCCAACCTTATTGAAGGCCGTTGCCCCGAATTGATCCGCAACTTGATGGAAGTGCGTGGGGTTGGGCTGCTCGACATCAAGGCAATTTTTGGTGAAACGGCAGTGCGCCGTAAAATGCGGCTCAAGCTGATTGTGCATTTGGTGCGCAAAGCGTCTTTGGAATTGCATCAGGAACGACTGGTCACCGAACCGCAATTCCAGGAAGTGCTTGGACTCCCCATTCGCAAAGCCATCTTGCCCGTGGCCGCGGGCCGAAACCTTGCAGTTTTGCTGGAAGCTGCGGTGCGCAACACCATTTTGCAAATGCGGGGCATTAATACGCTCGACGAGTTCATGGTGCGGCAACAAAAAGCCATGCTCAGTGAACTCGGTGGCATTGACCACCTTCAAGTCGACCCCGACACTGAAACGGACATGGGCCATGACTGACATGAAAGTTGTATTGGTCACCGGCTTGTCCGGCTCTGGCAAATCAGTCGCAATTCGCGCGCTGGAAGATTCGCACTTTTACTGCGTCGACAACCTGCCCCCTTCTTTCATACCGCAGGTCATTCAACGTTTGTCCTCCGAAGGCATTAGTCAAATTGCCATTGCAGCCGATGCCCGCACCGGGCGCGACATCATCGATGTGCCCCAGATTGTTCACACCCTGAAAACCGCCGGCACCGATGTGCGTATTCTGTTTCTGGATGCCGACGACGAAACACTGATTACCCGTTATTCGGAAAGCCGCAGGCGCCACCCCATGAGCACACGCCTGGGCGAACAAGCCACCGTGCAAGAATGCGTGGACGCGGAAAGAGAAGCACTTGAGCCGCTGCGAAACATTGCCAGCTGCATTGACACCTCCGCCTTGCAACCCAATGTGCTGCGTCGCTGGGTACTGGAAACAGTGGAAGAAGAATCGGCCAGACTCACTTTGGTGTTTGAAACTTTTGGCTTTAAAAAAGGCCTGCCCAGCGATGCCGACCTGGTGTTTGATGTCCGTTGCCTGAGCAACCCCTACTACGACAAAAACCTTCGCCCGCTGACAGGCAAAGACGTGGAAGTGCAACGCTACATTCAAACCGACACGCGCAGTGAAGCCCTCATCAACGACATCGAAACCTATTTGCGAAAGTGGTTGCCCTCGTACCTGAATGAGCAGCGTAGCTATGTGACTGTGGCCATTGGCTGCACCGGCGGGCAACACCGCTCGGTGTATGTGGCCGAAACGCTGGCCAAGCGGTTTACCAATACCCCTTTATCCGAGATCGAGAGTGTTTTGTTGCGACACCGGAGCCTGGGCTAACACCTTCACTTGATCCAACAGTTTGTGCACAATTTTGGGCACAGGCTTGTCAGTGACAGCATGGCATTGCGCCCAAACACCAGGCACCTTCACATGCACCACCTTGAAATGCATTTTGCGATGCGTTAATTCGTGCACCAGCCAAGGCTGGTTCGCAAGCTGGGTTAACTGTGTGTAAATGTCGGCCTTGAACACTTTCAGACCGTAATCGTCAAGCCATGGCTGAACACACGCATTCAATTCAGGCCACTCCGGCTGACTGCTGCATGCCGCAACCGGCGTTGTCCACAAGCCTTGCCACACACCCTTTGCTGTTTGCAGCTCCAGCCACACAGCGCCGCGTTCGTCTTCCACAATCAAACCCAGAAAATACAATTCAGGCCGGGGCTTTTTGGGCTTCGGTGTGGGCAGCAAACCCACCATGCCTTTGCGCAAGGCCACGCAGCTTTGTATCAATGGGCATGCTGAACAAGCCGGGTTACGTGGCACACAGCAAGTGGCCCCAAGGTCCATCAAGGCCTGGTTGTAAACGCCAGCTTGCTGGGCTGGCACATTGTCGCTGGCAATTGCCCACAAGTTTTTTTTAATCGAACTTTGTTCCGGGTAACCCTCGACACCGTAGTACCTGCAAAACACACGCTTCACATTGCCATCAAGAATAGGGGCGGGTACTTCATAGGCCAGGGAGGCAATTGCACCTGCCGTAGACTGGCCAATGCCGGGCAAACTTTCAAGCTCGGCCACAGTGCGCGGAAACTGCCCGCCAAACCGGGCCACCACCTGCTTTGCGCACGCATGCAAATTACGGGCACGCGTGTAATAACCCAAACCCGCCCACAACTGCATCACCGCTTGCTCGGGTGCTGCCGCCAAATCTGCAACCGTGGGGTAAGCCTGCAAAAAACGCGCGTAGTAAGCCAATACCGTGGTCACCTGGGTTTGCTGCAACATCACCTCGCTAAGCCACACCTTGTAGGCATCGCCCGTGTGCTGCCACGGCAAGGTTTGTCGACCATGCTGCTTTTGCCAACGCACCAGCACCCCGGCAAAAACCTCTCCTTTCAAAGGAATCATTTCTGGCACCCTGCGCAATAAAAGGTGCTGCGCTGGTTCATCACACGGCGTTTCACCGTAGCCCCACAGCGCTTACAAAGCTGCCCCTCGCGGCCATACACATCACAATGCAACTGAAAATGCCCCAACTCACCATCAATGGCCTGAAAGTTACGCAAAGTTGAACCGCCGCGCTCAATGGCCTCCGCCAGTACAGCGACCACTGCCGCATGCAAGGCCGAAACTTCAGCCCGACTCAAACGGCCTGCTGCCTTACCCGGTCGAATTGCACTGCGAAACAAGGCCTCGCAAGCGTAAATATTGCCCACACCCACCACCGCCAGGCCGCTGAGCAACAAGGCTTTGATCGACACCTTTTTGCCCCGCGTCGCCTTGAAAAATAACTCGGGCGTGAAAAGATCGCTAAAAGGCTCGGGACCTAACTTCGAAAAACGAACAAAAGCATGCTCCCAACCGGGTGCCTTGCTCACATACTCCACACTGCCGAACCGGCGCGGGTCGTTGTATCGAAGGACCTTTTCACCGAAATTCCATTCAATGTGGTCGTGCTTTTCCCAAGGGGTTTGAGCACTGACAATTTTCATGGACCCCGACATGCCCAAATGCACCACCAGCACCTGCTCACCAAAATCCATCAGCATGTATTTCGATCGGCGCTCAACACTTCGCAATATGTGCTTCACACAACTTTGCACCTCCTCAGGCACAGGCCAGCGCAAGCGCGGTTGCCGCACGGTACAAGCAAGCAGGCGGTGCCCTGTAAAATGAAGGTCTACGCCTCTTTTGGTGATTTCTACCTCGGGTAATTCAGGCATAAGCTAAAGCGCGCACGCGCATCTGTTAATGTGATAAAAATGAATGTGGATTCACCAGTTTTCTTTGGGTTCAACAGTATGACTTGTTTTAAATGGACCATCGCAGGCCCGGTATTTTTTCTGGCCGCCAGCCTGACCACCGGTTGCGCCACTGTGCCAGCCGAACAGGGCGAACCAAGGCAGCAGCAAATGTCTGCCGAGCAAAAAGCCTATGAAGCCCGTGTGGCCGAAATGGTCAAACAAGACCCCCTGTTTGCCTTGCTCACCGCAGAAATTGCGAGCCAGCGCGGTGACACTTATTCTGCCGCGCTCGCCTACACCGAAGCGGCCAAACAACAGCGCGACCCGAACCTTGCCAAGCGAGCCGTCGAAATCAGCCTGGCAGAGGGGCAGCTGGATCTGGCTCTGAATGCTGCTCAGGTATGGTCTGAACTTTCCCCCGACGACAAACAAGCCAACCGTTCCATCATGTTGCTGCAATTGGGCACCAACCGTGTCGATGAAGCCATGCCCGCACTCAAGGCATTTCTGGCAGACATCCAGGCCGCCGAAAAATCCAATCCGGGGCTCGGTGGTGCTGGCGCAGAAAAAATTGCACTGGACATGCTGCAACGCATTCCCGACAAAAACAAAGCCTACCAAACCGGGATCGAACTTTTCGGCAACAATCCCGACGACCTTGAAGCGCAAACATTGCTGGCCCAACTGGCCAACAACTCCGAGCTGTACCCACAGGCAGTGGGGCACATGGAAAATGTGCTGCGTAAATCGCCCCAAGAACGTTTTTACGTGCTGCTGGCCCAGTTCATGGAAAAACGCGACGGTAATCTGGACGCAGCCATGCAGTTGGTCAACGAACAAGCCCAACTGCACCCCAACTGGTTTGGTGCACGGCTATACCTGGCCCGCAACCACACCCAGCTTGGGCAATGGCCACAAGCACGGCAACGTTTTGCAGAAATGATCACGCTGCAACCTGACAACATTCCGCTGTACTCCAGCCAGGGCTTTGTATTAACCCAGCTAAAAGAGTACAAAGCAGCCGAACAGCACTTCAAGATTTATCTGGCCAAAACCGCACCGGCAGAACGTCAGAACGAAACACTGATTCACGCCACGCTTTCCGACATGGCGCTTGAACGGAAAGACTATGTGGCTGCCCTGAAGTGGCTGGATACAGTCCCCAATGCGGCCGACAACCTGGATGTTCAACTCAAGAAATCTGCCTTGTTCGAAAAACAGGGCAATGCCTTAACAGCCAAGCGGGTACTCAACCAGTTCAAGCCAAAAAACGAAGACGAATCTGTGCGCCTGGCCCTGGCAAAATCACAGCTGGCCGAATCGCAGAAAGCACCTGCCGAGGCAGCCACAGAGCTTGAGCTGGCATTGCTGAGTTTTCCCGACCAACCCGACCTGCTCTACGAACGCGCCATGGTCGCCGAGCGACAGGACGACCTGCCTCGTGTTGAGCAATTCCTGAAACGACTCATTGCGATTCGCCCGGAAAACCCACACGGCTACAACGCCTTGGGCTACACCTGGGCCGAGAACAATGTTCGGCTGGAAGAAGCCTATGAGTTAATTAAAAAGGCAGTTGAACTTGCTCCCAACGACCCCTTCATTCTTGATTCACTGGGCTGGGTACATTACCGCCTGGGCAAACTGGACAGTGCCGAAGCCACCTTGAAAAAAGCCTTCGAAATGCGTCAGGATGAGGAAATCGGACTTCACTTGCTCGAGGTTTTGGCGAAATCGGGCAAAAAAGAGGAAGCACGTCAACTGGGCGAACAGTTAACCGTTCGTTACCCCGACAGCAAAGCATTGAAAAAACTGGTTCAACGGCTTGAGGAAATTTAAGTTCATGGCTTTATCAACACTGCGCCTGGCCTGCATCGGCTTGATCAGCGCAAGCTTGGGTGCGTGCAGCACCTTGGGTCGAGACTCAAGCACTGAAGTCGATTGCAAGTCGATTCAGTCCAGTTGCCATTACGGGCGCTTCGGGCTGATCTGGAAAGTTGAACAGCCCGACGGCAAAATTGAAGCCGATTCCATTTCAGGCACCTATGAATGGCGATCTGGCCGCACAGGCCCAAGCCAGGCCCCTGAAATTGCTTACCTGGAGGTCAACTCCACCTTGGGGCCCTCGCTGGGCAGTGCAAAGCGCTTGGGTAGTTTTTACGAAGTGCGGGCTGCAGATGGTCGTGTGTATTTGGCCAAAGACTGGCAAAGCCTGTTCGACCTGATGTTTCCAGTCGAATTGCCTGCCGAAGCCCTGGTGCAATGGATGGAAAATCCCAACCCCAATGAATTACCCACCTTGCCCACCAACTGGGCCTGGGAAAATCAAAATGGTCGTTACCGCGTGGTGTTTGTCGAAAACAATACCTCGGGTCGCATTGACCTGATTCCTCAGGGCACCTTGGGCAAGTAAAACGTGAACATTTCCGACACGGCGAAGCGCTCGGCCTTTTCCCCGGCGAAAATCAATTTGTTTTTGCACATCACGGGCCGACGAGACGATGGCTACCACCTGCTTCAGAGCATTTTTTGCCCCATTACGCTGGGTGATCAGCTGACAATTACCGTACAACCCAGCCCCACCGGCCAACTTGTCATTCAACGAAGCGGCGATCTTACCCACATCCCAGGCGAAGTCGACCTGACCGTTCGTGCCTGCAAGGTCTTTTATACCCATGCGAATTTGGGCATGGCTTATCAAGTCATCATTCAGGTGAGCAAACAAGTACCTGAACAAGCCGGGCTGGGCGGGGGAAGCAGCAATGCAGCAACCGTGCTCCGTTTGCTGCAACAACACCACAATTACCCGGTCTCACCCGAACAATTGGCTGCGATCGGGTTGACCTTGGGCGCAGATGTTCCCTTCTTTCTTCAGGACAACTGTGCTTTTGTGGAAGGAATTGGCGAGCGCATCACCCCGATTCAGGGCATTTCCGGGCATTTAATTGTCTACAAACCACTACTTTCTTGCCCCACGCCCAAAATATTTAGCGATCCGCAATTGACACGCAACTCAAGTGACGTCAAAATAGCGGTCTTCGATTCGGCCAGCCGAATGAATAGTGAGTTGATGGTTTGTTTACAGGCCCACACACAGAATGCTTTGCAAGCTGTTGTGTCTCGCAACTACCCGGAATGGGAGCATCAATTTGGTGTTTTCTCAAACTGTGTTGCAAAATTCAACCCGCAATTGATTCGAATGTCAGGTTCCGGTTCCGCCATGTTTGCTTTGTTTGCCAGCCCAAGCCAGCTCAGCAACGCCGTGGCAGCAGTCGCCGATGCACCTGAATTGCAGCAAGGGCAGTGGTTTGAATGCCAGCTTAAATCCGGCTGAATCGATAAAAGTTTTAGGGGAGTCGCCAAGTTGGTCAAGGCACCGGATTTTGATTCCGGCATGCGAGGGTTCGAGTCCTTCCTCCCCTGCCAAAACCAAAGGGCCAGCCACAGGTTGGCCCTTTTTTATTTCGCCAACGCACACGTCAAGCCCTGGGGTAAACAATGGCAACCGACAGCAGTTTAATGATCTTCACTGGCAATGCGAACCCTGCATTGGCCGAATCAGTGGCCAAGCAGCTGAACATTCCGCTGGGCAAAGCCACCGTAGGTCGTTTCTCAGACGGTGAAGTCATGGTCGAGATCAACGAAAACGTGCGCGGCAAAGACGTGTTCGTGCTGCAGTCCACCTGCGCCCCCACCAACGACAATCTCATGGAAATGATGGTCATGATCGACGCGCTCAAGCGCGCATCAGCCGGCCGCATTACCGCTGCAATTCCCTACTTTGGCTATGCCCGCCAAGATCGCCGCGTGCGCTCTTCGCGAGTGGCCATTACCGCCAAAGTGGTCGCAAATATGTTGCAGGTTGTGGGTGTAGACCGTGTCCTGACCATGGACCTGCACGCTGATCAAATCCAGGGGTTTTTCGACATTCCCGTGGACAACATTTACGCATCGCCCGTGTTGCTCGGCGACGTGTGGAAACAAAACCTCGACAACCTGATGGTGGTTTCGCCCGACGTGGGTGGTGTGGTTCGTGCCCGCGCACTGGCCAAACGCCTGAACTGCGACCTGGCGATTATCGACAAGCGTCGCCCCCGCGCCAATGTGGCCGAGGTCATGAACATTATCGGCGACGTGAAAGACCGCACCTGCGTGATCATGGATGACATGGTCGACACCGCCAACACACTGTGCAAAGCCGCGGCCGCCCTGAAAGCCAATGGCGCGAAGAAAGTGGTGGCGTACTGTACCCACCCTGTTTTGTCGGGTGGTGCCATTCAGCGTGTTGAAGAATCGGATCTGGATGAACTGGTGGTTACCGACACCATTCCTTTGTCTGACGAGGCCAACAACAGCAACACAATTCGTGTACTGAGCGTTGATGAACTGCTGGCTGAAACCATTCGCCGCATTGTTCGTTCCGATTCAGTCAGTTCGCTGTTTATTGACTAAGATTTATCGGGCTTTTTTGCGGTCGCCCTTAAGTGCCGCATAACTTGGTTTCACTGGTCGCGGTGAAGTCAAATTTGGAGAATCAACATGAAAGTAGTTGCAACATCCCGCACAGAGCAGGGTTCCGGAGCGAGCCGCCGCCTGCGTCGTGCTGGCCAGGTACCTGGCATTGTTTATGGCGCAAATCAGGAAGCTCAGGCTGTGCAAATCGAGCACAACCCCCTGTGGCACGCCCTGCAAAAGGAAAAATTCCACTCCAGCATTCTGGATCTGGAAATTGATGGCAAGTCCGAGCAAGTTTTGTTGCGCGACTTCCAGTCACACCCTTACAAGCCACAGCTGCTGCACATCGACTTCCAGCGCATCGACGGCAACCAGAAAATCCACATGAATGTGCCTTTGCACTATTCTGGTCACCTGGAAAGCCCAGCGGTCAAGCTGTATGCCGGTCAGGTTACTTTTGTAGCCAACCAGATCGAAATCGAATGCTTGCCCAAAGACCTGCCAGAATTCATCGCAGTAGATTGCAGCGTATTGGATGTTACCAAGCGCTCTATCCACGTGACTGAACTTCAGTTCCCTGAAGGCGTAAGCATCCCCAACCACGGCCAGCAAGACTTGTCCGTTGTTACAGTAAAAATCAAGGCTGGCGCTGCAAAGGGCGGCGACGAGTAAGTCGCTGTTGCAAGTTAGTCCTTAGAAAAGCCGCTGCAACTTTGTTCAGCGGCTTTTTTTATGGGCACAATGTTGGCTCGCCTAACCTCACTGAATAAACCCGAAGTGAACAACACACCGAATTTTGAAGAATTGCCATTGGGCGATCAAATCAAGCAAGTCATTGCCCAACTGCCAACAAGCACAGTCAGCCTCGGCGAAATTCTTGACTTGGTAGGGCGAGATGGCATGTTGCTGCTGGTGGCGTTTCTCACGCTGGTGTTCATGGTGCCCGTGTCGATTCCCGGTGTCAGTACCATTTTTGGCGCTGCCATTTTGCTGATCGGCATCAGCCGAATTTTCGGGCGCACCTTATGGCTGCCCAAGCGTTTCAAAGAACGGGCCCTGCCCGCCGACAAACTGCGCAACGCCCTTGAAAAAGGCTTGGTGTGGATTCCGCGCCTTGAAAAAATCAGCAAACCCCACCGCATGGCTTGGCTAACCACAGGCCATGGCATGAACATCATCAACGACGGCGGTTTGATTTTGGGCGCTGTGTTGTTGATGGCACCGTTTGGCTTTATTCCGTTTTCCAACACCGTACCCGGAATTGCGCTGCTGTTTCTGGCCGTGGGGCTGATTCAACGCGATGGTGCAGCCGTGCTGCTGGGGCACTTGGCCAATGTGGCCTCCATTGTTTACTTCGGCGTGCTGATTGGTGGCGGCGGCATGATGATTCAAAACATGCTTCAAAACTGAGTTTTCAAGTTAGCCTACTGGCACCTCGGTTTTATCAACGACCCGGCGCAACACAAAGCTGGTGTGCACACCGCTTACCCCTTTAATGCGGGTAATTTTGTTCAGCAACAAATTCTGGTAGCCGTCCATGTCGGCCACGATCACCTTCAACTGGTAGTCTGCTTGCTGCCCGGTAATCAGCAGGCATTCCAGCACCTCCGGTATTGCACCAATGGCCCCCTCAAAACTGGCGAAGCGTTCAGGCGTGTGTTGGTCCATTGAAATGTAAATCAGCGCCATCAGGCTGAAGCCCAACTTTTTCGCATCCACCAAAGCCCTGTAACCAGTAATCAGCCCCGCTTCTTCCAGCGCTTTGACACGGCGCAAACACGGCGATGGCGACAAACCAATGGCGTCGGCCAAGTCTTGGTTACTCATGCGCCCATCGGTCTGCAACAGGGTCAAAATTCGCTTGTCATAGCGGTCAAGTTCTTGCATTTGTATTTTTTCACTTAAAAATTTAATTTATACGCAATTATCTGCCAATAAATGGAAATATCAAAGCAACAAACGCAATCATATTCCAGACCAAAGCACCTACACTGTATTTCATGGATTAACGTTTCAGGCCAATGCAGCATGTTGAAGAACCCCGCCACCAAATATCGCCCCGCTTACAAAGTGGACCTGCCCGACAGAACATGGCCCAACAAGGCCATTGAACATGCGCCGATCTGGTTAAGCACCGATTTGCGCGACGGCAACCAAGCGATTTTCGAGCCCATGAGTGTGGCCACCAAACTGGACTTCTTCAAGGAATTGGTGCGCATTGGTTTCAAGGAGATCGAGGTGGGCTTTCCCGCCGCCTCGCAAATCGACTTCGACGTGGTTCGGCATTTAATCAACAATGATTTGATTCCGGCAGGCGTTACCCCCATGGTCATGACCCAGGCTCGTGATGATCTTATCGAGCGAACAGTGGAATCGGTGATTGGTGCCAAAAGCGCCATCGTCCACATCTACAACTCCACCGCACCCGTGTGGAGAAATACGGTGTTCCGCATGACTGTGCCAGAAGTGATCGACATGGTAAAAAAACGTGTGCAAAAAGTGAAAGAGCTCACCGATGCACACCCCGAAACACAATGGGTTTTGCAGTACTCGCCCGAGTGTTTCAACATGACCGAACTGGATGTGGCCTTGCAGGCTTGCAACACCGCCATTGAGGCATGGGAAGCGGGCCCGAATCGCAAAATCATCATCAACTTGCCCACCACGGTGGAGTGGAGCTCACCCAACGTGTTCGCCGACCAAATTGAGTGGATGGACAGGCGCCTGGCGCGTCGCGAACATGTGGTGCTTTCCGTGCACCCACACAATGACCGTGGCACCGGCGTGGCCACCGCTGAATTGGCGATGATGGCTGGCGCACAACGTGTGGAAGGCTGTTTGTTTGGCAATGGCGAACGCTGCGGCAACGTCGACATTGTGACCCTGGCCTTGAACATGTACACGCAGGGTGTGCACCCGAACCTTGATTTTTCCGACATCAACGCCGTGGCACGCGTGGTGGAAAGTTGTACGCAACTGCCCATTCACCCCCGCCACCCGTATGTGGGCGATTTGGTGTACACCGCGTTTTCTGGTTCGCATCAGGATGCGATCAAAAAAGGTTTCGACATTCAAAAACCCGATGCCATTTGGGAAGTGCCCTATTTGCCCATTGACCCGGTCGATGTGGGCCGCACCTACGACAGCGTGATCCGCGTGAACAGCCAGTCGGGCAAAGGCGGCATTGCTTACATTCTTGAACGCGAACATGGCGTGGTGATGCCACGCCGCATGCAAGTGGAGTTTTCAGGGGTGGTGCAAAAGGTCAGCGACAACACGGCGGCGGAAATGACATCGCCTGCCTTGTGGGCCTTGTTTGAACAAACCTATTTGCAAAATGATGAAAGCCAACCGCGCTACATCAGCCACAAAGTGTTTGATGCAGAAGGTGGCCAGGGCATTGAAATTACCGTGCAACAGCATGGCGAAACCACACGGCTTGAAGGCGTGGGCAATGGCCCGCTGGATGCCGCTGTACAAGCCCTTGGTGTGCCCATGGACATTGTGGGGTTTGAAGAACGCAGTGTAGGCCAAGGTGCCAAATCAAAGGCCATGGCCATTATTGAAGTGAGCGTTCCGAATGTGCCGGGCAGCAAGTTTGGCGTGGGTTTTCACGACAACATCACCACCGCCAGTTTGATGGCCTTGGTGAGTGCGTGGCGACGGGTTGAAACGCCCATACCGCTTGAAGTGAAATAATCACCGCCATTGTTTGGTTTCAGCCGAACTATCAGCGAAAATACAGCCTTGTGATTCACAGGGCTGTATTTTTCATGTCCAGCAACACCCCCATCAAATTGATCGTCGGTCTGGGTAACCCAGGCCCACAATATGCAGACACGCGCCACAATGCTGGCGTGTGGTATCTGGAAGCATTGGCCCGCAAACACAATGTGTTTTTGCAAACTGACAAGCGCTTTTTTGGCGACATGGCCCGCATCAAGTTTGCAGGGGAAGACGTGTGGCTGCTGTTCCCCACCACATTCATGAACAGGTCGGGCCAGGCCGTGGGCGCCTTGGCCAAATTCTTCAAAATAAAACCCGACGAAATTTTGGTGGCGCACGACGAGCTTGATTTATTGCCTGGTCAGATCAAAATGAAAAAAGGGGGTGGGCTTGCCGGGCACAACGGTTTGAAAGACATGCATGCCCACCTGGGCAGCAATGAATTCTGGCGTGCACGCATTGGCATTGGCCACCCGCGCAGCCTGAATCTTCAACAGGGCGTTGCTGATTTTGTGCTGCACCGCCCAAGTGTTGAACAACAACAAGCCATAGACAAGTGCATTGATGTATTGTTGAAGCACACGGAACTGATTTTGAAAGGTCAAATTGGCCAGGCCACCACGCACATTCACACGGAGTGCGCATGAAAAGCAGCATTCAAATTATTCTGGGCGACCGCGCCAAGGCGCACATTGCGAACAAGGGCTTACAGCCTGAAGACATTTGCGCAATACCCGCAGCTGCGGGCGGTCCGAAAGGGTTGATTTTGCAGGGGCTTGACCAGTACCTGTTCAATGACTGGCTGGGTGAAGGCCATTTACGAACCCGTGCTGAAAAAGGTATTAAGCCTTTGCAGCTGATTGGTGCTTCCATTGGTGCATGGCGCATGGCAGCTGCGGCCAGCAGCAACCCGGCAGCCACCTTGAAGCGCCTTGCCCAACAGTATGTGGAAACGCAAGATTACAGCAAGGGCGTTGACCGCCACGAAATAAGTCGCGTGTGCCACGCGATGGTGCAGGCTGTGGTTTCCGAGGAAGCGCAGCACATGGTGCAACCCGCTGGAAAAGAATTGCTGGTGTGGGTAAACAAAGGGCTTACCCCCTTGCACCATGCGCAGCAACTGCGTGCACGCAAACGCGGCTTTGCAAGCGCCGTACTGGCCAACAGCGTAAACCGCAACAAATTGTCCACCTACTTCGAACGGTGGGTATTTCAAAGCCCGGGCGCGCACACCGACTGGTTAAAACAACCCTTTGACCGAATTCCAACCCACATTGAAGACCTTGATGCGCTGAACATTCACGATGCATTGCTGGCCAGTGGCAGCATTCCCTTTGTGTTGAACCCAGTGTACAAAATTGCCCAAGCCCTGCACGAAGACCACCCGGAAGTGAAGTACCACGAAGGCCCCTTCTGGGACGGCGGGCTGACCGACTACCACCTGGCCCTGCCCTACCACCGTCTGGATGGCCTGGTGCTGTACCCCCACTTTGCACCCACGGTAACACCCGGCTGGCTCGACAAGTTTTTGAAAGTGCGCAAAGCCAAGCCCGAATGGATGAGCAATGTGATTCTGGTGTGCCCATCGCCTGAATTTGTCAAACGGCTACCAGCGAAAAAAATCCCGGACCGCGGCGACTTTAAACGCTACAACTTTGATCACCGCATTCGCATACCGATTTGGCAAGCCGCAATTCGTGAAAGTGAACGCATGGCGGACGACTTTTCAAGCTGGCTCCACAAACTGAACGCAGGTTAATAAATACCTAGGCTGCGCCATACACCTTGAAGGATCGCACACTGCGAAAAACCGGATCGAGCATGGCAAAGCTGGCTGCATTCTGGCAAGCGTGGCACATGGGCAAACGGGAAAACATAGTGATGTCCAGGGTTTGACTCGCCCAGTCGCTGTTGTTTTGCAGAATTATCATCAAAGCATTCAGCGCGGTGTATTCCGTGTCGCGAGCACGATCATGCAAACCACCGCGCCCCGGCGTCAAGGTTCTGGGCATCATTCGGGCCTCCTGACGCTGCGCGGGAATACCCACCAACAAGTCCCGATAGCCCAGGTATTGAATGTCAGGCTCATCTGACTCTGTGCACAACTGCGTCAGGTTTGCTTGCACAGTGCAGGTGTTCAGGTTGTCGGAAGGAATCAAGGGGGTGGCACGCAATCGACTGTGCCCAGACAAATCGCCCATCACATCGAGAGCAACACAACCATCGATTAATGAAGGCTCTATATCGCCGCTGACCGATAAAAACCGAAGTCGGGTTTGGTCGTTTACCTTGAAAACAGTCACAAGGAAATTCTTGCCCATCGGCTCACCGTCCTGGTTTCTGCCCGTGAGGAAATGCCACAACGCCGCGGGCTCGGTGACCCGCTCACCTGTCATATCAAAGACAGCGTGGCTCAGGCTGCTCAAATCGTCAAAGGCATCCGGATGCTCAAGCACAACATGATTTAAGCGCTGCAACACTGGGCGCCCTGCTGACGTCAGTATTTGATCGGAATAGGTTCGGAGTAAATCCTCGTGCCGCGCGAGTTTGTTATGAACATTAACAACATCCGGATTGGTCTCCCATTCTTCGCCAAGCGCCTGAAGATAGCTCAGCTTCTTACGGCCTGATCTTCCCCGCAGGTCCAGCGACCATCGCGCAGGAATGGAGTCTGGCTCGGAGAGCAGCGATTGAATTGCAGCCACCGGGTGTTCCGAACTTTTTACCATCCTCTCGCTGTGCGGACTTAGCGGATTCTTATGCAGATTTTTGGCACGCACCCGCACAAAATACCCTGCCACCTCCTGGTTAAAGTTTTGAGCCAAGGTACCCGGCGCTGGTGGGCTACCAGGCAAGTTCAATTCATTCGGGCTTATAGCCAGCACCGGCGCACTTTCGATTGGCTTGCCTGCAGGTTTGGTCGGTTGGCCCAGCCCCAGGGCAATGTCGCGATAACTGGGGGTAGCTTGTGCTGGCTGTGTTGGCATTGCTTTACCTTTCGCGCTCGCGCATGGCCTGTGAAAATGCCTCAACAGCCTTTGCCTCAATCACGTGCAAAGGTGCAGCAATCTGCCACGCGCTGTAGGGATCAATCACAATTTGTCGGGGCGCATTCGCAGCGGTGTTATCGGTACTGCCCATCACAGCCACTTTGATCGCATCTTGTTTGGCCGCTTTGATATTAATCAGACGCTCAAGACTGTCCGGATTATCAGGGGTGGGGGGCGGCACAATTCGAATTGCATGGCTATCAACGGACTGCGAATACAACTGGGCGTAAATGATCTGATCGAAAATTTCGGTTACCGCAAATACCAGCGTATCCGGATTGGTTTGACCCAGCCCGAGCAACTCAGGATTGATCACCAGATTGTTCATTTCCGGTTGAAACGCTGCAGGCCACCGGCTGGGGTGAACAACCACGTTCACGCCATTGCTTTTCAGGTAAGTTTCCTCTTTCAGAAACGCCACCGTTGCGTCGGGATTCAGCAATTCTTTTTTTGCAAACTCCAGAAACCTCAGGAATTGCTGATGCAACACGGAGTTTCGAGCCACACTGTTTTGCGGCAAGTAAATTGGATGAAGCATATTTGGGCCGTCAACTCCGTTCATCCCGTGGCGCTGAGCACTCACTGGCTCTGTTGTCATAGTCCCCCCAATACAAATAGATGAGTCACCGTACGGTGCGGCATGGTTCCAATTCGAGGTACAATTCACCCCATTCTATTAAGTACTTAGCGAATTCTCATGACCCTCAAATGCGGCATCGTTGGCCTTCCCAACGTCGGTAAATCCACCCTGTTCAACGCGCTCACCAAGGCGGGCATTCCAGCAGAAAATTATCCATTCTGCACAATCGAGCCCAACGTGGGCATGGTTGAGGTGCCCGATGAGCGCCTGCAAAAGCTGGCCGACATTGTAAAACCCGAGCGTATTTTGCCCGCCACGGTTGAATTTGTAGACATCGCAGGCCTGGTGGCCGGGGCGTCCAAAGGCGAAGGTTTGGGCAACCAGTTTCTGGCCCATATTCGCGAAACCGATGCCATTGTGAATGTGGTGCGCTGCTTCGAAGACGAGAATGTGATTCATGTGAATGGCAAAGTCGATCCACTTTCCGACATTGAAACCATTGAAACCGAATTGTGTTTGGCTGACATGGGTACCGTTGAAAAAGCGGTTCACCGCTATGCCAAACAGGCCCGCGCAAACGACAAAGAAGCCGCAAAAATTCTGGCTATTTTGCAACGCTGTGAAGCCCAGTTAAACGAAGCCAAACCGGTGCGCGCACTGGGCCTGGACCCCGAGGAATTGTTTGCCATCAAAAGCTTTGGCCTGATCACTGCCAAGCCGGCCATGTACGTGGCCAACGTGGCTGAAGATGGTTTTGAGAACAACCCATTCCTGGAGCGCCTGCAAGAATATGCAGCCAAACAGAATGCGCCTGTGGTTGCAGTGTGCGCAGCCATTGAAGCTGAAGTTGCTGATCTTGACGACGCCGACAAAATGGAATTCCTGGCCGACATGGGCATGACCGAGCCAGGCTTGAACCGGGTGATTCGCGCTGGCTTCAAGCTGCTGGGCTTACAAACCTATTTCACTGCGGGTGTAAAAGAAGTGCGTGCCTGGACCATCAAGATTGGCGACACGGGTCCCAAGGCTGCGGGTGTCATTCACACCGATTTCGAACGCGGCTTTATTCGTGCCCAAACCATTGCCTATGACGACTACATTCAGTTCAAAGGCGAAAACGGAGCCAAGGAAGCTGGCAAAATGCGGGCCGAAGGCAAAGAATATGTGGTGAAAGACGGGGACGTGCTGAACTTCCTGTTCAACGTCTAACCCAACGTTTAAACAAAGGCCCTTCGGGGCCTTGTTTTTTGGCAGTCTCATTTCTGTGCTACGGTATTAGCAGTTTCAACTCGCTGCACCACGCCATGTCCAAAGCCCTGAAGTTGTCCATTCTCGCCTTTGTGATCGTCCTGCTAGGCATCATGTTGTCCCACGGCGTGGTGGTGCCCCGCTTTGTTTGGGAACCCAAGCTAAACAGCGTTCGCAACCAGTATCCCGACCAGCGTATTGACGTAAAACGCGTGGTGCTTGCACTTTCCCTGAAACCACAACTCATCATTTCTGAAATAGAAATCGACGACCCCACCCGCAAGGAAAACCTGCAACTGGCGTTGATCAGGCTGGGCATGAACGCCTTCGAATCCATCAAGCAAGGGCGAATCCAGGTTGAGTCACTGAGCGTGAAAGGCTTGGCCGTTCAGGCAGAAAAAGAAGCAGATTGCACCCAAATCAATCTGGACTGCACACCGGTTCTTCCGGTGGCGCTGGCTGCCCGCGCATGGCAAAGCACACAAGTAGCCAACCCTGGCTTTTTCACGCCAAATCTCAACCTAAAAAAACTGGAGCTGGAACAGGCGCAGTTCACTGTGCGCAACACCGCAGCCCAACAAGAAATCAACGGGAAAATTGAACAGCTTAAATTTCAGCTGGGCAGCAACAGCACAGAAAATCAATTCAACCTTGGCTGGCGCTTGGGTATAAAAACCCCACAAGAAAACAATCAGTTGTATTTGGCCATGAACGCGCAAACCGAAGCAGGCGCCATGCGCGAGATTATTCTGAAAAAACTGAAGATCGATTTGGATGGTCAGTGGAACGGATTTCCCTGGACGGGTTCGGCTGAACAGGATTTTCTGGCGCTTCGAATTCTGCAAGCCAACAATGGCGAAGGCGCGCCCTTCATCAAATTGAATGGCGACAATCTTCGCACTTATATTCGTCGCGACGACTTGCCTGAAACTCACCAGGCTGCATTTTCTGCCCAACAATTTGAAGGTGGATTGCCCGCCCAAGACTGGTCAATGAACAAGGCGGAATGGACCTACACCCATGAAGATGCCCAAGCCTGGACATTCAACATGAACTACACAGCATCAGAGAGTTTGCTTGAATTGCAACCCGAAACCATACAGGGCAGCGAAGGCATTCCCGCCGAGGCACAGGTTCGTGAATTGAATTGCGAAGCAGGTGAAGCCAAGATTCGGGAAGACAAGCCTTACTGGGCCTGGCAGGAGGGCTGGTTCAGGGTGTTGAACGACCACCCTGCAGAGAACGCGAGTTTGGTGTTGTGTCCTGTTCAACAACCCTCGGAAGGGGCTGGTTTGGATGCTACCGCTGAATCACCTTCTGCAGGCAAATAAGGCGTTTTATCGGGGTGCAGCTTGAAAAACTTGCCCAGCAATTGTTTCTGGGTGTCGGGGTGAGCCGGGTCTTTGGGTATGCACTCAACCGGGCACACCACCACGCATTGCGGCTCATCGAAATGCCCCACGCACTCGGTGCACTTTCCGGGGTCTATTTCGTAAATTTCTTCACCCATGGTAATTGCGCCGTTCGGGCACTCGGGCTCGCACACGTCGCAATTAATACACTCATCGGTGATGATTAAGGCCATACGCTCACTTTACTTGTTGATCACCTGCTGCGGGATCAGTCCCAGCTTCTGGTTCAACCAATGTTCAACGGATGGAAATACAAACTTGCTGACATCGCCGCCCAGGGAAGCAATTTCCCGAACAATGGTGCCGGAAATAAACTGGTATTGATCCGAGGGTGTCAGAAACATCGTTTCCACATCGGGCAGCAAATAGCGGTTCATGCCCGCCATTTGAAACTCGTACTCAAAATCGCTGACCGCGCGCAAACCGCGAATAATCACGTTGGCATTGTTCTCGCGAACAAAGTCTTTCAACAAACCGCGAAAACCTCTTACTTCCACATTGGGATAATGGCTGAGTACTTCACGCGCAATTTGAACGCGCTCATCCATGGAGAAAAAGGGTTTTTTGTTGGGGCTGTCGGCCACACCGACGACCAACTTGTCGAAAATCTTCGCGCCGCGGCGCACCAAATCTTCGTGGCCACGGGTAAGCGGATCAAATGTTCCGGGATATACAGCAATGCGCATCGCTGATCTCCATATCAAAGGGTTTTATTCGCGTGATACTGCTCTATCCACGCTTTGTATCACACAGCAGGCAGGGCGAACAAATGCGCATGCACTTGGCCCGCTTTTAAATGACGCAAAGCATCAATTTCTTGAACATTCAACGCCTTGCACAGAACGGTCGGGTCTGAGAACAGGTTTTCATGCCATTCGGCATACACCAGCCCGCCGGGTTTGAGCACCGCCTTGATCAAGGGCAAGGTGGCCAGCATCAATTCGCTGCGAAAGGGTGGGTCAAGCACGACCAAATCGAAACGCTTTCCAGCACCAGCCAGCCTCTTCAGGCAGGCCAACACATCATTGGCTTCAATTTGAATGGAAGGCGCACTGCCCTCTGCAGTTGGCCACTTGGACAACAGGTAGGCTTTGTTTTCCTGCAACTGGGCCACCACATTGCGTTGCTGCTCAACCAGCACCACGCTGGCCGCCCCGCGCGATGCAGCCTCGAAGCCCAATGCGCCCGTGCCGGCATACAAATCGAGCACTGCCATGCCAGTGCAGTCTTGCCCCAGCCAGTTGAACACGGTTTCACGCACACGGTCGGGTGTGGGCCGCAAGCCCTCCACAGGGGCAATGGGCAGCATGTGCCTGCGCCAAGCGCCGCCAATAATCCTGAGCTTACTCACGTTAAATTACTCAAGCTTTCCGCCCACAACCACAGTCACCAATTTATCGGCATTCACGTGTTTGGCAAAGGCCTCGCGCGCGCTTTGAACCGTCACCTTCTCAATCTCGCTAGTCCAGTTGTCCAGGTAGTCCAAAGGCAAACCGTGCAAGCCCATCATTGAAATATTGCCCAGCAACTTGCTATTGCTGTCGATGCGCAGGGGAAAGCCGCCCACCAGGTTTTGCTTGGCTGCATTCAATTCAGCCTGGGTGGGGCCTTTCTCGATAAAGTCCAGAATGGTTTTGCGCATGATTTGTACAGCTTGTGCGGTGGACTCTTTCTTGGTTTGAACACCCGCCTGGAATGGGCCTGCATCGCCAGCTGGCATGAAGTAAGAATAAGCACTGTATGCAAGCCCGCGCTTCTCGCGAATTTCATCCATCAGGCGCGACACAAAACCACCGCCACCCAGAATATGGTTGGCCACCAGCAGGTCGAAGTAATCCGGTGCACCACGGCGCATGGCGGGCAAGCCCATCAAAATATGGCTTTGGGCAGCAGGGTGATCAATTTGAATGGTCTGGCCTTTCATGGCCGCTTGCAATTCCTGAAAATCAATACCGCCCAAGGGATTACCTGGCAGCTCACCCTTGGGCAAACCGGCAGTTAAGTCATTGGCCAATTGCTCAGCCTGTGCGCGGGTAATATTGCCCACCAGCGACACCACCGCTTTGTTACCAAGGTAACGGGTTTTATAAAACTGCTCCACATCGGCCAAAGTAATTGCCTTCAGGCTGGCCTCGGTGGTGTGGGTACCATAGGGGTGGTTGGGGTACAGCGCACTGGCAAAGGCACGGTCGGCCAAGGTGTCGGGTTTGGTCAAAGCCTCTTTCAGGCCAGCCACACTTCGGGCTGTTTCACGCGCCAGAATATCGCCATTGAACACCGGCTTTTGCAGCACGGTTTTCATCAGGGAAATTGCTTTTGAAAACTCGGGTTCGGAGGTCAGTGTGCGCAATTGCACACCAGCTGAATCGCTGCTGGCACCGCCGGAAAACTGAGCACCGGTGTCAGCAAAGCCATCGGCAATTTCATTCTCGGAAAGGCCTACAGCCCCGCGACCAATCATGTCACCAGTTGCACTGGCCAAGCCTTCCTTGCCCTTGGGGTCGGCGCGGTTACCTGCCGGAAAGTCCACGCGAACATCGAGCATGGGCAGCGCTTCGGCACGCATAAACATCACTTTCGCACCGCTGGCTGCGGTCCAGCTTTCAATGGGCAAAGCGGCATTGGCCGGGGCTGCAAACACGGCGGCTGCGGTGGCACCTGCGGCAAACAGGCCGCGAATAAATACTTTGTTTTTGCTACTCAACATGCTTGTGCTTCCTGTGTAGTGACTTAGTGGCGCATTAATGACTCAAGCCCTTGGGCGGCGCGTCTTTCTTGTTGGGGTCAATTGGCAGCGGGAACAAGGTACCCACAGTCAACTGATCCTGATCGAAGAATTTTTGCGCGGCGTACTGCACTTCCTGCGCGGTCACAGTTTTAATTTGCTCAATCATTCGGTCAATGTCGTCCACCTCAAAACCAATGGTCACATTCTGGCCAATTTCAACCGCCTGCCCATACACGGAATCGCGCTTGTACACCTGGCTGGCAATCAACTGGGCTTTTACACGCGCCAGCTCAGCGTCGCTGACACCCTCATCAGCCACCTTTTTCACCTGGGTCAACAGCGCCTTTTCCAAGGCCTCCACAGTTTGGCCAGGCGCAGGTGCGCCATCCAGGTAAAACAGCGAAGGGCCACGGCCCGTCATGTCGTAGCTGGCACCGGCCTGCAGGGCTACTTTCTGGTTTTGTACCAGTTCGCGATTCAGGCGCGCACCGGAATAACCATCAAGCACAGCACTTAAAACAGCCAAAGAATAGGCGTCACGGTCTTTCAACACGTCGTTTAACTTCGGCACCTTGAAACCCATGATCAGGTAGGGATTTTCAGCGGGTGCCTTCACTTGCACGCGGCGTATGCCTTCCTGCCTGGGTTCTTCTTGCGGCTTGCGTTCTTCCAGCTTCTTGGGTTTTACCTTGCCGTAGGTTTTCTCGGCCATGGTCTTAACCTGGGCAGGCTGTACATCGCCCACCACCACCAGCACCGCATTTTGCGGGGTGTACCAGGTGTGGTACCACTTGCGCGCGTCCTTGTAAGTCATTGCTTCAAGGTCGCTCATCCAGCCAATAACCGGCGTGCGCGTGGGGTTGGCCATAAAAGCCGTTGCCATGAAAGCCTCGTACAGCTTCCCGGTGGCCTTGTCGTCGGTGCGGTAGCGGCGCTCCTCCATCACCACTTTGATTTCTTTTTCAAACTCGCTTTCGCTAAGAATCAAATTGGCCATGCGATCGGCTTCAAGGGCCATCACCTTGCTTAAGTCTTTGGCCTGCAACTGCTGAAAATAAGCGGTGTAGTCGCGGCTGGTAAAGGCGTTGTCGCGGCCACCCAAGGCGGCCACGGTTTCGGAGAACTCACCCACCTTCAGGTTTTTGGTTTCCTTGAACATCATGTGCTCAAGCACGTGGGCCACACCCGTGGTGCCGTTGTACTCGTCGATCGAGCCAGCCTTGTACCACACCATGTGCGCCACGGTGGGCGAACGGTGGTCTTCCTTCACCACCACACGCAAACCATTGTTCAATTTGTACTCAGTTATATCGCCATCGGCCGCATGGGCCAAAGGCAACATGCTGGAAGCCAGCAGCGCGGCGCCGCCAATCAGTGCCACACAACGGCGATTCAGTTGAAAACCTGTTTTTATCATTCAAGACACCTTTTACAGCAAACGTGCGTTTTAAGCTCAATGGTAGAATAAGTCATTCAACATCTCGCTGTGTGACAGTCGTTCACACCGCTTAGTTTCCTCAATTGGAGTTTTACATGCAGATTCCTGGGCAGAGACAGGACTGGCTTGGTCGTTTGAAATCGGGGTTAACCAAAACCCGTTCCGGCCTCACCTCCATGTTCACCGGCGAAAAGGTCGACGAAGCCTTTTTCGAAGAAATGGAAGAACGCCTGCTACTGGCCGACTGCGGCTTGCCCGCCACTGAACTGCTTATGCAGAAGGTGCGGGACACGGTGTACCAGAAAGGCCTGACCAGCCCGGAGGAAGTGCGCCTTGTGTTGCGCGATGCGGTATTTGATTTGCTGCGCCCCCTTGAAACCAGCATGGGCGTAGACCGCGCCCGCCCCCTGGTCATGATGGTGGTGGGTGTGAACGGTGCCGGCAAAACCACCAGCATTGGCAAACTGGCCAACCACTACGCCGAAATTGGCTATTCCGTTCTGTTGGCCGCTGGGGACACCTTTCGTGCTGCCGCACGCGAGCAGCTGGATGTGTGGGCCAACCGCAGCAGTGTCGATGTCATTTCCGCGCAAGGCGGCGACCCCGCAGCCGTGGCTTTTGATTCGGTGCAGTCGGGCATTTCCCGCAACAGCCACATTGTGATCGTAGACACCGCAGGCCGCCTGCCCACACAAATTCATCTAATGGAAGAATTGAAAAAGGTGAAAAAAGTGCTGGGCAAAGCCAAGATGGATGCACCGCACGAGATTGTATTGGTGGTTGATGCCACCAATGGTCAAAATGCCCTGCAGCAAATCAAGGCATTTAACGATGCACTGACCCTGACTGCGCTGGTGGTCACCAAACTAGACGGCACCGCCAAAGGTGGCATTCTGGCCGCCATGAGCATGAGTACCCGCGTACCCGTGGCCTTTATCGGCGTGGGTGAAAAACTGGGCGACTTACGCCCCTTCAGCCCCCGAGAATTTGCCAACGCATTGGTTGGCATCGACACCGACGGAAATCAAACCGCATGATCCAATTTAAAAACGTCACCTTGAAGTACGGCACCCACGCCGCCTTGAAGGGCGTGAACTTTCAGCTACCCAAGGGCTCGTTCACCTTGCTGGAAGGCCATTCTGGCGCTGGCAAAAGCTCCATTCTTCGCTTGCTGGCCACATTCGAGCAACCCAGCACAGGCGATATTCTGGTGGGCAAAAGCTCGATCGCGCGCCTGAATCGCCGCGAACGCGCGCACTACCGCCGCAATGTGGGCTACACCGGTATGGACGTTGAACTGCTGCACAACCGCAGTTGCTTCGACAACGTGGCCCTGCCCCTGCGCGTGGTGGGTCTTTCCGAGACCGACATTCAAAGCCGAGTAAAAGCCGCCCTGGCCCGTGTGGGCTTAAGCCACACCGACCGCATGTTGCCCAGTGAATTGTCGGGCGGGCAACAACTGCGTTTGCAAATTGCGCGCGCTGTGGTGAATCGCCCTGCCCTGGTGTTGGCCGACGAACCCACAGCCCAGCTTGATGATGAGTCGGCCGCCCGGGTGGTGGGTCTGCTTGAAGAATTCAACCGTGCGGGAGTCACCATTATTGTGGCCACCCACGAAGCGCACCGGTTCAACCGTGTTACCCACCGCCTGAAACTGGGCGAAGGCGCGGTGCTGCCAGCACCCGCTGATTTGTCGCACAACGGTGGGCGTGAAGCTGGCGTACAAACTTTTTCCAAAGACTTTCTGAACAAGGCCTACGGGGCTTGATCCACTTTTAAGAGACAACACATGCGTTGGTTACGTTTGCAGTGGTTTTCAATTTCTGCCGGTTTGAAGCTTTGGCTTGATGAGCCACTTGGCCACCTGTTCAATGCCCTGGTGCTGGCCATTGCTTTGGCCATGCCCTGGACAATTGCACAAGGCCTAAGCGCCATTGTGCCCAGCATGGACCGCTGGGTGGGCGACCCTGAAATCAGCCTGTATTTCAAACCCGATGCCACGCTTGATTCAGTGAAAAGCGCAGCCGCGCAATTGAAACGCGATTTCGATCTGGACAGTGTGAATATCGTCACGCCTGAACAAGCCATGGAGCGTTTGCGCACCCAAAGCCAAACCCCTGACCTGGCCGAAGCCTTGCCTGAAAACCCCCTGCCCTACACCGTGGTGGTGGTGCTGGAAGTGGATGCCACCACCGACACACAAGCCATCGAAAATAAAATTACGCAGTGGCAAAACTTCACGGGTGTGGAGCATGTGCAGTACGACGCGCAATGGGTTCGCCGACTGCAATCGGTATTGAACGGCACGCAAATTATTGCCATGGCCTTGGCAGTGCTGATTGCCGGCATGGTGCTGGTGGTGACATTCAATACCGTGCGCTTGCAGCTAATTCGCAACCAGGCTGAAGTGCATGTGCTGAAATCGCTGGGCGCAACCGACACTGAAGTGGGCCGCCCCACATTGTGGTGGTCAGTCAGCCTTGCACTGGTGGCCTTTGGTTTGGCTTATGCGGTGGTGAGCGGTGCCATGGGCTTGGCCGACGAAGCTGCTGGCACATTCATTCGCGAATTTGATCGTGATTTCCGCTTTGAGCAGCCCAATGGCATTACCGCATTGGGACTAATCCTGGTTTGGGTGGTACTTGTGATGGTGGGCGCATGGGCCTCTGTGAAAAGCACGGTGCTGCGTATTCACTGAACATCTAAAACAATACTAACCACCCCAAACACGACAAAGATATACTGTTAACACTCAAAAACACGACAATTTTTTAGGTGTTAACAATTGACTGTCAAAAACGCGACAAATCCGGATTACTCACTTGTTCTTTACAAGGAGTTAACTTCTGCGCAAGTTCGAGGCGTTCAGCGCCAGCTGAAGGCGGGTGGACTCAAACAGATCGCCAAAGGCATGCTAAGCAATTTGCCAGAAGAAAGCTGGCCTGCTTTAATCGCGCGTGAACGGATCCGAGTAATTGGTTCACTTTTCCCGAATGCGGTCATCTCGTTTCGCAGCGCCTTCAATGGTGGCATGCCCGACCAAGGCGTGCTTTACATTACCCACACGTACAGTCGAAAGGTTCAACTTCCAGGATTGCAAATTGTTGCCTTGAAAGGTGCGCCACCCCAGCAGGGTGACATGCCTATTCAAGGACACGGAATTTATTACGCGTCTGAAGCACGTTGCTTGCTTGAAAATTTAACCCCGAGCCGAGGTAGCAATAAAAAAGCAGTTGGCCGCGAGGAGGTAGAAAATCGTCTGCTAAGCATTTGTAAGGCACGCGGAGAACACGTGCTGACTGCGCTGCGGGAGGCAGCGAATCCCCTTGCCAACAGATTGGGAATGATCAAAGAATTCAATATTCTCGATTCACTGATTGGCAGCATTTTAAGAACCCGCACGTCTACGCTAATCACCTCCAAGGGGCGTGCGCTTACGGCTGCACCTCCTTATGATTCGGACCGACTTGAAATGTTCGAGAATTTGGCAGCAGTACTGCGATCGCAACCCATACACCAAGCGGATGAAGTGGCCCGAACTCCCCAGGCGATGATTCACTTTGCATTTCTGGAATCGTACTTTTCCAATTTCATTGAAGGCACTGAATTTGATATTCAAGAAGCACTCGAGATCGTACTTTCCGGTAAACCGATGCCAAATCGCCCCAAAGACTCACACGATATTCTTGGCGTCTTTCGGCAGGCAGTGACACCTGCCTGGATGCACCAGGTTTTGGCCAGTGGCCCACCAGTTGAAACACAACTTCGCAGACGTCACTGGGACCAAATGCGGGAACGGCATGAAGTGGAGCCGGGCGAATTCAAACTGAAACGAAATCGCGCAGGCAACACTGAGTTTGTCGAACCTGAATTAGTACGTGGCACATTGACACAAGGATCCCTCTTGCTACCTACCATTCCAGCTGGTTTGCCCCGGGCATTGTATGCGATGTTTCTTGTGTCAGAAGTTCATCCTTTCAATGATGGAAATGGTCGCTTGGCGCGCTTGGTCATGAACTCTGAATTGTCCGTGGTGGGTGCCTGCAGAATAATTATCCCCACTCTGTTCCGCGACGAATATCTGGATTGTCTACGCGCACTAAGTCGTGAAGGAAATCCAGGCCCGTTTGTTTCGGCAATGGAAAGAATTCAAGCCTGGTCTGCGGGTTTCAAATACGATGAACTTGATGCAGTGATTGAAAAAATGAAACAGTGCAACGCATTTGAACGCTCTCTGGTTCAGCACCGACTGCTGAATCCTTAATAATTCAACATAAAATTACGAACACCTTTCGTCCACTCGGGTGGGTTCACACGGAAGGTGTCCATCAATTTTTGGTTGTTCAATACTGAGTACGCTGGGCGTTGTGCCGCAAAATTCATGCTGTCAGTTTTTACACGTTCAATGTTGGGCATGCGCTGAACAATGCCTTGCTTGTGTGCATGTTCAATGGCCAAACAGGCGTAGTCGAACCACGTGGTGACACCCGCCGCACTGGCGTGAAAAATTTCACCGCTTGGAATTTCAGAAGGGAAATCGGGCAAAAAAGTAGGGGCCAGTTTGCCCGTGGTTTTGTAGCGCTGCTTGGCCACAACACCTGCCACGGTTAACCCCAGTTCAGCCAACCAGTTTGCGGGTGTGGGCGCACCGGTTTGATCATCGACCACTTTCAAACTGTCGCGCTCTTGCGCAAGCTTGATCATGGTTCTGCAAAAGTTATTGCCGCGTTGCCCGTAAACCCAACTGGTACGAAACACCACCCAGTTGCCACCCACTTCTTTCAGGTATCTTTCCCCTTCAAGTTTCGATTTTCCGTAGACGCTTAACGGGTTGGTGGTATCGGTCTCTGTGTAAGGTTGATTGGCTTTGCCATCAAACACGTAATCAGTGCTGTAATGCACAAGCGCCACGCCTTGCTTTTTGCATTGCTCGGCCAAAATACCAACAGCCTTTGCGTTAATGGCATGTGCAAGTTCGGGTTCGGTTTCAGCTTTTTCAACGTTGGTGTAGGCCGCGGCGTTGATGACCACGTCGGGGCGAACGTCTTTCAGGGCATTGATCAGGGTGTCGGGCTTGGCCAGGTCGGCTTTGTCGCGACCGTAGCTGATGCAGGCGTCCATGGTTTCCATCAAGGCGGGCTTGGCGTGTTGACCAATGGTGTGGCCCAGTTGGCCTTGTGCGCCGAGCACGAGTACGCGAATTCCCAAAGCAAAGTTCTCCTGAAAACTGTTGCTGTAGTTTAACTGAAGCGCGCTGGTGCGAATAATCACCGCGTTGGTTTGTACAGCCCAATCGGTTTGAGTTCCGCTTTCTCGACCGCTCGTTAACTGCCCGATCGGCTTGGGTTCCAATCTCTCGCCTGAAAACCTGTACTTCCCTTTTTGAGATTCACCCTGACTCACCTCGCTCGGCAAAAAAGCGGGCCGAGTCTCGGTGCCGGCCTCTGGCCGACCGTGGCGGTTGAATTCAAACGGGCAGGTTTTCTTGAAGGCGAGGCGATCGAAACACCGCCGCCGATTGGGCTGTCAACCCAGCAGCGGCCCTTCAAGTTCAGCTCAAAAATCACCGTTCTGCGGTCACCTCGGCAACCCAATCCTGGTTCGCCAAATACCACTGCACGGTTTTTCGAATCCCGGTTTCGAATGTTTCAGCTGGCTTCCAACCCAACTCGCGCTCAATTTTTCGTGCATCAATTGCGTAGCGGCGATCGTGGCCGGGGCGGTCTGTCACAAACGCAATTTGCGTTGCATAGGAAACACCATCCGCACGCGGTTTCAGTTCATCCAGCAAAGCACAAATCAACTTCACCACATCCAGGTTGGCCTTCTCGTTCCAGCCACCAATGTTGTAAGTTTCGCCAAGTTTGCCCTGCTCAAGCACAGCGCGAATGCCACGCGTGTGGTCTTCAACAAACAGCCAGTCGCGAATTTGTTGGCCATCGCCATACACCGGCAGTTGCTTGCCGTTCAGCGCATTCATGATGCACAACGGGATCAGCTTTTCCGGAAAGTGATAAGGCCCGTAGTTGTTGCTGCAATTGGTGGTCAACACCGGCAAACCGTAAGTGTGGTGCCAGGCGCGCACCAAATGGTCGCTGGCGGCCTTGCTGGCCGAGTAAGGGCTGTTGGGCTCATAGCGCGTGGTTTCAGCAAAGGGCGCATCTTCCGGCCCCAAGGTGCCATAAACCTCGTCGGTGCTTACATGCAAAAAGCGAAACTCATTCTTCGCCTCGCCGTCCAAACCATTCCAGTATTCACGCGCGCACTCCAGCAATCGGTAGGTGCCCACCACATTGGTTTCAATAAAGGCGCCCGGCCCCAAAATGGACCGGTCCACATGGCTTTCAGCCGCAAAGTTCAATATGGCTCTGGGTTTGTGTCGCGAAAAAATTTCCCGCACACTGTCAATATCACCAATCGATGCATGCACAAAGGTATGTTCCGGCCGGTTCAACACCGGGCCTAGCGTGCTTAAGTGGCCCGCATAGGTCAACGCATCCAGGCTGATTACAGGCTCGCTGCTGCGCTCAAAATGTTGTCGTACATAACACGAGCCGATAAAACCTGCAGAACCTGTAACAAGTAAAGTCATGATTGGTCAGTAAATTGCTTAGAATAAAACCTGAATTAAAAAAATACACAATAAGTCACAATGCCAATTGTGCGCGGCGCAGTATTTCAATTATCGCAGGCATCAGCCCGCCTTTAATTTATCAAGGACAGAACATGACTATCAATGGAAAACTACTTACACGCTTCGGCTTGATCGCCGTGGTCTCTTCACTTGCCGCCGCGTGCGTGGCCGTAGTACCAGCGCCGAACAACGACAAGGCCGCCGAAAACAGCAGCACCTCGGCCACCATGTGCAACATCGAAGGCAAGCAAGAGCA
Source organism: Limnobacter sp. G6BE5S (assembly GCF_058448965.1). NCBI lineage: Bacteria > Pseudomonadati > Pseudomonadota > Betaproteobacteria > Burkholderiales > Burkholderiaceae > Limnobacter > Limnobacter sp. G6BE5S. Next base: position 160,968 of record NZ_JBZFLM010000001.1, read on the forward strand.
AGACCTCTCCGACGGCTCCACCAAGGCCAAGGTGACACAGTCTTGCGAAGAAACCGTGATCTACATCGAGAACCAGCACAAAGAACACCCCAAGCGTTGTCGCGTACTTGTGGGCGCTCAAATGACCGAGCTTTACATTATGCCGGGCGAAAACCGCACCCTGAGTCAAACTGGCCCAGTACCCCGAAACACGGTGCAAGTGGGTTGTGTCAACGACTGGAACCGCACCAAATAAGTCCGAAGACGATAAGGGTTAATTATCGTTAAAAGTTGTCTTTTATACCCCATACTGATTTAACATTTCCACTCCGCGTAGAAAAATGGAAAGTCAGTATGAAAACAGTCTTGTTGCTCGACGACGCACGATCCATTCGCAGTGTTTATGCGGAAGTTATTCGCCAAGCCGGGTTCGATGCTCAAACCGCATCCAACGCAGAGGAAGGGCTGCAACACATTGTCGACCATGGCACCCCTGACCTGATCGTGACCGACATCGACATGCCCGGAATCAGCGGACTCGAATTCTGCAGCCGTGTGCGTCAAGTGGCCAAGCACACGCCCATCATTGTCATGAGCGCTTTGTCAGACAAAGGCCTGGTGACCGAAGCCAAACTATTGGGCGTTCAAGGCTGGATGCTCAAGCCAGTCCAACCCGAATACTTCCTGAACAAGCTGAAGTCTGTTCTCGATGAAACTCAGGCCTTGTCCAGCTGACTGCGGGCCAGCTCCACGCTTCGTTCTGCACCCAAAACATTCAGCAACACGATCACTCGCTGATCGCTTTTCTGCCCCGCAATTTTTCCCATCATGCCCTCGAATGGGCCCTCGGCCACGCGCACCTCGCCGCCCACTTCCAGCCTGTTAAGCGCCAGCAAATCGAGCACAAAGTCACCATCGACCTGGCCTTGAATCAGCCCGATCAGCTCAAGCGGCACAATGGCTGGTTTACCGCCAAACTTCACCAAATCCATGCAACCCTTGGTTGAACGCAGTTTGGAAAAATCATCCACCCCAACTTCGAGATTGACAAACATATAGCGGGGAAACAGGGGTTCCACCACCTGCACGCTGCCCTGCCCGGCCTTGCGTTTTTGCACGCGGGCTTGCGGAAAAAAAACGGAGTAATTCTGGCGTTGCAGGTTTTCAAGCGCCACAGACTCCTGGCGGGGCTTGGTGTACATCACATACCACTGGGCCATGGTTTTGTATTCTTCAAAGTAAGGCACAGGCCACATTCTAAACCCTGGAAAGCACAGGATAAACAACGGTTTGTGTTATTGATATTAGTAATACGAGTAATTATCGTTTAGTATCTTACCTTCATAAAATAAAATCCATCACAGCAATCATCATGAAACTCAAACCAATCGCATTGGCCCTGCTCAGCTTGGGCCTGCCAGCCACCGCCCTGGCACAAAACAACACCGAACTTCAGGAAGTGGAAGTACAAGCCCGTGAACAAGGCAGCTACTCCAGCAGCGCCGTGCAGGTTGGCACCTTCCGTGACACGGCCCCCATTGACGTACCACTTACAGTTAATTCGGTCACCCGCGAAGTGCTCGACGCACAATCGGCCACCACCCTGTTTGGCGCACTGCGCAACACGGCAGGTGTTACCCGCTCGCAATTGAACGGATCGACTTATGACAACATTGCCATTCGCGGCATTCTGGTTGAAAACCGTGGCAACTACCGCTTAAACGGCTCGCTGCCCATCATCAACCTGGTCGATGTACCGCTAGAGAACAAGCAACAGGTTGAAGTGCTCAAGGGCGCTTCATCGCTGTACTACGGTTTTATTCCACCCTCGGGCGTGGTGAATTTGGTGACCAAACGCGCTGGCAACAAGCCCGTGTTCAGCCTAAACCAAAGCGTCAACGAACATGGCGCAGCCATGACGCACATTGACTGGGGCCGCAAGTTTGGCGAGAACGACAACCAGGGCCTGCGGGTAAACCTGGTCAAGGGTTCTGAAGACATTGGCGTGAACAAATTCAGTGGCGAACGCGAATTGGCCAGCATCGCTTACGACTGGAAAATTACAGATCGCCTCAGCTTTCGATTCGATGTTGAGCATTACGAAAAATCGGTCAGCGAACAAGCCGCCATCGCCTTGCTGCCTGCGGTCAATGGCAGAGTTACTTTGCCCCCCGTGCCCGACAACAAAACCAACCTGGCCGGTGAATGGCAGCAATACGATGCCAACGCACAAAACTACCTGGCGCGTGTGGACTATGTACTCAGCGATTCCTGGGGTGTGCTGTTTGAAGCCGGTTACGCTGAAACCACTCGCGACCGCGCGTTTTCACGCTTTGAAAACTACGACCTGAACACTGGCGAAGGTCAACTAAGAATTTTCTACAGCCGCAATCAACAGTTCGACAACACCAATTACCGTGGTGAAATTTACGGTGAATTGGCCACCGGCTCGATCAAGCACAACCTGTCGTTTGGCTACACCACGAACAGCCGCACCAGCAACACACCAGGTGTAACCGCGCCGCAAAGCATTTTCAGTCAAAACCTGTACAACCCACGCGACATTGCCCCACAAAACGTGTCATTCACGGGTGCCTACTCGGCGGTCACCATTGACGACCAAGGCCTGTATGTGTTCGACCGCATGCAGTTAAATGAACAGTGGCAAGTGCTGGCAGGTCTTCGCCGAGGCGACTACCGCACCGAAGACCTGAAAGTGGCCGCCGATGGCGCACGCACGGTGCGCCTGTACAACGCGCAAGAAACCACGCCCTCCTTTGCAGTCATGTACAAGCCTCGCCAGGACTTGTCGCTATACGCCAGCTATGTGGAAGGTTTGGAAGAATCGGGCCAGGCCCCTGCCACTGCTTCCAATGCATTTCAGTTGCTCGACCCGGCAAAATCTGAGCAACGCGAAGTGGGTGCAAAATTCAAGATTGGTCAAAACAGTTTGGCGCAAATTGCCTACTTCGACATTGATCGCGCCTCAACATTTTTACAACCCGCCCCAGCCGGTTCGCCACCCGGTACTCTCGGAGTGTTTGGCCTGAACGGCAAAGCCAACTACAGCGGTTTCGAAATGGCCTGGACTGGCGAGCTGAACAAGCAGCTTTCAATTGCAGCATCGGCCCTGCTGATGGACGCTGAACTACAAAACGACGGCAACCCGGCCACAGTTGGAAAGGTCCCTGAAAACACTGCCGAGAAAACCGCCAGCCTGTTTGCAGAATATCGCCTGATCAGCGTGCCCGGCTTAAGCTTCAACGGTGGCCTGTATTACACCGGCGAACGTGCTGTGAATGACCAGAATCAGGCATTCATCGGCGGCTACACCGTGGCCTCGCTGGGCGTGCGTTATGCAACTGTAATTGGCAGCACACCCACGCAGTTCCAGTTGGTGGTCGACAACCCAACCGACAAAAACTACTATAGCACCGCAGGCAACGGCTTGATTGGCGTGGGCACACCGCGAACCATCAAGGCAATTGTCAGCGTCGATTTGTAATTAGCGCAAACTTGTAAAGGCCAAACCCTGTTCGTCTTTCGGCGACAGGGTTGGCTTTGCCACCCCGGCCTGTTTCAAAGGCCATTCAATATTCAACACTGGGTCGTTCCAGGCCATGCAGTGTTCATGTTCCGGGCTGTGGTGTTCGGTGACCTGGTAACTGGTAATGGCGGTATCCGTCAACGCCAAAAAGCCATGCGCAAACCCGGGCGGTATCCACAACTGCACATGGTTGGCGTCGCTTAATTCACAGCCATACCACTGGCCAAATGTTTCCGAATTCTCGCGAAGGTCCACGGCCACATCAAACACAGCACCATGCACCACCCGCACCAGTTTGCCTTGCGCCTTGGGTGCCGTTTGCCAATGCAAACCACGCAACACACCACGCTTTGACAGCGACTCATTGGTTTGAACAAACTCGGGCTGAATACCGGCCACCTGTTTGAATGTTTTCGCATTGAAGCTTTCAAAGAAATGGCCACGGGCATCGGTGTACACCGCAGGCGTTAAAAGCAATAAACCGTTTAAAGGAGTAAGGTTACAATTCATGTGTATCACCAATAGATAATTCCAGAATGATCCTAGAACTCAGCTCCTTCGACAATGCCATACTTCGACTCGATGAAGGTATTCAGCGCTATGAGAAAGACATTACTGACACCCAAATTCGGGATGGCTTGATTCAACGCTTCGAATTTACCTACGAGCTTGGCCATAAAATGCTGAAACGGTTTCTGGAATCCACATCACCCAACCCAGCCGAGATTGATGAATTGGCGTTCCAAGACCTGATCCGCACAGGCAATGAACAAGGCCTGCTTCTGAGCGACTGGACACATTGGAAAAAGTACCGGGAAATGCGCGCAAGAACCAGCCACACCTATGACGAATCGGTGGCTTTGCAGGTTGTAGCCGAAATTCCTGCCTTCTTGCAAGAAGCCAAATTTCTAAATGCGCAACTTCACTCGAGGAACAATTGAAACTACAAGACAAAGAGCTTGCCTTGGTTCAAAAAATTCTCAGCGAGATAGTGCCGCATTGTGAAGTGTGGGCCTTTGGCTCAAGGGTTAAAGGCAATCCAAAACCCTTTTCAGACTTGGACTTGGCCTTGGTCGACAACAAACCAATTCCCTTGGACACCCGTGCCAGTTTGGCAGAAGCCTTTTCAGAATCTGATTTACCCTGGAAAGTCGATTTAGTCGACTGGCACAGCATTTCACCCGAATTTCAAAAAATCATTCGAGCAAGTTACGAAGTTGTTCAAACCCCCGCCTCCAGCAAGCCGAGCAGATAGTCGCCATAGCCGCTGTTGCGAAGTGGTTTTGCCAGCGCAGCCAATTGCGCAGAAGTAATCCACTGGTTGCGCCATGCAATTTCTTCGGGGCAACTTACCTTCAGGCCTTGCCTGCGCTCAATGGTTTGAATGAAATTGGCAGCATCCAACAGGCTGTCTGCCGTGCCGGTGTCTAGCCAGGCCTGGCCGCGCCCCATGTGCTGCACTTCAAGTTGACCCATGGTCAGGTAAGTTCGAATCACATCGGTAATTTCCAGCTCACCGCGTGCCGATGGGCTTAGGCCTTTCGCAATTTCAGCGGCCTGCCCATCAAAAAAATACAGGCCGGTTACCGCCTGTTTGCTTTTGGGCTGTGCGGGCTTTTCTTCCACACCAATTACAGTGCCTTCGCTGTTCAGTTCGAGCACACCATAGGCTTGCGGGTTGGCCACCGAATAAGCAAACACGGTGGCACCTTTCTTCTGCCCATAGGCATAGCGCATTTGCCGCACCAGGTTTTGGCCATAAAACAAATTGTCGCCCAACACCAAAGCGCAGGGCTCGGCCTGCAAGAAGGGCTCGGCCACGATCAGCGATTGCGCCACCCCGCCCGGCCTGGCTTGCACGGCATAGTCTATTCGCATGCCCCAGCGGCTGCCGTCGCCCAGTAACTGCTCAAACCGGGGGGTGTCGTGTGGGGTTGAAATCACCAGCACCTCGCGCACACCAGCCAACATCAGGGTGCTCAGCGGGTAGTAAATCATGGGCTTGTCGTAAACTGGCAGCAGTTGCTTGCTGACAGCGGCAGTGGCCGGGTACAAGCGGGTGGCTTGCCCACCTGCCAACACAATGCCTTTGCGGTTCATTTTTTAACCTGCGTTTGTTGTTCTACCGCCAGTTTACGGAATTTGCAGGGTTTGCGCCAACCGCGCCAAGGCATCCAGCCCCTTGGCCAACACGCCCAGTTTCTCGGTGGGCGTGGCCAGCCCTGCCACACCTTCACGCATGCGGATTACTTGCCCGTTTAATTCGGCCAGCTCGCCTTTGGCGCTGCTGCTTAATTCATCAAACTTTGTATTCTCGGCATTCACATAGGCCAGGTACGCAGCGGCCAAAGCATATTGGTGCTGTTTGCGCTCATCGCTACTCAAGTGGTCTACATCGATCAAATACAAGGCAGAAAATACGGCATGCACATTGTGCTGCATCAACTTGAAATCATCGGGGTTCATGGGTGGTGGCTGCCTGAATATTTGAATTGAGTTGATCAAAAACGCCCTGCAAATGCTCAAAACTTCCTTCGCCGCGCAGCACATTCACCCAAGCCTGTTGCATGTCGATGCTGGCGGCTTTCGCTTGTTCCAGCAACTCAATGGTGGGTGGCTTTTTAATATTTTCCATCCAGGCTTTTTTCCAGGTTTCACCCAACTTCTTGTCGCCCACAAAAGGCTTCAATACTTTCTCGCGGTATTCCACCTGGCGCGCCAAGGTCTCGCGCTGGGTAATCCACTGAATCTGTTCTTCCAGAATCAGCTGGTTCAACAACAGTGCTTGCGCCACTGGTTCGGCACTGCGCTGTAATTCTTCGCGCACTTGTGCACCATGCTTCCAGCTGGCCACATGCCCGGCCAAACCAGCCAAGGCATCTTTTTGTACCCTGGGTATGCCGCCCAAGTCGGGGGATTTGTTCAAGGCCTCCACCAGCTTTTTCAGCGCACGCGTGGTGCCGGTGCTGGTGTCGCCTTTGGCCAGTGCACTTAGCTCGGCAAAGTAAAGGGCCTGCGTGTCCAGGTAATCGCCTGCGGCGTGCAACAAGGCGGCTCGTTTCTGCATGGTCTCGGTGTGTTGCACCAGGGTTGTGTTGTCGCGTGGCAAGTTGGGTAACAAATCAGCGGTGAACTCAAGGGTATGCGCCAGTGCAAAACCGTTGACCTTTTTCAAAGTGCTGGTGTACTGCTTGCCCGTGGTGGCAAGGCCCTCGGCTTGCAAGGGCGTTTTGCTTGCGCACGCAGCGGTCAACAGTATTGCCATGCACACAGCAAGGCGTGGAATAAATAGAAGCAAACAAACCTCCGGTGCAATTGGTGGGTGTGGGGTACCCAACATACGTGGAAACCTTGGCAGGTGAGAAGCCACAATTTGGGTTACAAAAACCGGGGGTCACCCATTTAGACATTGCACGCCGCGCACTTCACCACTTATGCTTAGTGCTAACTACTTATTGCATTATTTATGAAACCCGAAGACCCGCACCAGCTCTCCATTTTGCGCGAGCAAACCAAACTTTTATTTGAACACTTGCCCTTCGTGTTGTACGGGGTATTGGCTTCGTCGGCTGGCCTGGTTGCCGTGCTGTGGCACACAGGCCAAGGCAGCGCATTGTTGCTGTGGTTGTTGGCGGTTTACTTGCTGACTGGTTTGCGCTGGTGGGTGCGCAGGCACTTCAACAAACTTGGTGCTCATTTCGATCCCAAATACTGGATCAACGTGGCCATTCAGTTCACAGCCGCGTCGGGCATTTTGTGGGGGTTTGCGGGGGTCGTGTTTTTTTCAACCGAACCCATGGCACTTATGGCATTGACCATTTTCATCGCAGCCATGGTGGCCGGTGCCGTGTCTTCCCACGCTTGCTACACCCCTGCGTACATGGCATTTGCACTGCCTGCCTCGCTGCCATTCATTGCGCGTTGCTTTTGGGAAAACACACCCTTTTTCTGGGTACTTGGCAGCGTGGCCTTTGTGTATGTGCTGATCAATATTCACTATGGCCGCAACTTGCAAAACATGGTGATTCAATCGATTCGCCTGCGGTTTCAAAACGCAGAATTAATCAGCGAACTCACTTTGCAAAAACGCGTGGCCGAGCAAGCCAGCATCGCCAAAACCCGTTTTCTGGCGGCAGCCAGCCACGACCTGCGGCAACCCGTGCAAGCCATTGAGCTTTTGGTTGATGCACTTGGCGAAGACCTGGCCAACCACCCCAGCAAAGGTTTGCTGGACCGAATTCAAGAGGCAGGCCACGGCCTGCGCAACTTGCTCAATGCATTGCTTGATTCTGCAAAAATAAACGCAGCCGCCATTACTGCCAAGCCGCGCCACGTTCAGCTGGCACCTTTGCTGAAACGCATTTGCAATGAACTGTCTATCCAAGCGCAGCACAAAGGGCTGGATCTTCGCGTGGCAAAAACCAAGGCCTGCGCCTACACCGACCCCGCCTTGCTCGAGCTGATCGTTCGCAACTACATTGAAAATGCAATCAAGTACACGCCCGAAGGTCGCGTGTTGGTGGGTTGCCGAACCAAAGGAAAGCACATTCGGATCGAGGTACACGACACCGGCATTGGCATACCCGCCAGCGCACAAGAAACCGTATTTCAAGAGTTTTACCAATTGGGCAACCACGAGCGCGACAAGGCCAAAGGCCTGGGGCTGGGCTTGTACATTGCCCACAGCCTGGGCAAATTGCTGAGCCACGACATTGGCGTGAATTCCACCGTGGACAAGGGCTCGATGTTTTATGTCACAGTGCCCCAAGGCGATGCCAACCACCTGCTCGACGAACCTGGCCGCACACTGGCCAGCAACAAAACACCGCTGACCGGTAAAACCGTGCTGTTGATTGACGATGATGATTTGGTGCGCGCCAGCGTGACCGAAATGCTAAGCCGCTGGCACTGCTCAACCATTGCCGCCGAAGACGCTGAAACCGCCCTGCGCATTTTAATGGCGCGTGGCCGCATGCCCGACGCCATTGTGGCCGACTACCGCCTGCGCAACAAAAGCACTGGTGTGCAAGCGATCAAAGCATTACAAGCACAGCTAGGCAATGTACCCGCTGTAATATTGACTGGCGATACCGCACCCAGTCGAATTCAAGAGGCCAGAAGTTCTGGCTTCCAGATTTTGCACAAACCGCTGAGTGGGGTTCAGCTGCGCACTACCTTGAGTGAGTTGATGTCAAGTTAAATGCCAGAGTTGGAAAATCAGGCTGGATAAAACCTAACACCGCTATCGAGAATTTTTTGTTTTAAGGCTGCATTTTCCAATTGCTCAAAGTGAATGCAATCCACCTTGAAAACCAGCGGCAGCGAATCGATCTCGTTCCACAGGGCAGTGAAAGCCGATTCAGTCATGGTAGGCGCAAGAACTGCCAGGTCTATATCGCTTCCGTCCCTGAAATTTCCTGCTGCACGTGAGCCGAATAAATACACCAGCTTTATGTCGGGATAGCGGCTAAATACGGCCCTGAGCTGATCAATCACTTGGGTGGAAAGACCATACTTCACCGCTCTGCCCCACCCCATTGCCGCACTTCATTGGCCAATTCCTGAAACAACAGGTCGCCGCGATTTTTCACAAACCCATATACCTGATCGGCCAATTTTTCATCATAAGTATGGCTCAACAGACTCCTCATTCGTTGGGCTTCGCTCCATGCGTTTCCATCATGTATCAACCCGGCCACCAAGGCCTCCTTGAATACATCACGAGGATTCAAAGCCACAATCCCCAACATCTCGAGCCGAAGCTTCAATGTTTTCCACGCAAGCTCCCAACAAAACTCGAAGCGCTGAATAACCGAGTCGCGAATAAATGAATCCAGGGGTTGCGCGCAAGCCTCAGACAACCTTTGACTGGCTTTCAGAAAATCAGCAGACCTTTCATTCAAACGTTCCATACGCGTTCGGTTCCCATGTGTTTCGTTTGATTGTAATTCAAGCCCGCCCATACACGTCATCGAAGCGCACAATGTCGTCTTCTTCCAGGTAGTCGCCGCTTTGCACCTCGATCATTACCAGGTTCAACACACCCGGGTTCACCAAGCGGTGTTTGTTGCCCGCGGGTATGTAGGTTGATTCATTCTTGCGCACCAAAAACACATTGTCGCCATTGGTGACTTCAGCCGTGCCGCTGACCACGATCCAGTGCTCGCTGCGGTGGTGGTGCATTTGCAAGCTAAGCGATGCGCCCGGCTTTACTTCAATGCGTTTGATTTTGTAGCCCGCGGAATCTTCCAGCACTGTGTAGGTGCCCCAAGGGCGGTGCACCGTGGGGTGAAAGTTCACCAGTTCGCTGCCCTGTGCTTTCAGGGTTTCAACTACTTTCTTCACATCTTGATGGCGACTTTTGTCGGCCACCAGCAGTGCGTCGGGCGTGTCTACGATCAGCAAATTCTCAACACCCAAAGTGGCTACAGCACGGTTGCCCAAGCGCACATGCGTGTTGTTGCTGTCGATAGAAATCAGCTGGCCTTCGCCTTCCTTTTGAACCGTGTTGCCTTGGGTATCGGGTGTGCATTGCTCGGCCAGCGCGGCCCAACTGCCAATGTCGCTCCACTGAAAACTGGCAGCCACCACAGCCACATTGCTGGCTTTTTCCATCACCGCGTAATCAATGCTGATGTCGGGCAGCTTTGCAAATTCATCTTTGTTGAAGGTGAATACGCTGCCACTGGCTTTGGCATTTTTACTTTCCTTCGCACCTGCCCATACGGCTTGCGCTTGGGTGGCTACGCCGGGTTCATTCTTCTCCAAAGCCTGCAACAGGTCGCCAGTGCGCAAGGCAAACATGCCGCCGTTCCACACATACTGCCCGCTGGCCAAGTACTCCATGGCCACCTCCAGTTTGGGTTTTTCAACAAAACGCTGCACCGCAAATGCGCTGTTAATTTCATCTACTGGTGCGCCTTGCTGAATGTAACCAAAGCCGGTTTCAGGCGTGCTGGGAGTAATGCCAAAGCAGGTTAGCCAACCCTTGCGGGCAGCTGCCACCGCCTGCTGCGCAACACGCACAAACTCGGTAACCGGGTTAATTAAATGGTCGGCAGGCAACACCAACAGCACCGGGTTTTCGCCGGGGTAACGGGCCTGTGCCCACTGTGCTGCCAAAGCAATGGCAGGTGCCGTGTTTCGGCCTTGTGGTTCCAGCAACTGGTGCAAGGCCATGCTGCCGCCTTCGCTTTGCAGCACGGGCATGCATTCGTCTTGCAGCAGGAATTGATAGCTTTCGTTGCTCACCAGCAAAATGTCTTCTGATGCCGCAGCTTTCACCACCGCTGCGGCACGCCGCACGGTTTGCGCAATCAGACTTTCTGCACCCACTTTCAAAAATGGTTTCGGAAAGTTCTTGCGCGACAAAGGCCACAAGCGGGTGCCTGCGCCGCCGCACAGAATCACGGGGACTACTCGATTGCTGTTGTTCATACCTGCCTTAGTCCTTCCACGTTATTCAAAAACCAGTCGTAGGTTTTTTTCAAACCGGTTTCCAAATCAATGCTGTACTGCCAACCCAAATCTTTCAAACGATCCACGTTCATCAACTTGCGCGGCGTGCCATCGGGCTTGGTGGTGTCGAATACCAACTTGCCTTCAAAACCCACCACACGTTGCATGGTTTCGGCCAGTTCGCGAATGGTGCAATCAACGCCTGTGCCCACATTGATGTGGCTTAGCATCGGCTGTGTATTCGCCTTGTAGGTTTGTTCATCCAGTAGCAACACATGCACACTGGCTGCGGCCATGTCGTCGACATATAAAAATTCACGCATTGGCGTGCCGGTGCCCCACACCACCACCTGGGTGTCGCCACGCAATTTGGCTTCATGAAAGCGACGCATCATGGCGGGAATTACATGGCTGTTCTCGGGGTGAAAGTTGTCGTTCTCGCCGTACAAATTGGTGGGCATTACGCTGCGGTAATTGCGGCCATATTGGCGGTTGTAACTCTCGCACAATTTAATGCCTGCAATTTTTGCAACCGCGTAAGGCTCGTTGGTGCTTTCCAAGGTGCCGGTTAGCAATGCAGTTTCTGTCATGGGCTGTTCAGCCAACTTGGGGTAAATACAGCTTGAACCCAAAAACAGCAAATGCTGGCAATTGCTGGCGTGCGCGGCTTGCAGCACATTGCATTGCATCATCAGGTTCTGAAAAATAAACTCAGCCGGGTACGTGTTGTTGGCGTGTATGCCACCCACTTTGGCTGCCGCCAACACCACGGCATCGGGCTTCTCGGCTGCAAAAAATTCATTGACCTCAGCCTGGTTGCACAGGTCAAGTTCAGCATGGGTACGCACCACAATATTGGTGTAACCCAAGGCATTCAGGCGGCGCACAATGGCGCTGCCCACCATGCCCCTGTGGCCTGCCACATAAATTTTTGCACCCTTGTTCATTCGCGGCTCACTGCAACGCTGTAACCGTGCTGCTTCAACAATGCATGCTGGCGAGCGGCGTTCAAATCCACTTCCACCATTTCCTGCACCATTTCCTGAAGCGTTATTTGTGGCACCCAACCCAGCTTTTCACGCGCTTTTGTTGGGTCACCCAGCAGGGTCTCAACTTCCGCGGGGCGGAAGTAACGTGGGTCAACCTGCACCACCACATCGCCTTCTTTCAAGGCAGGGGCCTTGTCGCCTTCTACCTTCACCACAATGCCTTTTTCATCCACGCCCTTGCCTTCCCAGCGCAGTGTTACACCCAACTCGCCCGCAGTCATTTCAATAAACTGGCGCACGCTGTACTGCACACCGGTGGCAATTACAAAGTCGTCGGGGGTTTCTTGCTGCAGCATCAGCCATTGCATTTCAACATAGTCTTTCGCGTGGCCCCAATCGCGCAGCGCATCCATATTGCCCATGTACAGGCTCTGTTCCAAGCCAACCGCAATGTTGCTCATGCCGCGCGTAATTTTGCGGGTTACAAAGGTTTCGCCACGGCGCGGGCTTTCATGGTTAAACAAAATGCCATTACACGCGTACATGCCATAGCTTTCGCGGTAGTTCACAGTAATCCAGTAGGCATACATTTTTGCCACTGCATACGGGCTGCGCGGGTAAAAGGGTGTAGTTTCCTTTTGCGGAATTTCCTGCACCAAACCATACAATTCGGAAGTACTGGCTTGGTAAAAACGGGTTTTCTTTTCAAGGCCCAAAAAGCGGATCGCCTCCAGCAGGCGCAACGTGCCCATGGCGTCAACATCGGCCGTGTATTCAGGGGCCTCGAAGCTAACCGCCACATGGCTTTGTGCACCCAGGTTGTAAACCTCGTCGGGTTGCACTTGTTGAATAATCCGGGTCAGGTTTGAAGAATCGGTAAGATCGCCGTAGTGCAGTTTAAAGCGGGCGTTTTCTACGTGCGGGTCTTCGTAAATGTGGTCCACGCGCTGGGTGTTGAACAGCGAAGCACGGCGCTTAATACCATGCACTTCATAGCCTTTGCTCAACAAAAATTCAGCCAGGTACGAACCATCTTGCCCGGTTACGCCGGTAATTAACGCCACTTTAGTCATTGCTAGGTGCCTTGCTTTAATTGAATTCAAAGCGAAAGCTTAAGGTGCCGGGGTAAAAGTTCCAAGCGTGGAAGACCAACTTTTAGTATGATTAATGCATCGTTTTAATTACATTTACATTTTCAATGCATTTAATCGACAAACCAAATGAGTACCCCTTGCTGAAAAATCAGCTTGACATGGCCGCCCTGGTGCGCAGCCAACGCCTGCAAGCCGGCCCCAAAGGTGGGAAAATGACTGCCGACACCCTGGCTGAATTGGCCGGGGTAAGCCGCGACACCATTTTTCGAATTGAACGCGGGGAAGACGTTTCATTTTCAACCGCAATGGCGGTGCTTCGGGTGTTTGGCCTTGGGCTGAGCGCCGCACCAGTGCAATGGCCCACCTTGAGCAACGCACAACAACACTTTCAAACCCAGTGAGCGCAATTCAAACCCTGCAAGTGTTCAACAGCGGCAAACCCTGCGGTTGGTTGGGCCACGCAGCCAATGGGTTTTGGTTTCACTACAGCAGCAACAGCCCGCAGCAACAATGGGTCAGTTTGCTGATGCCACCCAGCACCAACTTTTACCAACAGGCTGAGTTGTTTCCGGTGTTTGCACAGCACGCCAGTTTGCACGCTGACCACCTTACCCAACTGCAACAACACAACGGCCAACAACTGGGCTCGCTCAGCTTTGCCAACCCCGACAACCCTGTGGTCAAACCACCCTTGCGTACCCCCCCGCCGCTTACACCGGGGCAGCGCGCATTAATTGCAATTCAAGGCCGCAAGCCATTTGCAGACACTTTGGTACACCACGCTAGTTACTGGCCGCTTATTCAAACCCTGCAACACATTAAAAAACAAGCCGACCCCAATAACCGATTGCAAGGCTTGCGCTGGGCTTTGCACGCCCAACACACTGGCGAATGGGTGCAACACCCACGCCCCGACATGGACACTTACCTTCAGCAGTTATATGGATTCGAGGCTGTGCATGCAGTGTTGAACCTGAACCAACAACAATTCACTGCGCTGGCTGAAAACCGAACCAAACTTGTACAAGTTCTGCACGAAATAGCGCGCACCTACTGCAAAAACTTTGTTGCAGAAATTGATCTGTTACAACATCTGCTGCCCTTCATCGCGCAAGGTCAGCTACAGGCCTGCCTGGCGTACCAACAACGCCCGGCCCGGGTATCGCAACCCCTTGTGTTGGGGTTTGAATATATTCCAATGTAGTGGAATTTAAATAAACCGTGGAACTGCCTGAATGAAATATTCTAATACGCTGGAATTTTTACACATTAGATAGTATGATTGGAAATAATTCTAATTGAGTAGAATTTATGAAAAAAGTCAATCCAACCCCTACCCCCAGTTCCAGCAGCCCATGCGACCCGGCATCCCTTGGCCTGTTCATCAAAGCAGCCCGTACTCAACAGGGTTTAACCATTGAGCAGGCCGCTGCACTCGGTGGCGTCAGTCTTGGTACTTTTGTTGCCGCCGAAAATAAAACCGCAACCTTAAAGCTGGCCACGGTTTTCAAAATTCTGGACAGCTTGGGTGTGCAACTACGTGCCCAGCTGCAGAACACGCCAACCGGGGGTAACGATGGCTGGTTCTGAACACCAAACCCTTGGCTTGTACATGGGCCAACAGCATGTGGCCACCGTGCATTTTGAGTACACGCGCATTCATCGCTTTGAATACTCCCCAGAATGGCGAGAACAAGGCTTCGCACTTTCACCGCACCTGCCGCTGCACGGCCCGGCGAGCGAAAAAGCAGCCAACCTTTTTCTGCGCAACATGTTCCCTGAAGGCAACGTGTTCGACAAAGCCCTGCGGTACCTCGCCATCAGCAAAGAAAACCACTTTGCAATTCTGGGCACACTTGGCCTTGAAGCCCCGGGCTCACTGGCTTTGGCAGCAAATATTGAACAACTCCAACAACCGGCACAATTCCAGCCCCTTGATTTGTGCGAGCTAGAAAAACGACTCAACGAGAACGACAGAAACCTGGCTGTTTGGAACGGAAAAGTACGCCTGTCAGCCGCTGGCGTACAAGACAAACTTAATGTGATGAAACACCCCACACAAGGCCTGGGCTTTGCAGACGGGGCTTGGGCATCGACCCACCTGCTAAAATTTGAGTCAGCTAAAGCACCCGGCTTGGTTGTTAATGAGTTGTTTACACTTCAATTGGCCAAAGCAGTTGGCTTGCCAGTTAACCGGGCTGAAAAAATACAAATTGGCGAGCACAGTGCGTTGTTGGTTGAACGTTTTGACAGGCGTTTCAACCATGACCACACCCTGGTACAACGCAAACACACAATCGACGGTTGTCAATTATTAAACCGCGATGCCATGCAAAAATACGAACGCCCGCTTGCCCATGGTAAACACACCCGCCACATTCGCGATGGCGTTTCTTTTCCTGAGCTATTTGCCACACAACAGTGGGCCAAACAACCCGCCAAGCACACCTTGCAACTGCTGGATTGGACAATTTTTAACCTGTTGGTGGGCAATGCCGATTGCCATGCAAAAAACCTCAGCTTTTTCGTGGATTCACAAGGTATTGAATTGAGCCCTTTCTACGATCTGGTGAATGTGCTGCTGTTCGACTTTGCTCACGACTGGGCCATGGGGCTAGGGGATGAGTTTCTGGATAATGGCGCTTTGCCCAGCACCTACGACCTGGCCTGCTTTGCACACGCATGTGGGCTACCCGGCAAACTGGTCAGCCAGCGGTTTGCAAAGCAAATCGATATGCTTGAAACAAGCGCGAAAGGTGTTTTAGCCACGCTAACCGGCCTTAAACCGTTTGAAGAGCAACACCTGCAGCAATACCTGCAAATACTTGAAAGAAGACTAATCCAGTTCAAACAGAATAGTGTTGGTATTCAAAGGGCCATTTCGGATTTGGTGCTGCGCTAAAGCCGAGCCTACAAACTGCTCCTTCCCCGCAATTGCGGGGACCTGTGAAAAAACTGCCTTTGACAGACTTTGATTGTTCAAACTTTAACAAAACTTGGTTAAGCTACGTATTAACCCGCGCTTGCTGATCGTTCAACAGCACGGCGGTAGCGTGCCCAAAACACTCTCAACATGACCAGTCGCCAAGCCAAACTTCAAGAAGACACCTACTACCGCGTTATGCGGCTGCTGGAAGAAAACCCAGACCTTACCCAACGCGAACTGGCTGAAAAGCTGGGCGTAAGCGTGGGCGGACTGAACTACTGCCTGAAAGCACTGACTGAAAAAGGTCTGGTGAAGATGCAAAACTTCGCCAACAGCAAGAACAAGTTTGGGTATGTGTATGTGCTTACGCCCAGCGGCATTAAAGAAAAAGCCAAGCTGACCAGCAACTTCCTGAAAAGAAAGATGGAAGAGTACGAAGCGCTTAAGGCAGAAATAGACGCACTGATATTTGAAGAAATAAACAGCAAAACAAACCGACACTAACCCAGGAAATATCCTTGAAAATCAATATCGCTGGCGCAGTCAAACGGTTTACCAACCTCTTATTCTGAAAGAAAGAGAGTGCACAGCCCATAACCAAAAAATAATCGCGAGTGACATGCTCATAAAACAAATTCAGTCGAGACCAGGGCTTCAAAACATTTTGCAAAACACAGGATGGATTGCCGCCGAACGCACCTTAAGAATGATTGGCGGCCTTTTCGTCGGTCTCTGGATCGCTCGGCACCTCGGTCCGAATGACTTCGGTGCACTAAGTCTGGCAATAGCACTTTCCTCATTGATAGGAATTTTTGCGACTTTAGGCCTGAACAGAACAGTTGTAAGAGAACTGACCTTTCATGCAAATGAAAGGGATTTCGAAAGCAAAATAGTTGCGACAACCCTTGCATGGCGCCTGCTAGTTTCCGTGCTTTGCTACATCATCACCATCACCGTAAGCATTGCATTCAACCAAGGACAACCTTTACTTGTAGGCATTATTGCTGGAACAATTGCATTCAGCTCATTTGACGTTTTTGATCTTTACTTCCAGGCAAAAAGTGCATCACGCCATACGGCAATCGCTCGCAGTTTAAGCTTCGTGCTTTTTCTTTTTGTAAAAGTAGCGCTGCTTTTAGGCAATGCTGACGTTACTTCGTTTGCAGCAGTCACAACACTTGAAGCCATCAGTGCAGCTGCGGCCCTATGGATGGCGGGGCGCTCATATGGTGTCGACATTCAACTAAAAAACGTT
Organism: Limnobacter sp. G6BE5S; assembly: GCF_058448965.1. Lineage (NCBI taxonomy): Bacteria > Pseudomonadati > Pseudomonadota > Betaproteobacteria > Burkholderiales > Burkholderiaceae > Limnobacter > Limnobacter sp. G6BE5S. The sequence goes on from NZ_JBZFLM010000001.1 coordinate 178,216, forward strand.
GATATTCGCTACGGCTGGTCTTTGATTGTTCATAGCTGGCCGGAGTTGTTTGCTGGATTTGCCTGCCTTGTGTTCATGAGGATTGATCAAATCATGCTGGGTAACATGTTAAGCGATAGCGCAGTTGGCGAATATTCGGTTGCCTCACGACTGGCCGAAGCGTGGTATTTCATTCCGGCCGCATTGGTCGCTTCATCATTTCCCGCGATTGTTCGTCAACGCAGTGAAGACAAAGAATTGTATTTGAAACGCATCCATCAACTGATGGTTGGATTGGTCGCAATATCTTACTTAGTCGCCCTTGTCGTTTCTTTTCTTGCGCCTACTCTCATAGGCATACTGTTTGGCTCAACCTATCAAGACTCTGCTGCTATTTTGGTTATCCTTATTTGGAGCGGTGTTTTCGTGTGTTTGGGAACAGCCTCTGGCTCATGGATCATGGCAGAATCTAAGCCAATGTTAAACCTGACCCGCAACGTGTTAGGTGCAATCGCGAACATCGGATTCAATCTGTATTTGATTCCTCGACACGGCGCTGTGGGCGCAGCCATCGGTACGCTTTTATCGCTGAGCTTAGCTTACCTCTTTAGCGACTTCATTAACCCTCAAACTCGCCATATCGGTTTTCTAAAACTTAAAGCACTTTTCTTAGTTTGGAAATAAAGGCCACACGTTATGAATTTTAAATTTATACGCTCACGGTTTAAGTATGTGTCCTACATATTTAAAAAGCGCCCCTTCAAGCTAGAAAAACCGATAGTTCTCCAATTTCCGGTCATCGACATATGTAACTCCCAATGCCAGATGTGTCGAATTTGGGAAAATAAAAAATCCAATGACCTGACTGCTGAACAGCTAAGCGCAGGGCTCGAGAGCGATCTTTTCTCAGAAGTAACCAGCGTTGGGCTAAACGGTGGTGAACCCACCTTGCGCAAAGACTTGGGAGAGTTATCCGAGGTACTTTTCAAGAAACTACCAAAATTAAAATCAATTTCACTAATCACAAATGCCTATAAGTTCGAGGAGGTGATTGCGCGAATTGGTGACATTGGAAAGGTAGTTCAAAAGTATGACGGCGCACTGGATGTAATGATTTCTCTTGACGGGTATGGCGAAGTGCATGACCGTGTGAGAGGCAAGCCCGGGAACTTTGAAAGAGCAAAACATGTTATTGAGTTTGCAAAAAACTCCCCCTTGGTTCACAGCGTTCGAATTGGCTGCACTATCATCAAAGAGAATGTATTCGGACTTGCGGATTTATTCGAGTATTGTCAGTCGGAAAATTTGTATGTCAAGTATCGCTTGGGAATACCCCACCAGCGACTGTACACAGAAAACTTGCTCGACCCCTACACACTAACAGCAGCAGAAAAATATCATGTCGCTGAATTTCTTGAAGGATTGATTAGACACTACGAGCCCAGCCAACAACAGAATTTCTTTTACAGATCGCTGATTGATCAAATTCTTCACAAAGCCCCAAGAAAGGCCGGCTGCGACTGGAAGCACCGAGGCGCAACAATTACTTCAAAAGGTGATTTGCTTTACTGCGCTGTGAAAAGCGACGTGCTAACCAATATTTCAGAAAAAGACATCGAAGCTCGTTACTTTCAGGGCGAAGAACATCTTGGCGAAATTATTCGAAATCACTGCGACACCTGCCATCACGACTACGTTGGAATTCCGCCTAGAAATCAACAAATTAAGCAAATCGCTTTTCAAGTCATTGAGAAACTACGTGTAGAACCTGTGCTAAGGAAATTCTACAGGTACCTTGCTCAAAACAACACGGTACGTAGCCACCAATTCAAGAAGCGTTTGGAGCTTGCCCGCAATACCGCAATAGAACTTGCTCCGTGGCCACAAGGGGGGGCAGGTAAACGTATCTTGATTTGCGGGTGGTACGGAACGGAAACGCTGGGTGACAAAGGCATTCTCGGCGGTGTATTGCAAGCCTTGCGTAACCATTTAGGAACCATTGACGTTGTAGTTGTTTCACTTTTTCCATATGTAAGTGAAATGACAAGGCGGCAAATGGATGAATTGAAAGGTGTCCACATAGTAGACAAGCGACTCGGTTTGAAACTAGCAGGTCAGGCCGACCTGGTGGTTTTTGGCGGCGGGCCGCTGATGGCGATTGACGAAGTGGTAGATATGTGCGGCATTTTTGAGGCTGCAAAAAAAATGGGAAAAAAAACTTTGATTGCGGGTTGTGGAGTGGGCCCATTGAGTACATCAAGACACAAAACCGTTATCGGAAAAATTCTTCAACTGTCTGACGCAAGAATTTACCGAGACGAGAATTCACGTAACCTTGCCAACAAATTGGGAGTGGACACAACGAACGATATTGTTGCAGAAGACCCAGCTTTCAGCTGGTTGAACTTGTATAAACTAAAACTGAAGCGACGTGAATCTTCTAGTACGCGAAAAACTTTGGTGCTGGGACTTCGTGATTTTCCATATCAACAATATGCCCAGCATCTCGATGAAGCGGAGTGTAAGCTAGCAAAAGCGCAATATGAAAACGCAGTGCTAAGTGCATTGTCAGAACTTATCAAACGTTACCCTGATTTGATCATTCGGCCACTGCCAATGTGCACAAACCATTTTGGTGATGACGATCGTTGGTTCTACCGTCGCCTTTTTAGAGAAAAGAAAGATCTTGTACCCAACCTGGACTTATCACTGTTGGGTGCTGAACTTGCACCACTGGAATATTGTTCGGCATTCGTTGAAGCATCAGCGGCTTTAACCATGCGCTTCCATTCTGCTGTATTTGCGATAGGGCTGGGAGTACCCACCGTGGCAATTGACTACACGCTTGGCTTGGGGAAAGTTCATGCCCTGGCAAATAGGTTTGGTGTACCACACAGAAGCCTGACAGAAATCGATTCGAACTTTATTGTGGAAGAACTTTCGAAGTTGCTGAACACGACCACACAGGCAGATTGTTGTGAAGAGTTTTTATTTAACAACGCGATGTATTCAGCACTGTCGTCGCTGTCATTTAATCGAGCCCCCCCCCCAGCTACCCAAAAGTGTATTGCCGCAGCTTAGCGGGGAAAGCACTTCTTAAAGCATTTATAAACCTCATACAAAAAAACAAACCATATTGAAAGTCACACACATTAACTACTCCGACATTGACGGAGGCGCGGCTAGGGCCGCCTACAGGCTTCACCAAGCATTAAGGGCTACAGGAACAGATTCAACAATGCTGGTTGACTGGGCTGTTTCTGGCGACTGGACGGTTGACGTAAAGTCCAGCAAATTGCACAAGGGAATTGCCAAGGTTCGGCCCACCTTGGGCAGGGTGTTATTTAAACCATTTGTTCGATCCAAAAGTCTGAACAGCCTTTCACCTTCCATTCTTCCATCTGGCCGAGTCAAAGCACTGAATGAAAGTGATGCTGATATTCTGCACTTGCATTGGGTACAAGGTGAAATGTTATCAATTGCCGAAATTGGCAAACTAACAAAACCAATGGTATGGACCTTGCACGACATGTGGGCGTTTTGTGGTGCAGAACATTACACCGAAGACCTGCGCTGGAAACATGGCTACACCGCCAAGAACAAACCACACAACGAGAACGGTTTCGACATTAACAGATGGACCTGGGCGCGCAAGCTTAAACATTGGAAAAAACCTATACACATAGTAACGCCGAGCAATTGGCTTGCAGAATGTGTAAGGGAAAGTGCACTGATGCAGGGCTGGCCTGTGAGCGTAATACCAAACCCGATTGACACAGAAAAGTGGAAACCAATTGATCAACAATTGGCGCGTGACCTGCTTGGATTACCTAAAGACAAGCACCTTCTTCTTTTTGGCGCAATGGCTGGCTCACAGGCCCCACGAAAAGGGTTTGATCTTCTACAGGATGCGTTAAATAAGCTTCGAGGTGAAGTTTTAGATGTGGAACTTGTGGTTTTTGGGCAAACCAGTCCAAAAAACCCGCCGGATCTTGGTTTTCCAATTCATTACGCAGGCCACTTGCATGACGAGCTTAGTTTGCAAATTCTATACAGCGCCGCAGATGCTTTTGTTTTGCCTTCAAGACAAGACAACCTTCCCAACACAGGGGTTGAAGCACTGGCGTGTGGTACACCCGTGGTGGCATTCAACACAGGCGGGCTACCCGATATAGTAGAACATAAGCACAATGGATACTTGGCCACAGCATTTGAGACTGATGATTTGGCATGCGGAATAAAATGGACTTTAAGTAAAACCACAACTCAAATAATTAGAATAAATGCCCGAAACAGCGCAACACAGCGATTCTCTAACAAGGCCTTAGCGATTTTGCACAAAAATCTTTACAAAAACATCAATCGAAAAACATAAAAAGAACACCATACAAATGGAGATATCACTATACATAATAGTATTATTTTTTGGAATACTTTTTTCAATAAAAAAAAATATCATAGAAAACAAACAAATATTCTTTGTTTTTTTTATTATTACATATATTTTACTTTCTTTGATCGTAAGACTAGAATTTGATTCCGACATAGAAACTTACAAATCTTCAATGTCATATACATCACTATCGATGTATTATTTTAGAGAACCAGTAGTTTGGTTAGGACAGAGATATTTATTTGAGCAAATACAGAACGAGTATGTGGTGTTTGTTATATATGACACAATAGGCGGCTTAATTCTTTTCAGTGCACTTTATAGACTAAAAACCCCTAGTTATATTTATTTTGGCATCTTAACATTTTTTCCATTTATACTAGGAATGCAAAATGTTTACAGACAGTGGCTGTCCAGTATAATATTTTTATACGCTTTTTCTCTATCATGGAAAGAAAATCTCTCTTTAAAAACGCTTTTCGCATTCATTGCATCAATTCTTACGCACAACGTGGCAGCAATTTTTTTTCCACTACTCTTAATAAAAAACAAAACATATATAGCAAGAATAATTTGGATTCCGTGCTTTTTCGTTTCATTCGCAGGACTCTACTTTGGATCAGATGTAAAATCCTCAGCAGAAACCGGCGCAAATCTTAGCGCAGCATACCTAACTCTGTTAATAATATTACTATCATTGATTATAGCCCTAGACAAAGGACGATTTATTACCAAGAGAACATCCGAGTACAAACTATTCTCTGGACTAATATTACTATCTCTAGTATCAATAATTATATTAAGCAGCGCCGGCGGAGAAAGAGTATCCATGTTCTGTTTGATTATAGCGTACCCAATACTGGCTATTTTACTTGAGGAAAGATTCAAACAAAAAGAACCCATTCGAATAATCTATATAACCCTTGGATTTATTCCGATGTTTATTTTTTCAGTATCAATTTTCATAATTTAAAATAGCATATGCAAGAAATAATCCACAAGAAAAACGAACGAGCCGCCCCCCCCAAACTAACTATTATCACGGTAGTTAAAAACGATTCGGTTGGCTTGCAAATTACAGCAACATCGATTGAAACCCACCTACCGAGAGATGAATCTTTCGAATACGTGGTGTGGATCAACTCGCACTCCACAGATTTAAAGGCTCATTCATCAGCAGCCTTGAGTTTCGCCGATGTGGTTGTTGTTGGGGAAGACAAAGGCATATTCGACTCAATGAACCGTGCCGCACGGCATGCAACCGGCAACTATTTGCTATTCCTCAATGCTCGCGATCAAATTATTGAGCCGTTTGCCATAGACAAAATTACCGGCCCGAGCTTAATCCCTGTGCAGTACATTGACTACTTCGGTAAAAAACGGAATGTCAAAGCAGCAAGGTTTTTGCAGATGGGCATTCCATTCTGTCATCAGGGAATGATTTTGCCACGAGAGGGGTACACCTACGACACCAGTTATAAATACGGCGCAGATTACCTTGCATTGCTGAACTTTAATTTGGATTGGCCACTGCCTTTGCTACAAAAAGGCCTTGTTGAGTATGACACCACTGGCATATCGACCCTTAACCGCTGGGAAGCTGACAAGTGGACAGCAAGGGTGATTCAAGCCAAGTTTGGTTTTTTTTGGTGCTATTCCTATCTTGCTTACTGCGTATCCAAGCTAGCCGTTAAGCGTCTTTTTGACCTGAAGAGAAAGTTGCTGAATCCGTAACATGACTAGCGCAATTGAAAACCCAATAGTTTCAGTAATAACACCATGTTTCAATGGTGGGTATTTTTTAAAGCGAACGATTGAAGCGGTTGCCAAACAGGGCTACAACCTGGAACACGTTGTTGTAGACGACTGTTCAACCGACAACAGCTGGGAGCTTCTCGAAGAGCTTGCTGCCAAATACCCTTGGCTTAAAGCGGTTAGGCTGGATAGAAACTCTGGGCCGGTTGTAGCGCGAAACAAGGCGATTGAATTGGCGAGCGGGCGTTTTCTGGCATTTCTTGATGTTGATGATTTTTGGTTGCCCAACAAGCTGAAAACTCAGCTCCACTTCATGCAAGGCAATGATTGTGGTTTGAGCTTTTCTGACTACCGCTTCGTTAGTGAAGATGGTCGAAAAATTGGTAAACGCCTTCAAGGATTCAACAAGGTTGGCTGGCACCTGCACCACATGACCCGCTACCTTGGCTGCTTAACCATGGTGGTTGATAGAAACCATTTCCCTGACTTTAAATTTCCGGACGTTGCCAGCTATTACAAGGCGGAAGATTTCATTGCGTGGTCAAGGTGCATATCTGATTCGGGGCGACCAGCACTGCGTTGCCCGCACGACTTGGCCAGATACTCGGTCGTGAGCAACTCACGTTCGTCAAATTTCAAATCAGCCGCTTTGTCAGTTTGGATGTTGTACCGCGACATTGAAAAAATTGGACCGCTGTTATCAGTCATTTATTTCTTTTCCTACAGCGTAAACGCGGCGTGGAAGCGTCTTCGCTGCAAGCCCGTTCTAGACCGATCAACAATCGACGAGGACTATTCTTGGTCTTTGCTTGATTGACAACCATTACCATAAGACCCTTTACAACATACATGACCACCATCAGCATCATCGGCGGCAGCGGCTTCATTGGTAGCCGCTTGGCGCGTCGCCTAACAAGCCACGCAAGCAACAAAGTTCAAATTTTCGACAAGGCACCCAGCCAGCCCTTCCCGCAACTGTGCAACATTTGCGACGTGCGGAATGTGGAAAGTTTAAGAAATGCTCTGCCCGAAGAAACGATACTGATCAACCTGGCTGCCGAGCACCGCGACGATGTGCAGCCGCGCAGTTTGTATCACGATGTCAACGTAACCGGGGCAATAAACCTGTGCCAGGTGGCACGCGAGAAGAATATCAACACCATTGTGTTTACTAGCACAGTGGCGGTGTATGGGTTTGCCCCTTTGAGTACTGACGAAACAGGTCAAATTGCGCCGTTTAATGACTATGGCCGCACGAAATACGAAGCGGAAAAAATTTTTAGGGCATGGCAGGCTGAATCGCCCGCTGACCGCACCTTGGTAATAATTCGCCCTACCGTGGTGTTCGGTGAGCAAAACCGTGGCAATGTGTACAATCTGCTGCGCCAAATTGCATCGGGAAAATTTCTCATGGTGGGCCACGGTAAGAACCGCAAATCGATGGCCTATGTCGAGAATGTGGCCGCGTTTATTGAACACTGCATCGGCTTTCCACCCGGTGTTCACACTTATAATTTTATCGACAAGCCCGACTTCACCATGAATGAACTCGTGGGCTCGGTGAAACGCACGCTAGGGCAACCAGAAAAAATCGGCTTCCGTTTGCCGTACAGCATGGGCTATGCAATAGGCAAGTGCTTCGATTTATTGGCTGCCGTAACTGGCAAGCGTTTGGCGATAAGTTCAATACGAGTTAAAAAGTTTTGCGCAAATTCCGTATATAACACCGCAATTGATAGCACTGGTTTTGTTTCCCCGGTGCCGCTCACCAAGGCGCTGGAACAAACCATTCGCCACGAATTTATTGAGAAGCACGACAACGAGCATGTTTACTTTTCTGAGTAACGCATCATGAAGATATTGGTTGTGGGCGGGGCAGGTTTTGTTGGATCTCACATGGTTAAGCTGCTTGGCCGTTTGGGCTGCCGTGTAACTACGTTGGATGACCTGTCAAATGGACATCGCGATTCGGTACTTTACGGTGAATTTATTCAAGGCAGTTTTGGTAACAGCAATGTACTGCGTGAAACACTAGCGAAAGGATTTGACGCGGTCATGCACTTTGCCTCATTCATCCAAGTGGGTGAGTCAATCCAATTTCCTGACAAGTACTATCAGAACAACATGGTCAATACCCTTGCTTTGCTCGATGGGATGCGAGAGCATGGTGTTCGGAACTTCATCTTTTCGTCCACAGCAGCCACTTTCGGTGAGCCACAATACACGCCGATCGATGAGCGCCATCCTCAGCAGCCGATCAACCCTTATGGTCGAACCAAATTGATGGTTGAGCAAGCGCTCGCCGACTATGACAAAGCTTATGGCATCAAGTCTGTTAGTCTGCGTTATTTCAATGCAGCTGGTGCAGACCCTGATGGTCAATTAGGAGAGCGTCATGATCCAGAAACTCATCTGATTCCACTTGTGCTTCAAGCAGCAGCAGGGCGACGTTCGCATATTTCGGTGTTTGGCCGGGATTACGAGACGCCTGATGGCACCTGTATTCGAGACTACATTCACATTCAAGACCTGTGCTCAGCTCATTGGCTGGCTTTGCAGTCGTTAATGAATGGTGCAAATAGCCAAGCTTACAACCTAGGCAATGGCAACGGCTTTTCAGTACAGGAGGTCATTGATAGCGCAAAGCGGGTTACTCGGCGAAACATTCCAGTGGTGGATGCCCCACGCCGAGAGGGTGACCCCGCCCGCTTGGTGGCCGACTCAACACTTGCCCGTGAAAAACTCGGCTGGAAGCCGCAGTATACAGAGCTGACCACTCTCATCGAACATGCATGGAACTGGGAGTTGAAAAGTACCTCAACACCAACTAACGGGGCTCACTCAACGCTGGCTTAAACAACAACGCCCTCGGACTCCTCACATTTGTTTCTTCAAACAAACTCAAAGCCCTTCTCAACTTCGCCCCGCCATCTCGCGTTACCTGCACCCAGTTAAAACTGGCATCGCCCGGTACGGTGCTGCTAAACAGCGCATCAAAAGGCACACGCAGGTAAATGCCCTTGTCAAAACTTCCTTCACCAAAATCTTCAGCCGACACATTGGTTTTACTGGCGTAGGCGCCAATTTTCACGCCGTTGTCAAACACGCGTGAAAGGTCTACCGTAACGCCTTTGTCCCCAGCCAAATATTGGCCCACTGAAACCGTGGCCAGTATGTCTTCAAAACCTGTGTCCACGTAGGCCGTAATGTGGCCAGTGTTCACGGTGTAATTTCTGAAATCAAAGTCTTGTTCAAAGGCGCGCTGTTTTACGCGGTTGGCATCTATCCCCAAAGCCCAACGTGAATTCATGGGGCGGTACAAATACTCACCGCCCACGCCGCCAAACATGCTTTCCAAATACCCGCCATACAGGCTATAAAAATGGTTTTGTGAAAGCTGGCCCACATGGTTAAGTTGCAAGTTGCTCAGTTTGGTGTCCGAAGCTATTGAGTACTCGCGGAAATCGGTACGCACAGGCGGCAAGTTACTAACGCTGTTTTGAGTAAACTTGTCGAATGTGCCGCCCAATACATGGTCTACACGGCCAGTTATCCAGGTGCTGTTTGTTAACTCAACTTCGCCCCGGGCATAGGCCGTAAACTGAAACAGGTAGCCATTGGCGCCACCAAAAGTTTGCTCGTAACCCAGGCCAACAGCGCCGTTGTACCAGGGGTCGTATTCGGTGTGCAGGGGTTTGTAGGCGTAGCCATTGGGTTCAACGGCCGCCACGGGGTTGCCATTGGTTTTCTGCACAGGCAGTTGGGTTTTGTCTTCAGCCCACTTGTTGCGGTCTACTACATGCTCTGCAATATTTGCACCACGATTTTTGTAGGTAAAGCTGAACCAGTTAATGCCTTCTGCCACGTTTTCATGCAGGGCTGCGGTGGCTTTGTCCACAGCCTTGGCTGGGTAGGTAACGTCGGCATTTTTAACCGTAAGCTGCACTTCACTGCCACGTTGTTGAACGCTTTCAACATTCCAGGTGGTTTGCTCTTCCACCAACTTTACGGTTTTTTCCCAATTGGTGCTGGCAGGGCGTGGGCCTTGCGTAACCACCACAGGTTTGGGGTCAGTTATTTTGGGCACTGCATACTTGCTAACATTCTCTTTAAACGACAAGGCAAAACCCATGGTGTTGCCGCGTTGCACGCTTACGCTGAAATCGATGTAGTCATTAATGCGGTACACCGCACCATAATTAATATTGCTACTTTGTGCCTGCGGGTTTCTCAGTGGTTCGTTGGAATAGTCGTTGCCATCCAGTTCCACTTTCAAAATCAAATCGTGCCAAGGAGTTTGCCATTCAACACCGCCGAACAGTGCGGCTTCACCCCTGAAGTATGTTTCCGAGTTGGCTTGTCCACCCGCTCCAAAGTTGACCTGCGGTCTGCGGTCAAACTCATCACTGATAAAACCGAAAGGGTTTGATATACCGCCCCCGGTGGCCATATTGCCAAAGCCCAAACCAAGGGTAAAGTCGAACTGGCCCGCCCGTTTATTGGCTACAAAGTATTCGCTTGAAAACAAACCCGTGCCGCCAATATCGCGAAGGCCCACGGCCATTTCGGGCAGGTAAGCTGTTTCGTTTAATAAGCGAAGTTTTACATCAACGCTTTTGTCTTGGAATTTACGGTCACCACTAAAATTATCGGCACCAAAACGGCGGTTGGTAATAATGGAATACCGAAAACCCGCTTCCAGCCATTCAAAGGGTTGGTAAATGAATGAGTAGCGTGAATAAGGTTCAACCCGGCTGGCGGTAAGGCTAATGGTCCCTTCCTCGGCCATGCGGGCGCTGGGCATTTGAAGCAGGCCCACTGTGCCCCAATCGCTGCGAGTGGGGCGCACCGTGTAATCAAAAGGCGTATTGCTGGCCGGTGTAATAGTTTCCGTGGGTGCTGCCACCACTGGTGTAGCGTTGTTGGCCTGTTTAAACGACCCTTGGGTTTGCAAAAACTCAACCAGTTGCAGGCTTTCTTGCTCGGCCCAGCCGCTATTGCGTGCTGGTGCCCACACCCACGCACCCGGTTGCGGCAGGGTTTGCTCGGTTTGGTTCCACAGCGCCACATTCAGCTTAACCATTTGCCCGGTGGGTTGTACCAGCCATGCATGGTCAAAACCTTCGCCAAAGGTGTACCAACTGCTTTTTGGAAAGCATTGCTGTAAATAAGCAATTACCGACACCTGCGGTTTAAACGCAGCCACACACTGCCCACCCGTGCCCAGCAGGGCAATGTGGTTGGCTGTGGGTTGCAGCACTACAGAATCCTTGGCTTGCAACACCGGGTCCAGGTTTATTTTGGCGGCCATTTCATGGCCGTCTTGCGTGGGCAGCAGTTGCCGGCCTGTGGTGGGCAAACTTTCCACCAATGGTTTTAAATAAGCAGGCACTTTGCCTGTGGGCTGCATGCCAAGCAGCGTAATAAGTTGCGTTTTTTGAAGTGCTTGCTTGTTGTACAGTTCAGCACGCTTTAACAACATGCTGCCCAGTTGCAGGGTTTGCCCTTCGCTATTGGTGGCGCTGCCGGGCAATAGTTGCTGGCGCATAAGCAGCTCTGAAAGGCGCTCGCCCTGCTTTGGCGCGTATATGCTTTCCGCGTGGGCCCAACCAAACTGGGCAATCAACAAGGCCAGGGCTGCGGTTGTTTTAAGTTTCATGGCTTGGGTGCTGGGTTGGTTCGGTGCAGCCATTCTATGCAGGCACTGGGGGTTAGGCACTGGCTGCCATACACGGGGCTTCCGTTGCTGGCAAATGCATGCAGGCTGTAAGGAGTTTCACTGTTGGGCTGCGGTACTTCCTGAAACCACACCAAGGCTTGCCCGCCTTGTTGCGCGGCTTCTAATAGGCGTTTGCGCAACACGCTGTTGCTTGTATTAACCGTTGATTCAGGCACAGCCTGAAAACGCAAGGCCACAGTTTTATTAAAAATTTGTTGATCGGGCTGGCTGTAAGTTTTACTGGTGGGCAATTGCACCCCTTGCTGGTTAGGGGTAGCCCAAGTGTATTCGGTGGTGCTTATGTAGTTGTTTACTCCGGTAATACTGACCAAGAACCCGTTTTGCAGCCGTAGCAATTCGCGTTGCGAGTCGTACCAGGTTTGCACTGGGGGCTGTTGTTTGGGCGTGGCCACGTAACCCAACACCATCATGGCTTGCGCGCCCACGGTGTGCGCTTCCAGGTACTGCAAATTGGGGTTCATTTGAAATTGCTCAAACCGCGTGGGGCTGGTTGTGTCTAGTGCCTGAACCATTTTGTATGCAGCTGTAAAATTTGACGCGCATGCACTTAAGCCAAGGCAGGCAAGGGGCAATACAAGGTTGCGATTCATTGTTGGCACTGTGGGTTACTTTGCAAATACGAATGAGTTGGGCAAAAAAAAACGCCTCCTGTCAGGAGGCGTTTTTATGTGTTGCAGCTTACTGCGATGCTGAAACAGACACGGGGATGTTGTTGTTGTCGTTCGCAACAGCAATGGCTGTTGCCAAGCCAGCAGCAATGCCCAGGCCACCGGCGGCACTTACTCCACCAGCTGCACCGGCACCAGCACCACCGGCGCCTGCACCGGCTCCACCAGCACCGCCGCCCTGAGCGCCAGCATTTGCTGCGTTGGGGTTTGCATTGGCTTGGCCTGTTGGGCTAGCGTTGTTGTTTTGGGCAAGAGCAGTGCCCATGCTCATTCCGGCAATAGCCAGGATAGCTAGAAATTTTTTCATAGAGAATTCTCCTTGGATAGGATTAATAAACGCGCGCAACATAAAACTTACAACAAAACTGCCGTTAACACCACCCCATATTTAAAGGGCGATAGTTTACTTACAACACTATTCGCCACGCAGGCGCCAGGCATTTCTCAAAGCCTGAAGGCGTGTGGCTGATTCTTCATCACTGCCCGCTTTGCGCATGGCACCTTTCATCAAGGCAATTAACACCGCCAAAAAGCCGGCGGCCAACACACTTAACACCACAATCAGGGCGCGCTTGGGCTTGCTTTTGCGCTCAGGCACAGCGGCCATGTCCAGTTGCTGCACATTGCCGCCGTCTTTGGCTTCGTCGATTTTGGCCAGTTCAAACTGCTTGGCCATAATTTCAAACACCGCTTCCTGGTATTTCACTTCGCGCAAAGCGCGAACGTATTCAAGGCCCTGTTCGGGCAAATTGCCAGCCGACACCAAACCCAATTCGCCACCAGTGCCGCCTTTGTCCAGCTTCTTAAGTTCTACGCGCAAGCCATTCAATTCAGCCACCACACGGCGGTAATCTGAATTCTCGGGCGTGGCAAAGGTGCGCATGGCGCTTAGTTGCACTTCCCGCTGTGCAATTTCAGCACGCAGGCGGGCCACAGCCTCAATGGTGGCCTCCGCCTGGCTTTTTAACTCAACTAAACCAGTGCGTTCTTGGGTTTCTTTAAGCTTTACTTCAGCGTTTGAAAGCTCTTCTTTGGCTTTTGCAAACTGGTCTTCAAAAAACTGGCGGCGTTGCTGTGCCTCGGTAACTGCAACACGGGTCATGAGGTCTTTCAACACTGTGTAATAAGCATTGGCCATTTTGGCAGCCAGCTCGGGATCTTTGTCGTCGACCTCGATGGTAATCAAATTCGATTTTTTGTCACTGCTTACCCGAACCACTTCCTCTAGGGTTTTATACACGTCTGTACGTAGTTCGGCCTCGTAATATTCGACCAAATTGAACTGATCAATAATTTGGTCTTTCGCACTGCGGCTTTGCAGCATGGCAATAACAGTGTCCGCAGTGGTACCGCCGGTGCTAATGCCAGCCAAACCAGCCAAACCTCCCAAGCTGGCCAAGGCAGCGGCTGCGCCACCGCCGCCACTGTTTTGTGGAGGCAGCAGTGTGGTTTTTGCGGTAAATATGGGCGTTAGAAACAAGCTGACCACAATGGCTACAATGCCAACCACAAAGGGCAAGCCGAAGATCAGCTTTTTTTCTTCACCCAGGGTGGTGGCCAATTCAACCAGGCTGATTTCATCGTCGCCGTAATCGCCAACTTGCTGGGAATCAATATTCGAGTTCATGCGTGTTTCTCGTTAATCCTGAATGGCGTTAACCGCTGCTGCACCCAAACCAACCTGGTAGAAAATTTGGGAAATGTCGATTAGCGTTTTGGTAAGCGATACACGTTCGAAATCTTCGGGTACATAAATTGCATCGCCTGGCAGGGCGCGTTTACCGTACAAGCCGCTGACGAAAGGCAACCAGCCTTGCTGCGCACTGTCGACGGTGCCATTGGCGCGTATTACAAAAATTGAGCCATCGTCTGCGCCTTTTGCTGCGCCACCAGCCAAGCCCAGGTAGTCGAACACCGTGTTACCTGACTCGAACGCATACACGCCCTGGCTGTAAACGGAGCCCAACACTGCCACCTGGCCGGGTAGTGAAGGAATGGACACCACGTCCCCATCGATCAACGCCAACGGCGGCAATTCAGCAATGCTTTGTGCATCGGGTTTAATTTCGAGCACCACCCGGCCTTCGGGTTTCATTTTACGCAGGCGATCCAGGTAAGCACCCTGAATTTGGGCTTGCTTTTGAGCGTTGGCGGCATCGCCAGCCGAAATAGCGGAAGCTGCATTGCTGGCTTGGGCAGACACCAACATGCGTTCCGCTTGTTCAAGTGCTTTCTGTTTTTGCTGTTCTTGCTCAACCGCAATAGACCGGCGGGTAAGTTTGGTACCAAACAGGTAGGCGTCTTCTGCCAAGCCACCAGCTTTTACAATCACATCGCGCAGCGATTCGCCCGGGGCAATTTGGTAGTAGCCGGGGGCTTTCACTTCGCCAGTTACCTTGATTAAGGCGGTTTGGCGCGAGCGGGGAATTTGGGCGTCGTTAGCACTGAACACGGTAACCACGTCGCCAGCCTGCAACTGCAGATTTTGGTTGGGGTCGCCAGCCATGGCCTTGCGCAGGTTGAACGGAATTAAGCGGGTTTGCAATTCTTGGCGGTCGAGCCGCTCGATAACCGCATAATCCCAGTTAATTTGTGAAAGCATGTTGGAAATGGTGTCTTCAACCACTTCAATTTTTTGCTCGCCTTCTTCGCCTTGGTCGGTTTTGTTGAACAGTTTGGAGTCGTCTGTGTTCAATTGGCTTTGCAGCTTTGGATCCCGAACTGATCGCTCTGCATCGTCTTTGTTGAATTGAACCAAGGCTCCCTTCTTTTTGAAGTAGCTGTCTTGAATCAAGGCATCGGTGTTGGGAATAAGGTCGGCAATTCGCATACCCTCAAAAAACGGATAGCGGGCAGGTGTGGCCACATTGCCTTTCAAGGTCACTGCGTTGGTAAATTCGCGGCGGGTTTGAAACAGGGTAACAATGTCGCCGTCTTTCAAGGCCGCCTGGTTTAAGGCGCGGCTGTAGCTAAGCTGCTCTACCGCACGGGGCGCCTTGGGGTTGTCAGTGTTGAAACCCTCGATAAGAACGGAGTCTTGACGAAGCAAGGTGCGATCGATACCAGAAATATCGAGAATGTCGCTTAACCCCTCGCTTGGCTTTAATTCGAATATTGCGGCGGAAGGGCCGGCTACATTCAGCGCTACGCGAGCGCCAGCCTGACCGATAAAGATTACATCGCCCGCCCGGAGTTTACGGTCGTCGTTGAGTTCGCCTTTGCGAAGCAAATCGTACAGGTCGAAGGTGGCCACAGTAACACCACCGCGTTTTAGCTGCACATTGCGAAAGCTGCCGTTGACACCGGGCTGCGCCACAGAAAACACCACAGAGGCCAAGGTGCTGGTACTGCTGACCGTGTGCATGCCTGGGGCCAACGCTTGACCTGCCACATAAATGCTGACACCACTTAACTTGCCCAAGGTGGCGCTTAGGTTAAAGTTTTTGTAGTACTTGCTG
This sequence comes from Limnobacter sp. G6BE5S, assembly GCF_058448965.1. NCBI lineage: Bacteria > Pseudomonadati > Pseudomonadota > Betaproteobacteria > Burkholderiales > Burkholderiaceae > Limnobacter > Limnobacter sp. G6BE5S. Next base: position 194,209 of record NZ_JBZFLM010000001.1, read on the forward strand.
ATTTCAGCAGTGAGGAATTGATCCAGATTGCGAGCCCGCACACCGGCCACGGGGAAGGTGCCCACTGAAGGAATGGTGAGCTGACCGTCGCGATCAACTACTGCGGTGTGGTTCACATCGATAGCGCCCCACACCCGCACCAAAATTTGATCACCCGCGCTAATTTCATAGTCTGCGGAAACGGGGGTGTTTTCAGCTTGCGTTTGTTTTAAGTCGACCTTGAGCGCAGATGTGCCAAATGGATAAAGCAACTTGCCGGTGTTTTCAAACACAAAGCGTTGAAACAGGCTAAGTGGCCGATTGGGCAAGGGCTGCGCCTGGGGCTGCTGCATTTCTTCGGCACCCTGGCCATCACTATTGTTCGCAGGGTTTAATTCCGAATTGACTTTGCCAACAAGACCCGCACCCACATTCGAAGGCAGGTTATTGGGCTGCGCATTCAAACGATCAGTATTTGAACGGTTAGGTTGTTGATCATTTACAAAACCTGCCAAACCGAGCGGTGCTTGTGCAAATACGCTGCCGCTGGCCACCAGTGCAACACAAACCATTGCGTATCGGATCTTTTGGCCGAAAGCTGATAAATACATCGTTTAACTCTATTAATTGAAATGACGGGTCAAAACCACAATTGGCACATTGGCTTAAAGGGTAGCAGAAAGCTGCTTTAGCTCGCCATTTCCTTGCGATTTCTGAAGTAAATGCTTAAGCGCAACATGCGCCGGTACATGCGCTGGTAAACCACAAAGCTGATCAACAGCCAAGCCACCACCATTCCCAGGCTTTCCGGCCAGAAAATTGCGCCCAACATGGGAAAAAATGAGTAAACCCACAAAAAAGGCGAGGTATAGGCGTTGCGCTTCCAGGCAGGGGCGTAAGGCAACAGCTTGCGGCTAACCACACGGCGGTAAATAAGGCTGTGCAAATGGGAGGCATCGGGGCAACCGGGGTTGTGCTTGCGCTTGCGGCTGGCACGGCGGTAAATGCTGAACAAGGTTTCAATGAACGGGTAACCGCACACCAGCAACATGGCCCAGGGGCTGACGTCTGCTGGGTTGCGCATGGCCAAGGCCACGGCCAGCACAGCCACGTAATAGCCCAGGCTGTAAGCGCCTGCATCGCCCAGGAAAATGAAGCCCTTGGGGTAATTAACCGCCATAAAACCGGCAACCACAGCCGCGCCAAGTATGGCCAGGTTCAGCACGGCAGTGTCGTCGACCCGGTACGCGATAACGCCAATGGTAAGCAGCATAAGAAGAACAACGCCGCTGGCCAAGCCATTGAACCCGTCAATAATATTCACGCTGTTTGCAATACCAGCGATTGCAAAAGCAGTAAACAAAATACCAACTGGGGCAAATGCCAGCAGCGAATCAATGCCTGGTATGTGAACGCTGTTCACCCAATAGCCTGTAATTAGCGCGGCCAACAAACCGCTGGCTGCAGTGGCGAACAAGCGCACTTTAACCGACACTGTTTTGGTGAAGTCTTCAAGCAAACCAGCCGCAAATGCAGGAATACCACCAATTAGAATCAAGCCCAGCAGTGTGGCTGTGCCTTGAGTAAAACCATGGGGAAGTACAAACCAGGTGCCCAGAAAACCAACTGCCAGTGCAATGCCGCCAATACGCGGCGTGGGCGCAGTGTGAAATTTTTGCACGCCATTGGTGCCGTCCATACTGAAAGCGCCATGCCAGCGCTTGGTGGCCACAATAAGCAGACTGGCCAGTAAGGAGCAAATAATTCCTGTTAACGCTGCTGGCCAGAAGACTTTAATAGCCTCAATGGTTTGCATGATGCTCCCGATGTGTTGGTGTTGCCGACCCGAAAAAAGACCGATCGACTGGTTTTAATATTTCAGTAGTGTCAAACGGCAGCGAAGGACTTCCGTTGACAGTAAATTTTTGTAGGTGTTAAGCAAACTGCATTCCTGCCACAGCGCCCCGCAATTGTGCACACGCAGCATGGCAGTTTTATGACTGTCATAGGCTTTCGAGTATACCACCTAGAGTTAACCCTATTTCAACTTTCAAAATCGCTTGTCACCCTTTGTTACTCTGCATTCATGCTGGTGGATGCATTTACTTGTTGACCTAAATGAGGGGGCGTAACTTTACCTACAGAACTGCCACGACGAGCTAAGTGACAGCTGTAATTTGGTGGAGTGGCTGGTTTTGCAACGGAGGAGAATCAGTTTTTTAATAACCCTGAAACAAAAAACCGAGGGCTGAAATTATTCTGACCTGTTCATCAATCAACGACACAACAGTCAGATTGCGGTTACCCGGGTTGGAATACACATCAAAACGCAGCAATAACTTGCGAAAATTATCGCCCCACCAGTTGAATGGCTTGTTTGGCCATGGTGTTGACCGACTGGTGCAGCAGCCCGAATACCCAGCGAATAGTGGCCACCGAGGCATCCGCTAATGCGTGGGTTGGGCGACCCAGGTAAGCCATGATGGCGTTAAGCATGCCTACAACTTCTTTGGTTTGTTTGTAGCTGGCTTGTGCGTAGCGGGCGAGAATTTCAGCCATTTGGTCGAGCACAGTGAATGCGCCTGTGCCGTAGTGGCTAACGCTGAGCAGGCTTTGTGCCCCAAGGCGAGAAAGCATGTCGTGTATGGCTTTGTTGATCATTTTCAGCAAGCGCCCACTGAACATGGCACCGGGCATTTTGGCGAGTTGTTCGAACCGCCCTGCTTCAGCGTTGTTGGCGGGGTACATGGAGTTTTCCAGTTGCTGTTGCTTGCCCCTGGTGTGGCTTTGCATTTGCTTCCAGGTGCTGTTGACCATGCTGCTGTAGCCGTTGGCAAGCTTGTGCATGGCTGGGTTGATATTCAGCCAACCGGCATCGAGCAAGTAGGTGCCATGCACGTAGGGTGCATGAACAAAGGGGTAGCACGGCACCATGGTGACAATGTCGGCCTCGTTGGCTACGCGATATACATGCGCTGCATTCATTTTTTTGCTGAGGTGTTCGGCATACGGCACCATGCCCACCCGCGGTGCAGCCACCGTGTACAGGTATGAATTCAAGCCGAGCTCAGCGCAAGCCGCAGCATTGAGATTGGCCAGCGCGCCGCCCAGGCTGTGGCCCATGCAGTGGACCGCAGTGGGCTTGAAACCCAGGTTTTGTTGTTTGATGAATTCGTTGAGCTGTTGAACGTAGCTTTTAAAGGTGGTGCCGAAACCTTTGTGGATGGCGTGGCCGGTGGGCCCAAGAGTTGGGATTGCGTTGATGTCGGTACCAGCGTCAGCCCAAGTGGCTGTGCCACGGGTGGCGATGACGATTTCGCGAGAACGACCACCGTTGAGTTGGGCCATGAAACCAAAGCCGCTGGCAACGGGAGTGATGAGTCCAGAGGTGGCGGTGATGATTTTGAGAGAATTGAGATCAATGAATGGCAACGAGATTCCAAGCTGATCCTTAAGTGCAACAGAGTCCCTTCCCTTTGCCTTGTAAGCACCCTCTGAGAGCAAATAAATTTGATTGGGTGTTAGTTGATTCATTTTAGATACCCCCGTTGTGTTTGCATCGAACAATACGACCATGGTCGTACTGCTCATAAGTAGATAAGTCGCAATCGATTCTTATGACCCCACCATTTGCTTCACTTCTTTCGTTGAACTCGTATTTGGTGTGAGACCAGATTGCGTATCGATGCCCCTCGTGTGAAAGCCAAACGAGTTGCGAAATATTTGGATTCGCAGACAACAAATCTGGCCTCAAAAACCTGCGTTCCTGAACCACTCCAAACTTGAAGCGCCCTTCACTGTCTGTTGTGGTTGTGTCGGTGTACTTACCGCCTTCAAAACCTCCGCTATACAGTTCACGTGTAGTAACAACATTGGCCAGCGGCTTCCCTTGCCAATGAATGAGCCCTTCAATGGGCGAGCAGTACACAATTTTTTTGAACACAAAAGCCTCCGTGGGCTGGGGTGCAAGGGGCAGCAGCAATACCAAGGCGAGCAATAAGCGGTGCATGGTTTAAGCCTGTCCGTTTTGGATAAACAAACACGCTAGCACCAGGTGGGGCGGGAGGCAAAAACCAGATTAGGTGTGTAATCAGGATGGGGCTGGAGCTGCCACACCTTGCATGGACAAGCGCACCCGTTTAAACTAGTCAGATAACTAGTCACCTAGGGAAATTGAATGCAAACATGGCCCGTTCAAGATGCAAAAGCCAGATTCAGCGAACTGCTCGACACCTGCCTTCGCGACGGCCCACAAGCTGTTAGCCGACGCGGTGAGGAACAAGCAGTGTTAGTGCCTATCGCGGAATGGATCAGACTGACCCAACAAAACCAACCTAGCCTGAAAAGCTTGCTACTTGCCGAGGAAGCACGTACGGAATACCTTGTGCCACCCAGGGGGCATCTAAAGCGCCGAAAGTTAAGCGGACTGGAAGGCTGAACCATGTACCTACTGGACACCAACGTGATTTCCGAACTCCGAAAGGCAAAACCCCACGGCGCAGTTCTGGCTTGGATCAAGAACATTCCCGAGCATTTGCTTTATCTCAGTGCATTTACCTTGGCCGAAATTCAAAGCGGAATCGAAAGAACTCGAGAACAAGATGAGAACAAAGCCGAGGAAATAGAACGGTGGCTGAATAAATTGCAGGCAACCTTTAAAGTGCTGCCCATGGATGCAGAGTGCTTTCGAGTATGGGCGAAATTGATGCACAGAGAAACCGACACAGCACTGGAAGACGCCATGATTGCAGCTACCGCCTTGGCGAATAAGTTGACTGTGGTGACCCGCAACACCAGAGATTTTCACAGGTTTGGTGTGGTGCAGTTGAATCCTTTTGAACATCGCTAGCGTTGGCTTCGAAATTAATCGCTTCCGAACAAATCACGGGTGTATATCTTGTGCTCCACATCGGCGAGTGCTTGAACATGCCGGTTACACAGAATAATGTCGGCTTGCTGTTTGAACTGTTCCAGGTTGTTCACCACCCTGCTTCGGAAAAACTCCGGTTCTTGCAGCACGGGTTCGTACACAATCACCTCAATGCCCTTGGCCTTGATGCGTTTCATGATTCCCTGAATTGCAGATGACCTGAAGTTGTCACTTCCAGCCTTCATAACCAGCCTGTAAATACCCACCACCTTCGGGTTCTTTGCCACCACGTCGGCTGCAATGAAGTCTTTACGCGTGGTGTTGGCTTCTACAATCGCTTGAATCATGTTCTGTGGCACATCGCTGTAATTGGCCAACAGCTGTTTGGTGTCTTTGGGCAAGCAGTACCCACCGTAACCAAAGCTTGGGTTGTTGTAGTGGTTACCAATGCGGGGGTCCAGGCTTACGCCATCGATAATTTGGCGAGTATCCAAACCGTGCGTTGCGGCATAGGTGTCTAGCTCGTTGAAGTAGGCCACGCGCATGGCCAGGTAGGTGTTGGCAAACAGTTTGATGGCCTCTGCCTCGGTACTTCCAGTGAACAGGGTGGGTATGTTTTGCTTGATAGCACCTTGTTGCAACAGGGCTGCGAATTGCTGGGCACGCTCGCTTTGTTCACCCACCACAATGCGGCTGGGGTACAAGTTGTCGTACAGGGCTTTGCCTTCACGCAAGAATTCAGGGCTGAATATGATTTGGTTTGTATTCAGCCTTTTACGAAGTTGCTCGGTGTAACCAACAGGTATGGTGCTTTTGATCACCATGGTGGCTTGTGGGTTAATGGCCTGCACATCGGCCACCACCGCTTCAATCGATTTGGTGTTGAAGTGGTTGGTTTGCGCGTCGTAATCGGTGGGGGTGGCAATAATTACAAAGCTTGCGCCCACGTAGGCTTCTTCTTTGTTGGTTGTGGCTTTGAAGTTCAGTGGCTTGTTGGTCAGAAAGTCTTCAATTTCAGCGTCGTGAATGGGTGACTTTTTTTGATTTAACAAATCCACCTTCGCCTGAATAATGTCCAAGGCCACAACCTCGTTGTGCTGGGCTAGAAGCATGGCATTTGAAAGACCTACATAGCCCGTGCCTGCAATTGCTATTTTCATGAGTATGCTGGGCTAGCGCCCTGTGAATGTTGAATGGCTTTAGAATAACGGATTGCGCAAAGCACAAAAGCGGAACACGAACGAATGAAAAGCAGAATATTGGTAACTGGTGGTGCAGGTTTTTTGGGTTCGCACCTGTGCGAGCGACTGCTGGCCGAGGGAAACGAGGTAATTTGTGCAGACAATTACTTTACGGGCAGCAAGGAAAATGTGGCTCACTTGCTGAGCAACCCCTACTTTGAATTGATTCGGCACGATGTAACGTTTCCGCTTTACATCGAGGTAGATCAAATTTACAACCTGGCCTGCCCTGCAAGCCCGGTGCATTATCAGCACGACCCAGTGCAAACCACCAAAACCAGTGTGCACGGCGCAATCAATATGCTTGGCCTGGCCAAGCGTGTTAAAGCAAAAATTTTCCAGGCCAGCACCAGCGAGGTGTATGGCGACCCGGAAGTACACCCGCAACCAGAGGAATATTGGGGGCGCGTAAACCCGATTGGCATTCGCAGTTGCTACGACGAGGGCAAGCGCTGCGCCGAGACCTTGTTTTTTGATTACTACCGCCAGCACAACCTGGAAATTAAAGTTGCCCGCATTTTTAACACCTATGGCCCGCGTATGCACCCCAATGATGGCCGAGTGGTGAGCAACTTTATTGTGCAGGCTTTGAAGGGGCAAGACATTACGATATTTGGCGACGGCAGCCAAACCCGCAGCTTTTGCTACGTAGACGATTTGATTGAAGGTTTTATTCGTTTGATGAACACCGATCCCGGTGTTACCGGGCCGGTGAACCTGGGCAACCCAGGTGAATTCACAATGCTTGAGTTGGCCGAAAAAGTAATTGAACTAACAGGTTCAAGCAGCAAGCTGACCTTTATGCCATTGCCGCAAGATGATCCCAAGCAGCGTCAACCCAATATTGAATTGGCTAAAAACAAGCTGGGTTGGGAGCCAAAGGTGAATTTGGAAAATGGGTTGAAAAAAACGATCGAATACTTCAAAAATCTGCCTGCATAATATTGATGACTCGAAGCCCGATATTATTTTTGATCTTCAACCGCCCGGACACTACCGCTAGAGTGTTCGATTCCATTCGCAAGGCAAGGCCAGCACGGCTTTACATTGCGGCAGACGGGCCACGAGAAAGCCGTGCAGGCGAAGCCGACATTTGTGAGCACACCCGCAAAATAGCACAAGAAGTGGACTGGCCCTGCGAGGTCAAGACCCTACTGCGCAGCAAAAACCTGGGATGCAAAAAAGCGGTAAGCAGTGCAATTGATTGGTTTTTTGACAATGAACCTGAAGGAATCATTCTTGAGGATGATTGCTTGCCTGCGCCAGATTTTTTTAGATTTTGTGATGAACTTCTCGAGAAGTATCGCGACGAACCCAAGGTAGGCTCTATAACCGGGGACAATTTTATTTCCTCAACTTGGACACCTGAAGAAAGCTATTACTTTTCAAAGTTTAGCCACATTTGGGGTTGGGCCACATGGCGACGAGCGTGGAAAGAATACGATGTTGGAATGTCTGATTGGCCAAGCCTTGGCCCACAATTTCTTGAAACTCAAGTTTTTGCAGACAATCGAAAAGCGGTCAAATACTGGAGCACAGTGTTTGCGAAGGTGCACCAAGGCGAGATAGACACTTGGGACTACCAATGGGTATTTACTTGCTTCAAGAACGGTTGGCTTAGTTGTATTCCAAAACGTAATTTGGTGACCAATATTGGTTTCGGCCCCAATGCAACACACACCACAAGTGCAGAGAGCAAGCTTGCCAATGTTCAAACAGGGGAGCTCGATTGGCCAATAAAGCACCCGGAACCAGTAGCCGCTTCGGAAAAAGCTGACAAATGGACACTTGATCAGGTGTTCGAAATTCAGATGCATTCTTGGACCATCAACAGGCTGATGGCATCGCTCCGATATAGATTCTCATTAATAACTCAGCGATGGAGTCGCCAAAAGTGAATTTCAACACCGACGCGTCGAATGAGCTTGATATCTGGGGATTCAAGATTCCTGAGCAATTTCTTTCAACAAACGAGGCTAACTATCTCAAAGACCTACCGGAGGAAACTCCCGACGTTCAATGGGTGTGTGATGAGCTCAATAAGGTTTGGCATAACCTTAAATTGAATAATCGCAAAAAACTTTCAGAGCAGAATATCGGTGAATTCTATTCACACCCTGTATGGATAGTGAACGGCATTTTCACCTCTGTTGACCCTGAAAGTGCTGCACACAGGCAATCCATCGCTATTGCCATCTCAAAACTAAAAGCAAAACGAGTGGCTGACTTTGGAGGTGGCTTTGGCGAGCTTGCGTTAAAAATCGCACAAACCAACCCAACAATAGAGATCGATGTAATCGAACCTTTTCCTTCGAAATTTGGCACGTATCGCGTTTCGTCGATTCCATCAATCAACATGCGCCCAAACCTCCAAGAAAACTATGACTGCATTGTTGCGCAGGACATTCTGGAACATGTTGAGAACCCGATTACTTTAGCTTACGAAATTTGTAAGCACCTACACGTTGGAGGAATTGCAGTTTTTGCGAACTGCTTTTTTCCTGTGATTGATTGCCACTTGCCACGTACATTCTATCTACGCCACACTTTTAAATATGTGATGAGTACCATGGGGATGGTTTACATTGGAACGGTAGAGGGTACGCCTCACGCCCATATGTTTGTTCGCAAAGGAGAACTCAAAAAGAGGTTGGCTTTTACAGCAAACGTTGTTGCTAAGGTAGTAGGTCCATTAGTTACTTTGGCATTCAGAATTATAAGCATTCGGATTTAAGTTGGAGGTCAACGTCAATTGAAAGTCTTGCATCTTTCATCGAGCGATTTGAATGGAGGTGCTGCAAGGGCCTCAATGCGCCTACATCAAGCGCTACTAAAGATCGGTATAGATTCAGAATTATGGGTTGATGAAAAAATCTCCGATCTACCGACGGTCTTTCAACCTGAAAGTCGTCTCGATAGGATTTTGACTAAAATTCGCCCCTATCTCGGTCAGCTACCAAAGTTCTTTTCCAAAAAGCGCGAGCGATCATTTCTTTCATTTGCCCTGTTACCGTCCAAATGGGTAAAAAGAATAAATAGATCTAACGCTGACTTGGTTCACCTTCACTGGATCAATAGAGAAATGCTCTCGATCCGAGACATTAGTGCGATCAAAAAACCAATCGTTTGGACCTTCCACGATATGTGGCCATTCTGCGGCGCAGAGCATTATTCGGAAAACGATGACTGGGAAACGGGTTATTCAGTACAAGTTGCGTTACCTGCATTGAGTAAAAATCATGTCCTTGATCGTTGGGTTTGGAACAGAAAAAACAAATACTGGTGTGACAACATCACGATTGTTGCTCCTAGTAAATGGTTAGCCGATTGTACTCAACGCAGCCCATTGACTTCAAAATGGCAGACCAAAATAATTCCGAATGGACTGGATACTACATCATGGACCCCAATTGATCGCGTCGCTGCAAGACAGATACTGAAGCTACCGATCGACAAGAAGCTAATTTTGTTTGGCGCGCTTGGCGGCCACGCAGACAAGAGAAAAGGTTTCTCACTATTGAGAGATGCACTAGAACACCTAAGAGAAAGCGGAAATGAATATGAACTTGTGATATTTGGACAAAGCCGACCTTCGCAAGAAGTCATTCAAGGATTCATTACGCATTACATGGGACATCTTCATGATGATGCTTCACTACGTCTGACGTACAGCGCGGCGAACGTAATGGTTGTTCCGTCCAGACAAGAAGTATTCGGACAAACCGCAACAGAGGCTCTAGCGTGCGGAACGCCTATAACCGCATTCAATATCGGTGGCCTGAAAGATATTGTGGACCATGGCAATAACGGCTATCTAGCGACTCCGTACGATACGCTTGACTTGCAAAAATGTATTATTCAAGCGATTGCGTTGTCGCGCCTTCAGGACTCTCAAACTCGCGTGGCCAACTCTATCCGAGACAAGGTATTGGACACTAACGTTGCCCGTCTTCACGAAAACCTTTATCAGAGAGTCATTCTGAATTCTTGCCACCCAAAGAGTTAGCTGCACTTGAATTTAGTCGCCACCATCTCAGCAAACTTAAACCGGAAACTAGACTCAAGGCCGAAATCTGGGCAATGAAAAAACGACGAGAAACGGGGTGACATGCATTAATCAGCACACTGGAAACAAGCTGGGCAATCAATGTGGCCCAAGCAGCACCCGCGACTCCATACAAGGGGATTAGCAAGTAGTTCAATCCAATATTAACGATCGCACCCAGCGCGGTTGATATCAGTACAAATTGTTGCATTGACATAGCGACTAGCCAGCGACTACTTAGCAATCCTGAAAATACAAACAGTGAAGACCATATATGAATGCTCAATACCGGAGCTGCTTCAAGGTAATCGAGTCCGAATAGAGATGAAACGATGTTTATCGAAAATATTGATACCGCGGCAGCGACCAGAAGTGACACTACTGCAAAACCAAACAGCAGCAGATCTGTAGCTCGGTTGGCACGATCTAGATTACTCCGCATTTCAAGTAAAATTCTCGGGAATACTGAACTGACAACAATGCTGGGCAAAACATACCAAATTTCAGTGAGTCGGACAGACGCAGAATATATACCCACGGCTTGCTGACCCAACATGGACGCCAACATAACCTGATCCGTCCGCATGTAAAGCATCGTAGCCATCATGGCCAATGTTAATGGCCATGCCATTTTTAAAAGCCCAAAAAAACTATCACGCACAAAAGCAAGTTTTCTGACATCAAAATTTTTGAAGAACAATACTGCAAATGCAACCGCAGTTAAGAAAGCCTCCAATACAAGTAACCAGATAAAATACATCAAAGGCCATGCCGTAACTATAAATATGACTCTTAATAGCACGATCAATGAAAATACAGCTCCTTCGAATATAACTAACTGCTTCGACTGCACTTTGGCCTCAAAGTAGAATCGAATCGTGTCTGTAAAACGAAACAAATTGATTGCGCTAAGGGATAAGACAGCGACCAAAATACTGTCTTCGTAGTCATGTAGGAAAATCGCAATTGCGAGACCAGCCAGTACTGAAACTACTCCTCCGATGAATTGGAGAACGAACGCACTTGTCAGTGTTTCACCGATTTGATCTGGCTTATCAATTAACAATTGAACAACTACGCCCTGCAATCCAAGCGCAGCTAGTACTGAGAATAAAGCGGTAAAGGCGATTGCATAGTTGTATACCCCAAACAATTCCGGGGCAAGATACCGGGCCAGCCACAGCGTGACAACAAATGAGACCCCCAATCTGAAGACACGATCAAACCCCAACCAACCAAGATTGCGCAAGGCAGCCATTAAATTGGGGCGCTGAGACAAACCAGTTAGTGTTTGCTTAATTTTTCCAAACATTGCGCACTGCCATTGTGTTGCGATTTGCGCGCAGGTATCGAATGAACGTGGGCAGCAAGCCTAGTATTGCATAGGAGTACAAACGGATTAACTGATGCTTCAGCGGTGCATTTTCATGGACGATATTTCCAACAACCGTATTTCTTTCGAGCGCCATTGCGTGACTATTTGCACCACTGACGGAATCGGGTCGAAGTCTGAAGCCTGCGACAGGGGCGCCTGTCAGAATGCAACCCTGCTGGGGAAATGCCATCAACTGACGAACCAATTCATATTCAAATGCATATTTATTCTGCTCAGAAAATTGCCCGAATTTGGCCCAAGCTGCTTTTTTAAAAAAAAGACTGCCTGTAAAACAATTGCTATGCCCGCGGTATTTGAAAGGCGGTTGAGGGATCCATGGCAAGAGGTAACGCATTATTCGACCGTTTTCTGCCAACATGGCACACCCGCCAATAACAAACTGAAGATCACCAGATTTTAATTTATCGACCACCCGAGCCAGGGTGTTGTTGCACAAGTAGCGATCGTCGGAATTAAGCCAACACAATATGTCGCCACTTGTCTTCGAAAAACCGATGTTTAAAGCATTGACTAAGCCAGTGTCTTGCCTTGAGACAATTTGTATCCGCGGATCACCAATTGATTCAAGATATTCCAATGTGCCATCTGTTGAGCCGCCGTCGCACACAAGTAATTCATAGTTATTGTGTGTTTGTGCCAGCAAACTTGCAATACATTCTTGGATGTAACGCATGCTATTCCACGTGGGCATCACAATACTAACCAGGCAATTACTACTTGGCATCTTCAATTCCTTACGCAGCTCGAAGCTTATTTGATATTTTCTTCAGTTGGCTAAAGAACTTGGGGAACCGCCTAAGCGAGAGCCTTATCCAAGTGAGCACCGAAATGCCCAATACTCGTTGGGACATATGTTCATAGTACTGAACGTTATCGGTTACAGCGGAGGTTGTATTGCCTGTGTTTATTTGCGATGCCACCTGCAATCGCTTTATATACTCGGGATCACTTCCTGATGTGTGCGTAGCATCAACACCAAACCCGATATTACGAACAAGATTTTGGGAGGGAGTAACGCACAACGCTTGGTTTTCCCAATGCGTGTAGGTCCACTGATGATCCCAGGTTGAAATTTGATTTTTGTAAGCCAGATCAAATACAAGCTTCCAGTAGCCAGCGTGAAGCCTGTGTTTAGGCATTAACGGCAGCAAATTTTGCTTCTTTTTAGTAGTGGGCCAGCGTGCCATATTTACATCGTAGTGCTGCCAGGCCCTTCGCCAACTTGCCCACCCCCACACGAAAAACACTTTTGAGAAAAAATAGCTTTCCGGGTGCTTGTACCATGGCTCAACCAGATTGTTGCCAACTACAGAAAACACACGCTCGTCGTGTTTGTAACGTTCGAGCATGGTGTCGCAGAATTCGAAGAATACTGGGGAAGGCAGTACGTCATCTTCCAACACGATACCCTGCTCTTCGTGACTAAAAAACCAATCGATTGCACTTGAAACTGCATTACGGCAGCCCAGGTTTTCTTCCAGAAATCGAGTATGCACCTGGCAAGGCCAATCAACTTGAGCAAAGACCTCGCGCACTTGTGCTGTTGTGTGCTGATCGTCTGGTCGACTAGGGCGCGGACCATCGGCCGCGATGTACAAGCGCGGTGGACGGGCTTCCCGTACAGCTTGAAAAACTTGCTCGGTGACGTCTGGCCGGTTGAAAACCAGCAGAAGTACCGCATTTTGAGTTGCCATTGATTGAACGGGTCATTTTGTGGATTGCTTTATTTTACCCTGTAACATCGGCAAGACGCATTGCGCAGAGCCTCTAGTATTATCATCGAGTAAATTTCTGATCAATCTACTTTTGTTCAAAGGTCACTTTGAAATCTGAACGCCTAATCGGCCTACCGCGCTGGGCCAAGCAAATATTGGTAATGGCTGCAGACTTCGCGCTGGGCATTGCAGCCACCTGGCTGGCGTTCAGCCTGCGCATTGATGGCATGCACGTGCCCCACAGCAATGAATGGATTCCCTATTGGTTTGGCCCTTTGCTGGCTTTGCCAATATTTATTCACTTCGGCTTGTACAGGGCAATTTTTCGCTACACCGACCTAGCGGCGATCAAGCAAATTTTGAAAGCAGTGGTTGTGTATGCCGCTATTTACACAACTGTGGTGCTGGCTTTTTATATTCCACCCAACCCGCGGTCAATTGGCATTCTGCAGCCTTTCATTTTGAGTGCCTTTATTGTGGGCGTGCGCATGTTTGCGCGGTTTTGGCTGCTTTCAAGCAACATCGACCCGCGCTTACGGGTACTTCGTCGCCGCCTGCTGATTGTAGGCACCGGGGATGATGCGGTGCAATTGGCCAACGCATTGAAAGGCTCGCCTGAATACATTCAAATTGGTTTTGTAACAAACGATACCCAGCTAATTGGCAGAAACATGGCGGGCTATCGCGTGTTCTCGCTGAATGAATTGCGGAAAATCATTGAGAACTACGAGGTGTCTGACCTGGTAATAGCCTTGGGCAGCGGTGCGCAGGGTACCCGCCGACAAATTATTGAGCAATGCAAAGGCTTGCCCGTTCACATTCAAACGGCGGGCCTAACCCTAGATAGTCAACATTCTTCCATTCGTGAGCTGGATATCGACGACCTACTAGGCCGGGATCACATTCCACCAAACGTAGAGCTGCTTAACCTGAAGAACCACAACAAGGTGGTGCTGGTAACGGGTGCAGGAGGCAGCATTGGATCAGAATTGTGCAGGCAAATATTGGCAACCCGCCCTGCCCGCTTGGTGCTATTCGAGAACAATGAGTTTGCGCTGTACGCCCTGCACCACGAGCTACAACAAAAAGTGAATTCCTTTTACCGCGAGGTTCAGCTGTCGCCTGTGTTGGGCGATGTGCGCGATGCCCACCGACTGCGTGAAGTGTTCAGCGCGGTTAAGCCCCACACCGTGTACCACGCTGCAGCCTACAAGCATGTGCCACTGGTTGAGTTAAACCCGTTTGAAGGCATTCGAAACAACTTTCTTGGAACCCGGTTAACCGCCAAGGTAGCCAATGAGTTGGGGGTGGACGATTTTGTTTTGATCAGTACCGACAAAGCGGTACGCCCCACCAATATTATGGGCGCCAGCAAACGGCTTGCTGAATTGGCATTACAAAGCCTGGCAGATGAACCCGATGTGAAAACCCGATTCAGTATGGTGCGGTTTGGCAATGTGCTGGGTTCAAGCGGTTCAGTGGTGCCGTTGTTTCGCCAACAAATTGCGAAACTTGGGCCGGTTACCATTACCGACGCCGAGGTGACCCGGTTTTTCATGACCATTCCCGAAGCGGCACAATTGGTGATTCAGGCTGGTGCCATGGCCAAAGGTGGTGATGTGTTTGTGCTTGATATGGGTGAGCCCATACGAATTATCGACCTGGCAAAACGCATGATCACTTTGGCGGGCTACACGGTGAAGGAGCCCGGACAAACTGAAGGCGATATTGAAATTAAGGTGACTGGCTTGCGCCCAGGCGAAAAACTGTATGAAGAATTATTGATAGGCAACGATCCCAAACCAACCGGGCACCCACGCATTATGAAAGCCAACGAGAAAAGCATTAGTAACAGTGCGCTTGATGAAGAAGTTGAAGCTTTGCAAAACATATTGCAAACGCGCGATGTACCCGAACTGAAGAACCTGTTGCTTCGCTTGGTAGACGGCTATCAGGCAGAAAGTGAGACTTATGACGCCCTGACTTCTATTTCAAAATAGCGAGAAAGGTGCGCACAATAATTTGAATGTCCAGCCACACACTTTGCTGCTGCACATACTGTACGCAGTAGGCCAGTTTCGCGGGCATTACTTCTTCAACATAGGTTTGTTCCGGGTTGCTGCTTTTGCCCAGTAGCTCGCTTTCGCTACGGTATTCGATACTGGCCAGGTCAGTAATGCCAGGTCGCACTGAAAGTACAATACTTTTGGTGGGCTCTGGGTACAAGGCCACGTATTTGGGTACTTCCGGGCGTGGCCCCACAAGGCTCATGCTGCCTTGCAGTACGTCGATTAGCTGGGGCAGCTCGTCAATTTTGTAATGTCGAAGAAACGTGCCAATTTCGGTAATTCGCGAGTCGTTACCCACTGTAATTTGCATGGCCGCACCCGGTTGCGCCACAGTCATGGTTCGAAATTTGTGGATTCGAAAAGGCTTGCCGTGTCGGCCAATTCGTTCTTGCCGAAAAAATACGGGGCCAGGCGAGTCGCGTTTGATCAGTAAAGCCACAAGCAAGAGCATGGGGCTCAGCAAGAGCACACCAAACAACGCGAGTACGAAATCGAAGGTTCGTTTGAGCACGTGATTCAAGCCAGGGTTTGTTGAATAGCAACAATTATCCGATCCACTTCCGCTTGTGTCATTTTTGAATACAGGGGAATGGACACCATGCGTTCAAACGCCTTTTGGCTGACCGGGAATTGCTCGGGCTTAAGGTGGTAGCTTTCTCGCCAATAGGGCTGCAAATGCAAAGGGATGTAGTGCACGCTGCAACCAATGCCTTGGGCGTACAGTGCCTCAACAAATTGATCGCGCGTAAGCGTGCATGCATCGCTTAAACGCAGCACATACAGATGCCAGGAATGAAGACCATTGCTGGCTGCACCTTCAGGCAAAACAACCGGCAGGTTTTTAAAGGCTTGATTGTATTGATCAACAATGGCTTGGCGTTTTGCGCGAAACAGTTCGGCTTTTTTTAGCTGATGAATACCAATGGCAGAGGCCAAATCCGTCAGGTTGTACTTAAAACCGGGCGCCACCACTTCGTAGTACCAGCTGGGCGCTTTGGATGTAAAACGATCAAATACATCCCGGTTAATGCCGTGCAGGCGCATGGTTTTACAACGTTTGATCAATTCTGGATTGCGCGAAACCACCATGCCACCTTCGCCGGTGGTAATGGTTTTGTTGGCGTAGAAGCTGAACACGGCCGCATCGGTTTGCAAATTACCCACCGCAATGCCGTCGACCAGGCAAGGCAAAGCATGCGCGGCGTCTTCCACTACTTTCAAATCATGTTCGCGGGCAATGGCAATGATTTCCGCCATGTCGGCGGCCAGGCCCGCGAAATGCACAGGCATGATTGCTTTGGTTTTGGGAGTAATTGCGCTGCGAACCAAGGCTGGGTTGATATTCAAGCTACCGGGAAGCACATCGACAAATACTGGGTCGGCACCCAGATAACGCACCACCTCGGCTGTGGCGGTGAAGGTGTGCGTGGGCACGATTACTTCATCGCCGGGGCCAATACCAATTGCCTCAAGCGCCAAATGCAAACCTGCGGTGGCAGAGTTTACAGCGATGGCTTGAACGGGCTGACCGCCGGTCGCCATGCCACCGCCTGCCGCGTTCAACATGGCTTCGAAATCCGTTTCAAACTGGCGGGTTTTTGGACCGGTGGTTAACCAGCCTGAACGCAGGCAGTTGGCCACTTCCTGAATTTCTTCTTCGCCAATTTCTGGCAATGCAAAAGGCAAAAATGGTTGGGTGCTCATGCGTTTAACTTGATTGAATATCGGTTGAGTATACGACCATGCGGACGCTTACAGGTGCCCGCCAGCCTAAAGCCAAGCCGTGTATAAAACTGATTGGCTTTGGTGTTGTTACTTTGGTCGGTTGTAAGGTACACGGCAGGGGCCCCGGCAGTTTGCGCATGGGCCAGAAATGCGTTGACCAATTGTTGGCCGATTTGCTGACCTTGCGCAGCAGGTTGAACACCCAGGCTGCTGAGTAAAGCCGCATTGGGTAAATCGGGCAGAGACTCGCCACGATAAAACAAGGCTGACCACAGTTTGATAAACACCAGGTTTGGTTTTCGCAACAAAGGCCACAGGGAAGCCAGCCCAAACGCCAACCAGCGTTGCTTGAGCAGTTGCAAGAAAAACCCCTGCGGTTGGGTAGTGCCTGCGACGAATCCAAGCACTTCGGCTGCATTGTTTTGGGGGCAAGCCACCAATGAAATTCCGCTGGGGTGATTCAGAAAACCGCTGTACAACAGGCTTAGAAAGCGTGGCCCCATTAATGTGAGAAAAAAACCGGGGAACGCTTGCAAATGTACTTGCACCATTTGTGAAATGTCATTGGGCTGGGCCGGACGAATTTGAATAGGCGCAGGCGTGTTCATTGCACCGGCCCTTGAATGGTTTGCTGAAAAAAATCAGCATACTGTGCGCACACTTGTGTGCGGCTGTAGTGTTGTTCAAGATATTGGCGTCCGTTTGCTCCTGCAATGAACATGCCTTGCGGATTGGAAAGCAACTGCTCAACAGCCTGCAACAAGGCTTGCGGGCTACCGGGTTCAACCACCACACCACATTCGGCCCGCTGAACCAAGCGACCAGTTTCACTTTGTACATCGACACTGGCCACAACGGCTTTGCCAGCCGCCATGTAGCCCAGTACTTTGCTGGGCACAGAGAAGGTACCCTTACCCGGCAACAAGCTGACCATTGAAATGGTTGCGCAATTTTGAACTGCGGGTAACAGTTCCCGCGGTTGAAATGGCAGAAAGTGCACGTTTGGCAATTCTTGCGCCAACTGCTGCAACTGAGGCAGCAAGGGGCCATCGCCTACAAACAACCAATGTAAATTGCTGTTGGAAGCGGCCAGTTTTGCAGCTTGCACAACCACTTGCGCACCAGACACATGACCGATGGTTCCGGCGTAAAGCACCACAGCTGCATGGCTGGGAATACGGGCCATTTGACGAACAAGCAGCCCTTGCTCGGGCTGGGGTTTTATTTCGTCAATGTCGATCCAGTTTGGAATGACTGCGATTGAACCTGAAGCACCATGTTGTTCGACATGGGTTTTAAAACCCTGACAAATTACTGCCAAACCGTCGGCTTGCCGGTAAGCGGTTTGTTCAATCCACTTCAATGCCTTGATAACAGGTTTGCTTTTGATCAAACCAAGATCAACCAATACATCAGGATGTAGATCTTGAACATTAAAGATCAGTTTGAAACCACGCAGTTTGGCCAGCAGGGTAAGCGTGGCGCCCAACGGCAATGGTTGAAGCACCGCAAACACCAAGTTGGGTTTTTTGCAACTTAACAGGTAGAAAAAGCTACTGAGCACAAAGCTTAGAAAATTCAGTGCACGACTAATAAAGCTTCGTGTTTCAGAGGTGTACAACCAAAGCCGGGTAATTTTTATATTGCCCATCATTTCACGCAGAATGCGCTGCTTGACATAGGGTGCCTGCACTTTGCCACTGGGGTGATTGGGAAAGCCAGTGACAACTTCAACTTCCCAGCCCTGTGCGGCCAGGTTTTCCGCAAGCTCTTTGAGCATATAACCCATGGGCGCATGTTCAGGCGGAAACCATTGACTTAAAAACAAGACAGATTTTGAGTTGTTTGGCTTGCTCATGATTGATCTACAGGAAAAGCCAGTGCGGCCAAACCAAGCACAAAGAACACACCTTCTGCAAAATCGTAGTGAAACGAATTAAGCATGTTCAGCAATACGTAGGCCAATATGAATCCATGAAGCAATACAAGGTGCT
This sequence comes from Limnobacter sp. G6BE5S, assembly GCF_058448965.1. Lineage (NCBI taxonomy): Bacteria > Pseudomonadati > Pseudomonadota > Betaproteobacteria > Burkholderiales > Burkholderiaceae > Limnobacter > Limnobacter sp. G6BE5S. The sequence goes on from NZ_JBZFLM010000001.1 coordinate 213,243, forward strand.
GTGATTGATTGCGCAGCAATACCGCACCGATAAAAATGCCGTAAAGCACCAAGGCAAGTAGGCCACCTTGCACTGCGAACAACAGGTACTGATTGTGTGGATTATTGAATTCAAATGTGAAACCGGCAGCTTGTGCATGGGGCGTTACAGCCGACTCAAAACCACCCATGCCGTAACCGAACCACGGCGCTTGCACAAAAGCTTCGAGTGAATGTAACCAAAAGCTTAACCTGCGCCCATTGCTGGTGTCTTGCGCAATGGCTTGCCCATCGACCCATTGTTGCACTTCGATAAACACTGCATTGACCCGTGTATGGAAAAAGTCTGAACCAAAATACAAGGCACACAAAACAACAGACACCGCTACAGCTGCAAGCAAGGATCCCTTGAACCCGATACGTTGATAAGCAACAACTACAGGAAGCACTGCCATGGCAACCCAGCCAGACCGACCTTCTACCATAAAGAAGAAGTTGTACAAGGTCAGTGCCAATGCCACCAACACCACTGCTTTAACCCACACCTGGATGTTTGACCATTGCATGCGCAATCGATAGGCCACATAACCAGTTGCAAGGGCGATGAAAAAGTTATGGGTAATGTGCAGCTTGAATAACAAAGGCGATTCAGAACCTTCGGGCCATGGAAAAAAACCAAACGCCACAGCAAAACTGCCAAGTACGCTAACAAATACACCCATGCAAAAAACATCAAGCACGGTGACGGTTTCTTGCTTGTTTAGAAAGGCTGCAGCCAGGAAAGGCAGAAGCAAAAGCCGAAGATATTTGCTGAGATAGTCGCGCGCTGAATCAAAATTACTTGTTTCGAAAAAAAGCGTAATGAGCAGCCATGCGATGAGTGCATAGGCTGCAAGAGAAATTGGGTGTTTGAATAAACTTGCAAGGCGACTTCGCGTTGATTGATTGACCAGCACAAACACCAAAGCCAACGCCAGCAACAAATTAACAGGCGCAGGTTTAATCGGCAAAAAAAACGCTGCCCCCGCTAAAAACCAGGCCGGGTTGACCCGTTGAACAAAACTCAAACCCACCCCCACCGCTGCCAGTGCATTTTAAGAAATGCATAAGTAACTGGCGCTGTAATTAGCCCGGGTAAACCAAAGGCAACCTCGCCGAGAATGATGGCGATGAGCATTTCGGGCACGCTGGCGCGCACGTTGCGGCCAATGATGTAGCCATTCACGAAGTATTCAAGCTTGTGAATGATGAACAGGTAAAGCACCGACCCCATGGCCACAAAAACACCGTAGCGAATGGTCAGCACCAAAATAAGGGTATTGGCCATGATGTTGCCGGCTGCGGGAATAAGACTGGCCACGGCGGTGAACATCAAGAGCAGTTCGCGAAACGGTAGCACCACCTCGAATGCGGGCAAGATGCCGTAGATGAACACGGCGGTGCAGAAGGTATTCCAGATACTGACATACACCTGCGCGCCCATGAGCAAGGTGAAGCAGCGCACATAACGTTCGAGTGTTTCTAGCCAGGCCTGTGCCAGGGGTTTGTAGGGGCCACTGTGGCCAGGCGAAGCGGGTGCCATTAAAGCGGCAGACACACCCAAAATAAGCGCGAATACAAACTGCAGGAATATGAAAAAGCTGGCGCCACCAAAGCTGCGAATGTAGCCCACGAAATCGCTGTCGTCTTTGCTGATCATGCGGAACAATTCGCTGGGCTTACCGGGAATGTGTTCACGAATGGCGTCTGGCAGGCTGGCTGTGACCGAGTTCAGGTTGCGCAGTGCTTCTTCTATCAATTGCGGACCTTGCTGCGCCATGGTGGCCAGCACAAAACGCACGCCGCTGTTAACCCCGATACCCAACAACACCACCGCTGCTGCCACCACCGCAGTGGTTAAAAATGTGGGCAGCCAGCCAAACAGCCCACGCATGAAGGGGCCGTTGAATTTATTGATGTGGGGCTGCAGCAGGTACACAAAGCCCCGGCGGGTAAAACGGGTAAGCGCAAAAATGGCCAGGCCAGCGATAAGGCCCACGCCAATTTTCAGGCTCAACATGCTGATCCAAATGGCCAGTATGCCAACTACGGCGGCGTACTCCCACCGAATGGCGTGATTGTTTTGATGCTGTGCGGGGTTGGACATGGAATCTCTTGGCTGCTTGTTGGGTTAGGTATGACCAAGGTTTTCCCGATTCTATCCCAACTTGATCAGTTCACCCCAAGGATACGGCGCCAAACCGCCAGTAAGATGCCTAGCCCCAACAGACCTGCAAGGCCCATGGCACCACCACCCCCGCCGCCACCGCCCTGCGTGGCAGAAACCGGACTTGTGCTTGTGGAGGTATCACCACCAGAAGAATCGACGCTGGGGGTAAATGTACGTTCGTTGGCACTGACATTGGCCAGGCGAACCACGCTGGTGTTGCTGCGGTTGGTCGCCGTGTCGGTTACCGTAAGTGCGAATTCGGCAATATTGCCCGCCATGCCCGATTGCACCTGTAAGCTGCTGTTTGTGGTGCCAGCCAGCGCCACTGGGTTGCCAAACACCTGTTGCCAACTGTAGCTTAGGTTGGCGCTACTCCCGGCGCTGTTGGTCGACAAGTCACCATTCAGCGTGAACGGCCCGTTGCTGGCCACCACTGCAGATTGCTGCACATTGGCCACGGGCAAGGCATTGCTTGATTCACGCGTGGCTTGCAAAGCACCCACCACATTCAACAAACCTGCGCCACAGGCTGTGCTGGTGCAGTTGCGGCGTGCAAAACCAAATAGGCCTTGTGTGAAGTCTGCGTTGGCTGGATAAGGCAAGGCGCTGTTGCGCAAAATGGTCTCGATTTCGCTGGGCGTAAGGCTGGGCCGTGCGGCCCTGAGCAAAGAAATGGCGCCTGCAATCATGGGTGCGGAAAAGCTGGTGCCTGCGAACAAAAATGCACTACTGCCATTTGGGTTGGGCGTGGATTCACCGGTGTTGCTGGCCCCCACATACCGCCCGTTGCTGTTGCCTGGTGCATGCAAGGTTAAAAAACTGCTGCTGCCACCCTTGGCGGTGTAAGTGGCCAGTTGGCCATCTTGCTCAGCCGCGCCTGCAGCAATGGTGCCTGCGCAATTGGCAGGGTACTGCACCGCGCCACCGGAATTATTGCCTGCAGAAATGACAACCGACACATTGCGAGCCCGCGCGTCGGCAATGGCCAAAGCCACCATGTCAGCGGCGGCGCAACCGCCGCCAAGCAAGGGGGTGTCGGTGGCAAAACTTAAATTGATCACATTGGCAGGGTTGGGGTTCACGCCAATGGTGGGGTCGACCCGGCCAGAACCTGTGGCCCAGTAAAAGGCATCGACAATATCGGAACTGGTGGCAATGCCACACCGGCCAGAGACCCGCACGGGGAGCACCTTGGCATTCCAGTCCATGCCCGCCAAAAACTGGCCGTTGTTGGATTGGGCTGCAGCCACCGACGCCACAGTGGTGCCATGCCATGAGCTGGTGGTTGAACCATCGGGGCAGGTAAAGCCGGGGGGCGGCGCATCGCCAGGATCAGAGGGATCGGGGTCGCGACCATCGCCATCGTTGGAACCCGAATTGATGACGGTTCCCAATTCGCGTTCACCTGTGGGTGGGGTGGCGCGGGTGACAAAGTCGTAGCCCGGCAACAGGCGGCCTTTCAGTTCCGGGTTCTCGAACAACACACCCGAATCGAGCACTGCGATTACCACGTTGCTGCTTCCGCGTGTTTGCTCCCACACTTCTTGCATGCGCAGCGAAGCATAGGCGCCCGTGTTCATGTAACTGGCCTGGTTGGCTGCGTAGCTGCCGTCGTTGGGCGCAGGCACTGCGGTGCGCTGCAATTGAATATCGGGGCTTGCAAAACGCACGCCGGGCAGGGCCTGAAGCGCAGTACGAATGGCTTGCGGCGTTTGCAGGCTGCCCAGCACGGGCAGACTCTGCATTTCAACCAGGTAGCTGTTGGGCTGAAGCAAAGGGCGCACCATTTTTACAGGCACGCCAAGTGTGGTTTGAAGCTGCTGCATCATGCCGCTGGGCATGGCATTGGGCGTTGCGCCAGCTGCGTTGATAACCCAGCGTGTGGGCGTGGGCGCGGCTGTTTGAGCAAAAGCTGTTGTGGTACACACGGCACCTGCCAACAAGGCGACTATGGAATATTTGACAACACACTGCTTCAAGTTTGTCCCCTGCTTTTGTAAGCCGAACCGGCCACTACTTCTTACCGCGAAAGACTTAGAACGGATTCACCCCACAGCGCGTGCACACTGCGGGGTGAATGGGGTACTGCATCAACTTACATGAACTGCTGACTGGTTTATTGACCGATCACACCGCCATCGGTACGTGTCAGCACAATGGTGGCTGAACGTGGACGACTTCCTGCGTTGGGCATTTCGCCTGCTGCCGGGTTACCAAACCCGCCGCCAGCCAATGCATAAGGCCATGAGCTGGTCGGTGCATTCAAGTCATCCGTGTCCTCACCTGGGTGCTGAATGTTGATGAATAGCGCTTTGCCGTCGGGAGATTCAGTCAAACCTGTGATTTCACAGTCGCGAGGGCCCACTACCAAGCGGCGCAATGTGCCAACGGTACCAATTCGCGTGGACACTGTTCCGCCGCCTGCCTTGGTGTTGTCGACGGTCACTGTTTCGCCGTCGCCTACTTCGCCTGGGACCGCAGCCACCAACATGCAGTTGGTGGTGTCGGTAAAGGCGCCGTCGTCGGTTTGAATGTAGAGCACGCCGGTTTTTTCAGAGAACCACAAACCGTCTGGGCTAGACAGTACGTTTTCTTCAGTCAAACCAGACAGGTTGACGTTCGGATTGTTGATGTCGTCGTCCTCTGCACCGAACAGGTAGATGTCCCACTCGAATCCGGTGGCAGCCGGCTCGCTGCCGTCTTCTTTCCAACGGATTACGTGACCATTCACGTTGCCTTGTGAACCAGAATCACCAATGCCATCCGCATCGTCATCCCGATCAAAGTAAACACGTGGATTGGCTGGGTCGGCCACGCGGCGGCTGGTGTTGTTGGTCAAGGTCATGTAAACCTCGCCGTTGCGTGGGTTGACACCACCCCACTCTGGACGATCCATGGGTGTACCGCCTGCAATGTCTGCCAGCAAGCGTGTGTTCAGGAATTGTTCGTTGGCATCGGTCACAGTGTAGTTAATGGCAGCTGTGCTCAGCGAGCCAGAACCACGCACTGAAGTGATCATGGTGCCGTTGGCCACTGTGGCCAGGTCGAGCCAGTCGCCCGTGAAATCAGCATCGAATTTGGCCACGTACAGCTTGCCGAAGTCGAGGTACTTGTCGCCAGACTGCAAACCACCATTCATGTCGGCTGGGTCCCAGTTGGCAGTAGATACAAACTTGTAGATGTATTCGTAGCGGGAATCGCAACCCATGTAGAACACCACGGGCTTGCCCGCCTCAACTGGGCCTACCCATGCGCCTTCGTGAGCAAAACGGCCCATGGCGGTGCGCTTTTTCGGTGTGGTGGTTGGGCGGAATGGGTCAATTTCTACGTTCCAGCCGTAGGTGAATGCTGCGTTGCGATAGTCGTCGGCTGCTGTCGCGCCCACAATGCCAACATTCCAGCGGCTAAACGGTTCGCCAACCTGGCCGACTTCGCTGGCCGTGTTCCAACCTTCGCGGCCATTGCCGGATGTACGAACACCATAACGACGCATGGAGGCTTGATCGTTCTCGCTGCGACCTGTGTTGTTGCTGTTACCGAAGTAACCAGCCCAGTTTTCCTCACAGGTCAAATAAGTGCCCCAAGGCGTGTAGCCGGAAGCACAGTTGTTAATGGTGCCGCGAGTGCGGGTGCCGTTTGTAGAGTACTTGGTGACCATGGCTGCTACGCCGCGCAAGGGGCCACTGATTTCCATGTCGGTCAATGTATGAATGCGGCGGTTGAATGCGCTGTTTTGCACCACGCTGTACTGGCCATCGCTGCCACGGCGCACTTCGACAACCGACACACCGTGAATGTACATTTCCTTCAGCGCTTCGTTTGAATCGCGCACACCCGCTACGCTGGTTGGGCCGTTGGCATGCAGGAAAAGCTCGGTAATCGCCTCGTGGTTAATGACTAGCAAGCCGCGGTCACCCGCCTCTGGATCCCATGTGTTATCAGCACCTAGACCAAAAAAGTACATACCGTCGTGGTGATCGCCAGAGCGGAACTGGAATTCAGAAGGGTTGTTGGCTGCGTCGGAGCCGTCGTTCATGTACTCGGAAACGCCCGAAGCAATGGGGTCGCCCAGTTTGTACAGCACCTGGAACTGATAGCCTTCAGCCACTTGAACGGAGTCTGCAATGCTCAATGGTGTGGAACTGAAACCCACGGCGTTCAGTTGTGTTGCGCCGGGTGTGCTGGCTACCGCACCATCACCACCGCCACCGCAACCGGACAAACCCAGAAAACCCAATGCGGCTACGCCCACGGAACCTTTCAAAATGCTCCGGCGTGAGGGGTTTTCCAAGTGATGATTAATGATTTGCTGGAATGTTGGGCTGGAAAGCACTTCCAGCTCTTTTTTAGTGATTGATGACATCTCGACCTCCATGTAAGACTCGAGGATTGTCTGGTCGCTGTATTACAAGGTTGTGTGAGTTTTTTTAAAGAAATATGTCATCCTGAACAAGTGTTCAACAAAGCGGGATGGGCGTTTCAGGCGGGTTCGATATTTTGACTTGTTCGGCCGGAATGTTCGTGGCAAACTTGAACGCCAAGCGATTGATTCCATTGGAGGTAGTTAGTAAATGTCGAATCAAACCAAAGAAGTTCCCAGGCGTAAGTACAGACTAGACAAAGAAAACAGCTTTCGACAACGAATATGGAAACTCTGGCTGCTTATTTTTGCAGCAGGCCTTGTAGCAGCGTTTACAGCCAGCTTGACCCATGCGGACGAAACCGGTGACAGGCGAGAAACCCGTGCAGTAATCGAAGCCCAGCTCGAAGCCTTCAGGCAAGACGATGGCCCCAAGGCCTTTTCCTACGCAACTCCCAATGTACAAACCATGTTTGGCGATGCCGAAACTTTCATGCAAATGGTGCGTGAGGGCTACGACGTGGTCGTGAAACCGGTGACCGTGCGTTTTGTGAAATTCGAGACCGATGGAAGCAACGCTCTACACGCTGTGCAAATGATCGACCGCCAAAAAACCCTGTGGAACGTATACTACGTGTTGCAGAAGCGCCCGGACGGCAGTTGGAGGATTTCCAGCTGTGAGACCGAGAAAGCGGAAACCGACCTGATTTGACATGAGCACCGAAGCCGCAACCCCCACTTGTAACATTGCCCTGACCGACGCAGCCCAGGAACGAATTCTTGACCTGCGCGACAACATGCACAAACCGGCGATGATCCGCCTGTATGTGCAGGGGGGCGGCTGTTCGGGCTTTGAATACAAAATCGACCTGGCCCGCGAAACCGACGAGGACGACATTCTGCTGCAAATCAACCCCTACATTCACATTTATGTAGACCCGGTGAGCGCCCCGTACCTGGAGGGCACCACGATCGACTACGAAGCCCACACCCTGGCTTCACGCTTTGTATTCAACAACCCGCAAGCGAAAAGCACCTGTGGGTGTGGATCAAGCTTTTCGGTGGAATAAACCACAACTTGTTTCTGGTTCTATACAAAATTTGATTTTTGTATAGAATGGGAAACAAGATGCCAGCCAAATTTGATCTAAAAACCTCAGCGCCCCGCGAGCAATTGCTTGCCTTGGGGCAACAATTGAAGCAACACCGCAAGGCCAATAAGCTAAGTGCCGATGCGGTGGCTACTGCTGCCGGCCTTTCCCGCACGACCTTGCACCGAATTGAACTGGGCGAAGCCTCTGTGGCTGCCGGGGCCTATTGGGCCGTGGTTGCCGCATTGGGCTTGACGTGCGGAATTATTGCAAAGGGTACCACTGCGGCCGATGCGGTTTCCGACAACATCGATTTAAAAAAATATCCACAACTGAAACTGCTGGCCTGGCATGTGCAAGGCACGGATTGGCTTACACCGCAACAGGCTTGGGACATTTATGTACGCAACTGGCGGCATATTGATGAAGCAGCAGTTTCTGCGAAAGAAAGAAAGTTGATTGATCAACTGCGTGCGACATTTGAGCCTGACTCAAAGGACAAAATTTGAATGTTTAAACGCACACACCACCAAGCCATTGAGCAAGTGCTTCGCTTGATGAATGCAGAGTTATTGAAAGCCCACTGAATGTGTTGGTACTCTTTAAAGACAACACCACCCTGGTGTCCCAGTTGCGTGAAGTGCGTGCAGATCAATACGGTATTCGAACTGCGATTGGCTTGGGGCAGCACATGATTAAATTTGAAATTGTGCTGGAAGGTCGAATTGAGTTTGATACGCCAAACGACGATGACACGGTATGTGGCGTTACAGCCTTAAGCAGTGTTGATTTGGTCGCAAGCAAATTGCTGGCGAACTCAGACCGTTGGGCAGATGAAGGCGTATTCAATCGTGATCTGATTGACTTGGCCATGATGAAGCCAGCGCACGACGCATTTGCAAAAGCATGCACCAAGGCTGAAACTGCCTACGGCGCGAGCATTCGACAAGACCTTGAAAAGGCAATTGGTAAACTACTGGACAAGCCAGACTGGCTGGAAAAGTGCATGCGCGCCATGAACATGAATGACACCGCACCCGCAGTTGTAGTGACCGCTGTGCTGTCACTTCGCAATATATTGAAAAAAATCAACGGCACTTGATTTCTTCTTTGAACTCGTCGTACTTCGCCTCGCGTTTAACCCTGCATTCACCGTCTTGATATTCCTCTTTCCAGGGCGCATCGGCCACGGGTGAAAAACCATCTTCGCACTTCACTTCTTTCTTGTACTCGTAAGGTTTTGACTCAATTTTGACGCGGCAAGGGCCATCCCAATATTCTTGTTTGCTGCGCTCCCAATAGCCGTAATCACCACCACCCCAGGCGAATGCGGTGCTGGTGAATGCAAATGTGCTTAGTGCTGCGCTTAGGATTTTAAAGAACTTCATGGGTACTACCTCGGAACGTTTGCGATTGAGGTAATAACGGGTGGATGAATCGGGGAGTTGACGATGGGATTAGCAAGCAATAAAATGGGATATTCACTTTGCATATCCCATGAGGGTATTATGGAAAAATCAACCGTATTCATGAGCAGTCGCACTCAAGCAGTGCGCTTACCCAAAGCCGTGGCTTTGCCAGCAGATGTGAAAGTTGTCGACGTAATTGCAGTAGGCAGAACCCGCATTATTTCACCAGCGGGTGAGTCTTGGGACAGTTGGTTCAACGGTCTGGGGGTGACCAATGACTTCATGTCGGATCGAGATCAGCCTGAACCACAAGAAAGAGAATCATTTTGATGTTGAAGTACATGCTCGACACCGACATCTGTATTTACGCAATAAAAAACCAACCTGCTGAAGTTAAACGCGCATTCGAGCATCATTACGGCCAGTTCTGCATTAGTGCTGTTACTGCGATGGAACTGGTCTTCGGCGCAGAAAAGTCGAGTAACGTGGAACGAAACCTGAACGTTATCGAAGGTTTCATGGCGCGCCTTGATGTGCTGGAATATGACAAGGCGGCTGCTATACAAACCGCGCAAATAAAAGCCGAACTCGCGAGATGTGGAACCCCTATAGGCTCGTACGATGTGATGCTTGCGGGGCACGCACGCAGCCAGGGACTGATCATGGTCACAAACAATTTGCGTGAGTTTTCCAGGGTGTCGGGATTGCGATCTGAAAGCTGGGTTGCGAGACCTACAAGTGTCTAGTTAACTCGGGGCGTTTCACTTAAATAAAGACACTACTCCCCCACAAATCGAAGCCCAATTTCACGTAATTTTTTGTTAGCGAGCGTGTCATAGATTGAATCGATTTTTCTTTGATTTTTTTTGATTAACGTAAATTTCTCTACTAAGAACTTAATTAGGTCTATTAACGTTGCTTCGACACCCTCCAAGTTGTCGTCTCGGATTTCAGCAAACATTGGGTAATCTGTGCTTTGCTCTCTGAGAATAGCGACCGAATCGGATTCAAACTCTTTGACTGCTTCTTTCAAAATAGATAACGAGTATTCTTTCGCACCAACATCAATAAGGTTTATGACCAAACCATCAGAGTAGTATCGATCCGTCATAAAGACCAAGACCCAACCCCCTCCCTCGAACTTGATCTCACCACTCAAACTTACTGGAATTCTTTTTAATCCAAGCGAAATTATCGAATCGTCATACGAATCAATCAAAGCAATCAGTGATTTTTTCATGCGAGCTCCGTTAATTTTTTGTCATATACCCAGTTCTTGGGTCAACCTCATAACCCGCCTCAGAAAGATGCTTTATCTCACGACCATACCCAGTCAATGAGTTATCCGCTTTGAATAAAACATCTGCAGTGGGTCTAGTTGCCAAAGCAATATCGTCACCCCTACTAATCGCCTCATCCAAGAATGGTCGATTCACTTCATTCCAAAACTGTTCCGGATTTTTATACATATCGTCAGGAACATTTAATACGTTAAAAGCACCTTTTTTCTCGGCAAAGTCTGTAGTTTTCGGGTATTCCAACTGGTTGTTAATTATGTCGTTCATATCTTTTTGGTAGCTACCCAAAATCGTAGTAGTTCGATTCGGATTCGGATAAAAAATCACACCGCTACTGGTCGTAACCTGATTTGGAACACGTCCGAGTTTCGCATCTTTACAACGCAACCCCCACGGATCCACCCATGTCATTGGGTTCGGCGCGTACTGGTAGGCGTTCATCCCACCCAGCAAACCAATCGGGTCTTGCGTGGTGAACTGTCCGCACTCGGGGTCGTAGTACCTGTACCTGTTGTAGTGTAGCCCTGTTTCTTCGTCGCAATACTGCCCCTGAAACCGCAAGGGGTTGTCTACTTCGGTCACGGCTGCAAGGGCCAGTGCGCCGTAAGTTTTAAACCGGGCAGACCACACCACTTCCGCTTTGCTGTTTGTGATTTCTCGCGGCGTGCCAATGTAATCGGTGTGGTAGTGAAACACTTCACCGTTTTGAACCAGTGCAAGCGGTTTGAAGCTGAATAGTTCAAACAGATAAGCGCGGGAACCGTTGCTGCCCACCTCGCCTAACAGCACATCGCCATTCCAGAAAAAGGTGGTGCTGCTACCTTCGCTGATTTTTGAAATACGCCTGCCCAGTGCGTCGTAGGCATAGCGGGTTATAGCCCCCGCCACATTCACTTCAACAAGCTGGTTTTGGGCGTTGTAGGTGTAGCGTGTTACCTGCCCCTGGCGTGCGCCACGCTCAATAATTTCTTCAATGCGGTTGCCACGTGCATCGTAACTAAACAGCCTGTCGCCTTGGCGCTTTAAGCGATTGCCCGGCGTTTGTTGCGGCCTTCGGGCGTTGGGGCTTGTGGGTTCAGGCAAAGCCTTGTTGGCCTGCGCATCGGTGGCGTCTTGCCCGTCGAGTGCCTCAAGCAGGTTGCTGGCGGGGTCGAACAAAAACGCTTCGGGGTTGGGGCCTTCCACCACGCGCAGGCGATCCAGCAAGTCGTAGTGGTACAGGTTGGTGCCGTGGCCTTGGTCGTCAATGCGCACCAGTTGGTTGCGCTGGTTGTAGCAGTAGCGCCTGCGGGAAACGGTGGGTGAAAGGTCACCCGGTTTTTCACGCCGGTTGACCTGCCCCACCAACCTGCCCTGTGGGTCGTACAGGCTTTGGGTGTGCACCTGATTGCTTCGCTTGCGCACCACTTCGCGACCCAGGGTGTCGCGCTCAAACTGCGCCAACAATTCGCCATTGAAATTGATTTCGCCAAGCAGGCCGAGCGCATTGTATTGGTAGGCCAAATTGCCCGCGGCAATTGCGCCGCCTGCCATGGCACTCCAACTGCTTTGCTTTAACCAGCCAGCCGGGTTGTATTGGTGTTCAATGCGATGTTGGTCTTGCAGCTCGGCCAGCACGCGGCCTTCGGCATCGACTTCCCATTGAAGATTGCGCTGTGCGTTGTTGGCCTGTATCAGCTGGCCCTGAAGGTTGTAGGCAAAGGAAGCTTCTTCGCCATCGCTATGCGCTGCCTTGGTTAAACGCCCCAATGCATCGCGCGTGTAACGCGTGCAAGCCAGCGGTTGATTGCTCGATACGCCCCATTCCTGCCTTTCGAGCAGATAACCCACTGCGTTGTACTGGTAGGTTTGCACGCGGCCGTCGAAGCCGCTTTCTTTCACAAGGCGCTCGGCCAGGTCGTATTCAAAATGGCAGCTTTGTCCATTTTCATTTTGAAGTTCGACCAAATTGCGTTCGCTGTCGTAGCGGTAACGCAAGGTAAAACCTTGTGCATCAGTGCGTGCGGTGGGTTGGCTTAAGCGGTCTGCGTATTCATACACCGTGCTTCGGCCTGTGGGGTCGGTGATGCATTGCAGTTGCCCCAGTGGGGTGTAGCTGTACTGCGTGGTCAACCCTTCATGGTTGCTGGCCCGGGTGCAGCGGCCCATTAAATCGTAGGCGTAATCGGCTGTGCGCCCCAGCGGGTTGCAAACGCTGGCCAACCTGCCCCATGCGTCGAACTGGTAAGTGGTGCTGCTGCCCAAGGTATCGGTTTGCGCCTGCAACTGCCCTTGGGCGTTGTACAACAGCCGGGTGCTGTGGCCCAAGGGGTTGATCACTTCGCACAGCAAGCCCAGGGCGTTGTACCGGTAACGGGTGGTGGCACCGGTTGCGTTGGTGTGGCTGCTTGGCAAACCCTCGGGGGTGTAGGTGTTCAAGCGCACATGGTCTGCGGCATCGGTGTGTTTTAGCACCTGCCCTTGCGGGTTGAGTTCAAACCGGTGCACCAGCCCAAGCTTGTTGGTGTAAGCCACCAAGTAACCTTGGCTGTTGTACTGAAACTGCTCCCGGTGACCCAGTGCATCTACGCGTTCCAACACTTGCCCGTTGTTGTTGTAGCGTGTGCGGGTAATTGCGCCTTCAGGGTTCTTCTCGAACACCGGCAAACCCTGTGCATTGAACTGATAGGCGGTGCGCCCACCGCGGCTGTCGATGGCGGTGTTGTAAGTACCCCATTCAAACTGGTAGCGGTAAGTGGGCTGACCTAGAACAGGGTCGCCCCACTGGCGCACACAGCGGGAAATTGACTCTGTTTTTTCCCATTCAAAATAAATGTTGTAGCCACTTTTCAAGGTGCGCTGCGTGAGCACATTGCCGCTGTTGTAGGTGTAGCGTTCCTCAAAGCCAGCGGCATCCAGCGCACCCACCAGTTGGCCTTGCAGGTTGTAACGGTATTGCACCAGCGTTAGCTGGTTGTTACCGCCTTGCGCCAGTTGCGCAATGTGCTCAATTAAACCTTGGGTGTTGTAGCCCAGCACCCAGGTGCTTTGGCTGCTTTGAATTCGTGTGGCTTTTCCATCGGTGTAGTCGATGTGCAGGAAATTGCCAAAGGCATCGGCAATACTTACCAATGCCCCGTGTTCAAAATACCTTCGCAGGCCCAAACCGTTGCTGGCTTGCAGCTGGAATGAATGTTCGCCCGTTCGTACCAGCGTTAAAAATTCACTGGTGTTGGTGCAGCGCTGGCCTACCTTTAAGGGTTTGAAGTAAACCGTGCGGCCTTCGTCGTCGATGTAGTTCAGGCCAGCCGGTTCGGTTTCAATGCGTTGCGCAAGCGGGTACGCCCAACCCGCGCCCAACCCTGCATTAAAGCCCTGTTCAGCCAGGCTGCTGCGGTAAGTGCGTTGCCAGTTCAAGCCCACCAACCCAGGTAGCGAACAATCCTGCAGCTGCAACAACTCCTCGCCGTTGATCATGCTGATGGGTTCGCCCGCTGTTGTGGTGTCGGCTACTTTGGGTGTGCTTGCCCCTTGCGAAGTTTGGGTGGGTGTTTTGTTGGTGTCGGTATTTTTTTCACCTGCGGGTGCGGCACCCCGTTTGGCGGGCGCGGGTGCAGAAGGCGAGCCCGCAGTGGCGCGCAACTTGTGGGCCTTTGCTTTTTCTACCGCCTTGGCGTAATTGGCCAAATGCCGAATTGCCGCCATGGTGAAGGGGCCAACGTGGCTTGCTGCGCGGGTAACATTGGCACCGGCCCGCGCAACCCCCACAGCAATGCTTCCACCCAATGTGGCCAAGGCCAGCAACACTTCAATGCCAATGACCACCACCACGGTGGCCGCATTGCTCAAGCGCCGAAGGTGGGGCACGCTTTCGGAATAGCCATCGAGAAATTCGAACAAACCCGCACGCAGCAGGTGGTCTGAGCCGATCAGGTTGAACAGCCGCATGCCCTCTTTCAAGGTGGCGATCATTTCTTGTGCTGTGCCGTAAGCGGCCATGCCAGCGCCAATCAACATTTGCTGAATTTGCGCAAAGTTGGAATTGATCAGCGTCTCGAACCCAGCGCAGGTGGCTTTTACTGCATTGGCTGTGAACTCAACACTTATTTTGATCAAGTCCCAAAGGCCTTGAATAAACCCCATGGCTGCGGCGCCCGCGCCTTGACCAAGCGCTTTGCCTTCATTCCACAATTCGACAATTCTGCTCTTGACCTTGAATTCAAGGTTTTGTGAATCGTGTTCGCGCCAGCGGGCCAGCAAAATACTGGCCATTTCAACCAGCGCTTTGCCACGTTCGTGCTCGGCACTGCCCACAGGGTGGGCTTGCAATTTGGCTTCGTTGGCCCAGTAAATGCTGTTGGAGTTAAGCAGGTCTTTTTGCGGATCTGCTGAAAGCGGAAATTTGACCACCAGCAAATCGCCAGTGAATGCGGCGGTGCGTTGCCTTTCGCTGCGGCCAACGAAAAAGCCGTCTGCATACAAATCGCCCTGCACCAATCCGAAATGACTGAGCACCTTGCAATCCACAGTGTCGCCGGTGCGCGTGCGCGGAAAGCCGTGCAGCATGAGCTCATCGAGTTCGGTGTCGTTAATGGACTCGCGGTGCAAGGCCAACCAAGGCGACAACTCGGTGCGTTTGTCAAAAAAAGCCCAATAGTTGCCGCGAAACCGCAGCCCCAAACCAGGCTTGACCGATTGACCAAAAACGGGAATTTGAACGAAATTCATGAAAGCAGCGCGGGCGAATAACCGTGCGAAGTTACTTGCCTGCCTGGATTTCAGCGAATTGAATCAGTTTGGGTGATGGTAGCCGGGTGATGGGGTGAGCACCCGGCTTTCAGAATATGCGGTTCAGACGATTTTTGCGTTTCTAAACAACTGGTCGACGGTAAGCCGGGCCAGGCTGCTTTCATCGCGGGGATCGGTGGAGGAATACATGCTGACCTGCAAGGCGTCGAGCACGGCGAACAGGCGGTTCACGCTGATCGACCCCGGGTTTTTTTCCAGAGACGACACCGTGCGCTGATCAATGCCAAGCCTTTCACCCAGCTGCTTCTGGGTCAGCCCCAGTTCACGCCTGCGCGTGCGGATCAGCACGGTGACGTCACTCAGATTTATTTTTTTCAGTGCCATAGTGTTTTGAATTTACTTTGTAATTACAACTTGATGACCGCCATTTTTTCTTGCGTCATGTCGTGCATGGTGGGGCCAATTCCGCCAACCCCGTAACCCGACTGCCGCCGCCCAGCAAAAGGCATCCAATCAACGCGAAACGCCGTGTGATCGTTGACCATGACTGCGGTGGCATCAATTTCACGCACGCAGCGCATGGCCACTTTTAACTTCTGGGTAAACACCGCCGCCTGAAACGCAACTGGCAAGCTGTTGGCTTGTTCAATTGCATCGGCCAGCGATTCGGTGCCGTAAACACACACCACGGGGCCAAACACTTCTTGGGTACTGACTTTGGCATCGCGGGGCGGGTTTAAAAGCACGGTGGGTGCATAAGTTGTGTCACCCAGCCTTTGGCCACCACACAACACCTGTGCACCACCTGTTACAGCTTCATTTACCCAGTGCTCAACGCGCTTGACTTCATTCGGGTTGACCAAGGGGCCGCATTCGGTGTCGGCCAAAATTGCATTGCCTACTTTTAGCCGGGAAGCCTTGTCAGCAATGGCTTGCGCCAAGGCTGTGGCCATGTCTTCTGGCGCATAAACGCGCTGCACACTGACGCACACCTGCCCCGAATGATAAAAACCGCCCTTGACCAGCGCGGGGATCATGGTGTCGAGATCGGCGCAATCATCAACAATGACTGGAGCAACACCGCCGTGCTCAAGTGCGCAGCGCGTGCCAGGGGCCAATTTGCTTTTTAGCCGCCACCCCACAGCACCAGAACCAATGAAACTGAAAAACGCCACGCGGTGATCGGTCACCATTTGTTCAGCAACATCGCTTTTGCAGGGCGCAAAGCGGCACCATTCCTCGGGCAGGCCCGCTTCATACAACATGCTCACAAAGGCCTGGCAACTTAAGGGGGTGGCACTGGCTGGCTTCACCAGCACAGGGCAGCCGGTGGCAATGGCGGGGCCCACCTGGTGAACAATCAAATTCAGGGGGTGGTTAAATGCCGATACCGCCACCACAGGGCCAATGGGTTCACGGGTGGTAAACGCCATGCGGCCAGAACCAGCGGCGGTCAGGTCCATGGGAATTTCACTGCCTGTGAGGTGGCCCAGCTCTTTGATGCACAGTTCGACACCATCAATGGCGCGGGTTACTTCCACCTTGGCGTCCATCAGGGGCTTGCCGCCCTCGTTGGCAATTTGACAAGCCAGTTCATCGAACCGGCCTTGCATAAGCTGCGCTGTTTTTTTCAGAATGGCGATGCGCTTGTGGGCGGGCAACCATCCCGAGCGGGTTTTGTGCAGCTGGTGGGCGGTGTTTAACCAACCATCAATGGTTTGCCAATCGACCAGTTTCACTTCGCCAATCGGCTTCAAATCAAAGGGATTGACCACTTCCAAAGTGGCGTTGTTCACTGAGTTGCTCATATCAAACACACCTTTGCGGCCAATTCATCGATCAGCACGCGTTTGTTTTCAGAGTAGTCCACGGGAACGTCCACAATGTGCACACCGCCCGCCTGAAATGCCCGATCAAAGGTGGGCACCAGGTCGGCTGCGCTGCCCACACGGTGGCCTGTTGCGCCATAGGCCTCGGCATACTTCACAAAGTCGGGGTTGCCAAATTCAAGCCCCCAATCGGCAAAGCCAGCGTGCTCTTGCTTCCAGCGGATCATGCCGTAAGAACTGTCATTCAAAATGGTAACGACCAGGTTCATCTTCAGGCGTACGGCAGTTTCAATTTCTTGAGAATTCATCATGAACCCGCCGTCGCCACAAATGGCCATCACCCGCCTGTCGGGGTACAGCATGGCCGCCATCATGGCAGACGGCAGGCCTGCACCCATGGTGGCCAGCGCGTTGTCCAGCAGCACGGTGTTGGGCTCGTAAGCTTTGTAATTTCGGGCGTACCACAGTTTGTAAATGCCGTTGTCCAGCGCAATGATGTCTTTGGCGCCCATGGCACGGCGGGTTTCAGCCACCAGCCTTTGGGGAATAACCGGAAAGCGGTCGTCGTCGGCGCCTTCTTTGATGTGCAGTTCAACTTCTTCGCGAATGCGGTTGAAGTATGCCAAATCGCACACCACTTTGCCACCAATTTTCTGGGTCAGTTTTTGCACCGAGCGGGCCACATCGCCCACCACTTCGCACTGCGGAAAATACACCTGATCGACTTTGGCTGAACGGTAATTCACATGGATTACTTTTTTTCCGCCAACGGCCATGAAGAACGGTGGCTTCTCGACGACATCGTGGCCCACATTGATGATGAGGTCGGCCCGCTCAATGGCGCAGTGCAGATAATCACCATCAGAAAGTGCAGCGGTGCCCAAGAAATGGGGTGAGCCTTCGTCGACTACGCCCTTGCCCATTTGCGTGCTGAAAAAAGGAATTCCTGTGGTTTCAATAAATTCCTGCAAGGCCAAGCGTGCCTGCTTGCGGTTTGCACCCGCGCCCAGCAACACCAAGGGCATGCGGGCGGAGCGGATCATGGACACCGCTTCGTTGAGCACCACGTCGTCGGCCACGGCATAGTGCCTTTCGCTACGGGGAATAATCGGTGCGCTGGTGGGCTCTGCGGCAATGTCTTCGGGCAATTCCAGCAGCACAGCACCGGGGCGTTCTTCTTCGGCAATGCGGAATGCCTCGCGAACCAAAGCGGGAATGGTGTTGCCATGAACAATCTGCTTGCTCATTTTGCAGATCGGATCGAACAGATTGACCACATCAATGATTTGAAACTGGCCCTGCTTGGACTTTTTGATGGGCTTTTGCCCGGTGATCATGATGAGCGGAAACGCACCCAAGTGTGCATACGCTGCCGGGGTGGTGAAGTTGGTGGCGCCCGGCCCCAGTGTGGCCATGCACACACCGGCACGACCAGTTAAACGCCCGTAGGTGGCGGCCATGAAACCCGCCCCTTGCTCGTGGCGGGTAAGCACCAGCTTGATGCTGCTGTTGCGCAGGCTTTCAACCATGTCGAGATTTTCTTCGCCGGGTACTGCGAAAATGTGCTTGACACCTTCGGCCTCCAGGGCCCGAACGAATAAGTCAGATGCTTTGGTGCCTTGGGTCGACATGGGCGTTCTCCTTTTTTGGGGGAACGATCAGTGTCTGCCTGTTAGATTTCAATATCAATACTTTTATCCATTCTGGATAGTATTGACTGTTTTTTTCAGGCCACCTTCAGTGCCATTAAACCTGTGCTGATATGGTCTGTCACCTTCGGCTTCACGGTTTTGCCATTGCTGCCGGTGAGCACATATTCAGCCGGGTTAAAGCGTGCAACGCGCATGCGGTACTCGGCATTCAAGCCGGGGTACAGCGTGTTGTTGCGGCCATTGGGGCTTAGGTACCAACTGGCGCAACCACTTTTCCACACAGTGTGGTCGCTGCGGAAGTCCATGGTGTTCACAAACTTCTTTTCAACCTCGGGCTTCACGACAATTGCTTTCAACTTGCGTTTTTGACGCAGTTTAATCGCTTGAATGACATAGCCGATTTGTGCCTCTGCGTAAGCGATTACCGAGGTGTGACCGGGGCCGGTGAAGGGGCCAACCAGGAAATACAGGTTTGGAAAACCAGCGGTTGAAATGCCTTGGTAGGCTTCTGAGCCGTCTTTCCACTTCTCGTGCAGGCTTGCACCGCCAATGCCTTTGGTATCGATGGGCGAACCAGTGTGGCGTACTTCGTAGCCTGTGGCGTAAATGATCACGTCGAGCTCATGCTCCACACCATCGGCTGTGCGAATGCCTTTCTCAGTGATGCAATCAATGGCGTTGGTTTCCAAATGCACATGCTCTTTTTGCATGGTGGGGTACCAATCGGAACTCACCAATACACGCTTGCAACCGAACTTGAAAGTGGGGGTCAGCTTCTTGCGCAACTCGGGGTCTTTCACCTTGCGAGCCAAATAGCTGCTGGACATTTTTTCAGGCTGGGCCTTGAACATGTCGTACTTCAAAATCAAAAACGGCGCAGTCAGTTCATTGAACCAGTAAACACCCAAGCGATTCATTTTCATGTTCAGCGGGGTTTTGCGGTTCAGTGCTTTCTCCGCTTCTTCAATGTTGCGGTCTGGGCGCGGCATAATCCAGTTGGCTGTGCGCTGAAACACCACCAGGTTTTTCACCTTGTCTGCAATGGCTGGGCCAACCTGCACGGCTGTGGCGCCAGTACCAATCAGGCCAACACGCTTGCCTTCCAGTTCAACAGAATGGTCCCATGCAGCTGTGTGCACGGTTTTGCCTTTGAACTTTTCAGCGCCTTTGAATTCAGCCACCTTGGGTGCACTGAACGGGCCAACCGCGGTGACTACATTGCGAGCCTGAATGGTTTTACCATCGGCTGTGGTGATATTCCAAAGCCCAGCCTCTTCATCAAACACAGAACCGCTGATGCTGGTGTTGAATTGAATGTGAGGGTACACGCCGTACTTGGTGGCGCAGTGGCGCAGGTATTTGTAAATTTCGCCTTGCTTGGCGTAGCTGTTGCTCCACTCGGCCCAAGGCTCGAAGGAATAGCTGTAAAGGCTGCTTTTTACGTCGCAACCGCAACCGGGATACGTGTTGTCGCGCCAGGTGCCGCCCACATCGTGGCCTTTGTCGAAAATCTTGAAATTGGTTTCACCTGCTTTCAGCAGTTGAATACCCATGCCCAAGCCTGAAACGCCTGCGCCGACGATTGCAACTTCAAGAATATTTTGTACTTCTTTTTTTGAGCTGGCCATGTGTGCTGTCTCGTGTTGTAGTGGTTTTCGATGAGTTGCAGTGTAGGGGCTTGGGTGCAACAGGCGTGAGTGTGAAAAGTGACGACTTTGGAGTCAATTTGGGCCAAGCTCATGAACTGTTTGCTTTTTAAAGTTACAAAAATGGTCTTTTTGACTCTTCCATGCATGTAATCGATCGATTACAATAACTCAACTGATGTTTAAACTAAAAAGTCTTCCCACGTTCACAGACTGGCTAGAATCACTCGAAGACAAAATTGTGAAAGGCGCGATTCTTGGGCGACTTCGATTGAATAAGGAGTTTCTCAAATGACAAAAATCAAACTGACACTCGATGAGCTTGACGACTTCTCAATCGCTGAGCACCTAGATAGCCCAGAGACCATCGCCGCGTACTTGACGGATATTCTTGAGAGCAATGACCCCGCCCTTTTAGCCGCTGCCTTGGGCGATATCGCTCGTGCAAAAGGTATGAGTGATGTTGCAAAGTGCACGGGAATTACTCGCGAAGCGCTTTACAAAGCGCTTCGAAAAAATGCCTCACCGCGATTTGAGACCGTGAGCAAAGTATGCTCTGCATTTGGAGTCAAACTCGTGGCGCAGGCCATGCACTGACCACTAATTGAATTAGCAGCAGAGGAGTACAACATGGAATGGTTTCAAGCGCTCACAACCCTGGCCTTGGGTGGTTTGTTCGGCGGTATTTTGGCGTTCTCGGCCTTGTTTGCCCCGTTGGTATTCACAAAGCTGCCCATGGAACAAGCTGGGCCATTCATTCGGGCAGTGTTCCCGTGGTACTACCTGTACGTGATCGTGTTTGGCTTTCTCAGTGCAATTTTTGCAGGGCTTTCGGGCGGCAGCTTTTGGGTGTTGTTCCCCTCGGCTTTGGTGGGTTTAGCCAGTGTGTACACCCGGCAAGTGTTGATGCTTCAAATCAATGAGCTGCGCGACCGGGAACTGGCGGGCGACAAAGCCGCTGGTGCTGAATTCAACAGCAAGCACCGGCTTAGCGTGATCATTAACAGCGTGCAACTGCTGGTGGCAGCGGCCACCCTGGTTTACTGGGCATGGAACTGAAAGACCTGCCGCAGCTTAGGCTGCTGGAACAAACCACGGTGGCGCAAGCCTATCCGCTGTTTTTCGTGAACTATGCGGTGCAGCGTGGTTTCGCGGCTGAACAAATTCTGGAACACAGCGGGCTGACCCTTGCCCAGTTACAGGTGCCCAACAGCCGCATTGCCGCGGCACAGCACGGCATTATTGTGATGAATTTGCTGGCGCTGTTTCAAAGCGAACACATTGCCATCGAGATGGGTTTGCAAAGCAGCCTGACCAAAGCCGGCATGATCGGCTTTGGTTTGATGAGTTGCGCCACCCTGCGTGAA
The DNA here is from genome assembly GCF_058448965.1 of Limnobacter sp. G6BE5S. Classification (NCBI taxonomy): domain Bacteria; kingdom Pseudomonadati; phylum Pseudomonadota; class Betaproteobacteria; order Burkholderiales; family Burkholderiaceae; genus Limnobacter; species Limnobacter sp. G6BE5S. The sequence goes on from NZ_JBZFLM010000001.1 coordinate 234,810, forward strand.
GCGATCGAGTTGGGCATTCGGTTTTTGCCCACCAAAGTGCCCTTCTACACCATTGACACCAGCGAAGACGAACGCACTTTGGTGTGCCATGTTCGCGAGGCCATGCCGCTTGAGCCCGTGCGCAAATTCGCCATCGAAAACTTTGTAATTGAAGTGTGGCGCCTGTTCGAAAGCCTGTTCAACCCCATGGGCAGCAAAAGCGAGGCAAGTGGTATCGAGCTGTGGTTTGACTGGCCTGAACCGCCCTATTACGCGAGTTACGCCAGCAGCCTGCCCAAGTGCCGTTTCAATGCGGCAGGCAATCAAATTCGAATTCCCGCCAAATGGCTTGACCTGCCTTTGCCCACCGCCAATGCCACCACAGCGCAAATGGTGATTCAACAATGCGAGCAGGAATTGATTGCCCTGGGCCTAGGCGACAATTTAAGCGGGCGCGTGAAAAACCTGCTGATTTGCCGGGACGGCCGCTACCCGCAGCTTGAAGACATGGCCGAGACCCTGCACATGTCGGTACGCACCTTGAAGCGTAAATTACAAAACGAAGGGCGAAACTTCAGCGATTTACTGGGCGAGGTCATTCAACGCGATGCCTGCCTGTTGCTTGAGACCACGAAGCTGAACGTGGATGAAATAGCCCAGCGTGTGGGTTACCAAGACCGCGCCAACTTCACGCGTGCATTTAAAAAACTGACCGGCAAAACGCCGAGCGAATACCGGGAGTGGGTGAATTACGTCGTCAAAAAATGACTGACCAAACCTTGCGCATCGGTGTCGTGCGGCAGGCTGACATGGTCAGTTCCTTTCACTGTAGCCACCAAGGGTTTCACTGCAAAGTGCTGCATTAACCGCAACGAAGAATCGTGCGGCACCACCTGATCATTTTCAGCCAGCAACACAAAGGTCGGATTGCGCACATTCACAGCGCATTCATGCGATTTGAACTTGCTGCGCAACAACAGCGAGACAGGTGCCAGGGGTACTCTCTTTTTGGCAATGCTGATCAAACTGTCGTAAGGCGTAAACAACACCAGTTTGTGCACGGGTGTGCTGGCTGCCAACTGCATGGCCACGCCTGTACCCAGGCTACGCCCAATGACCGAAATTTGATTGCGGTCGCACCAAGGTTGTTCAGCCACCCATTTGTAAATGGCGCGTGCATCGGCCACCAAATGCTTTTCCATGGGCTTGCCCTTGGAGTTGCCGTAGCCCCGGTAATTGAAGAACACCAAGGGCAGGTTTTTAAAACCTTGTGCTTCGTTCAGCAACCAGCGCACGTCTTCGCTGCGGCCACCAAAATAAATGGCACAGGGTGCTTTGCTGCCTGCGCCGCCCATGCCCGTAGGCATGCGAACCCAACCTTCCAGTTCAATGCCCGGTGCCACCTGCAAACGCAATTCGGTGAATTCGTGCGCATGGTGGGTCAGTACTTCGTGGTGCTTCAAAGCGGGGCTGAATATGTGCCTGGTCTGGCTGAAGTACAGGTAGGTCCAATAGGCCGCAAAACCCATGGAGGCGGACAATGCCACGCGTGGCATCAACCGTGACTCCAAAACCGGGTTTTGTTTTTCTTGAACATACTTCATGGCTGCACTTCTTTACAAAAGGGTTACGGGTCACACTACACAGTGTATTGAAACCAAATTGTCACAAAGGTTCAAAATGCTTGCAGAAACGGCGTTAAATCAACGTTTGGAAGGAATTGCCCACATGACCTGTCACAATGACAATTCATATTTCAGGAAATATTCCCGAGACAAAACAGGGAAACTTCCGTAGCGTCGAAGCATTCAGCAGGGAGAAAACAAGACATGAAATTCAAAGTAAGTGTGGTTGCATTGGGCATGACAGTGGCCATGGCGGCCTGTTCTAAAAAAGAAGAAACTGTGCCCCCTGAAGCTGCAGTTCCGGTCGAGCAGGTTGCGCCGCAGGCAGTGGCTTACATTACACACCAAGACGGCCCGGTGACCATTTACTCGTTGGCCGACTATTCCAAGATTGGCGAAATTAACGTGGGCGAAGGTGGTCGCGGTGTGGGTTTAACCGACGACGGCAAACTGCTGGTGGTGGCCGTGAAAGAAACCAAAGACCTGGCCATCATTGACACCGCAACCAACCAGGTGGTGCGCCGCGTGCCCGTGGGCATTAACCCCGAATTTGTACGCGTACTTGGCAACCTGGCCTTTGTGGCTTATGAACCGGCATCGAAAGGTGGCCCCCCACCCAAGCCTGGCTCTGCTGAAGCCAAGGCCATTGAGAAAGAACGCGAGGAAGGGGATGAACTACCCGCACAGGTGGCAATTATCGACTTGGTGAAAGGCGAGAAAATCAAGGAAATTACAGCCGGGTTTGAAACCGAGGGCATCGAGTTTTCTGCCGATGGCAAACACATTATTGTGACCAATGAAGCCGATGAAAATGTGTCGGTTCACGACATTGAAACCGGTGAGAAAATCAAACAGATCGACACGGAAAGCTACGGCATTCGGCCCCGTGGCGTGAAGCGCTCACCCGATGGCGAACAGTTTGTGGTGACCCTGGAATACGGTAACAAAATGCTGATTCTGGACAAAAACTACAATGTGATTAACGAGGCCGCCACCGGCGAAGTTCCCTACGGTGTTACCTACACCCGCGACGGTTCTGAAATTGTAGTGGCGCTGGCGCGTGGCAAAGCGATTCAGGTATTTGATGCCAAAACGCTGGAACTTAAACGCGAAATGCCAGTGGGCGAACGCTGCTGGCACTTCAGCTTCACACCCAATGACAAAAAATTGATAGTGGCCTGCGGTCGCAGCAACAATATTTTGGTGCTGGACTACGCCACAGGCAATGTGATCAAAGACATTCCGGAGGGCAACATGCCTTGGGGTGTCATGGTGTCGCCAAAGTCAGTTGGGTCGTTGGACATACCCGGCTAAGCAAGTTTTTTTGATCGTTTGTACTCCTAAACGAATTTTCCGCGTTAATCAACGAAACGGTTGCCATCATGCAACATATCACCAGGATTAACGTCGTTTAGGAGTCACCTATGAGACGCGTATTTAACGTAATTGACGCCAGTGCGGCATCCCGCACAGCGCGTACAAAAACCGCAACGAATCAATGTATTGAAACCATTCAATCCAGTTGGGCCCAAGCACTTCGATGTGACTTTGGCCGCACTCGCGACGCCATGTTGTGTCACCTGGCTGAAACCACACAGGAATTGGCGCATCAATACCCAAATGACGCAAAGGTTCTGCTTTGGAACGGTATTGTACTGACGGGATATGCAAAATCGTTGGGTGGGCTTTGCGCGCTGCAATTTCAGGCCCATGCAAAAGCGTCATTTGAACGTGCCATTTCACTGGCACCAAACGACGGTGCAGCCTACCTTTACCTGGGTTTGCTGTATGACCATGCACCGGCCGCACCCTACGGCTTTGGCGACGAAAGCATTGCAAAGTCCTTGTTGGAGCAAGGCCTTAAACTCACCATGAATTCGACCGAGCAGCTGCGTCGCGCATAAAAAAAAGGAAGGCCAACTCTGCTTGACCTTCCTTTTTCTTGAAGCAACAACCGAAAAAATTAACGGTTGGCAATGTACATGGTGATTTCAAAACCAAAACGCATGTCTACAAATTGTGGGGTGGTCCAGCTCATGTCTACTTCTCCAATGTTGTTGTTTGGGCAGGCAGGTGTTTTTGCCATGTCATTAGATTACTAAACCCTGCTCAGGAATTTTGCCCGAGCTAAGTTGTTATTGTTCCAGCATCGCCATCATCTGTGCAAGTTCTTGCGTTTGTCTCTGCAAAACATGCTGCGCCAGGTTTCGAATAAATGGGGTGCCTGCTGCACGCGATGGCAGGGTCGACATGCTGACAGCGCCCTGGTGATGTTCGATCATCAATTTTAGAAAACTCGCTTCCCTTTCCTTCAGCGTCATCGACCCATCCCCCAATTTCTTGATTGATGAAGATTCCACCAGACCAGCCATGCCCAACGGACTTCGCTCACAACGCTCCAGGTACAGTGCTTCATTGACATTCAACAACTGGGAATTGTTTTTCATCCACCCCATCAAATCACCGCTCGCAGGCAAAGAGGCCGCACGCTGACCAGCCAACCAGCCCTTTAAGCTCTCCATCTCCATGGACTGTTCGCGAACTATGCGGCTAGCCAATCCTTGAACTGCAGACTGTTGATCGCCTTGCATCAAACTTGCCATGATCAAGGCCTGCTGGTGATGCACCAACATACTTTGCGCGTACCCGATATCAATATCAATCCGATTCTCTACTGCGGACTCAGGAGATAAAGGTGCGCGGGTATCTGCCTGGGGAGCAAGCCACCACCCCAGCAAAAGCCCCAGGAAAAACAATCCATACTTGCCCATATTCACGATTATTTGGGCAACACTGCGGGATCTAATTTGACCACTTGAAAACCTGCACACTGCGAAGTAAACCAGATCTCATTTTTTTCAAGAATGAATCGTGGCTGCGAAGAAGTCCAATCTGCGCCAAAACAATTACCCGTCACATTGAAAGTAGAACCACCTTTTTGACCTGGACTCATTGCTGGATTGAAGTAAGCGATTTCTTTAACCAAATTTGGTTTTGAAATATCGAATACCCTTAGCCCCGAGTTGAAGTAGCTACAAGCCATCAGTTTCGCGTCATTTGGATCATCTACCTGGCAATAATGACTGTCATATCCAAACAGGGCCAACCCCGCTGTGTCTGCAGAGGCTTCAACGCAATTTTCAGGCTGATTAATTTCAAGCGTAAGCTTGGACAGCAATCGAATGTTGCTGATGTCACTGACATCAAATATGCGCGGGATTCCAAACGGCAAGCGACCTGAGCCACAGGTAACAATGCGACTCGCTGCGGCATTGACTCCGTCAGAGCCCAGTTCATCCACAGTAATCAGGTGGTCTTTGCCGGCAATTTTCACAGGAATTGTGTGTTGTGCCACCGATCCATCTGCCCAGTAAACCTCTGCCAAAAGTACCGGACTTGGGTCTGTCATCCGCCGACTAATCGGCGTGAAATCATAAATCGCAAAACCGTTGGTATTGTTACCTTCATTGCGCGCGGTACCAGACAAGGTGACGTAACCACGTGTTCCGTCCGCGCTAACTGACAAACCATGCACACCGACAGGCGGGGTAAATTTCGTGATGAATTCGGGTGACGATGGATTTGTTACATCAATTGCATAGTATTGCCCCTGATTCAGATCACCACCGTAATACGTCAAGCCATCAGGAGCCCATTCGCCCTCATGACCAATTACGGTGTCGTCTGCCAAAGGACCACTGAAGAGCAACCTTGGCTGCACGCAGTTTTTGGATATGTCGTAAACATCAAACTCTGGGCCACCGCCAGCACTTGTGCCATTGACAGCCGCCAATAAACCACGCTGCACGTTGACCTTCAAGGATTCCCATGGATCAAGCATTGACACGCTGGTAAGGCGCCCAGCATCGACGGGGTTGCTTGAATCGCTCACGTCCATCACGACCGTGCCGGGTCGCTGCAAATTTGCTCTGGGAACACTGGGCGAAGACACTGCTGTGGCCGCGAATGCCTGGCCATAATAGGAGCAGTTGCGATAGGAGGTATGCATCCAACTTGCGCCCTCACCCTCGTACTGCGACACCAAATCAATATTGCAATTACTTCCTTGAAACCCGGCCAGCCTCTCGCTCAATGGCACCTGACCTTGAAGTGCAGACTCAGCCCGATCACCCTCACGACACTGAGCCCTGGGAATTGAAGTTTGGGTAGCAAGGGTATCTTCTTCATTTGGCGCTACGGGGCTTCGATTACCAGCATTCGGCGTAACCGCATCACCTCCGCCTAAACAACCGCTCAATACCAAAGTTACACAACACATGCCCCATGCTGACCGCGAAATATCTTTAGTCATAGTCCCCCCCACCGCTCTGAATTTAATTAGTGTTTTGTTTTTATTACTTTTTTTTCAACACAATGGATTCAAAACAACAAGGTCAGATCAGAACATAAGGGGGTGTCAATTAAATCAAAGGGCTGGTTAATCCCCACCCAATGGCCAGCTTGGTCAGTTCAATGTCATTACTGACCTGCAATTTCTTTTTGATTTGGTAATGAATGTTGTGAATGGTTTTTGCGCTGAGAAAAAGCAGCTCACCAATTTGCTCGGCAGATTGCCCCGCAACCAGCAAACACAACACCTCGAACTCCCGGCTGCTGAGTTCACCCAGCCCGCCCCGGTTGTCACGCAAGCGTGACAGCGCCATTAAACGCGACAAGTCGGCACTGATGAAGGTGCGCCCAGCCAACACCTCACCGATCGCCCTTAACAGCACCTCGGGCCGGCTGCTTTTGGTCACATAACCTTTTGCACCAGCGTCCATGCACGCGCGGGCCAATTCGATCGAATTGTGCATGGTGAACATGAGAAACTTTACGTCAGGCCAACGCCCCAACACCCGCTGAATCAAACTCAAGCCCACCGGTTCGGGCATGCTGATGTCGCAAATGATCAAGACCGGCAATTCCTTCTGGCAGGCGGCAAAAGCTTCTTGTGCGTTTTCCGCTTCGCGAACCTGACTAAAACCGCCTTGCGTTTCCAGCAAGTGCCGGTAACCTGCGCGCACCACGGCGTGGTCGTCTACCAGCAAAACATTGCAGTCGGTGTTATTCATGCGGCACCTTGTTGCTGAAATTGGGCTGAGACCACAAACTGCCCTTCTTCAATTTGGGCGTTGAACACACCGCCATGCACCCGCACCCGTTCAGCCAGCAAATTCAGACCCATGCCGCCCGAGGGCGCAGGTGTTTTAGAAGATGGATGCATGGTGTTCTCAACACGAAGTTCCAACACCTTTTTATCCAAGATTAAACTTACTTTCACGGCAGAACCGCCAGGCGCTGAATGTCGCCGAGCGTTGGCCAGGCACTCCTCGACCGTGCGGTAAACACAAAGCGCGCGGTCTTTGTCCAACTTGCCCAGCGCAACAGGGTCAAGACTCAGGTTCACAGTCCAACCGCTGCCGGCATTAATCTCCCAGCGGGTACACAGGTCTTGAATGGCCATGCCCAAGTCGGCACCCTCCAACACGGGCGGGCACTTGTTCACCAAGACTGCGCGCATGCGCTCGAATGCACCTTCAATTTGTAGATCAATTTCTTCCAGCTTTTCCTGCACCCCGGTATCGCCACCCTTTAACTGCGCACGCAGTTGTGCGCAATTGACGGCGATCAGACTTAATGACTGGCCCAGATCTGCATGCACCCAATGCGCCAATTCCCGCCGTTCTTCTTCCTGGACGTTCAGCAATTTCATCATCAGGCTGCGGCGGGTTTGGGTCAGGCGCCATAGGCGATCATTCAGGCGATTCACCCCTTGTGCAATGCGGCCAAACTCGCGAGGCTGTACATCAGGCAATTGCTCGGGGGGCGGGCTGTCCTCGGAAATGGCAATGGAGTCAATTTTCTCCACCAAGGTGGCTGCTGGCTGCAAGGCGCGCCCGATCACCGCATAGGAAAGGGCTGCAAGACTGGCTACAATCAGGCTACTGAGCAGTAGCAAGTCTCGCAGAGTGTGCCAAAACTTTGCCAGCACCAATTGCGGATCAGCAGTAATGGTCAACTCGCCAAACGGCTGCCCCCACAACCCTACCGCCTGCGGTGCGGATTCAATTTGCACACCCAATAGCTGCATTAACTTTGCTTCAACAGGGTGGCGAACCAGGTTGTCACAGCCCTCTTGCCGCACCTGCCCGTTCCAGCCCTCATAGCGAATGCAGTACGGTGCCAGCAACAAGCCATACTGGCTGCCCACCAACACCGGCGACCCTTCAATTTCCGGGTTGATTTGCCGCTTGTACATGGAGTATTCCACCATCTCGTGCAGGCGGGCAGCGTCGCTGGCCAAGGCCTGGTCTACCTCATTGGCCGTGCGCAACACCACATAGGCGGAAATCAACACCCAGCACAACAGGCCCAGGGTGATCATTCGCACCAGCAAGTAGCGTTTCAGGTTCATGCAAACAGTTTAATCGGCGTTGGGCTGCAAGTGCGCCAGTGCGACCTCCCCATGCAGGCGGGCCGCCAGCTTTCTTGCAACCGAATAATTGCTCACTGCCTCGCCACGGTTTTGAACACCCAGCCGCCCGAAGGCCTCCTTGATGTGTGCGTTTACCGTGTCGGGACTCATACCCAATATCTTTGCAATTTCCTTGCCTGTTCTACCCAGGGACACCTGTTCCATGACCTGCGCCTGCTTGATGGTCAAGGGCTTGGGGCTACCGGGCATTTGAATCAGGCTTTGAAACTCGTTGCGTTGAGAAATTGAATTCAGGTTCACTGAATCGCGTTTCAGGAAAGATTGAACCTGAACCATGAGCTCTTTGTAGTGCTGACTTTTTGAGAGCAGCAATGCGCCTGAGTCGACGATCTGTCGTTCAATTTTTACATCACTCAACGCTGTAAAAAACATACGGAATGAACTCGGAAAGCGCTGTGAGACCAAGTCAATTACCTCGGCAGGCTCGCTGTTGGGCAACACCAGGTCGGACACCACCAAATCAAAATCGGCAGACTCGATGTGGTGCAATTGATCCACCGATTCGACAATGCGGGTCGTTAGCCCGGGAACAACTGCACCAATAATTTCTTCAACGACCATGGCCGAAGTCGGATGGTCCTCCAGTATCAATAAATTCTTCAAACCCCTATCCCTAAAAGTACGGCTATCAACGTGGCGATATTTATAATTTTTATGTGAATTATTCGTGCGATTATTAAATGAAATGTTTAGTTATGTAAAGAATTCAAAATGCACGAAAATCAAATCACCACATTGCGGTACAGGAGTTCAAAGTTGAAATTTCTGGGGCCCGCTAAATTTCGCGATGCCCAGCAGCAGTAACATGCCCAGCAAGCCCATTAGGTTAATTGCGCCACCGCCGCCCCCACCGCCTGATGATGCGGTGGTTCCAGAGGAAGGCGAACCATCCGCAGTTTCCTGAGCCATCGGGTCGGTTGCGGTAATTTGGCGAGAGTCCGAGTCCAGAGTCACGTCGCTCACAAAAAGTGTTTGACCCGCAGAGGCCGCTTGAACTTCCGAGCTTTCGCTCACCCGATCCGCCTCGAAGCTCAAACGATAAACACCCGGAATTGAGAGGTTGATCACAAAACTACTGCTGTCCCGTGCAAACGACACAGAGTAGCTTGAGGGATCCACAGCGGGATCATTGGCCACCAGACCAATTGAAGACGCATCGACGTTATTGACTGTGCCAGAGAACTGAAAACTGGCTGTTTCTGTTGGGTTGGATTCCTCTGGTTCAGAGGGCAGTTCACCACCATCGCTAATGGGCTGGTTGCTTGAGGTGTCCTCGTCAGGCGCAGGCTCAACAACTTCGTCGGACGCTGGTGGTGAAGTTGTTGTGCCACTAATGTCAACACCAGTCACCGCCAACAGAAATGCTGATGTATTCAGAATGGTGCCGCAGGGTCGCGGATTATTCACGGGATCGCTAATTTGAACGCAGTAGGATTCAGGATCCTGAAACTCATGGCCGGTGTCTTTCAGCGCTTGAATGAGGCTGGCCGAGGTGACCCCTTCACTGAGACCCAGTCGAAGCGCGGTAGCCAGAACACCACTGACCAAAGGGGTTGCAAAACTGGTTCCTGAAGCGAAACTGACGCCATTCATGGACCTTAAAATGCTGGGCTCGGTCAAAGGCAGGTTGTCTCCCACACTGGGTTCACCACCCAATGTAGACGTAATCAACGCGGGGCTTACATTGCCGTATGACGCATCGCCAAAACGTGTGGTTGATGCGCCCACCGAAATGACACCGTTGCAATTGGCTGGCGCGAAAGGCACTTGTTCACCGTACAGCGCGCTGTTGCCAGCGGCAGCTACGATCAAGGTACTGCTGTTGTTCAATACAAAATCAATGGCAGCCTGCTCAAAAGAGGAACAGCTTGAATTACCCCCCAATGACAGGTTAACCACATTGGCCGGATTGTTGTTGGGGGGCAAACGCGCAAAAAACTCAAAGTTTGGATCTTCGCCCGACTCAACCACAAACCTGTCGTACAGGCCAACTGACCACAGCACCCCGAACATGACGCTGACGGAGTCCCCACCGCTGTCACTCAACACGCGAATTTGACTGACCCTAAGCTCACGGTCCATTCCAACGATTCCGCTGCTGTTGTCAGCCGCTGCATTAATCAGCGATTGAACTTTACTGCCGTGATAAAAAGGCTCACCGCCATTTGCGCCAGATGTGGCGGGTTCGGTTGCATCGGCAAATAGTGCACTGTTGCTGACAAAGCGCTCATTGTTGAAATCGTAATCAACACCTTCCACAAAATTCGCTTCGACATCAAACTGATTATTTAAATCTGGGGCTGGTGCAATACCCGTGTCGAGAACGGCAACCCGAACCATCGACTCTGCGCTAGATGGCGTGCGCTCCAGCAGCTTTACAAATTCAGAGTCGTACACAGGGCTCGATGTCTGATTCGCGCCGGTGTATAGATTTTTTTGATTGGGATATCCCGGGTCATTGAAAATAAAAGGCTTGTAAATTCGGTTCTCGGACACCGAACGCACCGAAGAGTTTGCGCGAAGCAGCTTGAGAACTTGAGCCCGGTCTGCCGTAGTACGCATGTCCTTTGCATTAACCACCCAGAATCTTTTGAGTAGTCGCCCGCCCACTGCAGCATTGATTTTTGTATCGGCCAATACCTTTTTAACCAAAGGTTGACTTGCCTCATTGGGAAGAACCCGCAAGCTCTCGTCTGCCAGCTCGAGAAAAAGAATCTTTTCTTCGGGCACAAGTGGCCTTGCGGCGTCTGCACTTTCAGTTGCTATCGTTTTGGATTTCGTCTTGACTGTTTGTGCCCACACATCAACCGAAAGTGCGTAGGCGCTGAATGTCACCATTGCAACACCGAGAATTGCCGAGTACTTCATTACAACCTCTGCTTCAACTATTACTTCAAATTAATGCCCACGGTGCGCAGTGATTTTTTGTCATCCACGTGTCACACTTTTGGGCATGCCCTGCTCATCGAACTGAAAGTTAATGCGATCCTCCAGGTACTCCATGGTGACCATGGTCCCCGGCATCAAGATCCGGATCGTTTTAAATTCGACATACTTCTTCGCCAGCTCGGTAAGCTTCATGCGAGCCCCCTCGGGATCGACCAGTTCGATTTTCTTGATTTGATGCACCTCACCGAGAATCTTGAACTCCTTGATCTCGGTTTTCACTTCAAACACCATCGTCTTGAATTCACATTCCAGCTGGCCCATTGCACCGGCCTCCGTGCTTGCGCAGATTTGCTCCGCTGTGCGTGGCGTACTCGCAGCACAGGCAGAAATGCAGACTAGCAATAGCATCAGTCCAAAAGATTGCACAGTTGTACCACCCAAAAATAGTTGCATTGCCCAAGGCTCGCACCGGTCACCGACGCCATTCCAATGTGCTTTAAAGTTTCTGTCAGGTCAAGCCAGCTGTTCGTGAACTTTCCGGGCGATTAGCACTCTGTAGCAAGGAGTGCTAAAATTAACTGGAAATTGGTTCATTAATTCGGAGAAAACCGCAATCATGACCACTGCGTTAACTCTTGCTAACACCCGTGCCATGGGCAACAGCCTTGCTGTGCGCGACCCATGGGCGTTGGTCGCCCGTGGCCCGCTTGGCAACCTGGATGCTTACATTTCCGCCACCCACCAAATTCCCATGCTGACGCAAGAGGAAGAAGTGGAGTTGGGCGAACGCCTGCAGCGCGACAACGACCTGGAAGCTGCCCGCCGCCTGGTGCTTAGCCACCTGCGCCTGGTGGTTGCCGTAGCACGCCAGTACCTGGGCTATGGTTTGCCCCATGCTGACCTGATTCAGGAAGGCAATATCGGTTTGATGAAGGCTGTAAAGCGATTCGACTCGTCGCGTGGTGTGCGCCTGGTCAGCTTTGCCCTGCATTGGATCAAGGCCGAAATTCACGAATACATTATCCGCAACTGGCGCATGGTGAAAATGATCACCACCAAAGCGCACCGCAAGCTGTTTTTCAACCTGAATAGCTTCAAGAAGTACGGCCAAACCCTGTCACCCGACCAAATCAACGAGGTGGCCAGTGAGCTGAATGTACGCCCTGAAGACGTGTACGACATGGAACGCCGCATGGCGGGCCATGAATTCAGCCTGGACCCTGTTGTAGACGCAGACAGCGAGGAAAACAGCTACAACCCTGTGCGTTATTTGGCCGCCGAGGGTGCCGAACCCACCGAAGTGCTGGAAGGCGCCAACATGGAACGCCTGCACAGTGAAGGGTTGGACCTGGCACTGGCCAGCCTGGACGAACGCAGCCAACGCATTATTTCCAGCCGCTGGTTGGCTGGCAACAACGCCAAAACCCTGCATGACCTGGCCGCCGAGCTGGGCGTATCGGCTGAACGGGTGCGCCAAATTGAAACCCAGGCCATGAAAAAAATGAAAACTGCCTTGTTGAAGTACGAACACGGTGAGGTTTAAAACAAAGCGGTAATCATTTCGGGTGAAAACTAACCTACACTAAGGGCTTGGCAACAAGCCCTTTTTTATGACCATGATCGAAGTACACCACCTGGAACACTCACGCTCGCAACGAATTATCTGGTTGCTTGAAGAACTTGGCCTGCCTTACAAGGTAACGCGCTATGCGCGTGATGCAAAAACCTACCTGGCCCCGCCTGAACTGCTGAAGATTCACCCCTTGGGGAAATCGCCCGTGATTACCGATGGCGACATTACCGTGGCAGAAAGCGGTGCCATTGTGGAATACCTGATCGACAAGGCAGGCGGCAAATTGCGCCCCGCAGCTGGCACACAGGCGCACCGCGATTACACCTACTGGATGCACTTTGCAGAGGGCACAGCCATGCCACCGCTGGTCATGACGCTGGTGTTCAACAAAATTGAAAACGCGCCGGTACCCGCATTGCTCAAGCCGATCGTGCTGCCAATTGCGCGCGGCATTTCCAAGCAGGTTAAAAGCAATTTCATCAACCCCAATCTTGAAAAGCAGTTCGCCTACATTGAAAGCGTGTTGACCAAGAATGAGTGGTTTTGCGGCAGCGAGATGACGGGTGCTGACTTCATGATGAGTTTTCCGCTTGAAGCTGCAATGAGCCGGGCGGACAGCATTAAAAGCATGCCCAAAATTGCGGCCTACGTGAAACGCATACATGCCATGCCCAGTTTTGGAAAAGCCCTTGAAGTGGGTGGCCCCTACAATTACGCTTAGTGCTCATGAACGCAGCAACCACGTCCATTGAACAACAGGCAAAAATTACCGAGGTCAACGGCAATGTGCAGTTGGTTCGGGATGGTTTTTTCCTGCCCGCGCAACCCGGCATGATGTTATTGCCGGGCGACCGCGTGGTCAGCGACCCTGCCAGCAAAGCAATTATTCAATTCACTGGTGTAAAAGACGCATTGGTGATTGAAAATGGTGCGGCCGCAACATTCAATCTTGAAGTGGTTGCACTGGACCAGGTACCGCAGTGGATTGCCACCGACCTGTACGGCCAAGGCGTGTATTTTGAAAGCCAACCGCCCGAGAATGCTGCAAGCACCACGGACACGCCTGACCTGTTCGGCCTGTTTGACACAAGTGCCGAAGGCGGTGACTCCACTGGCTACCCCGTGCTGGAAAGCCTTGTATTTTTGGGTGCCACTGCCGCCATATACAGCGACAACGAAGACAACAACACGAGTACCACTGACACCACCAGCAGCGCCGAATCGGGCAACAACAACGACCCAGGCAATAGTGCCAGCAACCCACCGCCCAACACAAACCCGGAGCCTGAACCCGAGCCTGAGCCCGAGCCAGAAGCCGGCCCACTCGACGCAGTATTGAGCCCCGTGACTGACGCCTTGGATGGCCTGCTTTCCACCTTGGGCGCCCCTTCCCCTTTGGGCAGCCTGCCTGCACCTTTGCAAACCAGCAACACCCCCAACCTGCCCACCGAGTAAGTTCGAGCCTCTGTTCTGCACAACGGAATAAGCTTTGTGCATAGAACTATGCACGGCATGAATCCGTACATTCCCTGAATAAGATGTGGGTTGAGTCAAGCAGCAAAGGACATGTGTTTTTATGAACGGCAACACGCGCTTCGAGATTGATTTTTCTGAAGCCAAACCCATTGTCGGTACAAAGGCCCCACGCGAACTCCAGGCACAAGCCAAGTTTGACCTAAGCCCGTTTTATGAATTTTCGGCACCGGAAGGCATTGAGCGCGCAAGCGGACCTTGTGCGATAGGCATGGTACTTCACCACCATCAAATTGGCTGGAATCACATACCCAAAGACCGGCACGGCCATCCCCAAAACGACCTATATATTCTCGAAATAATGCGGTGGGCAGCATGCCCCGACCTACTCAGCGGCACCATGGGCACTTCACCGGCCCAACTGCTTAAAGCACTGCGCAAGGCAGAGTTGAATGCCAACTGGTATGCGGGCAACACCGTGCAAACCACACTTGAATTGATTCAGAACGAGTTATTCGAAGGCAGACCCGTCATTGCCTTGCTCAACAACGCGACAGAAGATGAACCACTTTTGCTGGAATGGGAAGTGATCTTCAGTGTTGATGAAGACACCGTGATGTCGAAACAGGCTGGCGCGCAGCCACAAAACAAGCGGCGCACAATTGCCCAATTTGAGAAAGAACTCACACTGAAGCTGACGCAACTAAGCTGCAGTGTAATTACCGCACGAAAGGATTAGTTACTTGCCGTCGAGAATTTGCTCAACGTCGCTGACCACAGGCGCGGAGTCGGCATTGTGACGAACCAGCAAACGGGCACGACCTTGCTGGTCAAACACATAACTGGCCGAGGTGTGGTCCATCAGGTAATTGTCTGGCGTACTGCCTTCCACTTTTCCAGCGAACACACGCAGGCCAGCCAGCAAAGGCTTTAATTCTTCAGATGACTCGGCGGTCAGCGCATCGAACGAAGGATCAAACTGGGGCACATATTTTTTCAACAGTTCGGGTGTATCGCGCTCGGGATCAACAGACACAAACAACACCTGCAAGTTGTCTCCCTTTTCGCCCAGTTTGGCCTTCACCTCGCTCCATTGCTGCATGGTAATGGGGCACACATCGGGACAATGGGTGTAGCCGAAAAACATGGCCACCACCTTGCCCTTGTAACTTTCCATGGTGCGTTCAGTGCCCGATAGGTCTTTCAGCTTGAAGTTGGCCACCAGGGATGAACCCGTAATGTCGGTATTCGTGAAAGTGGCGGGGCCCGTATTGCAGGCGGCCAGTAGCGCCACTGCGCCAAAAACCAACACCTTGCTTACCTGCTGAAACTGCTTGAATACACTGCGCATACTGCTTACACCGTTACATAGTGATCGACCAACAAGGCCGCGAACAAAAACGCCAGATAGGCGATGGAATACGTAAATGCCTTTTTGGCCAAGGCATCGCTGTAGTTTTTCCAGATCTTGTAGCCATACCCAATGAAAATTGCATTCAGCACGACCGCGCTGATCAGGTATATCAGGCCGCTCATTTTCATGGCAAAGGGAATCAACGTGGTGGCTGCCAGCATGATGGTGTACAAAAACACATGGAACTGTGTGAATGCAGCGCCATGGGTTACCGGCAACATGGGCAGGCCCGCGCGCGCGTATTCTTGCGTGCGGTACAGGGCGAGCGCCCAGAAGTGTGGCGGGGTCCACACAAAAATAATCAGGAATAAAACCAGTGCCTCGGCAGACACACTGTTGGTAACCGCAGCCCAACCCAACACCGGCGGCATGGCACCCGATGCGCCACCGATCACGATATTTTGAGGGGTATTGGGTTTCAGCAACAGGGTATAAATGATTGCGTAACCCACGAAGGTGGCCAAGGTAAGCCACATGGTGAGCGGGTTCACGAACACATACAAAATCCACACACCCACGCCGCCAACCATGCTGGAGAAGACCAGCGTTTGGACAGAATTCAGTTCACCCCGTGGCAAAGGGCGGGCACGCGTGCGCGCCATTTTGGCATCAATTTGCTGCTCGACCAGGCAATTGAACGCAGCCGCAGCACCAGCCACCAGCCAAATACCCAAGGTGCCAGCAATAAGAACCTGGACATTGGGCAAACTGGGGGTTGCCAAAAACATGCCAATTACCGCACAGAATACGATCAAGGCCACCACACGTGGCTTGGTCAATGTCCAGTACTGTTTGGCCACGTGAGCAAAACTGCTCACGGTTTTGGCTTTGTCTGCTTTGGGTGGAGCTGATGGCATGTTGGGCCTTATGAAATTCGATGGCGATTGCCCGCAACCCGATAGTTTACCAAGATCAGGGTGACCAGCAACAGCGCGGCGCCCCCATTGTGCGCCACGGCCAACCACAAAGGCAATTGAAACACCACGTTACCAATACCCATGGCAATTTGCAAAGTCAGCACCGCCGCCACTTTAATGGCCAAAGGCTTGGTGCCCGGGTTGCGCCACAGGGCAAACGCGAGAACACCCAAAATACCGGTAACCACCACGGCGCCAATGCGGTGAATGAAGTGAATCGCAGTGAGCGAGGCCACATTCAGAATTTCACCGTTGGGCGTTTCACCCAAGTGCCGAATAATGTGAAATGCGTCTTTGAATTCCATGTGCGGCCACATGCTGCCCTGGCAGGTTGGGAAATCAGTGCACACCACCGCAGCATAGTTGGTGCTAACCCAGCCACCGAGAATAATTTGAGAAATCACTGCCACCAAACCCACTCGCGCCAGAATTCGCAAACCGCCCCCATCACGGGGGGGTGCAAGGCTGCGTGCAGGGCTGGTTTGACGCAACCACAACCAGGTCAGCATGCCAAGAATGGTCATGCCGCCAATAAGGTGCCCGGTCACAATGGCGGGCTTGAGCAACATGGTGACTGTCCAGGCGCCAAAAGCACCTTGCAGACACACTGCAAAAAACAGCCATGTGGCGAGGGCCGGCGACTGCCTGAGCTCCGCCTTTTTTTTCCAGGCCATGGCCATAATGCCGATAATCAGAAAGCCGAGAAAGGTGGCCACATACCGGTGCGCCATTTCTTTCCAGGCCTTGGGCATGGAAACCGGCCCATGCGTTCCACCCTGAACTTCAACAGCCTGCGCAATTTCCTCGGCGGCATGTGTCGGCGTGAGCTTGCCGTAGCAGCCCGGCCAGTCTGGGCAACCCAAACCCGCATCCGTTAAGCGCACAAACGCGCCCAACATGATCAAAAGGAATGTAAGTACTGTGGTGAATGCGACCAAACGCTTGTAACTGCTCATGCTGCTCTCGTTTTATCCGATGTTTGAAGCCCACAACAGGCGGCTGATGTCTTTGCGAAACTTGTCGAATTGCAGGGTGTTGTTGGGTGGGAAACGCATCATTACATGGCCCAATGGATCGGCCACAAACACGTGATCGCGCACGGTACCAATGTCAGCGCTGCCTTTGTTGCCCACAATGCCCTGCTCCAGTGGCAACCAGCTTTTAAGTTGATCTTCGCTGGCGCGTACAAAATGCACATCCGGGAATTGGCGCAACAGCAGGGTTTCAAGCGGGCCATTGTCGGTTACAAAAACAACTCGTTCAATCCGACCTTGCTCCTTGCCTTTGGACGCACGGGCCTGGCGCTGGAAGTACATGGTGTTCTGACACACTTCATCGCAATCGCTGTTGATGACCTGAATCAGCACCCATTTGTCGGCCACCTGCTTCATGCTGAAATCATCGCCATTGATGTTTTTGAAGACATCAGTGGACACGTTCACCTGCGGATCAAGAATGGTGCCGTAATTGTTGGTGCCATCTGGCTTGTTGAAAAAGTACAAATAGAAAGCCGCCACAATGGGCAAGGCGCATGTCAGGAATACCAACAAAATGGTGATCCGGCTTTTGTTCAGCTTCGCGGGTGCGCTGGCTGCGTTCATTTTTTATTTTCCTTGTAAAACTCGCTTCGAAAAAACTCTCGGTAGACAAAAAACAGAGTCAGCAACACCAACACCGCCGACATGGTAAACCATTGAAATGCGTAACCCTTGTGCTTGGCCACCTGTTCTTGCAGCGGTACTGCCAGGTGATAAAAGCCCCCCACCATGCTGGCTTGCTGTTGCTGGCCTGCTGTTTGCGCGACCGGCTGCTGGGTTACCACAAAGTTGCTCACCGGCTCGCCGCTCAGCTTTTCAAATTCGCTCACACTAAAATTCGACCACACATCAAAACCATTGCTTTGAGCCATGACGATGCTTTCAGCTTCGCCCAAAGCCATGCCACGCAATTCAGCAGACTGGGCAAAGCGCGGCAAAATGGTGCCTTGCAAATCAAACAGTTCACCGGCCATTGGGGCATTGGCGGGCATATCGGGTGCCAACCGGGGCTCTGCGGGGTTGCGCAACAACAAACCACGATCCACCGGTATTAGAAAACTGGCACCCTCTGGCCTGAAACCTTGCACTACCTGCACAGCTGGTCGACCATTTACCTGACGATTGTCTATGTATATCAGGGCTTTGGCCTCGAACCTACCCTTCAAATCGATTTTTCGGTAGGACAAATTGTCCAAGTCCAACTGGCCACTGGCCGGAGACACAGGCTCGGCGGCCAGCGCACGGGCCTGCGCATCAAACAGGGTTTGTTTTTCCTGGGCGCGCCCGGTTTGCCACTGCCCCAAACTGAAGGTCAGCCACACCAAGCCAAACCCGATCAACAGGGTGAAGATCAGCTTGACTTTGCCGGGTGTTTTCACTGCATTAACCATGACATACTTCCACTTGTGTGCTGTACACGGTTAGTTTTAAAAAGGTGTTCACCATGAAGTTGATCATTGGCCTGGCATTTCTGGGCATTCTGGCAAGCTTGGGTTCAGCTTTCTTCTTTCTCATGAAAGACAAAAGCAAATCCAGCCGTACTGTAAACGCGTTAACCATGCGCATCGGCTTGTCCATTGCGCTATTTCTTCTGATTCTGCTTGCCTGGTACATGGGCTGGATAGAGTCAACAGGCATTCGATAAGTTCAAAATCCAAAAAAAAGCCACCGGAGTTTTCCAGTGGCTTTTCTATTTGTAGTTTTTACAGCCTGGTGGGAATAAACCCTGCTTACAGCCAGTAAACCACCACGTACAAGCCCAACCACACCACGTCCACGAAGTGCCAGTACCAGGCAGCCGCTTCGAATGCGAAGTGACTGTCGGGGGTAAAGTGGCCCTTGATGCAACGAATCATGATGAAGAACAACATGATTGCGCCGATGGTGACGTGGAAACCGTGGAAGCCGGTCAGCAAAAAGAACGTTGAACCAAAAATACCAGAGGTCAGTTTGAGGTTCAGGTCGCGGTACGCGTGAATGTATTCATAGGCCTGAAAGCCCATGAAGATTGCGCCCAACAATACGGTCAGCGCCAAGCCCCAAATCAACTGAGAACGCTTGTTGGCGATCAAGGCATGGTGAGCCCAAGTCAGGGTCAAGCCTGAGGTCAGCAGCAATGCGGTGTTGATGGTTGGAATTGGCCAAGGGCCCATGGTTTGGAATGCATCCACAGTACCAGCGGGGCCTGTATTGGGCCAGTTGGCAGTGAAGTCAGGCCACAAGAACGCCTTGTTGTCGATGTCGCCAAGCCAGGGCAATGCAATTTGACGGGCATAAAACAATGCGCCGAAAAACGCTGCGAAGAACATGACTTCAGAGAAAATGAACCAGCCCATGGACCAGCGAAAGGATACATCGACCCGATCGCTGTACTGGCCGCTTTGAGATTCACCCACCACGTGCTTGAACCAGCCGGTCAACACATAAATCAGGATACCCATGCTGAGTGCAAACAGGTAAGGGCCTGCTTCAGCGCCATTTACCCACTGGGACATGCCCAGTACAAAAAAGAACATGGCCACTGCGCCAAGCACAGGCCAATGGGACAAGCCGGGCACAAAGTAATATGGTGCATTCGCACGCATGGTGGTTTCTCCTATTTCTTTAATTTAGATGCTTCAATACTGCAACAGCGGGTTCCGTACGGCTCAAGCGGAACTCACCACAAAATTCACCAACACCAGCAACCCGATCACAAACCCTGCGGCTGCCAGCAGGCCCACGATGATCACATGGACCGGATTTAACTTTTGCATGTCCTCAGAGTGACTTTTACCCTTGCGAACACCAAAAAACGACCACAGCACAGCCGACAAGGTTTGCAGAAAAGTGGCTTTGCTCGCTTTACGCGATGCGGCCTCTTTGATGTCTTCCGACATTATTCTGCAGCCATGGCTGTCGCGCCGGCCACTTCAAAAAATGTATAACTCAGCGTGATGGTGTGCACATCTTGTGGCAACTCGGGGTTGATCACAAACACCACCGGAAATTCCTTGGTTTCACCCGACTTGAACGGCTGCTGCTTGAAGCAGAAACATTCCAGTTTGGTGAAATGCGCAGCTGCCTTGCTGGGCAAATAACTGGGTATCGCTTGACCCGCCGTATCGTTGGGCAGGTTGTTGTGAACCACGTAATTCATCGTCACCAACTCGCCGGGGTGGACCATCATTCGATTGGTCTCGGGTTTGAACTGAAACTTGCCCCGCTCATTGGCATCAAAAATCACTTCGATGCTTCGGCTTGTGTCCACCTGGGTGTTCTTGGCGATCTCGGCTGCATTTTTAGTTTGCGGCGTGAGCACGTTGATCCCGGTGATCTCGCATATGGCCTTGTAAATTGGCACCAGTGCGTAACCGAAGGCAAACATGGCCACCACAATCACCAGCAGACGCATCAGCATTTGCTTGTGCAAACCACCTGTTCTCTGGTTATTTCCTTGTGCCATGCTGCTTCACCTCTACTGCTAATCAAACAATCAATTCATCAGATTCAGAATGCTCGGCTCCATCACTTTGCGGATCAGGATACCGATAAAAAAAACAGCCGCCACCGAGAGCAAAATTAAACCGGTACGCCTGTTTTGCCTGGATTTCTTTTTCTCTTCAGGTGTCACGCTTACTTCCTTACTGAACCAATTCGTTGTGTGAAAAAGCCTCTGCATGGAAGCCTTTTTACACAACGGAGGGTTGGACTGAGCCAAACCCCCATTGTGAACCCCGCGGTGAATTACTTCACTGTGGGTGGAACTTCAAAAGTGTGGAACGGTGCTGGTGATGGAACTGTCCACTCCAGACCTTCTGCACCTTCCCATGGGCTTGCAGGAGCCTGTTCACCCTGCTGGAACAACCATGCCCGCAGCACACACCACAGGAAGATCAACTGTGACAAACCGAACCAGAACGCACCAATGGTGGCAAGGGCATGGAAGTCAGTGAACTGTGTGGCGTAGTCGGCGTAGCGACGTGGCATACCGGCCAATCCCAAGAAGTGCATGGGGAAGAAGGTCACGTTGAAACTGATCAGCGATGACCAGAAATGCAACTTGCCCAGCTTCTCGCTGTACATGCGGCCAGACCACTTGGGCAGCCAGTAGTACGTACCTGCAAACAAGGCAAACAGTGAACCCGCTACCAACACATAGTGGAAGTGAGCCACCACGTAGTAGGTGTCTTGCAGCTGAATATCAACCGGTGCAATGGCAAGAATAAGACCCGTAAAGCCACCCATGGTGAACACGAAAATAAAACCGACGGCAAACAGCATGGGGGTTTCGAATGTCATCGAACCTTTCCACATGGTGGCCAGCCAGTTAAATACTTTCACGCCGGTGGGCACCGCGATCAGCATGGTGGCATACATGAAGAACAACTGGCCGGTTACAGGCATGCCGGTTGTGAACATGTGGTGAGCCCACACGATGAACGACAAAATCGCGATCGACGATGTGGCGTAAACCATGGAGCTGTAACCAAACAGCGTTTTGCGGGCGAAGGTGGGCACGATGTGACTGATGATGCCGAACGCGGGCAAGATCATGATGTACACCTCGGGGTGACCGAAGAACCAGAAAATGTGCTGGTACATGACGGGGTCGCCACCGCCGGCTGCGTTGAAGAATGACGTGCCGAAATGGCGGTCAGTCAACACCATGGTGATGGCACCGGCCAACACGGGCATTACAGCAATCAGCAGGTAAGCAGTGATCAGCCAGGTCCAGGCAAACATCGGCATCTTCATCAGGGTCATGCCAGGAGCGCGCATGTTCAGGATGGTGGTGATGATGTTGATTGAGCCCATGATCGACGAGGCACCCAGAATGTGCATCGCGAAAATGGCGGCGTCCATGCCGGGGCCCATTTGCACGGACAAAGGTGCATACAGGGTCCAACCAGCAGCGGTTGCGCCACCCGGCATAAAGAATGAAGCGGTCAAAATGATCGCAGCAGGCACCATCAGCCAGAAGCTGAAGTTGTTCATTCGGGCAAACGCCATGTCTGAACAGCCGATTTGCAATGGGATCATCCAGTTGGCAAAACCTACAAACGCAGGCATTACCGCACCAAACACCATGATCAAACCGTGCATGGTTGTGAGCTGGTTAAAGAACTCGGGTTGAACCAGTTGCAGGCCGGGTGCAAACAATTCAGCACGCAACATCAGGGCCAACACGCCGCCTTCCAGCAACATGATGAATGAGAAAATCAGGTACATGGTACCGATGTCTTTGTGGTTGGTTGCGTACAACCAACGGCGCCAACCATGCGGGTGGTCGTGCGCGTGGTCATGGTCGTGACCATGTCCGTGGGTTAAATCTGCCGCGGTAGTGCTCATGTAATAAATCTCCTAAGCAATATTAACGTGCAGCCGTAACAGCACTTGGCTGAACAACCGGGTCGGTACCTGTGCCTGCATTGGCCCAAGCGTTTCGTGTGTAAGTAATCACGGAGGCAATTTCAACATCGCTCAACTGCTTCCATGCAGGCATGCCTGCACCCTTGCCGTTCAGCAAAATCGCAATTTGATCCGCCTGCGGGCCTTTCACTGAAGGCGCACCGACTAGCGCAGGGAATGCACCGGGGATGCCTTCACCGGAAGCCTGGTGACAGGCAGCACAGTTGGCGTTGTATACCTGTTCGCCACGGGCAACCATGTCTTCCTTGGTCCATTCCTTGGTTGGATCGTCCTGCTTGGCTTTCATTTCTTCCAGCTTGGCTTGAACCCACTTGGAGTAGTTTTCTTCGGACACGACTTCAACCACGATGGGCATGTAAGCGTGGTCTTTGCCACACAACTCAGCACACTGACCGCGGTAAATGCCTTCTTTCTCGGCCTTGAACCAGGTGTCGCGCACGAAACCGGGAATCGCGTCTTGCTTCACGCCAAAAGCGGGAATCATCCAGGCGTGAATCACGTCGTTTGCAGTCGTAACCACGCGAACTTTCTTGTTCACGGGCACTACAACATGGTTGTCTACTTCCATCAGGTAGTTTTCACCGCGGGCCACAGCCTGGCCTTGATGGTCTTCAATTTGATCGCGCGGAGTCGACAGGGTGGCCAGGAAAGAAATGCCTTCGCCTTCACCGGCCAGGTATTCGTAGCCCCACTTCCACTGGTAACCAGTGGCCTTGATGGTGAGATCGGCATTCGATGTGTCTTTCATGGCAACCACGGTTTTGGTTGCGGGCAATGCCATACCGATCACGATCAGGAACGGCACAATGGTCCACGCAATTTCAACTTTTACACTTTCGTGGAAAGAAGCTGACTTTGCGCCTTTTGATTTGCGGTGCGCATAGATTGAGTAAAACATCACGCCGAACACGGCAACGAAAATAACCAGACAGATCACCAACATCAACGTGTGCAAATCATAGATTTGACGCGCGATTTCGGTAACCGGTTCAACGAGGTTGTATTGCAGGGGTTGCCCAGAAACATTCTCGGCAAACGCAGCACCTCCGAAGGATGTCATCGCAATTGCGGCAGCGGTTGCCACTGCTTTGCGAATACCCAAGGACGACTTCAACATGGCGATCCTCAATCTCAAAAAAAATATCAAACTGGTGGAAGCCGCATGCCTATATTGCACATGCTGCCCTGGCCAACGCTGCCTTTAATTCACGGTGCAGCGCTGACTTGTCTTTCTCGGCAATAAATTTGCCTATTTTTACTTGTTGGCCCCTGTGACTAAATAACAGCGGCGCTTTGTATTTTCCGTTGTAGCTTAATTTGGCCCATTGGGGTGACCATTCAAGCTGGGTCAGCTTGGTGCCATCGACCATCACCAGCTTTAGCTGATTAGGCTGAAGTTCGATCATTTCGTAATCGGCAGCATGCCTCGCGTAGATTACAAATGCCGTTCCCACCAACAACAACTCAAGCCCGGCAAACGGCAACACTATCCAGAAACCTGCCAGCAAAAAACCCGTGGCAATCACCAAGGTGATTACACACAAACTTAAATACCACTGCAAAAGCTGTTTGGGACTGAGCGAACAATTGCGCCTGAATATCCACTTACTACTTTGCGACGCTACCTGTGGCGCGCCGTGTGGTGCATTAGCTGAGCTTGAAATTTCTGGAATCATGCCCATTTACCTCTTAGAGAGCAGTCATTCAGACCCGACGCACCCCCAAAAGAGTGCATTAAAACCTTCGAATTATAGGCCCAAGGCTCCAAAGCAAGCAATAAGACAGGTGCAATCCACGCCTGATTTCCCAGAAATAAGTTGAAAACAATGCGCTACATTTGAAAATGTTGCGCAGCAGCACGTTAATTCGATCCTTTGCGCCCTTTAATGTCCGATATTTTCACGGTTGCAACATCGGTTTTGGGTTTTCTTTTAACCTTCCAGGCGTGCCCATAAATCAATTCGAGGGTAAGCGGAATACGCCCGGTTTCGGGGTTTCGCAGTTGCTCCAACCCCTGCAGGGCTTTTTCCAGCTGGCGCGGAGTTCGCAAACCTTTTTGACGCGGCTCCAGGTGATTGCCTGAAAGTGCGCGCCAATCATCGAGTAGTTTTGCGGGCGAGCTGTAAGTCAGCGTCAATTTTTCCATTTCCATCACCGGGTCGGAAAAGCCTTGCTTGCTCATCAGGTCGCCAAGGTCGTGCATGTCGGCAAAATCAGGCAGAGATTCGCCCAACACTTGCGCAACTGCCTGCAATTCACGCCCTGTATCCGGTCCAAAACAGCTGAAAAACACGCCACCCTCTGGTTTCAATACCCGCAACCACTCGGACAGACATTGCCCGGGATCGCCTGCGGCATGCAACCACAAGGGCGACCAAACCATGGCCTGGCTTTCGTTTGGCAAGGGCAACGGGCTGTTAATGGGCAACGGTATTGCCGCAGACGGCTTGGGCGCAGCCCTGCCAGGCCACAACTTGGCCAGAAAAGATGCTGCGGCCTGTTCAACTTGCGCCACAGGCAAATCAATGGCTTTCGGCGCAAATACCGAGAATGCACGCCCTACAAACAAGGTTTTGACCGGCAGCAGTGCCGATGGGTGTAACCAGCCCTGATGCACTACCCCTCCCTCGACCGGGCGCATGATTTGCGCTCGGTTCACCATGCGCTGGTTGACCTCTTCGAGGATAAACGGCAAGGGTTGGTGAACACGCCGTGACCATTGGTGGGCCAATGCGGCGTTTGATCGGGGAATTTTCCAGAACTGCGAGGACATTGTGCGGCTAGCCATTTCAGCAAAAAGTTGGTGCTTTCTATTCTATAGAAGTTGCTTGAGTATGGGCGGCGCGATGGTGCCCGGGCGCTGCGTGGCCTGCCAAAGCCCATTGCAAGATCAAACCCATGCACTGGGTCGCTTTGTGTGTGGTGGCTGCCAACCCATGATTGACCACCAGGAACCGCTTCGATGCAAACGCTGTGCGCTGGCGCTTGGCCCCCGGCCGCAAGCATTTGGCTGGACACATTGCAGACATTGCAAGCCGCTGATTGAATGCAAGGCCGAGGCACCCCTGGAATGCGTGGTGTGCAGCGATTACCTGGCGCCATTTGATCAATGGATTGCACGCCTGAAGTACGGTAACAACCATGGCATGGCGCGATTTCTGGGGCATTGGCTGGGAACCAGGGTGATGGAATTGGGCATGGAGTTGCCTGACGTACTGATTCCGGTGCCGGTGAGCCCGGACAAATTAAAGCAGCGCGGCTATAATCAAGCCGCTTTGATCGCTCGGCATTTGGGCAGGCATATTCATCGACCTGTCCACAACGGTTGGCTGATCAAAACCAAGGAACTTGGCGCACAAGCGGCCTTGAGCCGGGAAGACCGGCTTCAAAACCTGGAGGGCGCATTCAGGGCAACGTGCTTGATTCCCAAAGGGATCCGGATTGGCTTGATCGATGATGTAATCACCACCGGCGCCACCCTTCAAAGCTGCGCGGCCGCCCTTCGCAAGGCTGGCGCTGAGTCAATTGTAACCATGGCAGTGTGCAGGACCCCAGAATGATTAATGTGGTATTGGTTGAACCTGAAATTCCGCCCAACACGGGCAATGTTATCCGCTTGTGTGCCAACACGGGCGTGCAACTGCATTTGGTTGAACCCTTGGGCTTTCCGCTTGAAGATGCGCGCATGCGCCGCGCCGGGCTGGATTACCATGAGTATGCAAACATGTTGGTGCACCCAAGCTGGCAGGCCTTTTTAGACCGCTGCCAACCCGACCCGCAACGCAGCTTTGCGATGACCACCAAAGGAAAGAATTCGCCGTTTGATGTGCAATTTCAAGCTGGCGATTACCTGATGTTTGGCAGCGAGACCCGGGGGCTTTCAGAAGACGTGCGAAACTGGTTTGCCCGGGAAAACTGGCTTCGATTGCCAATGCGCCCGGAGAGCCGCTCGCTGAACCTGTCCAATTCGGTGGCGGTGATGGTGTATGAGGCTTGGCGACAGTTGGGGCTTGAAGGCGGAAGCTGAGCGTTTTGCTCACCGCTGGTTAACGGCCCGATCGGCTTGGGTTGTTGCTCACTCAACTGCTGGTTAGCTGCCCCAATCGGCTTGGGTTTCAATCTCTCGCCTGAAAACCTGTATTTCCCTTTTTGAGATTCACCCTGACTCACCTCGCTCGGCAAAAAGGCGGGCCGAGTCTCGGTGCCGGCCGATGGCCGACCGTGGCGGGTGAATTCAAACGGGCAGGTTTTCTTGAAGGCGAGGCGATCGAAACACCGCCGCCGATTGGGCGTTGAACTTGCAAGTGGTCGCGCACGGGAGGTTTAAGCCAACTCGGCAGTGGGATTGCTTGGGACGCACTTCAAGGAAACCGCCCCGTTTGAGTTTATTCGCAGCGGTCGGCTTCAAGCCGACACCGAGACTCGGCCCGCCCTTTTGCCGAGCTCGGTGAGCAAGAATGAATTCAAAAAGGGATTCAGCGGTTTTCAGTGCGGCACGAGTAACCCACGCTGAGTTGGCAAGGAAACACCGCGGTGACCCTTCAAGTTCAGCGCCCAATTACACTGAATCTTCAGACCTCGCCTCGCGCGAGAGCAATCGCATCACGCCCTCCACTGGACTCAACCCGTCGAACAACACGGAATTCACCGCCGCAGTAATTGGCATGTCGACACCCAACTGCGCAGCAAGCTGCTTGACCACCGGCGCACATTTAACGCCCTCGGCAACCTGACCGAGTTCTTTGAGAATGGTGTCCAAGGACTTGCCTTGAGCCAATAGAAGACCAACCCGCCGATTGCGCGACAGATCGCCAGTGCAGGTCAAAATCAAGTCACCAAAACCCGACAAACCGTTCAAGGTTTCAGCTTGTGCGCCCAAGGCCACAGCCAAGCGCTTAATTTCAGCCATGCCCCTGGTAATCAAGGCTGCGCGGGCGTTCAACCCCAGTTGCATGCCATCGCAAATACCAGTGGCAACGGCCATGATGTTTTTGACCGCGCCGCCCACTTCAGCACCCACAAGATCGTCGAGCTCGTAGACCCGCAAGGCCGCATGGTGTGCGGCACGAACCATCGCTTGCCGCGTGGCCTCGTCGGCGCTGGCCGCAGTCAGTGCACACGGCAAGCCGCGCGCCACTTCGGCTGCAAAAGACGGACCAGTAAGCGCGCCGCCATAGGGTTTGCCCAACACTTCTTCGACCACTTGGTGTGGCATTAAACCGCTGCCCACTTCAAAGCCTTTGCACAACCACACCAGCGGGGGCCACTGTTCAATGGGGGCAATTTCCAACAACTGCATCAGAGTTTCACGCAACGCGCCCATGGGCGTACCCAGCACCCAAAGTGCATCGGTTTGCCCAAGCACATGCCGGGCGGCGGCCGAAAAATCAGCCTGAACCTTGAGGGTTGGAGAAAGTTTGATGCCCGCAAGATAACGCGGGTTTTCTCGCTGGGTGGCGATGGATTGCAACACATCGGTATCGCGCCCCCACAACACCACATTGTGCGCAAACGACATGTGGGCAGCCACTGCGGTGCCCCATGCCCCCGCACCGAACACGGTGATGTTCATGCGCGCCACCGATCAGGCTGTGGTAATAATGCCGGAACCGTTTTGCTTGGCAGCCTGCTCTTGAGCTGCGGCCAGGCGTTGCTGGTAAAACTGTTCGAAGTTGATGTCTGACAAATGCACGGGCGGGAAACCTGTGCGGGTAATCAAATCGGCCACGTTGGCACGCAAATAGGGATAGATCATGTTGGGGCACAGAATGCCCAACAGGGGGTCAAACTGATCTTCGGGTACATTTGAAATTTCAAAGATGCCCGCCTGTTTGCATTCAACCAAAAACGCCACTTTCTCGTCGATTTTGGCAGTCACTGTGACTGTTACTTCGGACTCAAAAATGTTTTCGGCCAGGCGCTGTGCGCCCACATCCACAGCCACTTCAATTTTGGGTGGATTCTTTTCCAGGAAAATTTGGGGGGCATTGGGCAATTCCAAAGAAGCGTCTTTGATGTACACGCGTTGCATTTGAAATACTGCTTCTGAATTCTGTTCGGCCATTTGCTGGCTCCTATGGATTGAATGAGTAAAGTAACGAGGCAAGTGCAGGCCGGTTAAACCGCCTGCCCCAACAAAGGCAACAGCTTGCCGACACGGTCAAGGTCGAACAGGTCGTCGCAGCCACCCACATGTGTGCTGCCAATGTAAATTTGCGGCACAGTTCGGCGGCCTGTTTCAGCCATCATTTTTTCTTTTTGCGACGGATCCAGATCAACCCGGATTTTTTCAATATTCTGCACACCACGCTCATTTAACAAACGCTCGGCACGCACGCAAAACGGACACACCGCGCTGGTGTACATACGGACTGGGGCTTGAATATTGCTCATGATTTGCTGACCTGCTTGGTTGCCTTGGGTGTTTTGGTTTTAGGCGCTGCCTCAGCAACGTCTTGCACCTTTTTAACCGGCAAGCCTGCTTCTTTCCAGGCGTTCAGGCCACCATCGAGCACAAATACGTCGGTGTAACCGGCGGCCTTCAGTACTGTGGCGGCTGCACCAGAACGCGCACCGGTTTGGCACAACACGATCAACGGTGTTTCCTTGGTTTTGGCCAAAGTGCCCGCTTTTTCTTTCAGGTCTTTGATGGCGATTCGTTTTGAGTTGGGCACAACACCCGAATTTTTAACGAAATCGTCGTCTCGAATGTCAACCAATACTGCTTTCTTTTGGTTGATCAACAGTGTGGCTTGGGGCACGGTAAGGCGAGTGCCGCCACCTTTGGTTAACAAAGGCCAAATCAACATGAGGCCAGAACCAAAGGCCAAGGCGATGAGCCAACTGTTTTGAATCAGAAATTCCTGCGACATAAATCCTGCAATGAGTGGGTCTTGATGAATTGGTCATTATATCCCCTTGAATCGAGGCTAAAATGGAGGTTTGCCTAATTAGACAGCAAACTTAAAGGCCACAAACATGTACAAACTCGTATTGATGCGCCATGGCGAAAGCCAATGGAACCTGGAAAACCGTTTTACTGGCTGGGCCGATGTGGACCTGACCGAGAAAGGTCGCGAAGAAGCACGCAAGGCAGGCGACCTGCTGAAAGCCGAAGGCTACAGCTTTGACGTGGCCTATACCTCTGTGCTGAAACGCGCTATTCGCACCTTGTGGATTGCCCTGGATCAAATGGACCAAATGTGGTTGCCGGTGGTGCACGCATGGCGCCTGAACGAGCGCCATTATGGCGATTTGCAAGGCCTGAATAAATCAGAGACCGCTGCCAAGTTTGGCGAAGAACAGGTGTTGATTTGGCGTCGTGCTTATGCAATTGCACCCAACCCACTGAAAGTGGACGATCCCCGTTTTGCTGGTAAAGACCCACGTTACGCCAAGCTAAAGCCTGAGGAAATTCCATTGACCGAGTGCCTGAAAGACACGGTTGACCGCGTAATTCCCCTGTGGAAAGACGGCATTGCACCTGCCATCAAGGCTGGCCGGAAGGTATTGATTGCAGCCCACGGCAATTCATTGCGCGCGCTGATCAAATACCTGGACAACCTGAGCGAAGAAGACATTTTGAAGGTAAATATTCCGACCGCTCGCCCCTTGGTGTATGAGCTGGATGAAAACCTGAAGCCGATTCGCAATTATTACTTGGGCGACCAAGCCGAAATTGAAGCAGCCATGGCTGCCGTAAAAAATCAGGGAAAGGCCAAGTAAGCACAGGTGCGAAACTATTTCAGGTTAATTTTTTGTACAGGCGGGGGAATTGGCGCTTTGGTGCTCATTCTCTCCCTGACGTCCGCCCAGCCCGCCTGGGCACAGAGCGGCCTTCGCGACCCGGCGGGCGCAAAGCAGGAACGCGACGAGGTACGACGCAAACTGGATGCATTGAAAAAAGAGATCAATGAAACCAGCGGCGAAAAAAAGCAGGCTGCGAAGGCACTTGACCTGCTTGAACAGCGACTTGAAAAAACTCAAACCCGTTTAAAAGCCCTGGACGAAGACCGGGATGCGCTGGAAACAGACATCAAGAAGCTTGGCCAGGAGGAAGCGCAGCTTCAGAAAGACCTGGAAAGTACGCAAGCGCGCTTGGCCGAGGTGATGCGCAACCAGTACCGCAGGGTGGAAATCAACCCGACGCAAGCCTGGTTGGCTGGAAAGTCGGCCAGCGAGGCTGCACGGGAAAGTTATTGGTACGAACGTATTTCAGCCGCAGAGCGTGATTTGGCGACCCAACAGGCCGCCCAAGCCCGTGAACTGCAGGCGATTCGACAGGGTCTTGAGAAAAAACAGGACCGGCTTGAAAACACGATTGCCGACCAAAACAAAAGCCAGCGGGAGCTGGTTGCACAGCGCGAGGAACGCAATCAGTTGATCGCGGACCTGAGCTCGAAGCTGAAAAACCAGGAGCTTGAACGCAAGCGCCTGCAACGGGACGAGGCTCGATTAAGCAACGTGATTACCGAGCTGGCCCGCGCCATTGAAGAGGCAAAACGCAAGCAAGCCTTGGCTGCGCAACAGCAAAAACAACAGGGGCAGTCAGGAAATACAGCCAAAACACCGAGTAAACCGGATTATTCTTCCCCGCCCCCCATGCCCAGTACGGGTGAGTTTGCAAAACTGAAAGGGCGACTGGTGTTACCTGTGCAAGGCACTGTGGCGGGGCAATTCGGCCAGACAAGGTCGAAAGACGGGCAAGGTCCGTCCTGGAAAGGAATATTCATTGCCACCGAGGCCGGGCAAGCAGTTCGGGCGGTTTCGGCAGGCCGGGTCGTGTTCTCGGAATGGCTGCGCGGTTTTGGTGAAATTGTGATCATTGACCATGGCGACCAGTTTTTGAGCGTTTATGGCAACAATGGTAAATTAATGAAAAGATCAGGGGATTCCGTTAAAGCGGGTGACACCATTGCTGAAACTGGCAACAGCAGTGGTAATCTTGATACAGGTTTATATTTTGAACTAAGGCATCAGGGACAACCCTTCGATCCTGTTTCGTGGACCAAAGGTCGGTAGGCATTATGCGTCAAAAATTGCGTCAAATCAGTTTGGTATCCGTCGGTGTAGTGGCCGGCGTGTTGGTCAGCGTTGGAATCAGCGCAGTGGCCCAACGGCAGCAGCCCGAAGCGCTGCCCTTGAGTGAGCTACGCCAGTTCACCGAAGTTTTTGGCGCGATCAAAAGCTTTTACGTAGAGCCCGTGGGCGATGACAAGCTGTTCAACGGCGCGATCAGCGGCATGGTGGCCAACCTGGACCCGCATTCCAGTTATCTGGACGCTGAGGCTTTCAAGGAATTGCGTGTAGGCACGCAAGGTGAATTTGGCGGCTTGGGCATTGAAGTGGGCACCGAAGACGGCTTTGTGAAAGTGATTTCGCCAATTGAAGACACTCCCGCCGCAAAAGCGGGCGTGAAAGCCGGCGACTTGATCGTGAAGATTGACGACAAACCGACAAAAGGCATGAGCCTGTCCGACGCCGTTAACCTGATGCGCGGCAAACCCAAAACCGAAATTCGCCTGACCTTGCTGCGCAAAAATGCAGACAAACCGATCGAAGTGAAGATTATTCGCGACGTTATTCGGGTGCAAAGTGTGAAGTCGAAAATGCTGGACGATGGCATTGGGTACGTTCGCATTACCCAGTTTCAGGAACACACCGGCGAATACCTGGTGAAGGCAATTAACACCCTGCAAACCAAAACCCCCATGAAGGGCTTGGTACTCGATTTGCGCAACGACCCGGGTGGCTTGCTTAACGCTGCAGTCGGCGTTAGTGCGGCCTTTCTTCCACAAAATACCTTGGTTGTATCCACCGATGGCCGCACCGAAGATTCTCAGCGCAAGCTGGTGGCCGGGCCCGAGGACTACTTGCGTGGCCGGGAAAAAGATTATTTGAAAGAGCTCAGCCCAATCGCCAAAACGGTGCCGATGATTGTGGTGGTGAATGGCGGCTCGGCCTCGGCTTCTGAAATTGTAGCGGGCGCCCTGCAAGACCACGGCCGTGCCAAAGTGCTGGGAACCCAGACTTTCGGCAAGGGCTCGGTACAAACCATTTTGCCGCTGAACAACAACACGGCCATCAAGTTGACCACTGCACGCTACTACACACCGAGCGGCCGCAGTATTCAAGCCAAGGGCATTGAACCCGATTACGTGGTCACTGAAACCCCCGAAGGCGACATTGTTGAACGCGTTCGCGAGGCCGACCTGACCCGCCACTTGAGCAACGAGAAGGGCGAGGAAACGCCAAGCTCGAAAGGCTCAGACACCAACAAAAACGCGGACATGAAGCCAATCGTTTTTGGCGACAAAGACGACTACCAGCTACAACAAGCCTTGAATTATCTAAAAGGCAAGCCTGTTGTGCAAAACCGCAAGGCTGCTCAAACCGCCAACGCAGGCAAGTAAGAAGCAGCCCGGCATGGAACTGCGCGATCTGAATGACGAGGAGTTACTTCGGTACTCCCGTCATATTCTTCTGGATGAAATCGGTATTGAAGGGCAATCACGCATTGCCGGTGCCAAGGTGCTGGTGGTGGGCGCAGGCGGACTGGGATGCCCCAGCGCCCTGTACCTGGCCAGTGCGGGCGTGGGTACCATTTACATTGCCGATGACGACGAGGTCGACCTGACCAACCTGCAACGGCAGGTGTTGCACACCACTGCCCGTGTTGGCATGGCCAAGGTTGAGTCCGCAAAAACCCACCTAAATGAACTCAACCCTTGCAGCACTATCGTGCCCATTCCCCACCGCCTTGAGGGTGAGGAGCTGGAGCAACTGGTTGCGAAGGTCGATGTGGTGCTGGACTGTTGCGACAACTTTAAAACCCGCCATGCAGTGAACCGCGCCTGCGTGAAGTTTGGCAAGCCCTTGGTATCGGGCGCTGCCATTCGGCTGGACGGTCAACTGGCCGTGTTCGAATTGAATAATCCTGAGGCGCCGTGCTACCACTGCCTGTTTCCGGAAGGTGACGATGTTTCTGAGGTTCGCTGCGCCACCATGGGTGTGTTCGCCCCCCTCACTGGCGTAATCGGCACCCTGCAAGCCAGCGAGGCACTGAAAATTCTGGCTGGTTTTGGTCAACCCATGTACAGCACCCTGCAAATTTACGATTCGCGCAGCTGCGAGTTCACCAAAATGAAAATTCGCAAAGACGCCAAGTGCGGGGTTTGCAGCCAGTAAAACGTTGGGGCGGCTAAAATTTTGCGGTGCGAATTGCTTCAAACTGGCGTATTCGATGTTTGACTTTGCCAGTGAGCTGCCGGGGTTTGAAACCCAAGCCCGGAAAGGTGATCCAGCTGGTCTGAATACCGTGCCTTGCCGCTTGTTGCAGGTGTCCAAAGGTGTCGTCGACCAGCATGGCCCGCTTGCCCTTTAATTTGCTTTTCAGGTTTGGCCAAAGTATGGCGGCGGGCTTGGGCCGCCAGGTTTGATGAACCACCATGTCTTCGATCGCGACAACGGCGTGTAGATGTTTGTACAAACCCATTTCCTTGCACAATGCAACGGCATAGGCGCGGGGTGCGTTGGTCAGCATGATGCGCAGGCCGGGTAACTTGCTCAAACGGTGGGGAACGCTGCCGTGGCGAGAACTGAGTTTTTTCAAACCCTCGAAACGGTGTGTGCTGGCCAGAAAATGATGGGGATTTGTCTTGTGATGGCGCATCATGCCCAACAGGGTTGCACCATAACGAAGCCAGTAACGGGTGCGTAACTCGCTGGCTTCTTGGTGCTCCAACTCCAGGTGCTCGGCCAGATAGCGTGTCATTTGCCGGTTGATCTCGGGCAGAATGTGGGTAGATGCATGATGAAGGGTGTTGTCCAGGTCGAGCAAATACACTTTGCCGGACAAACCTGCATGGGGACGACGAATATAACGAATGCGCAAAACGAATGAACCTGAAGTTAAGTTTTCATCCTGAATTTTGTCAGGGCACCTTGTGCCATTCTGACACCGCCCTGCGGTGCGGTCTAGACAACAACTGCCCACCCGAGTTGCTGGTCAACCTGAGCCGGCTGTCTGCCTTGCTTGGGAGCATTCAGCGGTCCCTGAATATTGGTCATGGTGCGTTAAAGATCAACAGTGGTTTCAGGGCTGAAGCCCTGAACGAGAAGGTAGGTGGTGTGCCCAATTCGCAGCATTGCATGGGCCTGGCGGCCGATGTGATTTGCCCTGAATTTGGTAGCCCCTGCGATTTGGCCTTGGCAATTGCACAATTGCCATGTGAATTTGATCAACTGATTCTGGAATATGGCAAATGGGTGCACGTGTCGGCTGCGCCTTTGGGCCAGGAACCCAGGCGGGAATGCTTGAGCATTTTCAGCAAAGACGAAGGTTATCTGGAAGGTATTGTGAAGCGATGAACAACTTAAGAAAAACAACATTCAAAATGACCTTGGCTGCATTGCTCAGCATGGGCTTTGCAAGCGGCACTTGGGCTGCCGATGCAAGTTGCAAAGGCATGGGAAAACAGGTGATTGACTCGGACCTGCGCTTTTCACTGACCCACAGCCAAATTCCCGGGGAACTGGCAATAAGCACCCACAAAATGCGTGTGGCTGGTACGCAATACAAACTGCAGTCGACTTCGCAGGCAAAAGGTTTTTTAGCCTTGCTTTATTCAGGTCAACTGACCCAAAAAAGCGAAGGGCTTGTTGATTCGCAATTGGGCTTGACCCCCTTTTACTATGCTGAACAACGCGGCAAAAAACCGGTTGCCGAAAGCATGCTGAACGCAGAAACCCAGCAGGTTGTGTTCAAACGCAACGGGGAATCTGCACCCTACGAGAAAGGCCTTCAAGACCGAATCAGCATGATTTATCAAATTTCAGCGCGTTTGCGCTGCAATGCAGACCTGAATATCGGAGACACCCTGGAGATGCGTGTGATGAGCACGGGCCGGGTTGCCAAGGAAGTGTTTGTGCTGAAAAAACTGGAAGACCTGACATTGGACCTGGGCAAAGGTGAACGCAGGGTCAGCACGCTGCAATTTGAGACCAAACCCGAAGAAGCAGGCGACGAAATTGTGCGCATTTGGTATGCCAAAGATTTGAAGTGGCAGCCCGCAAAAATCGAGATTCAGGACGCTGATGGCAAGGCTTTGACTCAAACCTTGATTTCAATAGGCTCTTAGCCGTTCGCGGGCACGCGTCGAAGCAAATTGGGGTCGGCGCCAAGAATCGGCAAGTTCACTTGATGGCGTTGACCACTGCGCCGCATGACTGCGAAGGTTGGCCCCACCTCTTCGAGAGTCCAGCCATTGGCAACTTCATCGCCCACACGCTTTGACTGTGCGGGCTGACCTTCAATTGACATGACAGCGGCACCTTTGCCTTCGCTGTTGGCAAAAATCCCCAACAAATTCACAGAGGGTGGTGTCAAACCACCCGCGGTCTCGACACCCATTAACCGTGCTTCCGGGGACTGGTCTATTTGATATTTCGCTGAGGCCTGTGCGGGCACAGCGGGTGCGACCACAGGCGCAGGCGCAAACAGTTTAATAAGCACCCACACCGCCAGGCCCACGGCACCTAGCCACAACACCATGCGCAAAGCCTGAACAAGCCTTGGCGATAAGCTGAATTGGGCAACCGGGGTTTTCAATGCAAGTTTCATGGGGCAAAGTGAAGTGACACGCTGAAAAGCATCATAACCTGCGAAAAGGCAGAAATTCAAAAAAAAACCGGACAACCCGCAAGGGTGCCCGGTTTTTAAGCCATGCTTCAAGGGTTGTCGGTGATATGAATCACCCACACCAGCAGTATGCTCATGCAAGAACACCTACGAAAGACCCTATTTACGTGACAAAGATAATGGTTTTACTGGTTACCCGAAAGCAAGGGGGTTGTTGTGCTGGTGGCAAGGGTGAGGCGGGCTGCTGTCAAATATTCATAAAATAGGTGTAACCTTCGACAAGGATAATTCTGGATCTTCTCTACGGTTGTATATGAAAAAACTAAATTCGCTTCAAAGCAAAAAATCAAACAAGGGTTTTACCCTGATTGAAATCATGGTTGTGGTCGTTATTCTGGGAATTCTGGCAACGCTGGTGGTTCCGAAGATCATGGGACGCCCTGACGAGGCCCGCGCTGTTGCGGCCAAGCAAGACATTGCGTCCGTTATGCAGGCGCTCAACCTGTACCGCCTGGATAACAGCCGATACCCCACCACGGAACAAGGCCTGCAGGCTTTGGTTACCGCCCCCACCACAGAACCAGTGCCACGCAACTACAAACAGGGCGGCTATTTGTCTCGTTTGCCGGTTGACCCATGGGGCAGCAGCTACCAGTTTTTGAGCCCGGGCATTAACGGTGAAGTGGATGTAATGAGCTTTGGCGCAGATGGCAAGGCCGGCGGCGAGGGCGTGAATGCCGACATTGGTTCCTGGAGCCTCTAAGCAGGGTTTTACCCTGCTTGAACTGCTGGTGGTGATCGTCGTTTTGTCGATCGCCGCTGGGCTTATTGTAGTGCGCGGCACCCCTGGCGACTCCAATTACCTGGAGTCAGACGCCAAGAAACTGGCACAGCTTCTTCGGATTGCGCAGCAAGAATCGCTTCTCAAATCCAAAGACATTCGTTTTGTTGCGGGCGATGAGGGCTATGCCTTCGAGGAATTCACGGGCAGCCGCTGGGTGCCTGTGACGACCGAACCCCTGTTGCGGCCGCGCCAGTGGGACAACGGCCCTTTTAAAGTAACCTTGATCAACGAGGGACTTGAAAACCGCTTTCTGACCCTGGAAAGCCAGACAGGCCTGAAACGCCAGGCCATTGTTCTTCAACGAAACGAGGTACAGGTGGTGCTAGAAAGCCAGGCCAGTGGCGTGTTCAAGGTGGGCAAACCCATCAGGGTGTTGAACCGGAACAACCAGAACCCATGAAGCAGCAACGTGGCTTTACCTTGATCGAAGCACTGGTGGCCATGACCATTATTGCCGTCGCCTTGATCGCATGCCTGAAAGCCGCTGGCAACTTGAACATTCAGCAAGATGAAATGATCAAGCGGCAGTATGCGCAATGGAGCGCGAAAAATGCGGCCAACTTTATTCGCGTGTCAGGCGTTTTCCCCAGCGCCCAAACCGCACAGCACGCCTGCCCACAGGGCAATTTCCGTTTTGTGTGTCGGGTCGACATTTCCAATACGCCCAATCCAAATTTTCGTCGGGTCGAAATTCAGGTTCTAGACGCATTTGAAGGCGACA
The DNA here is from genome assembly GCF_058448965.1 of Limnobacter sp. G6BE5S. Classification (NCBI taxonomy): domain Bacteria; kingdom Pseudomonadati; phylum Pseudomonadota; class Betaproteobacteria; order Burkholderiales; family Burkholderiaceae; genus Limnobacter; species Limnobacter sp. G6BE5S. The sequence continues at coordinate 272,829 of NZ_JBZFLM010000001.1, forward strand.
AGGGCAACCAGTTGGCTCGTTTGGTGATTTTCTTGAGCAGTGCGCCATGAGCAAGCAAAAAGCCCAAGGCTTTACGTTACTCGAGGTACTGATTGCATTGGGAATCGTGTCGGTGATTTCGATTTTGTCCTGGCAGGGTTTGCAGGAGGTACTCCGCTCGGCCGGTCGGGTGACTGCTGTGGATGAACAGGTGCAAACCGTGACAGCCGTGTTTTCCCAATTGGAAAAAGACCTTGCTGCCCTTGAATTGACACTGAATGGGCCCACGCCTGAGGGCGATTTGATTGAGGTGACAGGCAACGGCTTGCTCATTCAGTTTACCCAACGCAACACCAGCGAACCTGCCTATCGTGAACGTGTGGAATGGGTACTCGACGGCGCCACGCTGTTGAGAATTGCCCGCCGCCCGTCCAACCCAGACCAAGCATCAATTAGCGAACCCATTGCCACCCGGGGCATGCAAGTGCGCTTGCTACGGGAACCGGGTGGCTGGAGCAGCCCAGTGGTGTTTGGCAACCATGTGGTGCAGGAACGCACTGACCTTGAATTGCAGGGCCCTGCACTGCAGTTGAACACCGGCACGCCAACAGCCCAACCCCCTGCAGGGGATGATGGTGAGAACCCCGGAACACCTGGCACGACGACGGGACAGGCTTTACAAAGCCTGGTACGGGCCGTTGAAATCAGTTTGACACAGCCCAACAACCAGGTGGTTACGCGGGTATTTCTGACAGGTGGGGTGTATTGATGCAACACGCGCTACAACACAGGCAACAAGGCGCCGCAGTGGTCATGGCACTGTTCATTGTGGTGCTGTGCACCCTGGCAGTGAGCCCGTTGATCTGGAATCTGTTTGCAACCGCCAAAACCATTTCAGTGGCTGCCGCCCGAGACCAGGCGGATGCTGTTAGCCGCAGTGGCGTGGACTGGGCCCGAGTTATTTTGCGTGAAGATGGCCGGGTGTCGACCACTGACACGCTGACCGAACCTTGGGCGGTTCCACTGGCTGAGAGCCGCATCAATGAAGGCTTGATGCGCAAAGAAGAAAATGCGACTGACGTGGATGACCGCGAGGTGGTGTTGACAGGCCGAATTGAAGACGCGCAGGGCCGATTTAACCTGCGCAATCTGGGCGCTGACAATTCCCGCCAAAAGACCTGGCTGGCGGGCTTTACCAAGCTAAGCGACCTGCTCAGTGTGCCCGCAGACCAGCGCAATTTGTTAGTACAAACCTTAAGCACCATGTTCATGCCCAAGCTGGCCAATCCTGAAGAACAGGGCATTGATCCAAACGCGCTGCCCATTGAACCTGCTTTGCGGTGGGAGGAGTTTCGGGGCAAGTACGGCATTTCAGAAGACACATGGAATCAGCTTCGCCCCTATGTGGTGATTTTGCCCCAGGCAAGCCAGGTGAATGCCAATACTGCATCTGCCGAGGTGCTTTACGCGGTAGTAGAAGAGATGAGTTTTAGCGATGCACAACGGTTGCTGGCTCAACGTGAAAGGGTCACTTTCCGCAATGTGGCGGATATTCGGGCTGCCTTGAATGCGAATGTGACCATAAACAATGATTTAATAACCGTGAGCAGCAATTTCTTCCTGGTGGAAGGTACTGCGCAGGTGGAGGAGGCGTTGATTCGAACCCGGGCCCTGCTCGAGCGACGAGACCAGCGCGTGTATGTGATGTGGAGACAATAATTGAATAACAACCAACCCTTGTTGGTGATTTGGTGGCCCAAAGCCCTGGACCAAACCCGCGCGGAAGAAGAAGGCCGCATGATTCGGCTGCGCTATGAAGTACTGGCCAGAAATGGCGACAAACTGCACGGTGGCGAAGAAGCGCTGAACAAACTGCCGAAAGACCTGCCCTGCCTGGTGCTGGTCAACCCCACAGAAGTGGGCCTGTTTGCCGTGGTACCCCCAAAATTGAGCGGCAACAAGCTGAAAGAGGCACTGCCTTTTCTGGTCGAGCCCTACCTGTTGAACGAGCCAGAGGAAAACCATGTAAGCCTTTGGGCGAACCTGCCCAACCACACTGGCGGTGCGAAGTTGGCTGCCGTGTTGGGAAAAATCCGGGCACGCAGCATTGTGAGTGCCTGCGCACAACAAAAGTTGAAGTTGGCCGGGCTGAGTTGCGAGACTTTGCGGGAACGCACCGGCAGCGAGGGGGCCGCCTGGTTGAGTGGGCAGGATTTCATTTTGCTCGACGGCATCGACACGCCACTGTTGACTCCCGCTGCCCAACCGGCGGTATTGAAGGTAATGCTGCAACGCCGCCTGCAACTGCTGGGTTCCCCAGTGATTGAGTTGAACAACACCGACTATGCCTGGCTTGGCAAGCAGGTCGATGGCGCCTTGGGCGAAAATAAAATTCGGGCTGCGGAACGCGCGCCCACAGAACCATTGCCCCGATTGCTGAACAAAAGTTTGCTGAATGCAGATGAACTTCGCAAAATGGGCATGCGCCCCATGGCGAATCAGGCGGGTCTTCGTAAACTGCTTGCACCAGCCTTGACGCTATTGTTCGTTGCAGTACTGGGCTTGAATGCACTGGCCTTCAAGGTTGAAAGTGCCAATGCCGCAATTGAAGCCCAAATTGCCGAAAGCTATGCGAAAGCACTGCCCAACACACCCATGGTGGCTGACCCCTTGTTGTTGATTGAACGTGAAAAACGCAACCTGAACGCCGGGCTCGACACCAGCAACGCCCAAGGTGCAAGCGCCCTGCTACACGAGGTGGGCTTGGCCATGGAGCAGGCACCGTTTAACAGCATGGTCGATTTTGCCTGGGCTGAGAACACACTGAATGTTCGGTTCAATGCCAATATTTCCGAGGACCAGCAAGGCGCGGCCCTGCAAAAACTGAAAGCGCGAAGACTGGACGCAAAGTGGTTGATCGGTGCGCAATCCAATTTGCCTGTGTTGCAGGTGAAGAAGGGGGTTGCGCGATGAAACCAAATGATTTGCTGAACAAGGCACAGGCCCAACTCGACCAGCTCAATGGCCGCGAACGAAAACTGGTGACTTACGGCGGTGCACTTGCTGCCGTGTTGATTGCCTGGTTTGTTTTGATTGAACCCGCCTTGCTGACGGTGCAACAAGGGCCCGCCAATCAAGCAGCACTGGTGGACAAAGCCGGCCAGGTAATGCGTGCCGCCGAAGACCTGGATGCGCTACGCGGTGCAAGATCGCGCGTGGTGGTGCCAGAAAGCGATTTGCAAGCCCGCCTGCAGCAACTGCTGGAGGAACAGGGAATTGCTGAGCAAACCACACTTGTTCGCACCGAAGAAGGTGACATTCGTGTGGAGTTCAACAATGTGTCGGCCAGCGGTTTTCTGGCCTGGCTGTCGCGGGCAGAATCTATTTCAAGCATCAACATGAACGTGGCTGAAGTGGAAAAGCCGGAAGCAGGTGTACTGAAAGGTTATGTCACCTTTCTGCCAGCCGCGCAGGGAAATACGGGCACGCCGCGATGAAGCTTTGGCGTAGCGGGTGGCCATTTGTATTGCTTGCCCTGGTGGTGCTGGTTTGGAATTACCCGGTGTATGCGATATCCGACAACATTGAGTCGGCCAGTGGCGGCAAGGTGCGTGTGTTGAGTAGCAGTGGCTCCGTGTGGGCCGGGAAAATGCAATTGGGTCTTTCTGATGGTTCCCGCTTGTACTCGATACCCGAGCCTGTGCAGTGGCAACTCAAGATTGGGCTTGACGGAAACTGGCTTGCAATCGCCATCGAGCATCCAAAATTCGTGCAACCTTTGCATCTGGGATTCAATGGCGCAGGTATTACTGTCAAAGGTGGCGAACTTCGCTTGCCCGCAGCCTGGCTGGGCGCAACCGGGGCGCCATTCAATACCATTCGACCCGAGGGCCTGTTGCAGTTAAGCTGGCTTGACTGGGAAAGTGGCAAGGCAGTAAATGCCACCTTGAAATGGCTGGACGCACAATCCGCGCTAGCCAGCATCAGGCCCTTGGGCGAATATGTCATCACCGTGACAGGAAACCCTGATACAAGAATAGACATGACACTGGCGACCGCCAAAGGCCCCTTGATGTTGGAGGGAACTGGCCAGTGGACAAACGGACAACGATTTGTATTCAATGGGTATGCCAGTGCACAAGAACGCAGCAAAGACGCGTTGACTGGATTGCTCAGCCAGATGGGAAGACTTGAAGGCGATCGCTATCGCTTGGGTGTATTTTGATGAAAGAAGCAAAAATAAAAGGAACAGTGAGCTTGAACACTGCACGCATGGGACAAATGAAACGCTCGCTTTTGAGTATTGCGCTGGCTTCTATGGGCCTTGGGTTGGGTGTTGCAGGCCATGCACAAAACCTGAGCCTGCAAAGCACGGCACGGGTGCAAAACAGCCAGGAAGACAAATTTGCATTGAACTTTGTGAACGCCGACATTGACGCCGTGGTGCGTGCAATCGGCTCGTTTACCAATCAAACCTTTGTGGTGGACCCGCGTGTACGTGGCACCATTTCCCTGGTTTCACCTGAACCCTTGAGTGCCGCAGATGCGAAAAATGCCCTGTTGGCAGCGCTTCGCCTGCAAGGTTTTACAATTGTAGAAAGCGGCGGTGTGGCACGCGTATTGCCCGAGAACGATGCAAAAGTACAGGCTGAAAGCGTGGACCCACGCAAGGCCATGAACCAAAGCGGCAATGCCATTGTGACCCAGGTTTTTCAGTTGAACTATGAATCGGCCACGGCACTGGTACCCGTGCTGCGCCCGCTGATTGCACCGAACAACACCATTGCGGCCTACCCCAATAACAACACCCTGGTGATCACCGATTACGCAGACAACCTGCAGCGAATCGCCCGCATTATTGCCAGTATCGATGGCCCCTATTCTGGCGACCTGGAGGTGGTGCCCCTTGAACACGCGCTGGCTGTGGACCTGGCAGCGATCCTGGCCCGCATGCTGGACGAAGGAAACCGGGGAACCGGTGCGGCAGTGGATGCTGGCCAACGTTTGTCAGTGATGGCAGACCCACGCACCAATTCACTGCTGTTGCGCACACCCAGTAAGGCACGCTTGAATTTGGCCAAAGCCCTGATTGCCAAACTGGATCAACCCACGAAGCAGCCCGGCAATGTGTGGGTGGTTTACCTGAAAAACGCGGAAGCCGCCAAGTTGGCCAAAACATTGCAGGCGGTACTAAGCAGCAGCCCGATTTCCGACAACAGCTCGTCTGGCCTGAGTTCGCAGTCCAGTGGCGGCCTGGCCGGTGGGCTGGGCGACTCATCAAACAACAGCACCCGCAACATCACCAACGGCAGCCCAGGCCTGGGGGGCGGAAGCAGTTTGGGTTCCTCACTGGGTGGCGGCACGTCCAGCGGACAACTTAGCGCGGCTTCAGGCAATGTGGACTTGAACAACGGTGGCATTGTGCAGGCAGATCCGTCGACCAACTCGCTGATCATTACCGCGCCTGAACCGATTTATCGCAACCTGCGTTCGATTATTGAGAAACTGGATGTTCGCCGCGCGCAGGTGTTTGTGGAGTCACTGATTGTTGAAGTGTCCACCGACAAAGCAGCCGAGTTCGGCATTCAGTTTCAAGGCCTGTCCGGTGTTGGAAGTGACGGAGTCAGCGTAATTGGTGGAACCAACTTTAACGCACCCGGCTCGGGCAGCAATATCTTGGGTGCAGCTGCCAATTTGGGATCAGTGGGCCGAGGCTTGAACATCGGGGTTATTGATGGGCAAGTGAACATTCCCGGCATTGGCACCATTTCCAATTTGGGCTTTTTGGCCCGCGCACTGGAAAGCAAAGCCAACGCCAACATTCTTTCAACGCCAAATATTCTGACGCTGGACAACGAAGAAGCCAAAATCGTGATCGGCCAGAACGTGCCTTTCATTACCGGGCAATTCACCAACAGCGGTGGCAACGGCGCCACGGTCAACCCGTTCCAGACCATTGAGCGACAAGACGTGGGCCTGACCTTGCGTGTAAAACCGCAGGTGTCGGAAGGCGGTATCGTGAAGCTGGGTATTTTTCAGGAAGTCAGTTCGGTGGTGGACAGCACCAATGTGTCGGGCATTATCACCAACAAACGGTCCATTGAAAGCAATGTGCTGGTTGAGAGCGGCAACATCATTGTGCTGGGTGGCCTGGTTGAAGACCGGGTAACCGGCAACGAGGAAAAAGTGCCGGGCCTGGGCGATGTGCCTGTGCTGGGGCAGTTTTTCCGCTACGACAACCGCCGTCGCCAGAAAACCAACCTGATGGTGTTTTTGCGCCCCGTGGTGGTTCGAAATGAAGACCAGGCCCAAAGCATTGTGACCAACCGATACGATTACATGCGCCAGTTGCAACAAGAGAACCAGCCCGAGCGCCGGTTTGGCTTACCGAATATGGAAGCGCCTGTGTTGCCAAGCCGCCGCCCGGCCGATGTGGCACGCCCCAATTCAGTGGCCCCGACGCAGAACAATGGTGATTCCATCAACCTGACGCCCAGCAACCGGATTCTGGTGATTCCGCGCGCGGCTGAAAGCAGCAGCAACCCCGATGTGGGTTCAAATGGTGGGCGAATCGTTCGTGGTGGCACCAATAGCAACAACACGAGCTCTAGCCCGGGCACCGCGCCCAGCGGGGGTAACAGGCCTTGAGTGAGTTGCGCTTCAACCCACAAACTGTTGGCCGCCTGCACTATGGCTTTGCGCGTCAAAACCAGGTGTTGTGCCTTGATGCACATGCCGAGCAATGGCGCCTGGCGTTTAGCCCGCGCACGCCCAGCCATGCACTGATTGAAGCGCAACGCGTGGCGCCCTGCCCCATTGACTGGGTGTTTTGCGAAGACGCAGTGGTGCTGGAAAAAACAATCAACCAGGCCTATTCCAGCCAGGAAACAAGTGCGGCAGCCGTGGCCGATGAAGTGGCTGGCGACCTGGACCTTGACCAGTTGATGCAAGACATTCCCGCCGTGGAAGACTTGCTGGAAACCGAGGACGACGCACCGATTATCCGGATGATCAATGCGCTGCTGACACAAGCCAGCCGGGATGGCGCATCCGACATTCACATTGAAGCGTTTGAGACGCATTCGGCTGTGCGATTCCGCGTGGATGGTACATTGCGCGATGTGCTGCAACCTCGCCGTGAATTGCACTCGGCGCTGATTTCCCGCATCAAGATTATGGCCAGCCTGGACATTGCTGAAAAACGCCTGCCCCAAGATGGCCGCATCACCCTGCGCATTGGCGGCAAACCCATGGACGTGCGGGTTTCTACGCTGCCCACAGGCCATGGCGAACGCGCAGTGCTGCGCTTGCTTGACAAAGAAGCGGGTCGGCTTGAACTGAGCCGCCTTGGCATGCCCGAGCACACCTTGAAAGAAATGGACCGCCTGTGCAATATGCCGCACGGCATCATTTTGGTAACTGGCCCAACGGGTTCCGGTAAAACCACCACACTGTATGCGGCACTGTCGCGGATCGATTCTTCCACCACCAATGTGATGACCGTAGAAGACCCGGTGGAATACGATTTGCCCGGCATTAGCCAAACCCCGGTGAATGCCAAAATCGACATGACCTTTGCCAAGGCCTTGCGCGCGATTTTGCGCCAAGACCCGGATGTGATCATGATTGGTGAAATCCGAGACCTGGAAACCGCACAAATTGCGGTACAAGCCTCGCTGACGGGCCACTTGGTTTTGGCCACCTTGCACACCAACGATTCGGTCAGTGCGGTAACCCGCCTGGTCGACATGGGTGTAGAACCCTTCTTGCTGTCTTCAAGCCTGTTGGGCGTGTTGGCCCAGCGCCTGGTGCGCAGGCTTTGCCCGAATTGCAAGACCAGCACGGTAGATGAACAGGGCCACACCCACTGGCATGCCAACGGTTGCGACCAATGCGGGCACACCGGTTACATTGGCCGCACCGGCGTTTACGAGCTCTTCACCATCGACGATGAATTGCGCACCATGGTGCACAATGAAAATTCAGAAGCAGAAATGCGCCAGCGTGCGCAGGCCAAAGGCATGAAGAACATGCGTGAAGACGGCCAACGCTGGGTTGAAGGCGGCACCACCACGCTTGAAGAATTGCTTCGAGTGACGCGAGACTAAAAACCCATGGCAGTTTTTCGATACGAGGCGTTAAACGCCCAAGGTAAAACAGTCAAAGGCTCGATGGAAGCCGATTCCCCTCGGGCTGCGCGCAACCAAATGCGCATGCAAGGCATGACACCCATTGAAGTCGTTGAGGTGGGCAGCGCCAAAATGACCGGCAAAAAAGCGGGCCGCTTTGATCGGGAATTGAGCAACCGTGAAGTGGTGCTGATGACCCGCCAACTGGCCAGCCTGTTGCAAGCCCGCCTGGCGCTGGCGCAAGCCTTGGCCGCACTGGTGGAGCAGGCTGAAAAACCCCTGATTCGTGAACGCATTAACAGCATTCGTTCCGAAGTTGTTTCCGGCACACCACTAAGCCAAGCCTTGGCACAGTACCCGAAAGCCTTTCCCGAAATGTACGTGGCCACTGTGGCCGCTGGCGAAAATACCGGCGACCTGGGCGGCGTACTGTCCAAACTGGCCGACGCACTGGAGGCTCGCCAGGCTTTGCAGCAAAAAGTAAGCGCTGCATTTATTTACCCGGCAATTGTTACCTTGGTCGCCTTGATGGTGGTGATCGGCCTGCTGACCTATGTGGTGCCGCAAGTGGTGTCGGTGTTTGAAAACAGCAATCAGGAATTGCCGACAATCACCGTGGTGATGATTGCGCTGTCGGATCTGCTGCGCGATTGGGGCTGGTTGATGGCTTTGATCATTGCGATCGCTGTTTACCTGTTTCGCAACGCACTGAAAAACAAAGCCTTCAAACTAAGATTTGATGAAACGGTGCTGACTATTCCTGTGGTGGGGCCCTTTATTCGTGCAGTGAATACAGCGCGCCTGGCCTCAACCCTGTCCATTTTGGTGGGCAGCGGCGTTCCCATTTTGAAGGCGCTGGCTGCCGCCAACCGCACATTGGGTAACAGCGCCTTGCAACTGGCCATGGTCGATGTACAAGAGCGCGTGAAAGAAGGCAGCGGCCTGAGCAAAGCCATGGGCAAAAGCGGTTTGTTTCCGCCCGTGCTGACCCACCTGGTCGCCAGCGGCGAGGCCACCGGGCAACTGGCTGCTATGCTGGAACGTGCCTCGGAAAGTCAGCGCACCGAGGTAGAACGCAAGGCCATGTGGCTGACCAGCCTGATGGAGCCCATACTTATTTTGGTGATGGGCCTGATTGTGTTATTGATTGTGCTGGCGGTGATGATGCCGATTATTGAAGTCAACCAACTGATCCAATGAACATACAAAGCCGAACAGAAATTGGACAAGAGACCATCCGCGTCATGCTGGTCGACGACGATGACCGAATTCAGCAAGCACTGCGACTGGCCATTGAAACCCACCCTGAGTTGCACCTGGTCGGTCAGGCCTATACGCTAAGGGAAGCGATGGCCGTGGTCAACGAATTGCAACCCGAGGTGGTGCTGGTTGACCTGGGCTTGCCCGATGGCAGTGGCCTGGAATTGATTGCCCACATTCACCAACACATGCCCGGCTGCGAAAGCATGGTGCTGACCGTGTTTGGTGATGAATCACATGTTATTTCCAGTATCGAAGCCGGGGCCACAGGTTACCTGACCAAAGACACACGCACTGCCGACATTCTTGATCGTTTGAAACAACTGCGCGCTGGTGGATCACCAATTAGCCCGGTGATTGCACGGCGACTGCTGAACCGTTTTCGCGGCGTGTCCACCCCAGACCAACTGCCTACCAGCAAAGCCACGGTGAATCACGCATTCACACCCTTGTCAGAGCGGGAACAGCAAGTGCTGGAAATGGTGGCCAAGGGTTTCATGCAAGCGGAAATCGCCGATCTTCTGGGCGTGTCCATCAACACCATCAGCACCTACGTCAAACGTATTTACAAAAAGCTGGCAGTGAATTCCCGCACCAGTGCGGTTCATCGCGCCAACGCTTTGGGTTTGATCAATCTGAAAGACTGCTGAAACAATGGCGAGCGCACCACTGACGCCCACATACAACTGGGCAAAACGACTTGCTTTGTTTTATGCATTGGCCATGCTGATTGCACTGTGTGGCGCGGCCGTGCTGTATTACCAAATCGCCAAAGCCACGCCAACCGATCCCAGTGCCATTGAATTAACCATGGCGCGCTTTGCTGCGCACACTGACTACCAAACCGAGCCACCTGCGCACTTGGCCACCGCACCCGTGGTACAGCTGCCCCACAGAATTGACGACATGCTGCGCGGCCCTGGCGGATTTTACTGGTATGAGCTGGATTTCGATGTGTTACCCGAGAGTCGTATTGAGGCGCTGTACATTCCGCGCTTTGCCATGAATGCGGAGGTGTACTTGAATGGTGAGCGCATTGGGTTTTACGGCCCGATGACCGGTGAGTTTGCCGAGCGAAACTGGAATCGCCCGCAAATAGTGAACCTTGGGGCCAATGTACTAAAACTGGGGCAAAACACCCTGGCCATTCAAGTGCGCGCCTTTCCCGACTACCTGGCTGGCTTGTCCACCATTTGGCTCGGCTCCGATGAAAACCTTCGCGAAGCCTACCGTTCACGTTACGAGGTTCAGGTGACTTCGGTCTACCTGAGCACCGCCTTTGTGTTGGGTGCCGGCATTGTGCTGACCATACTGATCGGTATGGGCAAAACCCGCAGCGGACTGCTCATGCTGCTTGCCGCCACCTGTTTTCTGTGGGGCATTCGGAACCTTGCATTTCTGACCACCGTGCCGCCATTTGAACACGGTTTGTGGATCCAGATTACCCAAGGCGGATTGTTGGTATTTGCCAGCACAATTGTATTGCTGATACTGCTTTACTGCCGGGTACCCAAACAAAGGCTGGAATGGAAAATATGGTGGGCTTACTCCCTGAGTTTTCCGGTGTTGCTAACCATCAATGAAAACTGGGCGCTGCGCCTGGTGGGTTACTACGGCATTCTCGGTTTGTGCATGTACAGCTGGAACGTGATACTGCTGGTGCGGTACGGAAACAGCAAACAATCCCTGGCGCCGCACGCTTTCGGATTCGGTTTGCTCTGCTACATGGCCCTGAGCACCTCTGACCTCCTGTTTCTCGCAGGTATTTTGGCATTTGACGGTTATTTTCTGAACCAATACATGGGCATTGCCATGTTTTTGGCCATGAGCTACTTCTTGATTGATCGCTACAGCGGTTTACTGGCTGAATCCGACAGCTTCAATGAAACGCTGCAAAACAGGCTGATGGAACGCGAAGTCGAATTGGCAACGCAGTACCTACGCATGCAGAAAATTGATGAAGAGAAAGTAAAAATGGCCGAGCGCCAACGCTTGATGGCCGACATGCACGATGGCCTGGGGGCCCACCTGGTGGCTGCAATTCACCATTTGCAGTCCTCCAACTTCAATCGGAAAAACACCTTGAACCTGCTTGAATCCGGGTTGCGGGATTTGCAGCTAACAATCGACTCGCTGGAACCGATTGAACAGGACCTCACCACCTTGCTGGGCGCTTTTCGCTACCGGATCGCCGACAATATGCGCAGTGCAGGCATACGGCTGCATTGGGTGATTGATGAAGACATACCGCCCATTCCTTACCTGGATGCCCGCAACTGCCTGCATGTTTTGCGCATTGTTCAAGAGATTTTTACCAATATTTTGAAGCATGCCAATGCCAGCGAAGTCAGCCTGCATGTTTCCAGGGGACCAAAATATGTGGGTGTTCAGATTCAAGACAACGGCGTAGGATTTGTGCTGGAAAGAAGCCAGCATGGCAGGGGCCTTAAAAACCTGAAACAACGTGCGGCTGCTTTGGGTGGCAGTATCGAAATGACCACCGAAGCTGGGCAAGGTACCCGCTTTCTGCTCAGATTACCTTTGGACACTTAAACCGGCAAATCATGAACGCGCGAGACCTTGATCACTTTGAAGCCAAGCCAATCGGCGTGATCTTGGTCGAGGACGAACCGGCCACGCAAGACCACTTGGTCCGTGTGATCGACTCCTCCCCACAATTAAAATTGCTGGGTGTGGCCAGCTCAGTTCAGGACGCGTACTCCCTGTTGTTCATGACCAACCCAAAGGTAGCCCTGATTGACCTGGGTTTACCGGACTCATCGGGCATTGAAGTCATTGAATGGCTAAGCAAACACAAACCCGAAACAGAGTGCCTGGTGATTACCGCTTTTGGTGATGAAGACCATGTGGTGAGAAGTCTTGAGGCGGGTGCAAGCGGCTACCTGCTGAAAGATTATTCAAACGACGAGTTGATTGAGCACATTCTTGAAGTGGCCAACGGTGGCTCGCCCATCAGCCCCTTGATTGCTCGGCAGTTGCTGTCAAAAATGCAAACAGCACGGCCTGCAGAAAACGACTTTGCACAAGCAAAAACCGGGCAGGATGAATCACAAAAAGCCTGCAGTATTACAGACCGCGAATTGAAAGTAATTCAACAAGTAGCCCGCGGTTTCACTGCGCAGGAAATTGCAGCGCAAATGGGAATTTCTACCCACACAGTGGCCACCCACGTGAAGCGTATCTACAAGAAGCTGCACGTGCACAGCCGGTCTGAGGCGGTGTATGAAGCCACCCTGTTGGGGCTTCTTGACCTTTGAGTCCGAATCCGGAAATCACTGATCGCCTGTTTTCCTGGCGTTTCTCCCTTCTTTTTCTGCTCACCTTGGCAGTGGCCTTGTGGGGAACATTCAAAGCCCCGTTACCCGCCTTGGGCAACGCCAACACCGAACAACAAGCCCATTTGTTTGAACAGGCCAAAGTGCTGTTCTCAAACGACGCCACGCTTAGCGCTGCAGACGTCATGTCGCTGAATACGAAAAAAACCGTGGTGCTACCCGACTCTTGGGATGTCACCCAACCCGGGTTTGAAGGGCAAGGCTGGTATCAAATTGATTTTCAGCTTGATCCGGACAAACCAGCCCCCGATTCTGTATTCATGCCCAAGGCCATCATGAATGCCCACGCCTACCTGAATGGCCACTGGATCGGCGGACTGGGCACCCTGGAAGGTGAAATTACCCGGCACTGGAATTACCCTTATCTGTTTCAGTTTTCACCCGACCTGCTCACCCCCGGCAACAACACCTTGTTGATTCAGGTAGCGGGCTACAAGAACTACCGCAGTGGTTTGGGCCGGGTTTGGATGGGGCCTCGGCAATTGCTCGAACCCATGTATGAATCGTCATACCGGTGGCAGGTCACTGGGTCCATGCTGGCCACCCTTGTGGCTTTTGTCAGTGGTCTGTTGCTGCTGGTGTTCGCGAGAATTTTTCGGGAACAGGAAGGTTTCTTGTTCTTGAGTCTTGCCGTGATTGTATTTGCCGTTCGCAACACGGGCTATTTCATGGACTGGATTCCCCTACCCCATGCACAGTGGGGCCAGTTGGTGCACAGCCTGCATGCCTGGTTTGCCTGCCTGTACGGGCTATTCCTGATTCGCTACATGCACCTGGGCTGGATCTGGATTCCCAAGGGTCTGCTGGCTTACGCAGTGGCGGTGTCGCTGATTACCTTCGCTGCGGGTAGCGATCAAATCCTGAACTTCACCTTTTGGCTGTTGCTGCCGGTCATTCCTGTGGTGTTTATATTGAATGTGCTGTTGTTGAGCCATTCCTGGCGTACACGCAATTTTGAAGGGGCCATTCTGGGTTGCAGCTCCCTGTTGTTTGTACTGCTCAGCATTCGTGATTTGGCCACCATGCTGAACTTGCTGCCGATTGAGTCAATCCTGTTGTCGCAGTACACCGGCATTTTGCTCTTTGTATCAGCCTGCTGGATTATTTTCAGGCGCTATCGCGCTTTGTTGCAAGAACTGAAAACCTCCAACGACTCGCTGAATTCCGAGTTGGCCATTCGCGAACAGCAGCTATTTCGCCAATTCAATTTACTGCGAAAAATTGAGCAGCAACGCGCACAAGACGACGAACGCCGGCGAATCATGCAAGACATTCACGACGGCGTGGGTTCCAGTTTGGTGTCAGCCCTGAACCTGAGTGAGACCAAGCCATTGGGTCAGGATGAAATGCGCGATGTGCTGCAGGAATGCCTGGACGATTTGCGTATGGCGATTGATTCCCTTGATCCCCAAAGCGATGATTTGCTTGCTCTGCTGGGCAACTTCCGGTGGCGCTACGAGCGCCGCCTGAAAGCCAGCGGCGTGAACTTGCTGTGGAGTGTCGCGGACATTCCAAAACTGGAAGGTTACAGTTCTCGCGACCTGTTCGATTTGCTGCGAATTGTGCAGGAAGTTTTCGCAAACAGCCTGAAACACGCCAAAGCCAACAAAATTGAATTAAGTGTTCGGTGGGCTGAAACCGAGGACAAGGTGTTATTGAACATTAGCGACAATGGCGTGGGCATGCCCCACAACACGCTGGGCCGTGGGCGCGGCCTTGCTCACATGAAAATTCGGGCCAAAGCCATTCGCATTGAACTTTACACAGGGCGAAACAGCCAGGGGCAAGGTGTGGCAGTGTTCATGGCCATTCCAAGATTGCGCAAAAAATAGGCCGGTCTGGCAACGCGCTTTACGCTTGTGTTTCCTGATTCAGTTTATTCCACACCGCACGGCCAGCACGGCTTATGTAGGGCTTGCCAATACTGCCGGAAATCCATGCGCCGGTTTGCACCAGTTTGTTCAGGTTCAGACCGGTTTCAATGCCCATTCCCTGCAACAGGTACACCACGTCTTCAGTGGCTACGTTGCCGGTTGCCCCCTTGGCATACGGGCAACCACCCAGCCCGGCAATCGAGCTGTGGAATGTTGAAACACCCAACTGCAAGGCTGCCAAAATATTGGCCAAAGCCTGTCCGTAGGTGTCGTGAAAATGGCCTGCCACATGTTGCAGGCCCACGCTGTAGCCAACGGCTTCAAACACCTGGCTAACACGCAAGGCCGTGCCCACACCAATGGTGTCGGCCACATCAAATTCTTGCACACCAATATCGCGAAGCCGCAAGGCCACCTCGGCGGCGCTTTGAACGGGCACTTCGCCCTGATACGGGCAACCCAGAGCACATGAAATAGAGCCGCGCAAATGAATATTGTGCGCGCGCGCCAGTTCAGCCACGGGTTTGAATCGCTCAATGCTTTCTGCAATGGTGCAGTTGATGTTTTTTTGAGTGAATGCCTCAGACGCAGCGGTGAACACCACCGCCTCTTGCACACCCGCCTCGATGGCAGCTTCAATGCCCTTCAGGTTCGGCACCAAAGCGGAATAAGACACGGTACGTCCCTGCAACTCGTTCATGGCTTGCAGCCCTGCCAACACATCGGCACCGTCGGCCATTTGCGGCACCCACTTCGGCGACACAAAAGCCGCAGCTTCCAGCCGGCGAATACCCGCCTCAATCAACTGTTTGCACAGCTCCACCTTGATTGCGGTGGAAATGGGCGTTTTTTCATTTTGAAGGCCATCGCGGGGGCCCACTTCAACCAAGGTCACTTGGGCTGGAAGTTTGATCATGCTCATTTTGAATTCGTGTCTTCAGAAAAATGAATCAGCTCGGTGCCCTCGGTCACCTGATCACCCACGGGGTGTGGAATGGCTTGCACCACACCATCGCAAGGGGAGTTCAGCGTGTGTTCCATTTTCATGGCCTCCAGACCAATCAAGGGCTGCCCTTTTTTAACAGCATCGCCCACTTTCACAAACACTGCAAACACCTTGCCCGGCATGGGTGCTGCCACACCGTGTGCGTCGTGCCCCTGATCGGCGCGAATGTGCACCGGGTTTTGCCAGTGCAGGTTGGTTTGTTCCGCACCCACATGAATGCTGAGGTTGTCGCCATGCCAAATCAAATCGAAAGGGCTGCCTGCGTGTGGGCCTGTGTTGACAAGGCCTTTGGTTCGAGCCAAACCACTTCCATGGCCATGATTTGTCAGCGTTGCAAACAGAGCGGAACCTGCGCATTGAATCGTCGCCTGCTGCCCTTGAACCGACACATGCGTGTGGGTGGCCAAGGCAGTATCGCGGTTTAACCAGCGGTCTTCACGCAAAGGGGGGGCACTGGAATAAAACCCGTCGAGCATGGCCAGGGGGTCGCTGCTGTTCTTGTTGTTCGCATGTTGGTGCAAAGCCCAGCGTGCAAGGCCAGCCAACGCTTGCAATGTGACTGACTCAATTTGCTGCCCGTGCTCTGTGTTTGTTCGCTCAGTCATTCTGTCGATCAGCCCTGTGTCATAGCCACCGGCTGCGAATTCGGGGTGCAAGCACAAACTACGCAACCATGCCAGGTTGTTTTTTACACCCACACAACGCAATTGCGCCAATGCATCGGCAAGTTTTTTCAACGCCGCTTCACGGGTGGGCGCCCAGGTAATCAGCTTGCCCACCATGGGGTCGTAGTAAGGCGACACCGCTAAGCCCGAACGCATGGAAGAATCGAGGCGAATACCCGCGGTTCTGCCTGCATGGGTGCCCGTGCGAAACTCGATCGCATCGGGTGCCTCCCACAACTCAACGGTGCCAATGGCTGGCAAAAAACCTTGATCGGGGTTTTCAGCATACAAGCGTGCTTCAAACGCATGGCCATCGATGTGAATGGTTTCTTGCGTGGCGGGCAAAGGCAATCCCGCTGCAATTTCGATTTGCCACTGCACCAAATCAAAGCCGGTGATCATCTCGGTGACAGGGTGTTCCACTTGCAAGCGCGTGTTCATTTCCATGAAATAAAACTCGCCGCGTGCATCGAGCAAAAACTCCACGGTGCCCGCACCCACATAATTCACGGCCTTGGCCACTTGTACCGCTGTGCGCCCAAAGGCTTCGCGTTGCGCTTCAGTGAGACCAAACGCAGGGGCTTCTTCAATTACTTTTTGATGGCGGCGCTGCGCTGAACAATCACGCTCGAACAAATGCACCACATTGCCATGGGTATCGGCAAACACCTGCACTTCCACATGGCGGGGTTTGATGATTTGTTTTTCGAGCATCACGGTGGCATCGCCAAATGCGTTTTTGGCTTCGCGTTGGCAGCTTTCAAGTGCCGCCTGCAAATCGCCTGCATTGTTCACAATGCGAATGCCCTTGCCACCACCGCCAGCCACCGCCTTGATCATCAGCGGAAAGCCAATTCGCTCGGCCTCGGTTTGCAAGGTGCTCAGCGATTGGTCGGCACCGAAATAACCGGGAATCAGCGGCACGCCCGCGGGCTGCACACAGGCCTTGGCTTCGCTTTTGCTGCCCATGATTCGAATGGCTTCCACACCTGGACCGATGAATGTGATGTGCGCATTGGCACAAGCCTGCGCAAACGCGGCATTCTCGGACAAAAAACCATAACCGGGGTGAATGGCCTGCGCACCGGTTTGCTTTGCAGCGGCAATCACTTTCTCGATGTTCAGGTAGCTTTGCGCAGCCTCGGGTTCGCCAAGGCACACCGCTTCGTTGCACTCCTGTACATGCAGTGCTTGTGCATCGGCAGTGGAATAAACAGCCACAGTGTGTATGCCCATGGCCTGCGCTGTGCGGTTAATTCGGCGGGCAATTTCGCCCCGGTTGGCAATCAGTATTTTGGTGAACATTTTTTGAATAACCCTGTTAGCCGACCCACTTCGGTTTGCGTTTTTCCATGAAAGCCATCATGCCTTCGGCGGCCTCGGCGCTGCCGCGCACGGCGGCAAGACGTGCGGCCACTTCGGCATGTGTTTCATCGGCGGTGATGTCCATGCGGCTTACGTCTCGCACCAGCTTTTTGCAGGCGGCCATGGCATCGGGCGCACAACTGTCCAGCTCGGCCAGAATGGATTCCAGTTTGGCATCCAGCGTGTCGGGCGTGGTCAGTTCATGCACCATGCCCAAGGCATAAGCCTTCTCAGCTGTGAATGTTTCGCCGGTGATAAAATAGCGCCGTGCGGCCTGCACACCCATGGCCTGCACCACATAGGGGCTGATGGTGGCTGGAATCAAACCGCGCTTGACTTCGGGCAGGCTGAATTTCACATTGTTGCTGGCCACAATAATGTCGCTTGCGCTGACCAAACCTGTGGCGCCCGCAAGGCACAGGCCATGCACCCGGGCCACCACGGGCTTGGGGCATTCGGCAATGCCACGGAACAGGCTGGTCAGGGTAATGCCGCTTTGCTGGTTGCTGGCGGCTTGCTGGGCCATTTGCATCATGTACCCAAGGTCGGCGCCCGAGCAAAATGCATCGCCGTTCGCTGCCAACACAATGGCGCGGGTATCCGGGTCGTTGCCCAAACGCTGAAATGCTTCTACCAGCATGGCGATCATTTCGCCATTCATCGCGTTTTTAATGTGCGGGCGGTTCAACGTCAGCCACACGGATTTTCCCTTGCGGGTTTCAATCACGGGGTTTTCATTCGACTGCTCAGTCATTGCGTTGTCTCCGTTTTTATTGTTGTGCGCATTTACATCCTGTACACGCCGAATTTTGTTTCGGGAATGTCAGCATTCAGGCTGGCTGAAATGGCCATGCCCAAAATACGGCGCGTGTCGGCGGGGTCGATCAAGCCGTCGTCCCACAGCCTTGCAGTGGCGTAATACGGTTGGCTTTGTTCATCAAACTGTTTCAGTGTGGGGGCCTTGAATTCGGCTTCCTCTTCCTTGCTCCAAATGCCGCCTTTGGCTTCAATCTGGTTGCGCTTCACAGTGGCCAACACACCGGCCGCCTGTTCGCCACCCATCACGCTGATGCGCGCATTGGGCCACATCCACATGAAGCGCGGGCTGTAGGCGCGCCCGCACATGCCATAGTTACCGGCACCAAAGGAGCCACCAATGACCACGGTGAATTTGGGCACTTTGGCACAAGCCACCGCCATCACCATTTTTGCGCCATGGCGTGCGATGCCTTCGTTTTCTACTTTTTTGCCCACCATGAAGCCAGTGATGTTCTGCAAAAACACCAAAGGAATTTTTCGCTGGCAACACAGCTCAATGAAGTGCGCGCCTTTCTGGGCGGATTCAGAAAACAAAATGCCGTTGTTGGCAACAATGCCCACGGGCATACCGTACAGGCGCGCAAAGCCACACACCAGCGTGCTGCCAAAACGGGCTTTGAATTCATCGAACTCGCTGCCATCCACCACACGGGCAATGATGTCGCGCACATCGAATGGCTTTTTCGCATCGGTTGGCACAATGCCGTAAATTTCTTCAGCGCTGTACAGGGGCTCTTTCGACTCGCTCAATGCCCAGGGGTAACGTTTTTCGGGTCGACCCAAATTGGCCACAATGCGTCGCGCAATTTCCAAAGCGTGCTGATCGTTTTCAGCCAGGTGGTCGGCTACGCCGGAAAGGCGGGTGTGTACATCGGCACCACCCAGTTCTTCGGCGCTTACAATTTCGCCTGTGGCGGCTTGCACCAAGGGCGGGCCACCCAGGAAAATGGTGGCCTGGTTTTTCACAATAATGGCTTCATCGCTCATGGCGGGCACGTAGGCACCACCGGCTGTGCAACTGCCCATCACCACTGCAATTTGCGCAATGCCTTGCGCGCTCATATTGGCCTGGTTGAAGAAAATTCGACCAAAGTGGTCGCGATCAGGAAACACTTCGTCTTGGTTGGGCAAGTTGGCCCCGCCCGAATCCACCAGGTAAATACAAGGCAGGTTGTTCTCGGCCGCCACTTCCTGCGCACGCAGGTGCTTTTTCACGGAAAGCGGGTAGTACGTGCCGCCTTTCACGGTGGCGTCGTTGCACACAATCATGCAGTCCACACCGCTAACCCGGCCAATGCCGGCAATGGCCCCCGCACCGGGCGCGGCGCCACCATACATGCCCCATGCTGCCAGTGGTGCAAGTTCAAGGAAAGGCGAGCCGGGATCCAGCAAACCAGCCACACGCTCGCGGGGCAACAGCTTGCCGCGTGCGGTGTGCCGGTCGTTAGCCACTTTGCCGCCGCCCTGTGCCACCACCGCCAAATTGGCTTTCAGTTCGTCAACCAGCTTTTTAAGCGCGGCTTGATTGGCTGCAAAATCAGGGCGGTTTTTAACGTTGTTGGAATCGAGCACGCCCATGTTCAGAACGGCCCTTGTGCAACCCAGCGGCGCAATTGCTCCATGCGGTCCTGCCCCCAGAAGGCCTCACCATCCACCACAAAATAAGGGGCACCGAACATGCCCGCGTCAATGGATTCCTGCACAGCATTTTTCAATTGCTCTTTCAGTGCATCGGTTTGGCTGCCTTCGACCAACGCCGCACCATCCAGACCAATCGAGCTGGCCACCTGGGCAACCACTGCGTCTTCAGTAATGTCCAAGCCTTCCACGAAATACGCCTTGTACAAGGCGCGGGTCAGTTCACCTGCCTTGTCAGCCTGTGTATTGAGCACCTGCAAAATGGCACGTGAAGCCGTGGTGGCATTGATCGGAAACTTCTTGGGCCAGTTGATTTTCAAACCATGGAAGCGCGCGGTACGGGCAAAGTCTTTCGCCGAGTATTTGCCCTTGGCCGGGTTCATCATGGGTGCCGTGTTGCCTGTGCTTTTGAACACAAAGCCCAGCAAAGTGGGCTTGTAATTTACGGTGCGATTGCCCGCGGCTGCAATTTCTTCGATTTGTTCAGCAGCCACATAGCTGTAAGGGCTGGTCAGGTCGAAAAAGAAATCAATCGTTTGTTTGGTAGTCATGGTGATTTTTGGCTCCATATTGAGGGCGTTCCTGTGATTCTATCGAACTTGGGGCGTAGTTCCGGCCCAAGCTTGCGCCTTGTCAGGAAAAAAGCCAACCCAGCCACTGGCTGGCCCATGGTTGCTTTGAAACCCACACAAACACGGCATAGCCACCCCACCACAGCAACACCACGAGCAATGCGGCCAGCACAGTGAAAACATAGCCCGCCAGCACCAACCGGCCATCCCGAACCCTTAAACCAAAGGTAATGCACACCATGGCCGCTGCGGGCAACACATTGTCGAATGAGGCAAAGGGCACAGGTGCGGCCATGGTGAGCCCGGCAAATGCCAGCACCATGCCGTTGATGGGCCGCATGCGTGGATGACTCATGAGAAAAAGTCTCGGCTTGCTGTGGGGTGCCACCCTGCGAATAAAGATTCCCAGAAACTTCTTGAGTACGCCAGCCGCTTTGGGTGGAAGTCGCTTTTCACCGATCTTCTTGGGAATTGGCACACCAAAACCCAAGGCATAACCCACACCGAGCAAAAAGGTAAGGTAACCCAGGGTGGTGGCAATTCCGGGAATCCCAAAAGGCAACAACAGGGGCAACGCAGCCAAGCCGATCCAGGTGAGCTGCTGTTTCGGGCTACGCCCAATCGCATCGGCCACAGTGGCTTGCGCCATGTTGTCGGCGAACAAAACCACACGCCGCCACGCGTAGGGCAGTTCTTTCAGCGATTCATCTTGGTCGGCAGGCTTGTTCAATTGGATGGCTGTGAATAAAGGCACCCCATCTTAGGCGAATTTGAGTGCAGCCATGATTCGGCATACCACTTTCGAGCGAAGGGTAAGCCCGATGGACAACATCACCACCAAAGTATCACTCTAGGTGATGACGCATTTGCCACATTCAGCCGCCACCAGGAGTCGCCATGCTCAAACAATTTGTTGCCCCGATTTTCATATCTGCCGCTGCCCTGTGTGCGCAGCCCGCTTTGGCTGAGCGCTTCCCCGACGTGCCGCGCCCGATCGACTACTTTGTAAACGGGGAAGAAATTCTGGCAGTGAGCACCCTGCGAGACGACATTCGCGCACAGGGTAACTTCCCGCTGGGCAAGGCACTGCTGACCATTGGCCGCGACGACCTGCTGGGCCTGAACCGCAGCTTGGACAGCTTTGACACCGGCACATTGGAAACACCCTTGGGCGGCGAGTTCGAGGTGGACAAGGAAGAGGTTGTGCAATTCCGAGGCGAACGCGCGGTTCGGGCTACGCGGGGTTTGAATCGCTTGAGTTATGGCAGTGGATTCAACTGAAAAAGGGCTGCGGCACCGCAGCCCTTCTTAATCGGAAAAGTGATTGCTTACGCAGCCTGCTTGGTCTGCGCTTTGCGGTTTGATGTTTTCTTGCCCGTTGCTGCCCCTGCTTTCGCAAATTCCAGCACGCCATCTTCAAGCTTGCCCTTCTTCAACACCGGGCGGTCGGCCAGGTAGTTGTTCACCACAGTCCACGGTGCGGCAGGGCCTTGCTTGGGCAAACGGTCGGCGGCACGCTTCATGTAACCTGCATCCAGATCAAACATGGGGGTGTCATCCGTTTCTACGCCGTCTGCATTGGGCACCACGCGGGCAAAGTCGTGCTTGTCCATGTGATTCAACACTCGGCACACAAACTCGGCAGCCAAATCGGCCTTCAGCGTCCACGATGCATTGGTGTACCCAAACACCATGGCAAAGTTGGGGATGCTGCTCATCATCACGCCCTTGTAGCTCATGACTTCGCCCACATTCACAGGCTTGCCGTCCACATGCGCTGTGAGACCACCCAGAATTTGCAGATCAAGGCCGGTCGCAGTAATGATGATGTCCGCTTCCAGTGCCTGCCCGCTTTTCAGCTTGATTCCGTTGTCCACAAAGGTGTCGATGTGGTCAGTCACAATGTCGGCCTTGCCTTTTTTCAGTACCTTGAACAGGTCGCCATCGGGCACCACACACAGGCGCTGATCCCATGGGTTGTAGCTCGGCGTGAAATGCTTCATGTCGAAATTCTTGCCCATGCGCGCACGGGTTGCGCCCAACAACAAGCGTTTAATGGCTTGGGGGCGTTGCTTGCTCAACTTGAAAATCAGGCGCTGCAAGCCAATGTTGCGTGCGCGGCCAATGTTGTAGACCCAGGTGTCGGGCATGAATTTTTTCAGCACCACGGAAACCGGATCGACGGAAGGAATCGATGCAATGTACGTGGGTGAACGCTGCAACATGGTCACATGCGCAGCATCGTCGGCCATGGCTGGCACCAACGTAATGGCGGTTGCGCCACTGCCAATCACCACCACGCGCTTGCCGGAATAGTCCAGCTTTTCCGGCCACTGCTGGGGGTGCACCACGGTGCCCTTAAAATTCTTGATGCCGGGAAATTCCGGGCTGTAACCCTTGTCGTAATTGTAGTAACCGGTACAACCCAGCAAGAAATTGCTGGTGAACACCTGCTTTTCACCAGTTTCTTCAACAATGCCTTCCACGGTCCACTGGTTCGCCTCGGAATCCCAGTTGGCCGAGGTCACCTTCAGGCCAAACTGAATGTCTTTGGTGACGTTGTTCTCTTTGGCGGCTTCAGTCACGTATTCGCGAATTTCCTGACCGTTGGCCAAAACCTTTTCACCTTTCCAGGGCTTGAAACTGTAACCCAGCGTGAACATGTCGGAATCAGAGCGAATACCGGGGTAGCGGAACAAGTCCCAAGTGCCGCCAATGGCCTTGCGACGTTCCAGAATTTTGATGGTCTTGCCTTTGCAGTTCTGCTTGATGTGGCATGCTGCACCAATACCAGACAAACCAGCGCCAATAATCAGTACGTCTACGTGTGGATTGTTCATTTTTTTGTCCCCCTAATGTGACCGTCTATGTGACTTTTCATATTGTCAGTTGAGAGAATAGTGGCGAGCCGGGTCTGTTGGCTAGTAAGAAATACTCTAAACTGGGCTAACTATTACACAGAGCAAGGAAAAATGGAATTTCTTGAAACACTGAAACAGCGGCACAGCGTACGTGCATTTGACCCCAAACCCGTGCCGGAAGAAGTGCTTCAACGCCTACTTTCACAGGCTGCACTGTCACCGAGTTGGTCCAATACACACCCCTACCGCATTGCCCTGGCCACTGGCGATGTACTGGAAAGCTTGCGCAGCGAACTGTATGGTCGATTTCAGGAAACCATCAAACTACAGCGCGGCGGCAAGCTGGCCCAAATCAAGGGCTTGTTGACACGTAGTCAGGGTATTCCTGATGGCGATGTGAAACCCGTGATGAACTACCCCAAGGATTTGCAAGCGCGGCGCGTGGAATGTGGCAAAGGCTTGTACGGCGTTTTGGGCGTGGCCCGCAACGACCTGAAAGCCCGCGACCAGGCGATGGCCGAAAATTTCCGCATGTTTGGGGCGCCCGCCGCTGCATTTGTGTTTGTACACGAAGGCGTGGGCATTTACAGCGCGCTTGACGCCGGTATTTTTCTGCAAAGCCTGATGTTGGCGGCCACCAACGAAGGTCTGGGCACTTGTGCACAAGGCGCACTGGGCTTGTTTCGTTCTCCCTTGGACAAGCACTTTGACATTCCCAAGCAATACAACTTGCTGTGCGGCGTGGCCATTGGCTATGAGCAGGATGTGCCGGTCAACAAATTTCAGCCGGAGAAAATTACGGCGAGTGCGTTGATGCTGTCCAAGCGCGGGGCATAAACACGCGAGGGCGGGCTTATTTAGCCCGATCGGCTTGGGTTCCGATAACTCGCCTTTCGGTTAACAGCCCGATCGGCTTGGGTTTCAATCTCTCGCCTGAAAACCTGTATTTCCCTTTTTGAGATTCACCCTGACTCACCTCGCTCGGCAAAAAAGCGGGCCGAGTCTCGGTGCCGGCCGATGGCCGACCGTGGCGGTTGAATTCAAACGGGCAGGTTTTCTTGAAGGCGAAGCGATCGAAACACCGCCGCCGATTGGGCGTTGAACCCAGCAGTGAGTTGCGCGGTGGTGGAGAGACGCCGGCGCCGGTGACTCAGGAGCTGAACTTGCAATGGGTCGCACGATGACCAGTCAGAAAACTTGCCGGCTTGGCGTGCCGAGACAAGCGATCGCGCCTTTGCGCGAAAGCCAAGACCCGACCGTTACTTTTGGAGGGCTTGGCTTAGTGCAGGCTCAAGCAGACAGGCCGATATGCCAAGTTTTCGGGCAGCGGTGACCATTCAAGTTCAGATCAAAAGTCACCAATTACAGGCGACACAAGTAACCCACGCCGAGTTGGCAAGAAACCACCCTGGCCGCTCACCGCTTCTTGATAAACCGGTTGGTAAATCGCACCGCTTCGGAATACGGGAAAATATCTTCGATATGGCCCTGGGTAATGCGATCTTTGCGCTCTTGCCAAAACTCATATTCCAGCAAATCGCGGTGCTTGCTTAAAAACGCCTTGCGCACCCTGCGGTCACCCAACAGGAAGTGCCCGAACTCCTCGGGGAATACATCTTTCGGGCCCACGGTGTACCACGGCTCCGCAGACATTTCTGCTTCCGGATTGGGCGCTTCCGGAATGCGACGGAAATTGGAATCGGTCATGTACTCAATTTCATCGTAATCGTAAAACACAACTCGGCCCAAGCGGGTAACACCAAAGTTTTTGAACAACATATCGCCCGGGAAAATATTCGCCGCCGCAAGCTGTTTGATCGCATTGCCGTATTCGGCAATGCCATGCTCCACATCTGAGTCCGTGCCTTGTTGCAAGTAAATATTCAGCGGTGTCATTCGGCGCTCAATGTACACATGCTTGATCACCACCGTGTCGTCCTCAAAGGTCAGCGAACTTTCGCAAGTGTCCTTCAAGTGGTCAATCAATTCTTGTGAAAAACGGTTCAGCGGCAAACCTACATGGCTGTATTCCCAGGTGTCGGCCATGCGGCCCACGCGGTCATGTTCTTTCACCAACTGGTATTTGCGCATTACACCCGCGCGATCAATTTCCTTGCTGGGTGCTATTTTGTCTTTGATCAGTTTGAACACATAAGGGTAAGAGGGCAGCGTGAACACCGCCATCACCAAACCCTTGATACCGGGCGCAACAATAAACTCATCGTGGCTGTGTTTCAGGTGGTGCAAAAAATCGCGATAAAACAAAGTTTTGCCCTGCTTGTGCAAACCCAGCATGGTGTACATCTCGGCCTTGGGCTTGTTGGGCAACAAGGTGCGCAAAAATTGTACATACGCGCCTGGGGTTTCCATGTCCACAAGGAAGTAAGCCCGCGTGAAACTGAACAAAGTGGCAATTTGCTGAACATTGAACAGAACAGTGTCAATGTAAAGTTTGCCGGCCGAATCACGCAGAATGGGAATGGCAAAAGGTTGCGGCATGTTGGCATTGATAAACTTGCCAATAATGTACGCACCTTTGTTGCGGAAAAACAGGCTGGAGAGCACCTGAATTTGGCAATCCGGGTCTACCTTAATGGGGCGCGGCATTACCTGCCTTGCAGCGTGTACCACATAGCGCAGGTCGCGTTCCAAATCCACAAAATCGGCATTCAATGAAAAGTCGCGCACCAAACGCTTTAAAGTTTTACGCAAGCCACCGCTTTTCGGGTTGGCGGGGTAATAGCTGCGATACGAGGGCGGATCACTTTCCACATAATCAGTACTCACCGCTGGGCGCACGAATAAAAAACGGTTGTGGTAGTAATCCCGGTGCAAAATTTTTGTCACCGCAGAGTTGAAAAAGGTCTCCGCCAGCTCAGGCTGTTTGTGATCCACCAGGTAAGTCACGAACCGGGTTTTGATTTTTGCCCACACCGATTCGCTCATCAACAGCGAACCATAATTTCTGCGAAGCAAATCCACAGCCTCTTTCACACGTTCGTCATAAAAATCGATACGGTCGCGGGCCAGCTGTTGAATCAGGTGCCAGTCGCCTTCTTCAAACAATTTTTTGGTTTGCTGTGCGCAATAGCGAAACAGGCGATAGTGCTTGTCAAAGCCCGCCAAAATGTCGCTGGCCACCTTTTTGGACAGCTCGCGCTCCTCATCCTCACTCAGGTGGCTGGTTTCACTCAGCTCACCAAAGTCTTCTTCCAGGGTTTTCAGGTCCAAGGGCAGGCTGCTCATAAGCTGCTTTCACTCCAATTGATGAACCACCGATTCTACGAGATACCTCCTGTATTTGCCCAAGAAAATCCAAAACCTGCGCCAACTTAGTATGATTGAGACGTTGAACAAGGAAGTTGACATGCGAAGTCGTTTGAAATTGATGTGCCTGGCGTTGCTGCCCCTGCTGGCATGGGCTTGCAATGGCGAAAACAGCGCTGATAGCGCAACACGCAACACTGTTCAATCGTCTGAAGCATTTGGCTGGCCCATGTCTGTACAGGGTGAAAACCCGCCCGAGAGCCCTGTGCCAAGCGACGACGTGCTGTTTCAACTGGGCATGGTCAGCGACATGCTACCGCGTCAGCAACTGGTCGGCGTTGTAGACCCGATTGCTTTGGGCTACACGCTGAGCGACATCACCGACCCCGCCTTGCTTGAATTTCAAATTCGCGCCATGGCCGCGCAGCTCAGCGACGGTTCACGCATCGACCAAGTATTCCACTGGTACGGTCACCCCGAAAACAACAAGTCGGTGGCCTTGGTTCCCGTGGAATTTCAAAACCGCTATGGCACCCGCCTGCACGGCGAAATTGTGTTGCCCAAACGTGGGCAAACCCAGGCCACCGCCCAAAAATACCCGGTTATTCTGGCACTGGAAGGTTTGAACACCAACACCGCCATGTACCGCTGGTGGCACCAATTGTTTGCCGACGCAGGCTATTTGGTGTTTGCGTTCGACTTTTCCGGACAGGGCCGATCTGATGATGAGGTGCAAGGAGACCCCGGCAACAACATTGAAGAAGCGCAAGACGCCCTGAGCTACCTGCTTAACAATTCGCCGGTGCGCGAGTTTATCGACTCCGCCCGCATTGGTGTAATCGGCCACAGCATGGGCGCCATTGCCACCATGGGTTTACAGGCAGTGGAGCCGCGTTTGAAGGCTGCTGTGGCTGCCGCGCCAATCAGTGAAATTCAATCGGTGTTCAACAGCAACCCCATTCCGGTGATGATTCAAACCGGTGATCACGATGGGCCCATTGCCCCAATCGTTGCGGTAAACCCCGCCGTGGTGCGCCCGGTTTACGACAAGCTGACCAGCGACCGCGCCTTCATTGTGGCCGATGCTGCCAGCCACGCCCAACACACCAACTACCCACTGCTGCCCACCTCCACCTGGGGGCGAGAAATTGCAGCGCAGTACTCACTGGCCTGGGTGAACTACCATTTGCGGGGAGATTCTGAGGCGCTGAAAGTGCTGCAAACCGCGCACCCCAGGCTGAGTTACTTGTGGGAAAGTGAAGTGGTGATTGGGCAGGACAAACGGGTATTCAAATCCGCCGGGCCTGCCCCGCTTCAATAAGCGTTTAGATGGTTTCAGCAAACAATTCGCGGCCAATCAACATGCGGCGAATTTCGCTGGTGCCTGCGCCAATTTCATACAGCTTGGCGTCGCGCCACAAACGTCCGCACGGGTACTCGTTGATGTAGCCGTTGCCGCCCAGAATCTGGATCGACTCACCCGCCATCCAGGTGGCTTTTTCCGCTGAGAACAAAATGGCACCCGCGCAGTCTTTGCGCAGCCTGCGCACGGTTTCAGGCGTGGCCTTGTCACAGGCTTTGCCCACTTGGTACACGTAAGCACGCGTGGCCATCATCACAGAATACATGTCAGCGAGCTTGCCCTGAATCAGTTGAAACTCACCAATGCTTTGACCAAACTGCTTGCGGTCGTGCACATAGGGCACCACCACATCCATGGCCGCCGCCATAATGCCCAACGGGCCTCCGGAAAGCACCGCACGCTCGAAATCAAGCCCGCTCATCAGCACATTCACACCACGACCCACTTTGCCCAGCACATGGGTTTCGGGTACTTCGCAGTCCTCGAACACCAGCTCGCCGGTGTGGCTGCCGCGCATGCCCAACTTGTCCAGTTTTTGCGCAATCGAAAAACCCTTGAATCCTTTTTCGATCAAAAAGGCTGTAATACCGTGTGGCCCGGCGGCCAGATCAGTTTTGGCATACACCACCAGCACATCGGCATCGGGGCCATTGGTGATCCACATTTTGTTGCCATTCAGCACATACTTGTCGCCCTTTTTGTCGGCACGCAACTGCATGCTCACCACATCCGACCCCGCACCCGGTTCGCTCATGGCCAACGCCCCAATGTGCTCGCCGGAAATCAGTTTGGGCAAAAAGGTTTTACGCTGCCAGTCGCTGCCGTTGCGGCGAATCTGGTTCACACACAGGTTGGAGTGCGCGCCGTAGCTTAATGCCACCGAGGCACTGGCGCGCGAAATTTCTTCCATGGCCACCATGTGGGCCAAATAACCCAAGCCACTGCCGCCCAGCTCTTCCTCAACGGTCAAACCCAACAGTCCCATATCGCCCATTTTTCGCCACAAATGCATGGGAAATTGGTCGGTTTTGTCCATTTCTGCAGCCAATGGGGCAATTTCAGCTTGGGCAAAAGTTTGTACTGCATCGCGCAAAGCGTCGATGTCCTCTCCAAGATCAAACTGAAGTCCTGGCAAATTCAACATATCAAAGTCTCCGCAGAAGTTATGCTTTTCCGAAATGATGCCCTACAATCAGCCCCTTCACCCACACAAATGACTGAAAAGTCACCAGAAAACACATGGGAATTGAACGTTTGTTTGAACCGCCCGTTTTGGGCCAGCCAACCCCGGTAGCACCCGGCGTACTCTGGCTGCGTTTGCCATTGCCCTTTGCACTCGACCACATCAATGTGTGGCTGATCGAGGAAGAAAACCAATACACACTGGTGGATTGCGGAGCAGGTTTGCCCGACGTTGCCGCCATGTGGGAAGAAATCGAACAAACCCTGTTTGTGCGCAAACCCTTGGGTCGAATCATTTGCACCCATGCCCACCCCGACCACATTGGCATGGCTGGCCCGCTGGCGCGCCGCCACGGGGTGCATGTGCACATGTCCACTGGCGAATACTTCATGGCGCGGGGCTTGTGTGCCAACCTGCCTGGCTTTGACGGCAACACCCTGGGTACCTTCATGGCCAGCCATGGTCTGGTGAACGAGAAAAAAGCCGACGAAACCCTGGAGGCACGCGGCGGCATGTTTTCAAGGCTGGTGCCTGAACCACCCCTGAATTACCAACGCATTCAACATGGCGACGAAATCACCATTGGCGGCCATGTGTGGCAATGCCACGCGGGTTTTGGTCACAGCCCTGAACACATTGCCCTGGTGTGCAAAAGCCTGGACTTGATGATCAGCGGCGACATGCTGCTGCCCACCATTTCAACCAATGTCAGCGTGTACGGCATTGAACCCGAAGGCAACCCACTGCTGCTGTTTTTAAAATCGGTGCAAAGCATGGCCCAATTGCCCAACAGCCTCACCGTACTGCCTTCGCATGGCGTGCCTTTTAAGGGTGTCCACGACCGTTGTGCGCAACTGCTGCGCCACCACGAGCACCGCTTAAGCGAACTGCTTGAGGCTTTGAAAGAAAAACCACTCACCGCCCGCCAAGCCATCAGCATATTGTTCAGGCGGGAGATGGATGGCCATCAAATGAGCTTTGCCATGGGCGAGGCCATCGCTCACCTGCATTACCTGTGGTACAAAGGTTTGGTGAAGCGCTCGGCGGTTGAGGGCGTGTGGACGTTTCAGGCGGTTTAATCGACAGCCAGCCCTTTAAATTTGCACAAGCAACCCCATTTCCATTGTTGACCCAATTTTTGCAGCACACAGCACCATGAACAAAGCAGCCCACAACATGATCCCAGTCACCATTCTTACCGGCTTTCTGGGCAGTGGAAAAACCACCCTTCTAAACCGCATTCTGAAAGAAAACCACGGCATGAAAATCGCCGTGATTGAAAACGAATTCGGCGAAGAAGGCGTCGACAATGACCTGTTGATGCAAGACGAGCAGGAAAACATTGTTGAAATGAACAACGGTTGCCTGTGCTGCACGGTGCGCGGCGACCTGGTGCGTATTCTGGGTGAAATGGCAGCCAAACGCCTTGCCGGCGAGCTGAAATTCGACCGCGTGGTCATTGAAACCACGGGCATGGCCGACCCCGGCCCCGTGGCACAAACCTTCTTTGTCGATGACCTGGTGGCCGAAAGTTTTATTCTGGACGCAGTCATTACCGTGGTGGATGCCAAACACGGCATGCAACAACTGGATGAACACCGCGAGATTCAGCAACAAGTGGGTTTTGCAGATCGGATCCTTTTGTCCAAAACCGACTTGTGCGAGGCAGACGAAGTCACCGCTTTGAAACGTCGCCTGGTTAAAATGAACGCGCGTGCCGAAATGATGATTTCCGAGTTTGGCGTGGCCCCCATCGACAAACTACTGGATGTGCGGGGCTTCAACCTGAACTCCATTCTGGACATTGCACCCGACTTTCTCGACGAAGACAAACACACCCACAACGATGAAATTCAAAGCTTTGTGTTCAAAAGTACCAAGCCCTTTGATGGTCAGAAATTCGAAGAATTCATGGGCTCGGTTACTCAGGTTTACGGGCCTGACATGTTGCGTTACAAAGGCATTTTGAACATCAAGGCCAGCGACCGCAGAGCCTTGTTTCAGGGCGTTCACATGCTCATGGGACTCGACTGGGGCAGAAAATGGGACAACGCTGAGAAAAAAGAAAGCAAAATTGTATTTATTGGGCGTAAACTCCCCAAGGAATTTATCACCCAAGGGTTAGAGCTTTGTCTAGCCCGATAGCGGATATACTGGTATATAGTCAATAAAAAACCAAAGGACTAGAGGCTGTGCTATGACCACTGAAAAGACGCCCGTCATCAACGAGAAACAATTGCTCGCGATGAAAGAAGACGATTACATGAACGAGGTGCAGCTTGCCTTTTTCCGCCAGCGTTTGCAGGAAATGGAAAAAGAATTGCTGGCCAATGCAGGTGAAACCACCGAGCATTTGCGCGAGACCGTGGTGGTGCCCGACCCTGCTGACCGTGCAACGATCGAAGAAGAGCATGCGCTTGAACTTCGAACACGCGATCGCGAACGCAAACTGCTGAAGAAAATTCAGCAATCGATTCAAAAGATTGACGCTGGCGAATATGGCTGGTGTGAAGAAACAGGCGACCCCATTGGCGTGGCCCGTTTGCTGGCACGCCCAACAGCCACGCTGTCGCTTGAAGCACAGCAACGCCGGGAATTGAAGCAGCGTATGTACGGGGATTAAACCCCTCGAATTGCGCTGTTGATGCAAAGAAGCACGTTGAACTTGAGTTCGCGTGCTTTTTTTACGTTCCCTACCGCTGGTTGGCCTCGACTGCTCGTTAACTTCCCGATCGGCTTGGGTTCCGATCTCTCGCCTGAAAACCTGTACTTCCCTTTTTGAGATTCACCCTGACTCACCTCGCTCGGCAAAAAAGCGGGCCGAGTCTCGGTGCCGGCCTCTGGCCGACCGTGGCGTGTGAACTCAAACGGGCAGGTTTTCTTGAAGGCGAGGCGATCGAAACACCGCAGCCGATTGGGCGTTGAACCCAGCGGTTTTCAGTGCGGCACAAGTAACTCACGCCGAGTTGACAAGAAACCGAAGCAGTGATCCTTCAAGTTCAGATCGAATGTCACCATTCAGGTGACATAAATCCCCCGCCATCACAGTTTTGTCATCAATTTTCTGCCATAAATATTTCACTGTTTATTTTTTCATTAAAAATCATCAACTTACCCAACAAAACTTAGCAATTAGTGAGTCTTTTACTCATCTTTTGTAAGTAATGTGCGAATTGCGATGATTAATCAATCTCTGTTGTTATTACGCAGGCAACGCAGATTGCCTACAAAAACTAATAACAATTTTTAATCATTTCAAATGACGGAGAAAGCATGGCCCTAGACGAATTGAAGAGCGGCGTAAGCGCCGTACCGGTAGCTGGCGAAATCCTTGCCGGCGCATTGGACACCTTTGCTGGCGCATTGCCAGCCGCCCCCGAACTACCTGGCATGGACGCCATTCCCGGTTTGGACGCATTGCCCATTCCAACCGACGGCCTGCCTGGCCTGGACTCACTGACAGGCTTGCTTGACGGTGGTCTGCCCACACCCCCAGCCGGCATCCCCGGCTTGGACTCAATTCCTGGCCTGGACTCAATTCCCGGTTTGGACGCCATTCCCGGCCTGGATATGCTGCCAGCCAGCCCAGACGCAATCACAGACCTGCTGGCCGGCGGCCTGCCAGAAGCACCAGCAATTCCCGGCCTGGATGCCATTCCTGGTTTGGACGCGCTACCAGTACCAACCGATGGAGCCCCCAGCCTGGACACGTTGACTGATTTGCTGGCTGGCGGTTTGCCAGACGCACCTTCCCTACCCGGTGCACCAGCATTGCCTGGCCTTGACGCAATTCCTGGTCTGGACGCATTGCCCATTCCAACCGACGGCCTGCCTGGCCTGGACTCCTTGACCGACCTGCTCGGTGGTGGCTTGCCCAGCTTGCCAGGTGGTGACACCGGTGGTGGCCTACCTTCCAGCCCGGTCAGTTTTGAAGATGGCACACTGACATTGGCCCTGCCAGAAGGCCTGCCAATTTCGGCATCCGCCAGCATCAGCGGCTTGGAAGTTCCCGAAGCAGGTTTGCCCCTGCCCGCCTGATTCAGTGGTTTTGGCCAGCCTTCGGGCTGGCTTTTTATTGCCGTCCTTCTTTTAATTCCAGCGCCCTGTTGTACACAGTATTCTTGGCGAATCCCGTGGCCTTCACCACCACCGCCACCGCAGTTTTCAAAGGCAATTCGGCCATCAACAGTTTCAGCCAGGTGTCCAAATCTGCACTGGCCTGAGCAATTTCAGCCGCCTGACCAGAAACCGGGCTTGCCCCGATTACCCACGCCCACTCTCCACGCTCGGCATTCGAGTCTTGCCGCACCTGTTCAAACACCGACTCACCGCTGCCGCGGTAAAAGGTTTCAAATTGCTTGGTCAACTCACGGCCAGCGCACATGTCGCGCCCACCCATGTCCAAGCCTTCAAGATCATCCACCAATTGGAGCACGCGGTGGGGTGCTTCAAAAATAATCTGAGGTTCGGGGCAAGCCAGCCATTGTTTCAAATCATCCAGCCGGTTCTTGCCTTTTGCGGGCAAGAAGCCACGAAAGGTAAAGTGGCCATCCACAAGCCCGCTGGCAGCAATCACTGCCAACACGCTGCTGGCGCCCGGCACCGGCACCACCGTAAAACCGGCCTCGGCCACACAGCGAACCACCACCGCACCGGGATCCGACACAGCCGGGGTGCCTGCATCGCTCACCAAAGCCACCGATTCGCCCCGCTGCAAACAGGCCAAAACGCCCTGTGCGCTCTCGCGTTCATTGTGGGCGTGGTGAGCCATCAGCGGCTTGCGGATCCCCAGGGAATCCAGCATGCGGGCCGTGTTGCGGGTGTCTTCAGCTGCAATGCGATCCACCTGCTCCAGTACGGCGCGGGCCCGAAGGCTTAAATCACCCATATTGCCGATGGGGGTTGCCACCACATAGAGGGAAGGTTCACGCCCCGTTCCTGAACTCGCGTCAGAATTCACAGCATCCTTCACCCCATTTTCTTCACCGGCATTCTGCATGGCGTTCAAATCCAAATCCAAAGTTCCTGAATTGTCCGGCATTCCATGGGCCGGGCGCAAATGCCGATCACCAAAAGCCAAAATTCCATGGCTTGCAGTCAAAGAAAAACCTGAAGCGATCAAAACCGCACCGCCCACGCGCAAACTTGCCTTGCTCGAGGCAGGGCAACTGGCGGAAACCCAGGCACTCCGCATGCTGGAACGAAGCGGATTAACGCTGGTAAGCAGAAACCACCGTTGCCGATGCGGCGAAATCGATTTGATCATGGCGCAAGACCACACCGCTGTCATTGTCGAGGTTCGCCTTCGCAGCAACAACAGCCATGGCAGCGCTCTAGAGAGTATTTCCACCCACAAACAGGCGCGAATCTCCCGCTGCGCAAAGTTGTGGTGGGTTCAGCAGGGTCAACGCAAGTTCACGCACCTGCGTTTTGATGTGGTCGCACTGGAAAACGGCGACGAACCCAAATGGGTTCAAAATGCGTGGCAAATCAGCAACTAAACCCGAAGCAAACCGGTATGCCATGCAAATCGCCTGCAACGGGGTCACCTATAATAGAAGGCTCGAGATAACTGCCAGAAGGCCTGCCGCCATGGACTTGATCACACGCATTACCCAACAATTTGACGAAAGCATTGCCGCAAAACAAGCCGCCACCGAAGAACTGGTCGGGCCAATTTCCGAGGCAGTCGAGCTGATGGTGAATGCACTCACCAACGGCGGCAAGGTACTGGCCTGTGGCAATGGTGGTTCCGCGGGCGACTGTCAGCACTTCGCGGCCGAACTGGTGGGCCGTTTTGAGCGTGAACGCCCAGGTTTGGCAGCGATTGCCCTGACCACCGACTCCTCGGCACTGACTGCAATCGGCAACGATTACAGTTTCAATGAAATTTTCTCGAAACAGGTTGCTGCCATTGGCCAGCCTGGTGATGTGTTGCTGGCCATTTCGACCAGCGGCAATTCGAAAAACGTTCAGTTGGCCATTGAGGCCGCCCACGCCCGCGACATGACCATTGTTGCACTCACCGGCAAAGGCGGCGGTCAAATGGTGCAGCAGTTGAAGCAAGGCGATGTGCATGTGTGCGTGCCACACAACCGCACCGCCCGAATTCAGGAAATACATTTGTTGGCGATCCATTGCATTTGCGATGGCATCGACCTG
This sequence comes from Limnobacter sp. G6BE5S, assembly GCF_058448965.1. Lineage (NCBI taxonomy): Bacteria > Pseudomonadati > Pseudomonadota > Betaproteobacteria > Burkholderiales > Burkholderiaceae > Limnobacter > Limnobacter sp. G6BE5S. The sequence continues at coordinate 308,328 of NZ_JBZFLM010000001.1, forward strand.
AGTCTACTTGGAGAAGAAGAAAATGAGTCGTAACACCCGGTTTTTTACCCGCACACGTTCTTCCGCCATTAGCGCCGTATTGGTGGCCTCACTGGCAGCACCCCTGTTGGGCGGTTGCTTCGCGGGCGCCGTCGCAGGCATTACCGCTGGCTCGCTGGCTGCAGCAGACCGCCGCACCGTGGGCACACAGGTCGAGGATCGCACCCTTCAGGTAAAAGCTGAAAGCGCCATCCGTGAAAGTTTTGGTGAAAATGTGCATGTGAATGCGACAGTGTACAACCGCCAAATTCTGCTGACTGGTGAAGCCCCCGATGAAACCACAGTGCGCAACATAGAAGCCCGCGTTGCCACCTTGCCCAACATTCGCTTGATCGTAAACGACATCCGGGTTGGCTTCAAAAGCTCATTGTCCGCGCGCTCCAACGATGTGTTCATTACTGGCAAGGTCAAGGCGTCTTTGCTCGACGCCCAAGACATCTTCGCCAACTCCTTCAAAGTCACCACTGAAGCAGGCGTGGTGTACCTGATGGGTCTGGTCACCGAGCGTGAGGCCAATCGCGCCGCATCCATCGCCGCTGGTGTTCCCGGCGTGGTGAAAGTGGTCAAAGTGCTCGAATTGATTTCCGAGGCTGAACTTTCTCGCTTGTCTGCCACTCCAAACAACGGAAATGCACCCGTGGAAAACGGTCCGCGTTAATCAGCAACCCTGAAAAAACGAGCAATGTTCAAGAAAATTCTTTCTCTGCTATCAACCCTTGCAGTGGTCAGCGTGCTGGCCGCCTGTGGGGGCGACAACGCGCCGCAGGTCAGTTACGTGACCATCGAAGGCAAAACCATTGCCCCTGCTGATTACCAGGGCCAGGTCATGCTGGTGAATTTTTGGGCGACCAGCTGCACCACTTGTGTGAAAGAAATGCCGGACATTGTTGACACCTACAACAAGTACAAAGACCAAGGCTTCAAAACAATTGCCGTGGCGATGAGCTATGACCGCCCCGACTATGTGGTGAATTTCGCAGAAACGCGCAAGTTGCCATTTGATGTTGCACTCGACGTGAACGGCAAGATTGCCAAGGCTTTTCACGACGTAAAAATTACGCCCACCACCTACGTGATCAACCGCAAGGGCCAAATTATCAAGACCTATGTGGGCGAACCTGATTTCGCGGCTTTGCATGCATTAATTGAAAAATCACTGGCCGAAAAAGTTTAACCGGCCCACCTATTCCTCACCCCATTTAAAGTCATCCATCACGCGGCGGTCTCTTTTCGTGGGCCGCGCCTTGATTTCCAGTGCAGGGTCTTTTATCAACTTGCGGTTCGCCGCGCGCTCAGCGCGCTTTTTGGCACTGTCCATGGTTTCCTCGTAAAGACCTTGGGCAATGGTGGCACTGCCCCGCTTGTCGCCCAAGCCTTTCACCACCAGCACCATGTCGTCCCAACCCACCGGCACGGTGAGCACGTCACCCACCTGCACGCCATAAGCCGGCTTCACACGCTCATCGTTGCATTTCACCTTGCCACCCTCCACCACCTCGGTGGCCAGCGAACGGGTTTTGAAAAAACGGGCAGCCCACAACCATTTGTCAATTCGCACCTTGGCACCCGGCGCTGAAAAGTCGGTTTTGCCATTGGGCGTTTTTGCGGGTTCAGGGCTTCTGTTTTTACTGCGACTCAAAGTAACTCCATCGAAATTATGCCCGGCGACGGCATTGGTCAAGAAATTATGCCCTTAATTCGCCCCGTTCTTGGCCAAATACCAGCCAGTGTGAGTGGGGCGAAGTGCCATTTCGATAACAAAGCTGGGCTGCAAGGTACCCGCCACTGCCGTGCCGGTACTCAAGGTGAACACAGTTGGGTCAAACGACTCCACTTTCAGATTTTTGAAGTGGTTCAACATGTGGGCGTCTTTCAGGCTGGCCTCGAACCGGGCAGACACGGCATCTTCCTGCCCAAACGGTTTGTTCTGAATGTAATCCACTGTTTTTTCAACCCAGAGCCGGCCAAAGCACAAGGCCTCGTTGTCACCTTGCGGCCCTTGCCTGAAGTGCACGCCTTCCAGCTTCTTCAGGCCACTTGAGGGCATGATCACCCAGCGGCCATCGCGGGTTTGAAAAATATCCAGCAAACCCGACAAATCCCAAGCCTTCACCTCACGGGCCACCGCACTGTTGGCTGGCACCTGGTCGCGTGCATACTGCTCAATCGCTTCCGGACTGGGCAAACGGGCGCACAAGGCACCATGGCTCAATATAAAGGTTTCAGCCCTTGCACCCTTGAGCAAATTGTCTTCATTCAAATTGGTACGCGGGTTACAAGCCACCAACAAACCCGCCAGCAAGGCCAGGGTAATCCAGTTAAAAACAGGGCGGATCATTTTAAGGTTCCTTTTTCACTTGCTACCATTGTGAACTTTTGTGCCGCAGGTGAAACCTCAAAAAAAGCGGGAAAGGCCCACCTATTTGCGCGCATGCCCCAAAGCACGGGGCGGGGAATAACCCAGTTGCCGCGCCCGCGCCTCGGCCTGAGCAGCCAACAGGGGCTGCGCCACTTCACGGTAATACAGGGCCAACTCGTAGCTGGCAATGCCATTGCCCAACCCACCGGCGTACTGTAACCAACCCAGGTAACGCAATTGCGCCTGCCCGCTACCCAACCCGCGGTACAAGCGGGCAATTCGGGCAGCCGCGTCTTTGTCGCCACGCGCAGCCCGGTTCAAATCTGCATTGCTGTCCGCTTGTTGCGAGGTGGGCAAAGGCTCAGGCAACACAAAACTGGTTTTGAACAGTTTCACCTCTTTGTGGCGCAACACGGTGAGCGCCTGCAACGCACCCACCTGATAAACCAGGACAGATCGGGCCTGAATACTGTCCGGGTAAGTTTCCAGAAAAGACTTGCACAGCCGAAGCAGATCGACAGGCCACTGTGTGGATTGAATGGCCTGCCAAGCGGCGGCCTCTTCGGGCAACATGCGCGGTGCCACTGGCTCACCGGATACCGCAGGAGCCACCATTAATGGAACTTGCACGCGGGCATTGTCGGCAATAAACGGTTTTTGAGCCAAACGCCGAATTGCGGCAAGCGGATGCTTCAGCATGGTGGTTTCTACTTCCTCTTTCACCATTCGAAACAAGTCATTGAATGTAATATGCCCTGCCGATTCGCGAAGCAACTTCACCAAAGCTGCCGTGTAAAACGTGTTCTGGTCAGCACTGGCCGGCGACACCGCAGGCTTGCCTGCGCCTGTTGAAAAACACACCAGGCTGCCCACAGAGGCCTCAACCTGATTCAAACCCTCGCCATCGCCCAGTGCATTGCGCAGATCAGTTCTGCAAGCATCGATCACAGTGATGTTCAATGCCTCGGGCTTGGGTGGCAAAGCGGCCAGCAATTTTTGTTGCAACACCAATGAGCGCGCCAGCAAATCACGGCGCGGTGCAGTGGGGTTGGCCCCCGAACCCAGCAGCAAATTGTTGGAATCCACCTGCAAACCGTGGCCTGCGTAATAAAACAAAGTAACCGCGTCCGCAGGCGCTTGCGCCACCCGTTTCACAAACTCGTTCACTGTAATTTGCAGGCTGTTTTCATCCAGGTTCATGGCCTGAGTGACATCAAACCCCCGATAAGCCAAAGCCTCGCCAAGGTCCATCACATTTTTGTGAATGGGTGGCAAATCATGCGGAACCGGGTAGTCACCATTGCCGATCAACAAAGCAAGCCGGTGTGTGTAAGGCGCAGCGGGGGTTGCAGCCTGTGCTGATTGCCACCGAACAACAAATGGCGCAGCCGACAACACACCCGCCAAACCCAACAAGGTTTGCAGTGCGCTTCGCCGCCCCGGTGAATGTTTCAAATTATTCGTAGTGATAAATGAATTCCTGGCCATCTGTACTGATACTCAATGTGGTCACCGGTTTGCCCTGCAAAGTGGCCTGCAACAACTGGCGGCTCACCGTGGGCAGCAAGGTGTTGCTTAAAATAGTGCCCACCATGCGCCCGCCCGAATCAGCCTCGTTACAGCGCATCACAATGCGATCGATGACCGAGTCATCAATATGAACAGCCATTCGGTGCGTACTGGCAATGCGTTGCTGGATTCGGTTCAACTGCAAGCGAACAATGTCGGCGAGTATCGCGCTGGAAAGCGGGTAATACGGCACCACGTCGAGTCGCCCTAGCAAAGCCGGTGGAAACACTTGCAACATGGGTGCCCGCAAAGCCTGAACGAGTTCCTCGGGCGCGGGCATTTTTTCGGTGCTCAAACCCGCTTTGCAAAGTGCCATTAATTCCCGGGTTCCCACATTGGTGGTCAGCAAGATCAGCGTATTGCGAAAATCAATTCGACGCCCTTCTCCGTCTTCCATCCAGCCTTTGTCAAACACCTGAAAAAACAATTCATGGACATCGGGGTGGGCTTTCTCGACTTCATCCAGCAACACCACGCTATAAGGTTTGCGGCGCACAGCCTCGGTCAACACGCCGCCTTCCCCATACCCCACATAACCGGGTGGTGCACCTTTCAGTGAAGACACAGTGTGTGCTTCCTGATATTCGCTCATGTTGATGGTGATTACGTTGTGCTCCCCACCATACAAATTCTCGGCCAGTGCCAATGCGGTTTCAGTTTTTCCCACACCCGATGTGCCCGCCAACATGAATACGCCCACTGGTTTGTTGGGATCATCGAGGCCGGCGCGATTCGTTTGAATACGGCGTGCAATGGTGTCCAGCGCATGGGGCTGACCTACAATTCGTGCGCCCAAACCGTGGGCCAGGTTCAATACATTTTCAATTTCGTTGCGCACCATGCGCCCCACGGGAATGCCAGTCCAGTCTGCCACCACACCTGCCACACACTGCGCATCCACCTGCGGGTGAATCATCGGCTTCTCGCCCTGCAAGGTTTTGATTTCGCATTCGAGCAATTTCAACTTCGCAAGCGTGGCCTGCGTGGGCTCGGCGTTTAAGTCACTGACCTTTTCCATTTCAAGGCGCAAGTTTTGGAGCGCAGTCAAAATCTGTTTTTCATTGGTCCATTGCGCCTTCAATTGCTCAAGTTCAATGGCCAGCGTTGTCTGGTTCGCCTCAATTTCAGCCAGCCGAATGGAATGCTCTTGTCCAAAAACCGATTCCTTGTTGATGGCTGCGCGTTCAATCTGCAAGGCCTGTAATTTATTCTGAATCAACTCAATGGGTGCAGGTATGGCATGCTGCGAAACAGCCACCCGTGCGCAGGCGGTGTCAAGAAGACTGATCGCCTTGTCAGGCAATTGCCTTGCAGGAATGTAGCGATGCGACAACCTGACGGCGGCCTGCACTGCTTCATCCAGCAGAAAAACGCCGTGGTGAGCCTGCATGGCTTGAGCCAGCCCGCGCAGCATGTCAATGCCCTTGGCCTCGGAGGGTTCTTCGACTTGCACCACCTGAAAACGACGAGTGAGCGCCGGGTCTTTCTCGATGTACTTTTTGTACTCCGCCCAGGTGGTCGCACCAATGGTTCTTAATGTGCCGCGCGCCAACGCGGGTTTGAGCAAATTGGCAGCGTCGCCGGTTCCCTGATTACCGCCCGCCCCCACCAGTGTGTGTACTTCATCAATAAACAAAATGGTGCTTTGCTCGCTGGCCTGTATTTCGTCAATCACTTGGCGAAGTCGCTGCTCAAACTCGCCTTTCATGGATGCGCCAGCCTGCAACAAACCCAAGTCGAGGGTCAACACGCGCACCCCTTGCAAGGCAGGTGGAACCTCACCGGCCACCACTTGCAGGGCAAACCCTTCCACCACCGCTGTTTTACCCACCCCTGCTTCCCCGGTAATCAGCGGATTGTTTTGCCGTCGGCGAAGAAGAATGTCAATGATTTGCCGCACTTCGAGTTCGCGCCCACACACCGGGTCAATTTCACCATTGCGCGCCTTCCCGGTGAGGTCAACGGTGTAACGGGCCAAGGCCTCTTCGCCGCCAAGCTGGGCGGCATGCATGGCCCCGCTGGCTTCGCCGGGTACTGCACCCTGCGGCAAGTCGACATTCAACAGTGCCTGCTCGGCAGAATGCTCAACAAGGTGTGCAAAATTTTCGCTGAGTGCAGCCTCTGGAATTTCTTTGAAGCGGGGTGAAATTCTCAGCAATTCCGGCAACAAAAAATCGGTTTTCAACAAAGCAAGCAGCACATGGCCGGTGCGCACCTTCTGTGCCCCATACAGAAGCGATGCGTACACCCAAGCCCGTTCCACTGCATTGGTAATTGATTCCGAGAGATCGGAAATACCTTGTGCACCGCCGGGCTGGCGCTCGAGGGCACGCTGAACATCGGCCAGTACCATGCCAACGTCCAACTCAAAATGACGAAGAATGTGGTGCCAGTCGCTGTCATCCTGATGAAGAATTTGAGCCACCCAATGCGTCAGTTGAACGTACGGATTGCCGCGAAGTTTGCAAAGCACTGTTGCACCTTCAACCGATTTGAAGGCGATGGGATTTAGTTTGGCAAACAGCGACACACGGCTGATGTTGCTCATGTAGAACTCCGGAACAAGGAAGAATGAGAGGGAACTGCAGGGCACTTCACGCGAACGGTTGCCGGTTGCTGTTTGCGCAGGTGGATCTGCATTTGACCAAGCCATGCGGTGCGGCCTAGTTGTGCCCCGCCGTTCAGGCGAGCGCGTGGAATTTGGTCTGGATTCACTTGAAGCTCGAACTCACAATCGAACTCCAGCCCCAGGTAAGCATGGCTTGCCTGTATAAGGCGCATGCGGCCTTCGGTGGCTGGCAGCCATTGCGTGTAAGCGCTATACGCCATCGGGCCTATATCAATTTTGATCTTGCTTTGGGCACACCTTACCTTGCTGCCCAACATGGCCCCGCGCCCAAGCGCCAAGGCACCCGCCTGCACAGGCAGTTGCAGCCACTGCGCTTGAAACGGAACAATGCGCACAGGCAAACCAGTCAAGGCATACAAGCTGCGGGCCAAACCTTCCTGGGTTTTGGTGCGCCGGGTAAAATGCCCCGCCAACCCTGCACGGAAATGGGTGGGCAAAGCCTCACGGCCCCAGCTGCTTGACACGCCATGCCCAAGTAAACAGTTGAGGTGCTGCGCAAAAGGATTGAAAATACTTCGGTGATACGCAATGTGCGGCTGCGACTCAGCCCACGCCCTGTAAAAAAGCAGATAGGCCCGGTGGTGAAAAATATCCAGAAACTCGGAGAACGTGGGGTCATTGCACTGATGAATACGTGTGTACGCATGCTCTGTGAAATGCAGGGGCAAAGCGCCGTTGGGGCCCAGTAAACCAAAGTTTTGAACAAACAGCTTCCGCACTGCCCCCAAGCGCCCGGCCTGAATGGTTTCCTCTCGCTTGAAGTCTTGCGTGGCAAAATCAAGGAAAGGGCGCTGGCCCAGACGCACGGGGTCGTCGCGCAGGCGCAATGATTTTCCCAGCAGCGGTTTGCCACAATTGGCATGCTCAATTTGCCGCAACAAGGCAAAGAAATTGGGCGCTGGAGGAATGGGCGTGTTCATGCGCTGAAGCCAGACTACAGCAAAGGCCGGTTGCCCGACCTGGCAGGAAAATCAAACATTGCCCCTGTGCTTTGTAAACGCACCCGGGTTTGTACAAATGAATTCACCGACACATGGGCTGCAAGGTAGAAGGCCAGCACGCTGCCCAATACCAAGACCCCACTGCCCTGCAGGGCGAGTTCATCGAGTGTCAGCGTGACTTGCAGGCCACGCACCACTGCCGGCCTTCCCTGACGGACAACACGCGATACCGTTGGCTGCGATTCAACCGCCACAATGGCGCGGGCGATGTGCTGGTGAGCTTGCTGCGCTGGGTCAGCATGCAAGGCCAGCAACTGGGTCAACGCCAGTGCCTCCTGATCAACCAGGCCAAGGTAATTCAAAGACAGGTGCTCAATTAATTGCCAGCAACTTTGCCCGCCGTACATGGCTGTTTTCGGTCGACTGGGGCCACGTAAAAATCGAATGGACTGCACCGGCAAATTGCCAGGCCAAACCAGATCAGTGGGGCCTTGCCCAACCGGCATCAACAGTGGTAAATCACGATTGGTGCACAAAGCCTGTACGGCAAGCTGGTCAAGGCCATGTGTTTGGACCAGTTCTCCGGTGGGCAAGGTGAGGCCCAGGTACACATCGCTGCCTGAGTAAGAGGAACGACCGCCCTCCCGCACCTGTTTCTCAGACAGCAAGGTAGGCGCACGCCGATGCATATATCGGGGTGAATCGCGGTGAGCAAGCGCGGCACTGCACAAATTGGCGTACAGGGGCGGCACTTCCTGCACCTTGTTGTGTCCGTACCCTTGCACACTCAATACCGAGTGCACTTCAAAGTCGTGAGGTTTGCTTCGATTGGGCTGTACATGCACTTCATGCACACGTTCGTCGAGCAGCACCCTGTCACAACTTTGCTCGAACAGATTGACCACAGGCGTGCAGTTCAAGGCCAGTGAATCGACATCGACTGCCCGGTCAAGCTCGGTATTCACATTGTTAAAGCAGAAGGTCAGCTCGAAGGTTGACTGTTCGCACGTGGCCAAAAAACGGCTTAAACCCTGAACCCGAAAAAACAGGAAACGGGCTGGAAAAGCAAAAAACTCCTGCAGCAAACGCATGCCGCTGAACTGGTTTGAATCTGCAGGCAACAAGGCTTGAGACTCATCAAAGCCCATTGCTTTGATACAGGTGGCAGGCAGCCACTGCCAATTACTTTGCGCAGGCGTGCGTAGACCAACCGACACGGTTTGATAGCACAGCCTTTCAAACAAGGTGTACGCATATTCATCGCCACAACTGACATGAAAGTCGAGTTCGTCCAAAGGCAAACCGGAAAGTGCGGATTGTGTGCAATGCGTCAGGGTGACCTGCAATGCCGACCGTGTATGCACGCCGCCTGCCATTTTCGGCGCGGGCCCTTTCAAAGGGCCATGTTCAATTGCCTTGACCACCAAAGGCCACAAGGTGACCGTATGGCCAACCCTGAATTTGCAGGGTGTTTGAATGCCTTTGGCCACCTGGCTTTGCAACACCGTACCCGCTTTAAGTTCAATGCCTTTCTTCAAGGCAATATCACCGTGGTTTGGTGTGAGCTGAACCACACCCATGGCAGGCACCGGCGCGAGAAAATTGGGGCTGATGCGGTTTAACAATTGCTCGGTGAAGCGCGGAAATTCTTCGTTCAACCGAAGTTGTACTCGGGCGGTCAGGAATGCAAACCCCTCAAGCAGCCTTTCTACATACGGGTCTTGAACCTCGGTCGAATCCATCGCAAGGCGCGAGGCGATTTTTGGAAAGCGCGCAGCAAACTCGGCCCCTGTGTCGCGCACATGGGCAAGTTCCTGGGTATAAAACTGAAGTAAGCGCGGATCCATAGTGCGTTGATACTCGCTGTTCAAAAACCGGACAGCGGCAATAACAAAACCTTGCCGGTTTCAAGGTCAACCTCGGTGCGAAGCATTAACTCAATGGGATAAGGCTGAGCCCACAACAAACCTGAAATTCGCAAACCAATGACATTGTGCAAATGCATTAAACCTTGTTGGGTTTCTGCGGTGACTTTCAATGAATGCCCGTCAATTCGAGGTTCGAATCGCCGGATGAGATTGGCCACGGTGTGTTCGAAATCTCTCACGTCGATCATGGACGCGATTTTCCCGGCAACCGGGGGCATGCCATAGGCCAGCACCGATTCATTCAATCGCGAATGGTGTGCAAGGCTTTCACTGTCAAGCACACGTGTGGCATTCAATAATTGCTCAAGATCCCGCAGCACAAGCTGGCGCAGTGCTTCTTTGGTAATGAATCGACTGTTGGCGGATTCCGTTTCACTTGTGGGTTCATCGTCCTGAAGACGATCCAGCAAAGCGGGCTGCAATGCGTCTCGGGACTTACTCATACACGTCAATGTAAGTGCAGGCACCTGCTTTTAAATTGGCTGCGGACTTGGGGGTATACAACACCTCGATTTCCTTGAAGGCGATCGAGAATGATTCGCTGACCTGGCGACCATCGCTTGCACTGCCTGCAATTTCATAGTCGCAAATACGTGCTTTGCGCAAGGTAATGCGCAAGTAGTCAATGGTTGCAAGACCACCGGGATCGCGACAAGTGAGCACCACTTTGCTTAGCAATTCTGCGGACTTCAAAGCGCTCATGATTGCCGTGGTGGAACTGTCAATCGACTTTTGTATGTTCAATGTTCGCACCGAGGCTTTGGATGCCAGTTGCGACGACGAATGGACTTGTTGGGACATGCCCCAAGACCAAGCTGAAATTTCTATTTCACCCACATGACCACTGACCTGGCTTTCCCCCTGGACAGCCCCTTGGCGGGAACCGTCCAGGGCCAGGAACATATCGACTTTCGACATTGTGTTTCCTGGCTTTCCGATTACTTCTCGGAGTTGGTTGCGATATTGAATGTGGCTTCAACCTTGCCTTCTGGGCCACCGTCTTTTTTCTGGGGCACATACACGTAACTGAACTCGGCAAAGTTCAGGGTCACGGTTTCTGTCAAACGGTCTTCTCCGCCAGAGCCACCTTGACTGACGTTGGAGATAATGACGTCTTTCATGGTCAAGACCACATATTCCAATGGCTTTTCACCCGCCTTGCGCACGGTCAACACCGCTTCGTCAAAGTGCTTGCCATTGCAACATGCCTTGATCAGGTTTGGCGTGGACTTGTCGATGTACTTGGTGATGCTGATGTCTTGTACGCTAACTTTGCCCGCGCCACCGCCACGACCCACATGCGTTGTACCTGATTGGGACATGCCCCAGCTCCAAGCAGCAATGTCAATTTCCTTGGCGTGTACGCTGTCTACGGATTCGCCATCTACACCCTTGATTTTCAAAAACATGTCTACTGACATTTGATTCCCTCTGTAATTGGTTGATTAATAATTCAAGTTTTTAAGACGCTTTGGCGGATGGCAACTTGCTGACCAAACGCAAAGACACGGTGAGGCCCTCTAGCTGGTAGTGCGGGCGCAAATAGAATCGGGAGGCATACATGCCGGGGTTGCCTTCGATTTCTTCAACAACCACTTCGGCTGCAGCAAGCGGGCGAGACGCTTTGACCGCCTCGGACGAATTGGCGGGATCGCCATCGACGTACTGCATGATCCAGTCTTGCAACCAGCGCTGCATGTCTGCACGTTCCTTGAACGAGCCCACCTTGTCGCGCACGATGCATTTCAGGTAGTGCGCGAAGCGACAGGTGGCAAACAGGTAGGGCAGGCGCGCAGCCAGCTTGGCATTGGCTGTTGCGTCCGGGTCTTCGTACTCGGCTGGTTTGTGCAAAGACTGCGCACCAATAAAGGCGGCCAGATCGCTGTTCTTTTTGTGAATCAGGGGCAAGAAACCGCTTTTGCTGAGTTCGGCTTCGCGGCGGTCCGAGATTGCAATTTCAGTTGGACACTTCATGTCCACACCGCCATCGTCAGTGGGGAATGTGTGTGTTGGTAGATTGGGCACTGCGCCGCCCGATTCAATGCCACGAATACGAGAGCACCAGCCATATTCCTTGAATGAACGGTTGATGTTCACTGCCATTGCATAGGCAGAGTTCGCCCAGGTGTAGCGGCTGTGATCGGCCAGGCCGGTGTCTTCCTCGAAAGCGAATTCTTCAACCGGATTGGTTTTTGCACCGTAGGGTTGACGGGCCAAAAAGCGTGGCATGCTAAGGCCCAGGTATTTTGAATCGTCGGCATCGCGCAGGCTGCGCCATGCTGCGTAGTCGGGCGTTGAGAAAATCTTGGTGAGATCGCGCGGGTTGGCCAGTTCTTGCCAGGAGTCCATTTGCAATGTGGCAGGCGATACCGCAGACAAAAAGGGTGCGTGTGCGGACGCGCTGATTTTTGACAACTCGCCCAACATTTCAACATCGGGTGGCGAATGGTCAAAGTAGTAGTCGCCAATCAGGCAACCGTAAGGCTCGCCGCCAAACTGACCGTATTCATGTTCGTAGATTTTCTTGAACACCGGACTTTGATCCCAAGCCACCCCCTTGTAACGTTTCAAGGTTTTGGCCAACTCGGTTTTAGACACGTTCATGAAACGGATTTTCAGAAACTCGTCGGTTTCGGTGTTGTTAACCAGGTAATTCAGGCCACGCCAGGCACTTTCCATTTGCTGAAAGTCTGCGTGATGAATGATTTCATTGATTTGAACGGAGAGCTTTTGATCAATGGCGGCAATCATTCGTTCGATGGAGTCGACCACATCGTTGCCCACCAACTCGACGCCCTCGAGCGCTTGCTGCGCCAGGGTAAGCACCGCTGACTCCACTTCTGACTTGGCTTCGTCGGTTTTCGGTTTGAATTCCTTTTGCAGGAGAAACGAGAGTTCGCTGCCCTCGAGTTCGATCACATCGAGCGCACGGTTTTGCAATTGTTCAGACATGATTACTCACCTTGGGTAGGGGTTGAGAGGCTTTTCAGCAAGGCCGGGTCAGCAAGCAGCTTGGCCAACAGTTCTTCAGCGCCGTTTTTGCCGTCCATGTAGGTCAGGAGATTGGACAGTTGCTGACGCGCCTCGAGCAATTTGCGAAGGGGCTCTACCTTGCGGGCAATGGCAGCAGGGCTGAAGTCGTCCATGGACTCGAATGTGATGTCGACTGCCACATTGCCTTCACCGGTTAAGTGGTTGGCCGCGTGAAAGGCGACGCGCGGCTTGATGCTTTTCATGCGGGCATCGAAGTTGTCCACGTCCACTTCGAGGAAGTCACGCTCGGCGACGGGCGCCAGTGGCACTTCGGATTTGCCGGACAGGTCGGACATGACCCCCATGACAAAGGGCAACTGGACTTTTTTTTGTGAACCGTACACTTCAACGTCATATTCGATTTGCACGCGGGGTGCACGATTGCGCCCTACAAATTTTTGTCCGCTCATTGGTTTATCTCGCAAGTAAGAAGAATGGTTAAATGCAGGGCGACTTTAAGCATCTTCCTGCTCGAGAGAATCGGGATTGACTCCCATGATTTTTGCCACCTCGGCCAGGGCTTCCGGTGCAAGGTCTTTCATCAACTGCATGAAGTTTTTATCGATCAGGCGACGCGCCCTTTTTAAAAGGAGCTGTGCCGGGTTGGTGGGCTCGGCCTGCTCAAGGTAAGTACACACCTGATCAATGGCTGCCAAAGCCTGCGCACGGGATTGAATACCCGCCTGCGCCACTTGGCGACCCGGCTCGCTTGACTCGCACAAAGCACTGAGTGGTGTGGGCTCGGAGTTTTGTTCCATTTCAGGCTCAGGCGCAGGGTCAGGCAGGCAGGACAACACATGGGTCAGCAGGCGCTTGAACTCTTGAAGTTGAGGCAAGCGGTCGGAATCCACATACAAGGCCAAAGCAGCCAGAATTTTTTTCAAGGCGGCCTGGCTGCCAAGCAACACGGCACGCAGCGCCTCTGAATTACTTTCCGGTGAACGAAAAAATTGCTCGATTTGTTCTCGCGAGACAGGCACCTCAGTACCCGGTGAGTTGCCTGTCAGCGCTTCGAAATCTTTCAGGCGAACATCGCCGATTCGCGGATTTCGCACCACCACGCTGTTGCGCAACGATTGAAAGAATGAACCGCCAAACCCCAAGCTCTCGATGACATTGATTCGTGCATAGGGGTCACCTTCCTCAAGCGGCGGGTTGACTGCAAGCCAGGCGCTGTCGAGCAGGTGGGCCAGTGCATTTAAACCGACAGGCAAAGTTTGCAAACCGTGGAGGTTCAAGCGCGACTCTGCCCACAACACCACCAAACGCAGATCTCGACTGCGTTCGAGCAATTGTTGTGCGCCGCTTTCTACGGCGCTCCAGTCGGGTAGCGTGGCCGGTTCAAATTGGGTTTCAGGCTTGCCACGAGCCACTTGTTGCAGTTCAAGAAAAGCATTGTCGTATTCAAGATTGGGGCCGCAATCGCCTTGTGAAAAAGGTGAGGCCCACGACGGCAGCTGCAACGCTTCTGGTTCGGTGGATGCTGTCGAGAGTGATGAGAAATGAAAAGCTGACACGTTGCGCTGAGGCCCTAATGGTAAAACCATGCGGGACTCTAGCAACGGAAGTTGAAGTTGGCGATTGGTCTAACCTGACAGCAATCACCACATCGGGTTAGAGAGGGATGGGTGTTAACCCACCTTGCGACTTAGCTCGCGCAGCAACACCCATTCTTCGGCAGAACTGGGATGAACTGCGATGGTCCGATCAAAATCGGCTTTGGTGGCACCCATGGTGTAAAGCACACCCAGCAGTTGAATCATCTCGGGCGAGTCATCGCCCAGCATGTGAATGCCGACCACACGATCGCTTGCATCGTCAACAAGCAGCTTCATGTAGGTTTTCTGTTCACCGCCCGAGAACTTGGTTTTCATGGGCGTGAATTCAGTTTCATAGACACGGGTTGGTGCTCGCTTGGCGGCCTGTTCTTCGGTTAAACCCACGCTGCCAATGGGTGGCGAGGTGAAGGTGGCTGTGGGCACACTGGTGTGGTCAACAGTGAGATTTTTCCCGTTGAATTCATTTTCTGCCAAGGCGCGCCCCTCAGCAATTGCGACCGGTGTAAGGTTAACGCGGTTGGTGACATCGCCCACCGCATACACACCCTTGATACCGGTTTGGCTGTACTTGTTGACTTCGATTTCACTGGCAGGGCCGGTGCGCAGGCCAATATTCTCAAGCCCCATACCTTGTGTGTTGGGGCTGCGGCCAGTGGCGTTCAAAACGAAATCAAACGCATGGGTATTTGCAGCAGTTTGAAGTTCGAAGGTGCTGCCTTGTTGATTCAATGATTTGAAATCGGTGTCGGGATAAAGCGCAATGCCCTGCAGTTTCATCGCTGTGACCAAACGACTGCGAATGCCCTCGTCGAACCCACGCAAGGGCAAATCGCCGCGATAAAACACGGACACTTCAGAACCGAGACCACGCAAGATACAGGCGAATTCGAGCGCAATATAACCCGCACCAATTACGCCGACGCGTTTGGGTAAGGTTGAAAGATCCAGCAATTCGTTGGAGGTTGCCGCCAGTTCAAGACCCGGAAAAGCGCTGCGGTTGGGTGCTGCGCCACTGGCAATCAAAATGCGTTGCGTATTTAAGGTTCGATCGCCCACTTGTACTTCGGTGGTGGACTTGATGACACCGTGTCCGCGAATGGTTTCCACACCACTGTTTTCAAGCATGCGGGCATAAATGCCCTCAAGCCGGTCAATTTCCTTGCCCTTGGCTTCTTGCCACTGGGCCATGGAAAATTCGGCTTGGGTCACTTGCCAACCCGGCTGCAAACCTTCGCGCAGGGTTTGTCCAAATTGCGCGGCATACATCATGAGTTTTTTAGGCACACAACCACGAATGACACACGTACCGCCCAGGCGGCTGGATTCAATGAGCGCCACTTTGGCACCATAACTGGCGGCACGGCGGGCGCTGGCGACTCCGCCTGAACCACCGCCGATGACGACAAGATCGTAAGGTGTGTTGGGTGTACTCATTGAACTCTCCTTGGGTGCTGCGTTGGAGGTTTATTGTACCGCGAGGAGATTGAGACGATCTTCGCGGATGACTGTTGAGCAGAACTTGAAGGGTCACTGCTTCGGTTTCTTGCCTACTCGGCGTGGGTTGCTTGCTCTGCATGTCACTGGTGACTTTTGATCTGAACTTGAAGGGTCACCGCTGCCCGAAAACTTGGCATATCGGCTTGTCAGCTTGAGCCTGCACTAAGCCAAGCCCTCCAAAAGTAACGGTCGGGTCTTGGCTTTCGCGCCGGGCGCGATTGTTTGTCTCGGCGCGCCAAGCCGGCAAGTTTTCTGACTGGTCATCGTGCGACCACTTGCAAGTTCAGCTCAGCGTCACCTGCGCCAGCGTCTCTCCACCACCGTGCAACTCACGGCTGTGTTCTGGCCCAATCGGCGGCGGTGTTTCGATCGCCTCGCCTTCAAGAAAACCTGCCCGTTTGAATTCACCCGCCACGGTCGGCCATCGGCCGGCACCGAGACTCGGCCCGCCCTTTTGCCGAGCGAGGTGAGTCAGGGTGAATCTCAAAAAGGGATATACAGGTTTTCAGGCGAGAGATCGGAACCCAAGCTGGTTGGGCTAAAAAACCAGCCGCTGAGTAAGCTTAAATTAGCCCAACCGCCACGCATGGTACTTACCCAACCACACCAGCACTTTCTCCGGTGCATGCGCACGCTTCCACTCGCCGGCCGCGTACTTGTTGGCTTCCGCCAGTGTGGGGTAGGTGTGTATGGTGCCCAGAATTTTGTTCAAGCCCAAACCATGTTTCATGGCCAACACAAACTCGGCGAGCAAATCGCCAGCATGTACACCTGCAATGGTCACGCCCAGAATTTTGTCTTTGCCGGGCACGGTCAGGACCTTCACCACGCCGTGCGCGTCGCTGTCGGCAATGGCGCGGTCGAGATCATCAATGCCATAACGTGTCACCTCAAAAGCAACGCCCTGCTCTTTGGCATCCTGTTCATTCAAACCCACACGGGCTACTTCAGGATCAGTAAAAGTGGTCCATGGAATCACCGAGTAATCGGCCTTGAATTTTTTAAGGTGACCAAACAAGGCATTCACTGATGCGTACCAGGCTTGGTGCGCAGCCACATGCGTGAACTGGTAAGGACCTGCCACATCGCCTGCTGCGAAAATATTCGGGTACAAGGTTTCAAGGTATTCGTTGGTGACCACAGTGCGGTTGGTTTCAATGCCCAGTTTTTCAAGGCCATAACCAGTCAGGCGCGCTTTGCGGCCCACGGCACAAATCACATCATCAAACTCGATTTCAACGGTGTTGCCGTTGTGTTCAGTCACCAATACTTTTTGCTCGCCACGACGCTCGAATCGAACCGCTTTGTGTTGGGTCAGAATGTTTACACCGTCGGCACGCATGCTGTTTGCGGCCATTTCAGAGATTTCAGGGTCTTCGCGCATCATGATTCGATCAGCCAGTTCAACCTGGGTAACCTGCGAGCCCAAGCGGGCAAAAGCCTGGGCCAGTTCGCTGCCAATTGGGCCACCGCCCAGTACCACCAAGCGCTTGGGTAGTTCATCGCGTTTGGCGAATTCGTCCCACAAGGTGTCGCTGGTCAGGTAACCGCTGGTTTCAATTCCGGGCAAAGGTGGCACCACGGGTTGGGCGCCTGCGGCAATCACAATGCTGCGGGCGGTCAAACGGCCGGTCTCACCGCTGTTGTGTTTGATTTCTACGGTCCAGGGATCAACCAGGGTTGCATAACCTTGCACCACATCCACGCCCAAGCCGGTGTAGCGTTCAACGCTGTCGTGCGGTTCAATGGCTTTGATAATGTCGTGCACGCGAGCCATGACCGCTTTGAAGCTGAAGCTGGGCGTTACAGCATGCAAACCGTATTTGTCGGCATGGCGCATTTGGTGAGCCAGTTTGGCGCTTTTAATAATGGCTTTGGAAGGCACGCAACCAAAGTTCAGGCAGTCGCCGCCCATTTTGTGGGCCTCTACCAGCGTGACTTTGGCCTTCACTGCGGCGGCAATATACGAGCTGACCAAGCCAGCAGCACCTGCACCAATTACCACCATGTTGCGGTCGAACCTGGCAGGCTTTGTCCACTTGGCGTACACCTTGCGGGCCTTGATTTTGTCGGTGATCTTTTTCGCGATTAGCGGGAATATGCCCAACAACACGAATGAAAGAATGAGGCCCGGCGAAAGAATGCCTGCGAGGCTGTCAATTTTTGCAAGCTCAGTGCCTGCATTTACGTACACCACGGTACCAGCCAACATGCCAAGCTGACTGACCCAGAAGAAGGTGAAGGCCTTCATGCTGGTCAGCCCCATGAGCAAATTGATCAGGAAGAACGGGAACACGGGCACCAGGCGCAAGGTGAAAAGATAAAACGCGCCTTCTCGCTCAACGCCCTGATTGATCGCTTTCAGGCGGTTGCCAAACTTGGCCTGCACTGAATCACGCAGCAGGTAACGCGCACCGACGAAGGCCAGCGTTGCACCAATGGTGGAGGCGAAAGAAACCAGTATCAAACCCTGCAGCAAACCAAACAAAGCGCCTGCCGCCAATGTCATGACCGCAGCACCAGGAATTGAGAAGGCGGTAACAATGACATACGCTGCGAAAAACACGCCTGCAACCAGCCAGGGCGATTCGGTCTGAAATTCGCGGAACTGTTCCAGGCGACCTTTCAGGCTGTCGAGGGTTAAGAGGCTGTGCAAGTCGAAAGCAAACACGGCCACGACAGCTGCAACGATTAGCAGCAGAACAATTTTTTTCATTTCAATTCCTTGGTTTTTCTACGCAGTGTGTTGCCAATCATGCATGGTCTGGGCAACTTGTACAGATAGTTTCGGCGAGTCGTACAAAAAAGTTACCTCGATATTGAAAGATAGTCGCGTTAATCTAGGGCAATTGCATGACAGACACATTTTGACCATGAGCCAAACCATACATTCAATTTTTATTAGTCACGGTGCCCCCAATTACGCACTGGAACCGGGCTTGCCTGGGCAAGCACTTGAAGCATTGGGCCAGCAACTGATTGCCCAGGGCACCCGTGCGCTGATTGTGCTTAGCCCACATTGGCGAAATGCCAAACTGGCAGTGACCAGCCACGAGGCACCGGTGATTGTTCACGACTTTTACGGTTTTCCCAAAGCGTTGTATGAACTGAAACCTGAAATTTGTGGCGCACCTGAAGTGGCCGCGATGTTGGCCACCACGTTGACTGAAAAAAATCTGGTGACAGAACTACGCCCCCAACAGGGTTTTGATCACGGTGCCTGGGTGCCTTATATACACTTGTTTCCAAACGGTGGTCCACCCATGATTCAACTGAGCATGCCAGTGGACTGGACCGGCGAAACTGCCTTGAATGTGGGTGCTGTGGTGGGCGAGTTTGCGCGCGAACACAATGCCGTGGTGGTGGGCAGTGGCAGCCTGACCCACAACTTTGACGACATGGACATACACGCCGCCAAAGTGGGCGATGCTATGCAGTCGCTAAACCTGGCCTATGTGAGCGAGTTCAATGCCTGGATTCAGGAACGCCTTCAAGCAGGCGACGGCAAAGCCATTGCACGCGCAGAATTTGATGCCCCGCATTTTGCACGTGCCCACCCAGACGATGACCATTACCTGCCGCTGCCATTTGCCATGGGTGCCGCACCCAAGAACTTCAAGGTGGATGTGTTGCCCGAGGACGTGCGTTACAAAGCCTTGTCGATGCAAAGCTTTGTGTTCACCGGATAATTAACTTGGCTTGTTTTTAGGAAAGCTGCGTGACACTGCAATTGATGGTTTCAGGCAGCACGCCATCTTGAAGCGCTTTTTTCAGTGACTCCACACCGCGATCCCACAGCGGCACCTGTGCAGGCTCACCCTGCACGGTGGGCACAGTCAACGGGCCTTCTGCGGCCTGGTTCAGTGCGCGCATCAAATCAAAGTGCCGCACCCACACCCACTGGCTGCGTTCAATGTCGACGCACTGGCGAGCTTGCGCGATTTCATCAACCGATTTGAATGGCACCTGCGCAGCATATAAATGAAACGGCACGCCGGGTGAAATTGAAGGGCCTTTGAGCTGACTGATGTCTATCTCGGTACCCGTATATGCGCAATTGGATTCTTCGGTGAATTCACGCAGGGCCGTTTGCGCAGGCGTTTCTCCCTGCTGGGCGCTGCCACCCAATGTGGCCCAACTGCGGCGCGCCGGGTGCGGATCAAACGCCATCAAATGCAGCGCCTCGCCTGCCACACAACTGTAGGCGATCAAGCCGGCTGGCGGCGCATTGGCAGGGGAACACGCAGCAATTACAAACAGTGCAGGCAAAACGAAAAGCAAACGCATTGTTGAGGTGGTCTTGATGAATATTAAGGCCCCATTATCGCTTGCCTGGATGACACCTTGCGCGGTCAGGCACCCATCCAGCCCAATGCGATTGCAGTCAGCACAGTTGATACACCTGCCGCATAAATGGTTTTAAGCTTTCCAGTCATTTTGATGCTCTCCGGAATCATTTCATTGCACACCACGAAGGCCATTGCACCCGCTGCAAAAGCCATGGAAGCGGGGGTTCCCAATGCCCAGGAATCGGCGGTAATTACACCCAAGCCAGCGCCGATTGGCTCGACCAAACCAGTGGCCAGTGCTGCAAGGGCGGCAAGCGCTTTGTGCACACCGATGCTCCACAAGGCAGTGGCCACAATCAAACCTTCAGGAATGTTCTGTAAACCAATTGAGAATGCGGTGCCCGAGGCACCATTCAAGTTGCCCGCACTGGCGCCCACGGCGAACCCTTCAGGCACATTGTGCAAAGCAATGGCAATGGTCATCAACATGGCCATGCGCAGGCGTTCACGGCCCGCCATTTCAGGCCCCGCCACGGGGTGTTCATGTGGCAAGGTTTGATCCAGCACCGTCATGACCCCGTAGCCTGCGGCAGTGGCCACCAGCACAACCATCAGGGCACCTTCGGTTTGAATGGCAGGAATAAACAAAGACATGACTGCGGCGGCGGCCATCATGCCACCTGCGATCGCAATAAACAGACCCAGGCCTTTGTCATCAATTTTTTTCATGACCAACAAGGCCATACCGCCCAAGCCAGTGGCTGCACCAGCAATGGTCGACAATTCAACTGCCTGCAACTTGGCGGGGCTGGCCGCAATGTATTGGATGGCCGCCCACACAGCCGAGGCACCCTGGGTAAGCGTGATGTACAAGCCCAAAGCTGCGATCAAAAGGCCGACCGCACCGCGCACTGCGCGAAAAACGTCGAGTTGCTGTTGATCGGCGATGTTCAGACCCACAATTTTGGTCATTTGATGAAAACTCATGACGGGCTCCTGTGCTTCAAAGGCTTGAATACACATTGAGTTTGCCCGACAGGGTTTTATTCGTCTAACGGATAATTTCTTTGAAGTTGATCGGATTTACCGATTATTGGCGCAGGTGCGAAAGCCAGACAGCACGTCTTGGCGATCGGGTTGAAAGTAATTGCGGTATTTGGGGTGAACCATTTCAGCCGAAGTGGCCCAGCTGGCACCTTTCAAGACCTTTCGGTCGTGAAACCAGGGCTTGGAGTAGTCAACATAGGGATGCATTTCAAACCCGTCGAATGGCAAAAACGTGCAAGAAGTCCATTCCCACACCTGCCCCCATTGCAAATTGGGTTGGGTGTGCGCCGCGTATTCCCATTCAGCTTCCGTGGGCAACCTGCGGCCTGCCCACTGGCAGTAGGCCTGGGCATCCAGCCAACTGATGTTCTCGGCTGGCGCATTCAGGTTTAACGGCGTTTGCCGACCATAGCCAAGGTCGACCCAGCCGCCTTTTTCAAGCGCAACAAAAGCTGGCAACTCGTACTTGGTGGCTTGAACAAATTCCAAGTATTGCGCCCAGCTGACCGGGCGGGAATCGATGGTGAACGCTTGCAACTGAACGACACAGGCTGGCACCTCATTGTCGAATGCAAAACCCCCACCTTGCCAGCCAAGGGTCCACTGGCTTGCAGGCAGATTCAGTTGACCCGATTCGCCGCATTGCTGCACACCAGGGCGGCACGCGTTGTTCTGGCGCAGCGGGATGTTCAGCAACTTGGCCATGAAAACTGCTGCTTCGTTGTGCATTTGTTCATGCAACACACACAGGCGGAAAAAATACAGGTACTGATCGGCTTTGCCGGGGTTAGCCGCACACAAAACGTCGGCTTGCTCAAGCAATTTCAAGGTGTCTTTCAAACACGCCGCCAGGTAATTGCGCGTGCCTTGCAGATCGGGCAAACCAATTTCCCAGCGGGTGTCGTGCGCAATGGTGCTTGAATTCAGACGCGCATCGGCATTGAACAGGCGCGAATCCAGCTTGGGTGCATCGGGATTGCACTGCACACCCAAGGCCCAATCGGGGTTGCGAGCCAGCCACCAGTCCTGAAACCAGGCCACGTGGCACAACTCCCAAAGCGGTGGGTTCAATTCTGGGCGGCGGGGCACTTTGCAGTCAGAACCCAGTGCCGCCACGTAGTCTTCAAGCAAACCCAGGGTGCGTTCGCGCGTGCGCAACAAGGCATCGCGAAGAAACGCGGCATTTGCTGTTCGGGCCAACTGGGCTGGATTGGTGCGGCTGTTCACAAGGGGCACTGCGTTGATTGGGATACGATAAGTGTACGACAAATGGATACAATGAAAGCAATCGGAAATGTCGATCAGTAAGGAATGAACACTCTGAACACTCAAGCCACCGCCCTTTCATTGAAGCAGCTTGGCTATTTGCTGGCTGTTGCTGAAACCCTGAACTTTACCCGGGCGGCCGAGTTGTGTTTTGTGACGCAATCTACTTTGTCGGGGGGCATTGCCGAACTGGAACGCACGCTGGGTGTGCAATTGGTGGAACGGGACCGCCAACGCGTGGCGCTTACACCAGTGGGTGTTGAAGTGGCACAGCGCGCGCAGAGTATTTTGTCTGCCAGCCGCGACCTGGTGACCCGCGCGCAAATGGCTGCTGACCCCGCCAGTGGCGAGTTTCGCCTGGGTGTCATTCCGACCATTGCGCCATTCATCTTGGGCGACCTGTTGGGCTGCGTTAAAAACCAGCTGCCTGACCTTGTACTACGAGTGCGAGAAAGCCAGACCGCTGCTTTGTTGCAGGAACTGGAACAAGGGGCACTGGATGCGGCAATCATCGCCCTGCCCGTTGAGCTGGGCAAACTGCAAGCCTTCACCTTGTTTGAGGAAAAACTGCGGCTGGTGGCCCACAAAAATGACCCAATGTGCAAGGGCGGACCTGTGGCACTGCGCGAGGTGGACACACGCCGAATGCTGCTTCTGGAAAAAGGACACTGCCTGCGTGACCACACCGTGTCGGCCTGTAGTACCAGACAACGGAACACTGAAAGCGATGAAAACAGCCTGGTGGAAGCAAGCAGCCTGAACACCATGGTGCAATTGGTGAATTCAGGCTTGGGCTGCGCACTGTTACCCGACATGGCAATTAAGGCTGGGCTGTTGAACAACACGGAGGTTCAGATAGTCGAGCTGCGCTCGCCTGTACCCAGCCGGCAAATTGCGTTGGTCACGCGCCGCAGCCACCCCAAACTGAATTTCATCGATAGGGTTCTGTGCCCAATTTTCAAAGGCGACCACGCCAACTAAACGAAGGAGATTCAACCATTTCCATGCTTCTTTTTAACTGGTATGATCAGTTGACCAGTTAAATAATTTGTTGCTTTTTGAACAGGCAAGTCATGGAAAATATTCAGAAAATCTCGATATCTGAACAGGTTTACACACAACTTCGCGATCGAATTCTTAAAAAGGTATTACCAGTTGGTGCAGAGCTTCCCTCAGAGCGGGAGCTGTCTGAAACCTTGGGCGTGAACCGGGGCGCTGTTCGGGAGGCGATTAAACGACTGCAACAGGCACGCTTGGTTCGGGTGCGCCATGGTGGTGCCACCCAAGTTGAAAACTTCGAGGCTGAAGGTGGCCTGGAACTGCTACCCAGCCTGATGGTAAATACCCACGGCCAGGTGAACCTGGAAGTGGCCCGCGGAATTGTCGCCTTGCGCAAGGCACTGGCACCGGTTGTGGCTGGGCAGGCTGCCTTGCAGGGCGGAAAAATACTGGCTGAACAACTGAAACCGTTGATTGCCGAAATGCAGAACACCCAAGAACTTCCAAAACTTCAGCAGCTCGCCTTTGATTTTTGGGCACGGGTGGTGCAAGGCAGCGGCAATGTGGTGTTCAAACTGGCCTTTAACTCAATGAATCAAACCTACTTGGCGGCCTGGAATACGCTAACGCTGGTGATGCAGGACGAATTTCGTGATGTAGAGACCCTTGCCCAGCTTGCGCAGGCCATTGAAACCGGGGAGCACAGGCGTTGTGAAGTACTGGCGCGCCAACACGTGGAACTGGGCAGCCGCGCCCTGAATGCCGCACTGGGTCAACACTGACAAACGGAGACAAACATGTTGGGAATTCCCTTGGGCCTGTTGACCGCCAATGCTGTGGAATGGGGCATGCACAAATATGTGCTGCATGGCATGGGCAAAAAGCGCGGCACGTTCTGGGCCTTTCATTTTCATGAGCACCACAAGGAAGTGCGTGAGCACGGTTATTACGATCCGAACTACGAGCGCTTTCCGCTGGGCATGCATGCACAGGGCAAGGAAGCCTGGGCCTTGATTGCCAGCGCCGTGGCAGTGGCCCCGCTGTTTCCGGTGGCGCCATTTTTTGTAGGCACCTTGTGGTACAGCAGCCTGAATTATTACCGGGTTCACAAAAAAAGCCACATGAACCCGGCCTGGGGTGAACAACGCGTGCCTTGGCATTATGACCACCACATGGGCAACAACCCAAGCGCAAACTGGTGTGTAACCCGGCCCTGGTTTGATTACATTATGGGCACCCGCGTGTTTACAGAAGATGGCACGCGCGAGGACAACGTGCTTGGGCTGAAACGGATTCCCCCCTGGATTAACAAACTGCTGCCCAAACCCGAATCACTGGGCAGCTTCGCGTCAAAGCTAGCAACACGGCGTGCTGCTTAAGCCTGTGACATAATCGGTTCACTACAAAAAGGAGAACTGAATGGGCTTGTTGATATTGGTCGCTGGGTTGGTGCTTTTTCTGGCCATGCATGCGACTCGAATTCCAGATGACCAACGCAGATCAGGGATGATCGCGCGGCTTGGCAAAGGCAAATACCGGGGCATTTACACCGCGGTGTCTATTGTTGGGTTGGTGCTGATTGTGGTGGGTTATGGGCAAGCGCGCCTGGACCCGATTTTTGTATGGAACCCGCCTGCGGCCATGCGCCACATTGCGGCACTGCTGATGCTGGTTTCATTTGTGATGTTGGCGGCCTGCTACGTGCCCAGCAATCACATCAAGGCAAAGCTTCAACACCCCATGACCTTGGCGGTCAAAGTGTGGGCACTGGCCCATTTGCTGGCCAACGGCACACTGGCCGACATCATTTTGTTCGGTTCATTTTTGGTGTGGGCGGTGTTGCTGTTTAAAACAGCGCGCCGACGTGCCATTCCCATGGGTTTTGCAGGCGACGGCCCCACCAAGGTGGGGACGCTGATGACTGTGGTGGTGGGTGTGCTGGCCTGGCTGGTTTTCGCAGCCTGGCTGCACGTTCATTTGATCGGCATTAGCCCGTTTAGCCGGTAACTTGGTTACAGGTACCAGAAACACAAGGCGGCCACCGCCGTGGGCCCCAAAGCCCCGGCGAGCAAACCACCTGCTGACACCGCCTCGCCAGGAAACTGGCGCTTGAGCAGCGACAAACCGGCCGGGTTCGGTGCATTGGCAATCACGGTGAGGCCACCACCTGCAACCGCACCCGCCACCAAGGCGTAACGGAAACTTTCTGAAGTGCCCTCAATCAATGAGCCCAGATAAGTCAGCGCCGCATTGTCGGTAATGGCGGTCAGCGCCATAGCGGCCACGAATAATACGCCATCGTCGAGGTCGCTTACTGCAGGCTGCAACCACCATTGCTGCATGCCACCCAACACCACCAAACCGGCGAGGAAGAATGCAACCAGCAGCCCCTCTTTCAGGAGAAGTCGCGACTGGAAGGTGCTGTAAGCCGCTGTAAAACCCAGGAAAAACAGGAAAATACCCATAAACACGGCTGGATGGTGCGCAAAAAACACGACTCCACCCAGAAAGGCAAGGTGAACGACCATGGCCCACCAAGGCACCGGGGCCAGTGGTTTGCCGTCTTCACCCAAGGCCTCGGGTGTTTTGACTTCAGCACCCAAATGTTTGGCTGCAAAGAAGATAAATATGGTTGCGTTGATAAACACGCCAATTGCCGCTTTCCAGCCAAAATTAACCATCATGAAGGGGGTATCCCAACCCCATGTGCCTGCCACCATCAACACAGGTGGTGCCGCAAACGAGGTAAGCACGCCACCGATCGAGATGTTCACGAACAACACGCCCAAGCCCCAATAACGAACGAAATTGGGCACGGCCTTTGAGAACAGCACGTCGCGAAGCAACAATGCGGCCAAAGTCATGGCGGCGGGCTCGGTGATGAAGCTGCCAAGCAGCGGCACCATGAACAGGCCCAGCCAAGTGAAAGCAACGCCTTTGTTCACAGGCATGAGTTTCGCCAAACCTTCCACCAGCAGTCGGGATGCATCGAGCACAGGTCGGCTGGCCGCGACCACCATGATCACGAACACAAACAGGGGTTCGGTGTAATGGCGGGTGTCGACGTATTCAACCGCCGAATCCAGATTGACGGAAAACGCCATGGCGATCACCAGGAACAAAGCCCAGATACCGAATACAGCCTCGACTTCACCCAGCAGGTGAAACAAACCGCTGTGGTGTTTGCTGTGGTGAGCCAGGCGTTCAAAGTAGCTGGCTGAAAAAGTGTGAATAAGCGCGCCGGCAAAGAGAAAGGCGGCAATCCATTGAATGGTTGTTGCTGTCATGTCGGTGGTCTTTTTGTAAGTTGGAAAGGACACTGCCCCGGCTTGCTTTGCAATCGGAATCAGTTGGCTTAATAGCAAGAGCCTATCACACCATTAAAGTTCCCCGAATTACGAATATTTCGGGAAAAGTTCCCTAGGCACTGAGCACCCTGTTTTCTACACTTTTATACAACATTAAAACAACGGCAAGAAGAAAGACATGAAAGCATTTCGATTAACAACGGTGGCCTGTTCAGTATTATTTGCTTTGGGGCACGGTGGCCAGGTTTATGCACAAAGCGATGCCTTACCAAGCGTCGAAGTGTCGGGTAATAGTATTTTGCCTTCCAATATTGAGAATTTGCCAGGCTCGTCCACCGTGGTTTCTCGTGAAGAACTGGACAAGCGCGAGCCCTTCTCCATTCTGGAGCTGGTTCGCGAGGTGCCCGGTTTGCATGTGGTGTCTGAAGATGCGGCAGGCACCCACCTGAATATTGGCTTGCGTGGCCTGAACCCTCGGCGCAGCTCGCGAACACTGCTGCTGGAAGACGGTGCACCCACCGTATTTTTTGCACCCTATGGCGACCCCTCTGCACACTACTCCACGCCCCTGGAAAGGCTTGAACGCGTGGAGGTGTTGAAGGGTTCGGGGCAAATTTTGTATGGTCCGCAAACGCTGGGCGGGATGATCAATTTTGTGACTAAACCTGTGCCTCGAGATGGATTTGCAGGATCGGCAAAACTGTCGGTGGGCAATGAAGGTTACCGCGGTGCGCATTTGAACCTAGGCACGGGTTCGGAACAGGGCGGCATCATGATCGACCTGCTAAAGCGCCAAGGCGACGGCATTCGCGCGCAACACGATTTTAATGTGCAGGATGTGACCATCAAAGGCCAGTTGAACATCAACAGCGCACACACACTGACTGCGAAGTACACCCGGTTTGAAGAAGATTCGCTCTTCAGTGAAACCGGACTTACCGCGCAGGAATATTTGCGCGACCCCTACTCGGTGCCTGGCACCGAGGGCGAACGCTATGTGATGGACCGTGACACCATTCAATTGATTCATGGCTGGCAACTGGGTGAACGCGCCCGCCTGACCACGCAGGTTTACCACACCAAAACAGACAGAACTTCCTTGCGCTCGCGAGAATTTGAGTCGGCCTTTGACCCGATGGACCCAAGCACGATTGGATTGGGCGAACTGGAAACCGAATTTGCAACAAGGCCGCGTCAATACGATGTATTTGGAATTGAACCGAAGCTTGAATTCACCCATTCTGCTTTTGGTGTGCCCAGCGAAACCATCATCGGCATGCGCTACCACACGGAAGACATTGACCGAAAGAAATTTGAATTCGACAACTTTGCAGACACGACCCCCGAGGCAGACGAGCGTCTGCTGGCCGATGTGGAGGCGACTGCATTCTTTGCGCAGAATACCTTCCTGATAGGGGACTGGACACTGACACCGGGTGTTCGGGTTGAGCAGATTGATCAAACCAAAACGCTGTTTTCCGGTGTGGCGGGTACCGCCAACTTTCAACAAGTGGACATGCTGACCACCAAGGAAACCGAGACCTTGCCTGGCATTGGTTTTACCTGGAACGGACTGAACAACACCACAGTGTTTGGTGGTGTACACCGGGGCTTTGCCCCGCCGCGCCCCGACCGGGACATTGAAAACGACATGCTTCAGCGGGTGACACCTGAGCTGGCCACAGTGACTGAACTGGGTATTCGAAGCAATGTGCGTGCGGGTGCGTATGAAGCCACGTTCTTCAATTTGGACATTGAAGACATTGTGGTGAATTCGGGCGGCTTTTTCAGAAATGAAGGTGAGGCACAACACACCGGGTTCGAGTTGGCAGGTCGATTCAATCTGGGCGAGCTGATCAATCAGCAACGAAATCCTTTTTTCGTGAGCATGGCCTACACCAATCTGTTCACGGCTGAATTTAAAAATTCGGGTGTGGTGGGTGGTGAAGGCGAAGATGGATACGGCGCTTACCAAGCCGGCAACCGTTTGCCCTATGCCCCCAAGCACACGCTGGCTTTGAACTTGTCGTATGAAACCGAGCAATGGAATGCCAGAGTGGGTGCAACACATGTGAGCAAGCAGTTTGCCAACACAGAAAACTTTGGTGGCACCGAGCCGCTGGGCTTTTGTCCCAATGGTGAAGACCCTGCAAACAACCTGTTCTGTGGCCTGTTCGGAGAAATTGAAGCGGTGACCTTGCTGAATGCATCGATCAGCTTTGCACCGGCTGGCAGCAATGTCAGCTACTTCCTGAATGCAGAGAACCTGACGGACAAGCAGTACATTTCAGCACGTACCAACGGCATTCAACCAGGCAAGCAGCGGCAGGTGGTGGCGGGGATTAATGTGAAGTTTTGACACTACAACCTATTTGCTCGGCTCGCTCAGGTGCACACCCCCTTGCGCCAGAAAACTTGAATGCCCCCTTGTTGGCGATTCGCGGTGAGTAGGCCTCCAGCGCGAGTTCAAGTTTGCAGCGCGTCACTCATTCAGCCGATTCAGATCAAGTCGCCCGGATTGACTCGCAGCGCGGGGCGGTTCCGGCGGGAACCGATGCGAAGACGCTGTGGCGTTTCGCATGCCCCAAGCCAGAATCAAAGACGGGGGATTCGACTTGATCAAGGCTGGATGAGTGACGCGCTGCAAACAAAACTTACTGTCAACGACAAAGTTGCCGCTCACCGCCCCACCGGTCGCTTCGCCAGCTTGCGCTGCAAGGTACGCCGGTGCATGTTCAAGGCTCGCGCAGTGGCCGACACGTTGCCATCGTGTTCATTCAACACGCGTTGAATGTGCTCCCACTCCAGGCGAGACACCGACATCGGCTGGAAGTCGGAAGGTTCTTCTTCATTCGACGTAACAGCAGTTGCATCGTCGTCCAAGGCCCGCAACACCGCTGCGCTGTCTGCAGGCTTGGCCAGATAATTGTCAGCCCCCAGTTTAATGGCTTGAACTGTGGTCGCAATGCTGGCGTAGCCTGTGAGCACCAACAAGTTGGCTTGGGCTTGAAAACTGCGAAGCTGTGCAATCAATTGCAGGCCCGACTGTTCACCCAAATTCAAATCGAGCGTAATGTCGGTGAACTGTTGCTGGCCAACCGCAGCCAACGCTTGCTCTTTGTTCAAGGCCACGCAGGCTTGAATCCCCTTGCGTTGAAATGACAAAGCCAGCGTGCTGGCAAACACGGCATCGTCATCGACAATCAGGATCGAGCGCGTCATTCGGGCAACACCGGCAAACTTAAACTGGCACACACCCCTGGGTTCAGATTTCGCAAGCTGAGTTTTCCGCCCTCGCGCTCAAGCAGGTTGGCCAGCAAAAACAGGCCCATGCCCTGTCCGTTGGCCTGAAACAATTGCTGCCCGATTTTTGGCAACAGTTCGGCATCGACTCCGCCCCCGGCATCATTGACAAAAAGGGTCAAACTTTCTTGATCACATTGCATGCCCACTTGAAGTGGCTCGGCCACAGACACGCGCTGCTGACTTTGGGCGGCATTGTCCAGCAAGGTGATCAAACCCAACTCGAGTAATTCTTTGCGTACTTTGAATTCGCCCGCAATGGAGGCGATGCTTGGCATCAACCGCACCTCGTGTTGCGGATTGCGGGTTCGCCAAATGGTCAGCGCCGATTGCAACCAGTCGCTTGGCCGTATGGTTTGTGCATCGGCGTTGTGGCGCGGGCTCACTTCGATTTGGGCTCGAAGCTGGCTCAATGTTTCAGTAATGGACTGAACCTGCGCACTGAGGATTGTCATTTCCCGTGCGTGCGCCTGCATGACGAGGGCACTTTTCCAGTCCGAAACAATGGTGGCAATGGTGGACACGGGCGTACCCAACTGGTGCGCGATGGATGCGGCCTGATTGCCCAGCGCCGCCAATCGGGATTCACTGGCTAACCTTTGTTGGGCTCGACCCAGTGCCAGGTCCCGGTTGCGGATGGACGAACTCAAACGCGCCACAAAACCCACCAGAATCAACACACTGACCAGAAAATTCAGCCACATGCCCACCAGGTGAAAGTGCACACCGTCGTCGGGATTGGCCAACACCAAGGGCATGTAGTTGCCCATCAACACGGTGTAGGCCACCACGCTGAACAAGGCCAACACTGCAACTTGCGCCCAAGGCAGCAAGGCGGCCGCCAAGCCCAGCAAGGGCAAGTAAAGCGACACAAAAGGATTGGTGACCCCGCCTGTGAAATAAAGCACGAAACTGAAAGCAGCCACGTCGGCAAACAGCTGGGCGGCCACTTCAAAACTGCCCACGGCTTGCCCCTGCCGCAATCGGACAAAGGTAATGACGTTGAGTAAAACCAGTGCGCTCAAAATAATGATCAACACAGACCAAGGCAGGCTGACCTTTAACAACAAACCGACCACGGCAAGCAGCAGCACTTGAGCGCCAAGTGCCAATGTTCGCATCCAAATGACAGTGACCATTTGCTGGCGACGCACCGAGAGATCGCTTTGATCCACCAGGCCTTCGGTCCAAAGGCGCATCAGCAGTTGAGGTTCAGATAAGGTGCTTGTTTTCATGCTCACATTCTAAGTGGCTTCTGGATTTGCTGCCGTGAAATTGTGAGGCTTGCCGGGTGGCTGCGACAATATGACGCATTCTCGCCGGCGTGGGCTTGGCGTATAAACCGGACTGACCTACCTTGCCCGGAATACCCACCATGCACATGCACACCCCGTTCACGCTGCAAGCCCTTTCATTGGGTGTACTGCTGGCCTTTGGCCTGCATCCAGAACCTGCTTTTGCAAACCCGGCACTGAGTAATGTAGAGGTGCAGGCTCAACGCGAAGCACTGAGCGCAGCCAGCGTTCGGGTGGCTGAAGAAAAACTGGGGCAAACGGCAGGCGGCACCGCAGTGGTACGCGCTGAAAGTTTTGAGGCTGGCAAAGCGGTGACCATCAAGGACATGCTGGACTTTACCCCGGGTGTGTTTGCGCAAAGCCGCGTGAACGAGGAAGCCCGGCTGAGTATTCGAGGCTCGGGCTTGTCGCGCACTTTTCACATGCGCGGCATTCGTTTGTTGCAGGACGGCATACCGATTAATCTCGCCGATGGTGGCTCAGACTTTCAAGACATCGACCCCTTGGCCTTGCAACACGTTGAAGTGTACAAAGGCGCCAATGCCCTGCAATACGGCGCAGCCAGCCTGGGCGGTGCAATCAACTTTGTAACACCCACTGGCTACACCACGCCCAACAGTGTGGTGCGCCTGGACGCGGGCAGCCATTCATTTGCACGCGCGCAATTCAAAACTGGCCATGTGGTGGGCAACTGGGATTATTTTGCGTCGTTGTCGCAATTGCGATCCGACGGTTTTCGAGAGTTCAGCGGGCAGAAGAACACCCGCCTGAATGCCAACGCAGGATTAAAAATTTCGCCACAACTTGAAACCCGGTTTTATGTGATTCATGGCGACATGAATCAGGAACTGCCCGGCAACTTGAGCAAGGCGCAGTTGCAAACTGAGCCCACTCAGGCCAACGCTGCTTCAGCTGGCAGCAATTCACAGCGCGATTTTTTGATTACCCGCGTGGCCAACAAAACCACCTGGATTTCACCGGGCGGGGTGGAGTACAACGCGGGGGTGTATGCCGTGGACAAGAACCTGTACCACCCCTTGAGCTTTGGCTTGATCGACCAACAGACTCGCGATGTGGGCACATTCGGAAACCGCAATGCACAGGGTGAATTGTGGGGTCTGCGACATGGCACCACGCTGGGTTACAACCTGGTGCACGGCGTGACTGAGGCTCGAATATTCAACCATGTGCGCGGTGATCGAACCAGCCTGCGAAGCTACGAGGACCAAAAAGCCCACAACATGGAGCTGTACGGCGAGAGCCGTTTGCAGGTAACCGACCGCTTGCAGTGGATCAATGGTTTGCAATGGACCCACGCCAAACGCACGGCTGACGATCAGTTTTTAAGCGATGGCGATGGCAGTTACCAACGCCGCTATGCGCAGTTCAGCCCGAAAACCGGCTTGTTGTGGCAAGCCACCCATGCCGTTCAGGTGTACGGCAATTTGAGCCACGCGTTCGAGCCACCCACCTTTTCAGAAACAAGCCCAACACGCTCACTGCAAGCGCAGGAATCGACCACGCTTGAAGTGGGTACTCGCGGCGAGATCAATCAAATCAAGTGGGACATCAGCGCCTACACAAGCCGTTTGAACAATGAATTTGTAAGTTATCAACTGGACCCGTTGGTGCCTGGTTTGAGTGCAATATTGAATGCAGACGACACGGTACACCAAGGTGTTGAAATTGGCTTGGCCGGGCCTTTGGCGCGCAGTGTGGTGGCGACAGCAGATACCTTGCATTGGCAACTTGCCTACACCTTCGGGCGTTTCCGTTTTAACCAAGACCCAGTGTATGGCAACGCTGCAATTCCCGGCATTCCCGAACAGTATGTGCGGGCAAAACTGGATTACTCACACCCGGCGGGTTGGACCGTAACGCCCAATATTGAGTATGTGCCACAAGGCTACTTTGTGGATTTGGCGAACACACTTTCCACAGACCCCTACCTGTTACTCGGCTTGAATGCCAGTTACAGGTTCAGTGAAACCTTGCGTGTGTTTGTAGACGCCCGCAACTTGACCGACAAGGTGTATGCCGCCACCACTGGGGTGATTGTGAATGCGAACGGGGCTGATTCTGCCCAATTTGCACCGGGTGAAGGGCGAAGCGTTTACGCAGGCGTGGAAGTGAAGTGGTGAGGTTTGAGCGTTGCGCCAAAACATGCGTAGAATCAGTGTCTTCAATCAAACGCACCGCAGCACATGTTCAACATTACCCGCCTGGCCACCGCCACACTGATTGCATTTACGGTATCGGGCTGCGCCATGGTGAGCGTGGGTTCGGTCAGCTCGGAAGATTACTTGTCTGCCCGCCGCGGCGATGTGTTGACCACGGGCAAACTTAGCGCTTCTTCACGCACGGCGCTGCAAGTGGTTGGTACAGATGAGGAAGGCTGCAACCGTGACCTTGCCAATTGTCGCAAAACGCTGATCGCCAACATTGGTTTGAGCGATGAGCAGCGACTTTCAACACTGTCGGAATTGTGGCTGCAAGAAGCCTTGCGGCATGAAGAGGCGCAGATACTTGAGCCCGCCAACGATGCCCTGAAAGCTGCCACCTTGTCGGCCTTTCTGGAAAGTGCCAAACATGCGTATGCCTATCTGTTTTTTACCAGCCGCACACCCGACCTTCGCGCCATGGAAGATCGACAGGCCCAAGTGCGCGACTACTACAATTTTTCAACCCAGCAAGCTGTGGTGGGTTTGTTCAATCGCTACCGCGATCAGCTGGAGCGATCGGTTTCGCAAGACAAAACCTACCTGCTCGATTTTGATCCATGGCAAGTCAGTGGCAGCACGGCCGGCATTAGCCTGAGCCACAAAGGTCAACTACCCAAAGAACTGGTTGCAGCGTCCTCGCTGACTTTCAAGGGGCTTCGCAACCAGTATCGCCGCGACGGGCTGGGTGCCGAACTGGTGGCGGTTTTTGCAGATAGCGTGGTGAAGCAGGAAGATGAGAACAAACCCTGGAGTGAAACACCATTTCCGTCCATCACTGTGATGCTGCGTTTTCCCGGCAACAGCATCGACACGGTGCTGGCTGGCAACCGGGTTGAACTTCAGGGTTTCGACCCCCATCGCAATGTGAGTGTTGATGTGCGCGGCATTCGTGTTCCTCTCGCGGCCAACTTCACATCGGGCTATGGCTTGTGGCTCGCCCGCTCGGGCTTTGCGCAAGAAAGTTTATTGTCGCTGATTGGCCGAAGCGAGACCTTGGACAAACCCCGCATTTATTTGATGCAGCCTTTCGACCCGAACCGCCGCGTCATTCTCATGTTGCATGGCTTGGCCAGCAGCCCGGAAGCCTGGGTGAATGTGGCCAACGAGTTGTTGGGCGACGAGGAACTTCGACAGAATTACCAAATTTGGCAGGTGTATTACCCCACCAATTTGCCACTGCCTTTCAACAACCGTGAAATTCGCGAGGCAGTGAATGCCACGCTAAAAAACTTCGACCCGCAAGGCAAGCGCAGGGCATCCAACGACATGGTCTTGATTGGTCACAGCATGGGCGGTGTTCTTGCGCGATTAATGGTGTCGAATTCAGGTGACACATTGTGGGAAGCGGTGCTGGAGCGTTACAACATTTCGCAAAAACGCGAAACAAAACTTCGGCAGAAAATTGAGCCTTATGTGATCTTCGATGCCATGCCACAACCCACGCGTGCCATTTTCATTGCCGCGCCGCACCGTGGCACACCCTATGCAGAAAACCGGTTTGCACGTTTTGTATCAGGGCTGATCCGCTTGCCCGCCACGGTATTGAGCCGTGTGACCGAAATTGGCCAGTTGTTGGTGAATCCGGATGAGGCCTCGAATGAGCCCTTGGTCGGATCGATTAACAGCATCAAGAACCTGAGTGACCAAGACCCCTTTGTGCGGGAGTCGTCCAAGTTACCGATCTCGAGCAAAGTGACTTACCACTCGATCATGGGCAACGTGACTCCTGAAGTTATTCTGGAAGCCAGCAGTGACGGGGTGGTGCCCTACGCCAGCGCAAAACTTGAGGGATCTGCATCGGAACTGGTTGTGAATTCCTGGCACAGCGTGCAGGAAACCCCCGAAGCCATTGTCGAGATTCGCAGAATTCTGCACGAACACTTGAACCAATTGAGAACAGACCAACGTTAGTGGGTGGCTACCTTGACGGGTAACCAGCGCCCGTCTTGCAGCACCACTTCATAGCGCGCCCAGCGCTTGAAGGCCTCTACATTGCTCAAGCCTGTTTCGTACAAATCAGCGCCAGCCACGTTCTTGAAAATCACTTGCTGCCCTGATTCGCCCTTATAAGGTGTGGTCAGCGACATGTCTAACAATTCCCGCACACACCAGCGGTAACCCACTTGCCCATTGCTGTAAAACGCACCCACGGTCAGTGTTTGAGGGTGGGTGCTTTGCTCGTCGGCGTGCTTGGTGGCGTATTCAAACAGTTCAGCCAACACGTCTGCACTCACATCCACATAGGAATCCATGCGGGCAATGGCAGCAGCGAAATCCTCGTGCGTCAGGCTGGCCCCCGTTTCTGAAAGCGACTCAACAGGTTTTTTCTGCTTGCGCGCGAAGTGGTTGGGGTATCGTCGCCAAGAAAACAGCGCATTGAAACTGACCGCCACCACCAAAATAGCCAAGGTGTTCAGCAGCACCGGGTTGATCATGTACCAGTAACCCAGGTTTGAAATGGACTCGCCGCCCAGCACGGCGGTAAGCGCAGTGGCCCCGCCAGGTGGGTGAATACAATTGGCCCAATACATGACCCCCACAGCCACACCCACCGCCAAAGCCGCAGCCAAATAAGTGTGGGGAATATAACGTGCGCAAGTAACGCCGATCAGTGCGGATACAAAATGCCCACCCATCAAGGCCCAAGGCTGCGACAAGGTGCCATGTGGCACGGCGAACAACAACACCGCTGTGGCGCCCATCGACGCCACCACCAGAATGGCATCGGTGCCCTGCACCACGAAACTGGACACCCAACACACCAACAAAATGCCCAAAAAGGCACCCAAGCCGGAAATGGCTTTTTCGCGAGGGCTGGTTGAATTGGACTCAAAGCCAAGGATAGACCTCGACACCGACAGGGCACGCAGGGCCCGGATGGAGAGTTTCATGTTTGGAATCAACAGGTTTGTATGAAACAAGCCCATGATGATACGCCGGCCAGCCGGAAATGAGCACCAAGTTGGTGCAATTCAAGCCGATCCAATTCAAGCAGCATTTGCTGTGGGAACTCGCTTTATACTGCGCACTGACTTACTTCTGCGGCCTTCCTTGTGCGCAACTCCACCATTGATCTGCTGAAAGCGCTGGCATCACAAATTATTGTGATTCACCACTTGTTGCTGTACACGCCCATGTCGCCCGTGTTGCAAGCCAAATGGCCCGAATTACTCGGATTCATCGCCGACGAGGGTCGCTATGTCGTTCAAATTTTTCTGGTGATTGGCGGGTTTTTGGCTGCGCAGTCGATGTTCGGTTTGCTGAGCAAGGCACGCGATGTGGCTGTGTGGCCGCTGTTTAAAAAGCGCTTTCTGCGCCTGGCCAAACCATTCTGGGTGGCCATTGCGGTGGCTGTGTTGCTGAGCTGGTTGGGCGGTCGAATTGCAATGCACGCAGAGGTGTCTGATCTGCCCAGTTTTACACAACTGCTGGCCCATGCGTTTTTGTTGCACGACATTGTGGAAGTAGAAGCCTTGTCGGCTGGTGTTTGGTACGTGGCCATCGACCTACAACTGTATTTGCTGTTGGCGTTGATTGCGTGGATCAGCCAGAAAACCGGCGGCTTCAAAGTGCTTCAACCAACAAGTGCCCTGTTGCTGCTGGCGGTCGCGGTAACGATTGCTTCGCTGTTGGTGTGGAACAGAAATGCCGAGTACGACGAATGGGCCTGGTACTTTTTTGGCGCTTATGGCTTGGGGATTGCTGCCCATTGGGCGCAGCGCGAGAACAAAGTAGGTTTGGTCAGCTTGCTGATCATCAGCCTGCTGGGTATTGCCCTGTGGGTTGAGTGGCGCGAGCGATTGTTGCTGACGGGTTTAACTGCCTTGCTGTTGATCAACAGTACGCGTATTGAGCGCTTTGTGGCTGTGCTTATTCATGGTCCTGTTCGCTGGCTGGGCGATATTTCCTATTCCGTTTTCCTGATTCACTACGGCATCGCCGTGTTTGCAAGTTCGGTGGTGATTGCCTTGGGCTTGAGTAGCTTTGCGGAAATGTTGGCGGCGTTTGTGATGACTTGGGTGGTGAGTGTGGCTGCGGGGTGGGTGTTGTATCGGGGGGTTGAGCAAAAGATTTAAGACACCGACCCCCTTCGAATTAACTTGGTTTCTGCGCCTTCAACATGGCCTGCCCCGCCCGCCCAGCCATTTCCGTGCTGAACTGCCCCAGAATCCAGTGAAGGGTCTGAACTGTGACAGCACTACCGCTGATCGGCGCACGCCCCAGAAAATCAAGCATTGAATTCACGATGGTGAACACATCGTCGGCCAGCAGCTTGCTGGCATTGGCGGCCTTTACCAGCACTTCTGAAAGCAGATCTGCCGCAGTAACGGCAAGACTTAAGCCGCCCTGCACTGTGACCAGGTAGGCATACCCCATTGAGCGCAACACCTGTTCAGTCAGTTTGCCAACAAGGTCGAGTAGCTTGGCATTGAACATGCCACCGCCACCCAGTTTTGCAAATTCTCTCGATAAATTTGCATACTGCGACAAGCCATGCGGCATCGGTAAAAAGTCGCTCCAACTGCTGCTATGAGCCATTTTGGAATAACCACTGTGCAGCAGGTGCGCATCAACACTCACCTTCTCGCCATGCTGTATTAAAAGTTCAGAAGACCCCCGAGAGGCATGCATGTAGGGAAACAAAGGCACCATGGGAACCGGATCACAGGAGTTGGCGATGCGCCGAATTTGATTGGGTGCAATTTGCTTGGTCATGTCTTGCGCATAGCTGACGATACCCACGCGCGGCGCACCAATGGTGTACAGGCAAACATTGAAACCGGCATCGCGCAACATGCACGCATTGAGGTTGGCCAAAGCACCGCCCAGGCTGTGGCCCATGCAGTGAATAGTATTTGGTCGCGTTGCACCACTTTGCGATACAAAGTTCACCAACTGGTTTTGATAGCTTTTGAAGGTTTTCAAAAACCCCCGGTGAAACACATTGCCCCGTGGGCCGATGCCATAACCGATGTTTGCGTTGGTTGCGAGATCGAATTTGTTGTGCTGGAAATTCGTGCCGCGCGTGACCAGCACCAGCTCGTTACTGCGACTGCCCGTGCCGTGTGCGACGAAACCGAAACCGCTGAGGAGGTCGATGTTGAAAAGGCCGGATCGGCCGGCGAGTGTACCAAATCCATCTGATTGAATTGGAAGTTGTCGAGACTTGGCCACTTGAATTAGTTCGTCTGAACTTAGGGTAGATACATGCGCTACTGACTTGCCGGGATTCGCCCCTTTTAGATTGCGAAAAACGGAATCGGCTTCGTATGCAAAACCCGAAAGTGCATGAACGTAGTTTGGTTGTAAAAGTAGATTAGTCATATTTAAGGCTTTTCCTTTCTTCGGATTCTTCTACTTCACAGTTAATAATTGGCAACCTACCGTTGAATAACTCCTTGTTTTTCAGATCGCATTTCATACGTATGTAGGGAAGTCCCGTCTCAACGTTGTCCTGATACGAGTTTTTCGATGTGGCGTAGGCCATGTAGTCTTTACCGTCGATTGGAATATAGATTCGAAGACTTATATTGGGTACGTGAAACAGCTTTGCTAAAAAACCGAACTCTGCCGCACCGCGTACTTCGGGAAATTGAAAACGACCATCCTTATCCGTAGAGGTAATTGCTGTACGTGGCTCAGACTCCATATTCCAATGAAGAATTCTTTTCACTTTCACTCCTGCCAAAGGTTTACCGTGATCTAGTAATTGACCCTCTACCGTAGAGGACAGAACGAGGTTGTCTTGCCACATGGCATGAGATCCTTGGGGGAAAGAGAGAAGAAAAGTGGCGCAGGCAGGGAACAGCCATCTACCGAGGTTTGGTCGCATAGGGTTGTGATGCGTTGTGACGGAAAGCAAACACACTATCAGACCTGCATGAGCGCTCAAAAAATCACTAATTCGGATAGCTCTAATTGATTAGACCATTCAACCTTGCAGTCGATGATCGGCAAAACGCCCTCAAACAGTAGGCGATCTTTCAGATCGCAACTCAAATTAGTTTTCTGAGAACCCGCCTCAACTGCTTGGTCATATGAATGTCTTCCACTCGAGAACAGCGAGGTTGAAGACTGCCCCTCAATCAGGTTGACATCAATCAGCACAACTGGAACGTGAAACAATTTGGC
Source organism: Limnobacter sp. G6BE5S (assembly GCF_058448965.1). Classification (NCBI taxonomy): domain Bacteria; kingdom Pseudomonadati; phylum Pseudomonadota; class Betaproteobacteria; order Burkholderiales; family Burkholderiaceae; genus Limnobacter; species Limnobacter sp. G6BE5S. The sequence continues at coordinate 347,743 of NZ_JBZFLM010000001.1, forward strand.
CAAAAATCCAAATTCAGCAGCGCCCCTTACTTCGGGAAACTGAAAATGACCGCGCTCACTCGTAAAGGTAATTTCAGTGCGTGGTTCGGCGTCCATATTCCAAGAGAGCACCCGAACCACTTTTGCCCCGACTACTGGCTTCCCTTGATCAAACAATTGACCACTAACCGCCGGGGACAAAATCAGGTTGTCCTGTCGAACAGTTTGAAACAGGCTCAAATCCCAAGTTGTCAGAATTAAGTAGGGAACAGAGAGAAATCCCAAAAGTAAAAAGTAACGTAAACGCATGGATGAGTTGCCTTCAAAGGGAAAGGCAACACAGTAGCAGAGCCAAATTGAGGCTCAAAAAAGCCGCTGACTCAAGTCACTCACAGGGGGTAGAGCCAATGTTTCATTCCGAAATTCACTTCTTATGCCTAAAAAAACAGGTTTTTTCAACATGAAACAACTATCATGTTAAAAAAATCTAATATTCTTAACACGTAATGAGTGTCATGTTAAAAGCAAGTTACAACATTCCATCACTGCCTCCCACCGGTTTTAATGAGGAAGATCCCGCTATTTTGAAGGCCTTGGCTGCAGCGCACAGGCATCTTGCAGAGCTAAAGGGCTGTGCCAAAAGCATTCCCAATCAAGCAATCCTGATTGACACCTTGACCCTCCAGGAAGCCAAGGCAAGCTCGGAAATTGAAAGTTACGTGACCACGCAAGATGAACTTTTTCAGGCTGATTTACAGCTTGCTGATTGGGTATCGCCGGCCAGCAAAGAGGTTTCACGCTACAGGGAGGCCTTGAAATACGGTTTTTCGAAAATGCAATTCGACCAAGGGCTTCTCACCAACAGCACATTGATTGCACTGTTTCAATTATTGAAAAACAGTACCGACGGGTTTCGTCACATGCCAGGCACCGTTTTAAAAAATGACCGAACCGGTGCGACGGTTTTTGTTCTCCCACAAAGCGCCAATGAAATTCAGCAACACATGGACAACCTGGGGCATTTTATTAATACGCCAGACGATCTTGATCCACTGGTTAAAATGGCGCTTATTCACCATCAATTCGAGAGCATTCATCCTTTTAGCGATGGCAACGGACGCATCGGCAGAATATTGTGTGTGCTTTATCTGACTCAAACCAGCTTGCTGGATATTCCGATTCTTTACCTTTCCAGATACATCAACCAGAACAAATCCGATTACTACCGACTTCTTCAAACTGTAAGAGACCACGGTCAATGGCATGAATGGGTCTTGTTCATGCTGCAAGCTGTAGCAGTTACAGCAAGAAGTACAGTAGACCTTGTAGAAGGGATGCGCATATTGATGGCTAGTACCAAACAAAGAATAAGAAGAGAACTTCCAAAACTTTATTCCCAAGACTTGCTCAACAACCTTTTCAGACACCCATACACCCGAATCGAATTTGTTCAAAACGACTTGGGTGTTTCACGTCAAACAGCAGCAAAGTATTTGCGAGAACTTGTCGGCAATGGCATTGTGCTGGAACATGCGCAAGGCAAACATATTTACTTCATTAATCAGCCGCTTGTGAATTTACTAAGCTTGTGAATTTACTAAGCCAGGATGAAATTCTTTAGAAAGCATTGAGAACAAGCAAATACGATCGCCAAGAATGCCCGCGATCGTATCGAATCAATGCGTTTTCTCGACCCTAAACCAGCAAGGCCTTATACAGGTTGAAAAAACTCACGACGCTGATCAACACGCCCACCAGAATCAGCAAGGTGCGCGTGTTCAATCGTTTGGTTACCATCGCAGCGAAAGGTGCGGCAAACAAGCCACCAATCACCAAACCCAACACCAGTACCCAAACGCCCGTTCCTGCCAGCAACGTGAAAGAAGCTGCGCCAGCAAGCGCGAGGAAAAACTCGGCAAAGTTGACAGAACCAATCGTCGTTCGGGGATCGTTGCCCGAACCAACCAGCGATGTGGTCACCACAGGCCCCCAGCCTCCGCCACCGGCGGAATCAACGAAACCACCGAACAAGGCCAGTTTTCCCACGTGCCTGGGTTCGCCCTGATTCGATTTGATAGTTCGCCATGCCTTGCTCAGAATGTAAATACCCATGATCAACAGGTAGGCTGAAATAAAGGGTTTCATGACCGTTGCGTCGATTTGAGTAACCAGTACCGCACCCAACACCGCGCCGATCATGCCGGGTACCAGCAAGCGTAAAAACAGCTTCTTGTTGACGTTGCCCAACTTGGCATGCGAAACACCTGATACGCCCGTGGTGAAAATTTCTGCGATATGAACACTGGCGCTGGCCATGGCGGGCGTTGCCCCGGCACTTAACAAGAAGGTGGTTGAGGTAATGCCGTAGGCCATGCCCAGTGCACCGTCGATGGCCTGCGCCAGAAAGCCGACTGCAACTGCACTCCAGAACATTTTGTCTGACAAGGTTTCTTCAATCAGGGAAAGTCCGCTGGCGTAATCGTTGGTCAGCGCAAACCGGCTTATCACAAAGACAGTTAATGTTAGCAGTACCAAGGAGGTGAAGCCGACGGCCAGGCGAATGGCCATCGGTTGTGCAATGCCGGCAGGCTGTGCCGAGAGCGGGGGCACAACGGGCGTGCCTTTGGCGGGCAGGTTGCGATAAAGCTTCATGTTTTTTCCATTTGACACAGCGTGAGGTGCTGCCGGTGTCAAACAGTATCGAAGAAGCTCAAAATAAAAAAGTATTGATTAGTTCGTTGCTTATTACTGTTAGTCATGTAAAACAATTTAACGAATGTATCCACAACATGACTGCTGCACTCGTCGCCCCAAGGGGAGACATGAACTAGATAACTCCCAACTTAATTCGTCTTCCAGAACCGATACTCCGCACTGTATTTCACTTCCGCTTTTTCACCCACATTGTCGACTGAGCATTTTTTGGAAGGTGCAACACCGCCCTTGGTGTTCACACGCTGAACGTAGCTGATCGCGGTCAGCGCGCCAAGCCCGCCAGACACATCGGTCTTCACCAGTTGCAAGGGAATGTTTTTGCTGCTGTTGGGTGACACGGCCACTTGCGAGCCTGTTACAAACGATCCGTCTTTGTGGGTCCATCGCGCAGGCGGGCCAGAGTAATCGCCAATCTTTTCACCGCCTTGGTCGCTCAGGTCGGCCCGTGGACCAACCATGACCCACTTGTAAGTGGTGAGGGGGTCTTGTGCCTTGCTGCATCGGTATTCAATGGTCCCGCTGGCTTTGGTTTCCAGCACAAGGCTGTTGCCGGTGGCCACCTGGATCAGTGCTGGCAAATCTTTTTGTGATGCGCCGGTTTGCGCAAACAGCAAGCCGGGCGCAAAAGCCACGACGATACTCAACCATTTTTGGGGGATCATGTAATTCACTCCGCTTTTTCATTCATGGCTTAAAGGGACTCCACCAGTTCATGAAAGTTCTAACGAATGAGCGAATGACAAGGCAGACAAAGTTTCCTAAAACACACCACGCATCATGTTCACCGCGATACCAAACACCACCACAGCAAACACTTTTCGCAGCAATGGCGCTGGCAAAACATGGGCGGCCCTGGCGCCTGAAGGTGCCAACAACACGCTGGCTACGACCGTGAACAGCAAAGCAGGTGTGTACACAAAACCAAGGCTGCCCGTGGGCAGGCCGGGTGCGGTCCAACCATTGAAAATGAAACCAATGGTTCCACCCAGGGCAATGGGAAAACCCATGGCCGATGCAGTGCCAATTGCATTTTTAATCGAGACGTTGCACCACACCAAAAACGGTACGGTGAGTGCACCACCGCCCACCGCCACCAACGAAGACGCAGTGCCAATGAATGTGGCCACGCCCATTTGCCCATTGCGCCCCGGCAACACGCGACCCGGTTTTGGCTTGTATTCAAAAAACATTTGAAAGGAGGCCAACCCCATGAACAGGGCGAAAAATACAATCAGGAAAGTGGTGGACACATGGCGCGCCAGGAATGTGCCAAACAGGGTGCCCAACAATATACCGGGAATGAAGTTTTTAACGACATCCCAACGCACCGCGCGGTGTTGGTGATGCGAGCGCACACTTGAAACCGATGTGAACAAAATGGTCGCCATGGAAGTACCCAGCGCCAAACGAAAATTCCATTGCCCAGGCAGTGCCGCCAGCTTGAAGGCCCACACCAGTGCAGGCACCAGCACGCTGCCGCCCCCCACACCCAGCAAACCCGCCAGAAAGCCGGCAATAATTCCAATTGCAATGTAAGCCAGAACGGCCTGCACAGTAAAAATTTCAGCAAACAGTTCTGCGCCCAATTCGGCCTCGTGAGGTTAGGAAGTCTGTGAGCGCAACCAGCTCAAAGCGCCATCAAAACTTTGAAATTCGGACAATGAACGTGCTTGAACATTGGAGAATCGCTCGCGCACCATGCGAGTCAAGCTGTTACCAGGCCCAGTTTCAAAGTACACCGTGGCCCCCATTTCCTGAGCAAGGTCCAGGGTGCGTGCCCACTGCAAGGGCTCGGAAATCTGGCGTGCCAGGCAATCAATTGCGCCTGCACTCGACTCGACCGGGCTGCCATCCAGTGCACTAAGCACAGGACAATCGAACGGCGCCCAACCTGCAGATTCCAGTGTGCGGCGATAAGCCACGGTGGCATCAATTAACCAAGGCGTGTGTGAAGGCACTTGCACATTCAAGTGCACCACATGCGCACCAAGCTCGCGTTCCATGCCCTTGCAAATGGCTTTCATCACCGCAGTGGGGCCCGCCAACACGCCATGCTGTTCATCGTTCACAATGGCAACCGCCAGGCCATGTTCTTGTGCAATGGCATGTAATTTCTCAAGGCGAATTCCTTTCACCGCCATCATGCCGTGGGCGGGTGGTGCGGCCTGGTCCATACAGCGCGCACGCTTCACGGCCAAACCAACACTTTCCAATGCCTGCACACTGCCAGCCACCGCATGTGCAGTCAGTTCACCAATGCTGTAGCCCGCACTTAAATTCACACGAATGCCCTGTGCTTTTAACGCTTGCGACACGGCGGCACCCACCGCCACGATCAAAGGTTGCGCATGGGCATTGGCAAAACATTCCGCTGGATTTTGCGACACGGCCATTGCATCGAAAGGCATGGCATGAAGCAACGGTGCAAGCTGCGGCTCGATCAGGGGCTCTGCCAACAAACGCGGCAGCATGTCCAGTGTTTGGCTGCCCTGCCCGGGGCACAGGATACAAAGACTCATTGCCGGGCGGTCATGAAACGTGGCAACTCTGAATTCACCTGAACCAAGGCCTGCACAAACAGGGCCGCCGAGAGCAGGTCGGCACTGCCACCGGGGCTTAACCACTGGGCCTCGAATTGTTCGCACAGGTGTTCCGCGCGCAGGCGCCAGCCGGGTGCAAACACACCGCCTTCAGCCAGGAACTGATCCACTTTGCCTTGTGCCCACTGCAGACCTTTCAGGCCGCCCCGATGCGCCAGGTTGGTGTCGGGCAATTTGCCAATGGTGCACACCAGGGCATGCAACTGCGCCTGCTCTTGCGAAAGCCCCTCGGACAAGGCCCAACGCAGTTGCGGCACCGTGGTCCAAAAGAGCACCGGAAAACCTTCAGCTGCCTGCTCGCGGGCACCCGGCAAACCGAAAGCGTCCCTAACGCGCCGCCCGTGGGTGGGTGTGTCAGCACACAGAACCTGATCCTGTACACCTGCCAGTAGAATATTCACACCCCACTTGGCGGCCACCAAACGGCCCAAGCCAATCGGCTCGAAGCAACCGTATTCACGAAACTGCACCCCGGCAGCACCTGCCAGCAAACCCATCAGGAATATGGCGCCTTTGTGGGTGTTGACACCCGCAGTCGTCTTCAGCATGGCCTGCTCCGCAGACAAACCCAGGCGTTGAAGTGTTCGAAACTCGGCGCCTTGAACACCCGCGGCGAAGCACTCGCCAAAGTAGCCCTGCAAAGCCTGAATGCTGCGCTTGAAGGTGCTGCAATTCATGTCGGCATGGCTGCCGTTTCGGCTGGGGCAAACCAGGCCAGGCTTGTATTCCAGCGCCACTTCCTGCAAAAGGGCATCACATGCCGCAGCATCAATTCGCGCTACGAGTTCTTTCATGCCGCACTCCCAACCGGGCAGGTGAATCCCGACCGATAATCAGTCAGTGACACCAACTTGACTTCACGACTGGTTTTGCTCAACAGCTGTGCATTGTGTTCAGGCAAGGCCCGACACAATTCGCGCCACGGCACTGCATGCCCACTGGGGCTGAGCACTTCACCGTCAACGTGAAATGCGGGGTACCGGGTTTGCAAAGAATTCAAGTACATGCACAAATTTTCAGCGTGTGACCAGGTCAACGGTTTGAACAACACATCCAGATCTGAATTCTCTGTGACACAGGGCAAACCGGTGAGGTGTTGCACAGCACTTGAGCCGTACACATGGGCAGAAATACCCTGTTCATCTAAAAAGGAATTCAGGGCAAGGGCACCCGCCTGCCAGTGCAGTGGCAATTGCGGCACCACATTGCTTAGGCCAGGGCCCTGCTGGTGTTTTTGAATGTCGCCCCGGTTCACGACAAATGACAATCGCCGCTTGCCCCAAGAGGCAGGTTCAGCCAAACCCACCCGAAGGCCAGTTGACTGAATTTCTTCCTGGCGGGCCACGATCAACGGATAACCGCCCAGCACCCAACGGTGCAACAAAGACAATGCACTGACGGGCTCCATGGGAGCAGGTCCGATATAGTCGGCCTGCTTCACGGCATTCAGGTTCAACCACACAAAATCGTGGCGATTGAACAGACTCATTGCTGACCCCTCATTGCGAGCCCAGCACACGTTTTATCACAACACCCGCCGCCTGTCGGCCACCCCGTTCTACACCACGTGCAATGCGGGAGTCTTTCGCGATCTCGCTACGCGACTTGCCCTGCAAATGCGCAATCGATTCGACCAGTTTTGCTGCATAGTCACCTTGCCACACTGCATCCAGGTGCCCCATGCGGAAATAATTTTCCACACCTGGCGAAAACACAGGCGACTGCTTGGCCAGTTCTTGCAAATGATCCAAAGGAATTTTCGTGATGCGCGACATGGCTGGCAGGTTCATGACTTTGATTTCTGCATCGGCCAGGGCATAGCAGGCATCGGCCATCATGCCGGTGCTGATGTAGCCGCCGCTGACCGCCTCGCCGTACACCACGCTGACGATCACATGGCCACGCTGGCGTGCCAGTTCAACGGCCTTGGCCAGGTGCGCCATGTAACCATTCAGGCCCATCAATTCATCGCGACGGCGAAGGCGTTGGCCTTGCGTATCAAGCAAAAACACAATGGGTTCGCCAGGGCGCTGTTTGATGGTTTCAATCACCACGCGCGCCATGGTCAGGGCCATGTCTGCACCCACCTCGGCTTTCTCGGCAGTGCCAATCACCGTCACTTCCTGGTTACCGGCCGTTGCACGGCCATAAAAATGATCGGCCTCAAGGCACGCTGCTTTCCAGCCTTCACCGAACAAGGCATTCAAAACCTGGTCTCGATTCATCGCGCACCCCTTGCCACATTGCGGGCATTGGCCGTGGCGTTTACAAATTCATCTGCAGGCATCAGGGCCAATTCCTCTGCTGTGGGCAAGCCCAAACGTTGCCAAATTTCTTTGGCATCCCTGCAATCGCCAAACTGCTGCAAGCGCTGGGTCAACATGGCGTGTTCAGCCTCCAGGTTTTCCAGATCAAAATTCACTTTGTCAGAATCGAGCGCGGTCAAAGCCGCGTTGCGAAAAGCGTCGGTGTCATCGGCCACCAAGGCTTGAATGTCGCCCATCACGTAACGGTGTTTGCCACCGCTGACCCGCCACACCAAGGCACGGTCGCGTGAGTCGAATTCTTCCACGCCATACACGGTTTCAATGACCTCCGGGCCCGACATGGCCAAGCGCCCTTCTTCCGACATGATCAGCACATCGCAGCAACGTGCAATCAAACCCGTACCGCCGAAGCAACCCGCCGAACCACCAATCAGGCCAATGAATTGCACGCCCTGTGCACGCGCCGAACACACAGCCCGCATAATTTCGGACACCGCGATCAAACCGGCATTGGCCTCGTGCAGGCGCACGCCACCGCTTTCGAAAATCAGCAACACGGCACGCGGTTTTTCTTGCACGGCCTTGGCGATCAGCGCAGTAATTTTTGCACCATGCACTTCGCCAATGGCACCGCCCAAAAACTCACCTTCCTGGGCTGCCACCAACACAGGTACGTCACCCAAAGTGGCGCGTCCAATGACCACGCCATCATCGAATGCAACAGGTTGTTCAAGCAACGCCATGTGGGGACTGCTGATGCGATCAGACGGCTTCAGCATTTCCTGAAAACTGCCAGCGTCGCACACAGCCTGCACACGGTCGCGTGCGCTGGCTTCCAGAAAACTATTGGCCATGTTTGTTCTCCCATGCCTCGATGGCTTGGTCCAGGCGCAGGCTGACCACAGCCGGTGTTGCGCCCACATCGTGAATTTCAATTTTCAAACCACCTGCGTTTTTGCGTTCAACAAAATCGGTTAACACAGCTTGCCAAATTTGGCCGAAGCCGCGTGCCGAGGTTTGAATGTCCACTGAACAATGTGCGCCATCGCTGCCTTTCTCCAGCAACACTTCACAGTTGCCGCTGGCGGTAACACCCACCAGCACTGCATCACGTTGTGCCTGTTGGGCCTTGCTGGGCAAGTTGTATTTCAGTTGTTCCATGCTCATGATGAAAACCCCTTACCAGTTGCGGAAACGGCTGGGCGGGTTGTACAAACCACCTGAAGCACGCACCAAATCTTTGACGGTTTTTGCAGCCAGCAAATCACGGGTGGCATCGCGCCGGGCAATGCCCAAATCTTCTGCACGTTTGATCACACCACGTGCACGCAATTCTTCCACCTTTTTCTTGTCGCGGGCCATGCCCACTTCGGTGTAGCCGGCCACGCCACGAATAGCTTGCTCGCGTTCTTCTTCACCACGACACAGCAGCAAATTGGCAATGCCTTCTTCGGTCACAATGTGGGTTACATCGTCACCAAAAATCATCACCGGCGGGTTGTTCAAACCCATGCTGTCGGCCAGGTCCCAGGCGTCTAGCCGCTCAACAAACGCGGGGGCCATGTGTTCGCGGAAAGTTTCTACCATTTGCACCACCAGCTTGCGCCCACGTGGCATGTGTTTGGGGTTGGCCTGTGCTTCACGCCCAGCCTTTACCCAGGCTTCGCTTTCATGCCTGCGGCCACGCGCGTCGGCACCCATATTGGGTGCACCGCCAAAGCCGGCGATTCGGCCTTTGGTGGCTGTGCTGCTGTTACCAAAAGTGTCAATTTGCAAGGTTGAACCAATGAACAGGTCGCAGGCGTAATGCCCTGCCGCCTGACAAAACGCGCGGTTGCTGCGCATGCTGCCGTCGTTGCCAGTGAAGAACACATCGGGCCTTGCAGCAATGTATTTTTCCATGCCCAATTCACTGCCAAAACTGTGCACACTTTGCACAAAGCCTGCTTCAATCGCGGGGATCAATGCGGGGTGTGGGTTCAGTGCCCAGTTGGTACAAATTTTTCCCTTCAAACCCAATTGCTCACCGTAAGTAGGCAACAGCAATTCAATGGCTGCGGTGTCAAAACCAATGCCGTGATTCAAACGCTTTACGCCATACTCCGCGTAAATGCCCTTGATCACCATCATGGCCATCAACACTTGTATTTCAGAAATTTGTGCCGGGTCGCGTGTAAACAAAGGCTCGATGTAATTCGGGCGCGGTGCATGAATTACAAAATCAACCCAATCGCCAGGTACATCTACACGCGGCAGTGTGTCGCGTATTTCATTGACCTGCACAATCACAATGCCGTTTTTGAAAGCCGCGGCTTCCACAATGGCAGGTGTGTCCTCGGTATTAGGCCCTGTGTACAAATTGCCTTGGGCATCTGCAGCCTCGGCTGCAATCAAGGCCACATTGGGCGTTAAATCCACAAAGTAGCGACCAAACAATTCCAGGTAGGTGTGAATGGCATTGATCTTGATTTTCCCGGCGCTGACCAGGTTGGCCAGGCGTGCGCCTTGTGGCCCGGAAAATGAAAAATCAATTTCCTTCGCGATGCCTTTGTCGAACAACGCGGTGTGTTCGGGCAAAGCCACCACCGACTGCAACAGGTGCAAATCATGCACTTGTTGCGGGTTCACTTTGGCCAAACATTGCGCCAAAAAGTCGGCCTGCTTTTGGTTGTTGCCTTCCAGGCAAACTCGGTCGCCGGGCTCAATCACACTTTCAAGCAAGGCCACAGTTTGATCGGCCTTCACCACCTTGCCTGAACTTCCACCGGCAAGGTGGGCAGCGCGGCCCAACCGGGCCGCCTTGGATTGTTGCCCTTGGCGCCATGCAGTGTTGGTTATGCTCATTGTATTTGTCCTGCTTAGTAGTCGTACAACATGTCGGGCAGGAACATCACGATGTCGGGGAACACAGCCAGCAAAGCGATGTAACCCGCAATAATCAGGATGAACGGAATAATGCCCTGGAAAATTTCACCGAACTTGATGTCGGGCGCAATGCCGTTGATCACGAACAGGTTCAAGCCCACAGGCGGAGTAATCAAGCCCAGTTCCATGTTGATGGTCAAAATAATGCCGAACCAGATTGGATCAAAACCAGCAGCCAGAATGGGCGGCAAAATCACCGGCGTGATCATCAGGATAATGGCCACAGGTGGCAGGAAGAAACCCAACACCAGCAACAACATGTTGACCCAGAACAGCAAAGCCCACTTCGACATTTCCAGTGCCACCAGCCATTCAGCCATACTTTGGCTAATACGCAGATAGCTCATCACATAGGTGAACAGGAAGGACATGGCGATGATCATCATGACCATGCAGCTTTCTTTCGCTGTGCCTGTAAAAATGGCACGAAGGTCGGTCCACTGGTAGCACTTGTACAGTGCAATCACCAAGATAAGCGCAGCAACTGCACCCACACCGGCCACTTCCGAAGGTGTACCGAAACCGCCGTACATGGCACCCATGATCAGCGCAATCAACAGCAGAAAAGGCAGCAGACGCGGCAGCGACTCCATCTTTTCTTTCCAGGTGAAGTGCTCTTTCTGGGCCACTTTGGCAATTTCTTCGGGGCTTGCAGTTCTCATCCATTCGTGGCGGTCGCGAATGTATTTAATGACCACCCACAGCGAAAACAGCACGGCCAGCAAGAAGCCGGGAACAATACCCGCGACAAACAACTTGCCGATGGACTGCTCGGCCATGACCCCATAAATAATCAAGGTAATGCTGGGTGGAATCAAAATACCCAAAGTACCGCCCGCAGCGATCAAGCCAGATGCCAAAGCACCGCTGTAACCACGCTTGCGCATTTCAGGAATTCCCATGCCGCCAATGGCTGCGCAGGTTGCAGGACTTGAACCACACAGCGCTGCGAAAATGGTACAACCCATTACGTTGGCCACACCCAGGCTGCCTGGCATGCGGTACAACCAGCGGTAGGCCGATTCATACAAATCCACCGCCGCACGGGTTTTGCCAATGGCAGCCCCCATGAGAATAAACAGCGGAATGGTCAACAAGGTGAAGTTTTCAAGTTCACCGAAAATTGTTTCTGCAATCAAATGAATATTGGTCGCAGGCATGAAAAAATACATGATGATCACGGCCGATGAACCCAGCGCAAACGCAATGGGCATGCCCGAGAACAGCAACACCAATGTCAGGGCCGTGTAAATCAGGCCAATTTCGACGACGCCCATATTAGCCCCCTTGTCCGCTTGTGGTTGCGTGCCCGTGCTTTGGCAATTCAGGGGCCTTGCCCATCAAGCCTTCCACGATTTGCACAATGAATTGCAGTGTCAGCAACAGCATGCCAAACGCCATAAAAAAGTAGGGAATCCACAACTTGGGGCCCCAGGTCGAGCTGGTCGCCCAGCCCTGATCCCAGGCCTCATGGCAATACACTGCAGACAAGTAAGCCACCAGGCCACAAAAAAGCATCGACAAAATATCGCCCAACAACAGGCGAATTCGACTTGCTCGCTTTGACATGATTTCGTCAAGAATTTCAATGCCCACGTGCCCACGCTCGCGCTGTGTGTGCGCAGCGGCCAGGAAAGTGGCAGCAATCAACATGAAAATGCTGAGTTCGATGACCCAGTCATTTGAAATATTCAGGATGTATCGTGTTACGACTTCGTACACCAGTACGAGTGAACAAATCAAAATCAGAAGTGCGGACAAGTAGGCCATGGCTTGGTTGAAGCCGCGCACCGTGCCGCTGAACAGTCGCCACAATGGGTTGTTCATAGTTTTCTCCGAGTGGAACTTGAACACCAAACCCAAATCTTGTCGAAATAGGTTTGGTGCGCTTTGCTTTGCTTAACTGCTTTATTTAACGGCAGTGGCCATGTCCAACCACTTCTGGCCATCTTTCACTTCTTCAGCGAAATCTTTCCAGGCGGATTTCTCGGCAACAGCACGCCACTTGGCGAAAGTTGCATCGTCCATGGCGTAGGCTTTCTTGCCTGCTTTCTTCCACACTTCAGCAGCCATCTGGTCGTCTTTCTTGGACTCTTCGATAGAGAACTTTTCCAGGCTTGCACCCACTTCCATCACCGCTTTCTGTTGGGCAGGTGTCAGGCGGTCAAAGGTTGACTTGGCCATCAAGAGGGGTTCAAACATGAACCAGAAAGAATTCTGGCTGGCGTCGGTCAAGTGGTCGCCCACTTCTTCCAGACGGAAAGAAATGATGGACGTGCTGGATGTGACAGCTGCGTCCAACACGCCGGTTTGCATGGCGCTGTAAACTTCGTTGGAAGGCACGTTGGTGATTGAACCACCAGCACCTTTCAACATCAAATCCATGTGCTTGGAAGCACCGCGAATTTTCACACCCTTCACATCATCGGGGGCCAATACTTTTTTCTTGGAAGCAATACCACCGGCTTGCCAAATCCAGGTGACCACTTTCACGCCTTTGCTTTCCAGCAATTTTTCCAGCTCATTGCCGATAGGCTGGCCTTTCCAGCGGTGGCCTTGTTCGTAGCTGGTGATCATGCCGGGCATCAAGGTGATGTTCACCTGTGGAATTTTTCCGCCTTCGTAGGCCAGTGGGTACAGGGTCATGTCCACAGAACCATTCTGCAAGGCACCAAACTGCGCAAAGGTTTTAACCAGCGAGCTGCCGGGGAAAATTTCAAACTTCAGACTGCCATTGGTTTTCTCGGATACTTCACGTGCAAACTTGCGCACCAGGCGATCGCGGAAATCGCCTTTTTCTTCCGTACCGCCCGGGAACTGGTGCGATACCTTGATGGTGGTGGTTTGTGCCGACACTGTGTTGACGAAACCAAATGTGATTGCTGCTGCGGCCATACCGGCCACCAGGGGTTTGATCATGAACTTCATGAGTAAGTCTCCTCTCTGCTTCTAATAATTGGACGCTATTGAACCAGGTGAGTGATTCGCCAACGCTTTCCACATCCGAACGAAATTTCTGGGTTCGTTCAATAATTCCCGGACAACAGTGAGCCGAAGCCCGGGGCATAGGTCTTCAGACCCAATTTCTTTAACATCATGTAAGTGGTTGCAACCGAAGAAGACAATACGGGCATACCCGCACGGTCTTCGATTTGCTGAATGGAGGCCAGCGATGGCATTTGCACACAGGCCGAGGCCACAATGGCGTCTACATTGGCTGTGTTCAGTTTTTTGGTGTGCTCAACCGGGGCCAGCGGGTTCAACAAACCCACTTCCAAATTATTGGATACTTCCAGTGAAATGCTGTCGAGCACCTCGATGCCCTCATGCTCAATGTAGTCCACCACCAACTGGGTCAGTGGTTTCATGTACGGCGTCAGAATGGCCACCTTCTTGGCACCAATCGCTTTCAAACCATCCACCAGGGCACCCGCACTGGTCACCACCGGCGCAGGGCCACCGGCCTCTACCGTACGGCCATGCAAACGCGCTTCCGATTTTTTGTGATAACCCAAACCCATGCTCATGATCGCAACCAGGCAGGCATAGCCCAGCACATCCACACGGGCATCGGCCAACTCAAGTGCACAACGGTCAGAGTCGGAGTCCATCTTGGCCAACTCTTCTTTGGTCACATGTTGCATGCGCATGCGGCTTGAATGGAAGGTGAAACGCTCGGCTTCCACGGCTTCGCGTGCACGCAGAATCGCTGGGATTTCTGTTTCCATGGTGGTGTTGGAACTTGGCACAATTTGGCCAATGCGGTAAATCTTGCTCATTGAATACTCCGTGTGTGTGGGCCTAAGTTGCCAATTAGCTCGCCAACTGGCGGGCCAGGTCCACAAAGTCTTGTGCTACAAAATCGAACTCGCCCGCTTCCACTTTAGGCAGCGGCACGTGTTCACCAAATTCAAAAGGACGCATCACATAGGCAGTACGCATGCCCTGTGCCTTGGCGGCGCGCAAATCACTGGGGTGTGAAGCACACAACATCACTTGCTCAATGGGCAAGTTCAGCAAGCCCGCCACGCCATGGTAGGTTTCCGGGTCGGGCTTGTAGTGCTTGAACAGTTCGGCCGACACAATGCAGTCCCACGGCAGGTGGGCATTTTTGGCCATGGCGGTGAGCAATGAAAAATTGCCATTTGAAAGCGTTGTGATGGTGAATTGTTTTTTCAGGGCATGCAGGCCAGCCACGGTGTCGGGCCAAGGCGCAAGGCGGTGCCATACCTTGTTCAGGTTTTCGCGTTGTTCATTGCTCAATCGGGCCAAACCAAATTGCTCAACGATGGAGTCGAGAATCATGCGGTGCAGGCTATCGATGTGCATCCAGGGCAATTCACCTTTGCGCACGCGGTCCATGGCAGGCGCGTACCCTGCGCGCCAGGCATCGGCAAACGCCAAAGCATCCACCTGAATGTTCAGGTGCTGGGCGATCAATGCGACTTCGCGTGCAACACTGCCGCGCCAGTCTACAACCGTGCCAAAAACATCAAATGCAAGCGCTTTGACAGCGCTGGCTGCGTGACTCATCCATGTCTCCTCAAGGTTCCCCCGAAACTCATTGTGTTTGGGGCTGTGCTCTCTTATGATTGTATATAGAGCATCGCATTTTGCATGCGTTATTTAATTTCTTGTATACAAGACTAATTCCGCTCGTATACATTGTCAATAACGCTGATTCATTTTTTTTATTACCCCATGAAGAAAAAACTGTCAGAAGACGTACGGGACCAAATCGAAGAGTTGATCGCTTTTGGCAAGCTGCCACCAGGCGACCATCTTGATGAAACCGAGCTGGCAGAACGCTTTGGTGTGTCTAGAACTCCCATTCGTGAAGCCCTGAACCAACTGGCCACAGCTGGTTTGGTCGAACTGCGCGCGCGCCGCGGCGCCGTGGTGGCGCAGTTCAGCGCCCAGCAACTGGTGGAAATGTTCGAGGTGATGGGCGAATTCGAAGGCATGTGCGGCCGCCTTGCAGCCCGCCGACTCACCGATGAAGAACAACAAGAACTGATCGCCACCCATGAAGAATGCAAGGCCGCCATGGAAAAAGGCGGCGACCCCGACGAATACTATCAACTCAATGACAAATTCCACGGCGTGATTTATCGCGGAAGCCACAATGAGTTTTTGATGGAACAGGCCTGGGGTTTGCGCAGAAGGTTACGCCCCTATCGCCGTTTGCAATTGCGAGTTCGTGGCCGCATTCCCACTTCACTGGATGAACATGATGCAATTGTGAAAGCAATTTTGGGCGGTGACGGCGACACCGCCAACGAATTGCTGCGCAGCCATGTGATGGTGCAAGGACAGCGCTTTGCAGACTTGGTGGCGTCGCTGCCTTTGTTGAAGGCGCGCTCGGCGGCTTAAAGTTTCGGTCTTGCTAACTCAAAATTGCTGCGGGTGGTGCAATATCCGTCGCCCGCAAGCTTGCCCACTGCGTCCAGCAGATCGTTGGCGATTCGGCCTTCCCGCATGGCGGCTTCGCTCACTTCCACACCCAGTACATCCAGCAGCATCATCGAGCCGCCCATGGGGCCCTCACCAACCAGCTTCACTTCGCGCAAATTGCATTCGAAGCGCACCAGTGCCTCTTCTACACCGGGTGCTGCCACAGCCTTGCTGAGCGATTTTTTCAAGCCTGCTTTTTCGAACTCATCCACTTCAGGCGGAAAATCGCCACAACTGGTGTTCATGGCGTCCACCAACACATGGCTAACTACATTCACCACGCATTCACGCGTGGTTTGTAGATTGGTGAGGGTGTCTTTCTCGGCGCGGTTGCGCGGGTTCACCTGCACCACGCACAACACGGGCGGCTTGCAACTGGCCACGGTGAAAAATGAATACGGTGCCAAATTCGCAATGCCGTTTTCACTTAAGGTACTGACCCAGGCAATGGGGCGTGGCACCACAGCACCGGTGAGCAGCTGGTAGTTGTCGCGAGGGCTGATTTCTGAGGTGTTGAAGTACATGTGGGCTTGACTCCTTACACTAAGACATTTTTCAGAATAACAGGCTGCACCGCACTTTCACCCAAATACACCATGCCTTCCTGCACTGTGCAGGCCAGGTTCATGTTGCGCTGGGCAAGACCTGCCAGTGTTGCGCCGTCTTCAACGCTCAGTTGCAGCACCTGAACTTTGTCCAGTTTGTTCAACCAGTCCTGGTTTTGTCTCCACCACACTTCTGCTGAACGGGTGTAGCAGTAAATCACCACGCGGTCTGAACGGCCGCAGGCTTTGCGAATTCGGCTTTCGTCGGGTTGCCCCACATCGACCCACACCTTGATTTGCCCCGTGGGGTCGACTTCCCACACCGCAGCCTCTTCTTCAGCCGACAAACCTTTGCCGAATTGAACGTCTTGCCCGGCATGCATGGCAAAGGCCAGCAACCGAACCATCATGCGCTCTTCGGTTTCAGAAGGGTGCAAAGCTAGCGTAAGGGGGTATTGGGCAAAGTGGTTGCGGTCCAGATCGGACACATCCAGTTGAACTTTGTAGACAGTGGCTCGAAGGGCCATGGGGCGACTCGCGGTTTGAAACATTCAAACCGCGATTATCGCTGATTACTGCGTGATTAACGACCCATGCGGCGCAAGGCTGCTGTCGAGAAGTCGGCAGGTGAGTACTTCTTGCCAAACTCGGCAAACTTTTCTTCGTTGGTCAAACCACCCACCAGGTAACGGCGTGACTGCAAGTCGTAGATCACCTCGCCAGATGAAACAAACGCAGGTGCATGGTAAGCCTGGGTGCCAAACACTTCACGAACACGCCACAAGCTATTGCGACTGTCGTACTGGTCAGCATGCAATACGCCCCATGAATCTTCGTCAATGTAGAACACGCGCTTGGCATAAATATGACGTTTGCCGGGCTTCAGCGTGGCCTCCACCACCCAAACACGGTGCAACTCGTAGCGCACCATTTCAGGATTGATGTGGCTTTTCTGAATAATGCTGCTGTACTTCAAGGTTTGATCGGCCAACTTGTAGTTGTTGTAAGGCACGAACATCTCTTTTTTGCCCACCAACTTCCACTCATAGCGATCGGGCGAACCGTTGAAACCGTTCAGGTCGTCATTGGTACGCAGACCATCTGCACCAATACCTGGGGAATCGTAGGCCAGCTCTGGCGCACGAATAACGCGGCGCTGCCCGGGGTTGTACTGCCAGGCCAGGCGGGGTTCTTCAACCTGGTTGATCGGCTCGTGCACCAAGGCGACTTCACCGGCTGCATTGGCAGGCGCGGTGATCTGGTTCATGAAGTACAAAATGCGGTTTTCTTCAGGGTTGTCCATGAAGGAAGCCAGCGACACGGTTTCAATACGCTTGCCCACGGTGAATGAGCCATCGGTTTGAACCGGGAAGTCAGCGGAGTAGCGCGTAAACGAGCCGCCCAAATCACGGAAGTTGTGATTCCAGATCACTTCCACGCCGCTCTTGGGTAATGGAAACGGGATATTGGATTTTTTGATGCCCTGCACACCGTTGCCACCGTCCACCAACTTCACATTGGGTGCTTCGGCTTTGGCGTTGTCGTACACGGACTGGCGGTAACCTGCTGTGCGATGTGTTTTGTACACATTCATTTTGTAGGTGGGGTAACGCTTCATCATTTCCATTTGACCGGGCGTCAGGTTGGCCTTGTACTGGTCCATGTTGGCGGAACTAACAGTAAACAGTGGCTTTTCATCCGCAAACGGGTTGGTGTAGCCTTTTGCTGGATCAAATCCTGCTGGCGGCTTAACCAAGCCGCCGGTCCAATCAGGGATGGTGCCCGCGGCATTGCCCTTTTTCTCTGCGCCCACGGGCGTCAGGCTTTTGCCCAGTTCAGACAGGTCATTGGCCAGTGCTGCGCCACTCCCTAAAACAATTGCTGCGGCCAGCAACCCGTATTTCATCTTTTGCACTGCCATCTCATTGTCTCCTTGTGGATAGTTTTATCGATTGGTGTTTTGATCTTGCTCACACAGGGCGAACACCTCGCCACTGCGGTTGCTTTGTGTAAAAACGTTTGAATCGCAATATATGCCGACAGGCGCGAAATCTTTCATGGTCTCGCCCAAGGCATTGCCCTTTTCCACGTTCTGAATGGCTTCCTCAAACGTGGAATTGTGCAGCATGTGTCGATAGAGTAACAGTTGATCAGGATATGGGCCCCATGGCAACCACAAGAACCCGTTCTCGGCAGTTGCATTGGCGGGGCGGTCAGCGGGGTCAGAAATTACCACGGTGAAAAAACCCTGCTCATCCAGCGGCACTTGAAAGTCAGCGGCACAATCGGTGAAGCGTTGGGTTGCAAATTCATTGCCACACAGCGACCAGTAACGCAATTGCTCCTGGCCAAACTCAACGCCTGGCTGACCCCGGTAAGTAGGCGCCTTGGCGCGCACCATGGCAATATTGCCGTACTGCCGGGCAAACCCGGTGCTGGTGTAAGCATTGTGTACATTGCTTAAAAAGCCGCCCGAGCCGGAGTCGATTCGACCCCCCACCATGCTGGTGTCTTGCCCGGTTACATTGCCCAAAATTCGAAATGCCGTGTCGCCCAAACTAAAAAACTTCAAGGTGTTGGGCGGGTTGGTGGCCGTGGGGAAAGGCAGGGTCAGTTGATTGGGGTAGTCCAGCCCCAACAACAGTTCATTCAAACCCAAAGGTGGCGCCGTGCCGCCCAAATTGGGCATCAAAGGTTCTACACAATTTGGAAGGGTTCCCAATTCACGGCTGCCGTCGGCTGTTTCAAGTGTCAGGGTGGGCAGGCCCACACCTCCATCGAAAAATTCGCCTGTATTCGACACATACACCCGGTAAATGAACACGGCCAAGGCATTGGGAATATTCACAGGCCCCAGACCAATTTCACCCGTGTAAAAAGTGTTGGGCTTGCGGACTGTGCCCGGGTTTTGTGTGGGTGAAGCGCCATATTCCAGGTAAGCCGTGTAGCTGCCACCGGGCTTTGCGCCCTTGCGTGCAAAGGGGTTGCCCGCGCGACCCTTGTCATTCGGGGCCAGCTCAAAGTCGGCCACTGCATCGGTGGGGCGAAGCGCGGCATCGTAAGCGTTGTAGGAAAAATAGCGTGCGTCAGGGTAACGCCCATCAATTCTCAAACGGGTTTGCGGAGAAACAGGCGCTGCGGCCACCCAGTATTTCGCTTCGCTGTCGGGAAACGCGATATTGGCTTTGTCAGGGTCGCTGGCTGCGATCCAGCCACAGCCCAAGCCCAGCGGCGTTTCACTGCCCATGGCTTGCGCCAGCGATTCGCTGCTGAGCACATTGTTGCTGGCCGCAGGCGATGCCGAGGTGTTGGCTGAAGTGCCCAAGTCCTCTGACGAACACGCACCCAGCACAACCAGCGCAGTGCCAGCAATTGCAGTCGTGAATACTTGAGAAGGTTTCACGCATGTCTCCCGAATTTTTAGTTATAGTTCATTTAATCTATTTAGATTAATACCAAGGTATTAATCGAATCAAGTGGAAATTTACTCACAAAAACAATCACATGAATAAACCTGCCGACGCTCCACCTGTTATTGATACTCGCGAACAGCTGTTACGGATTGCGCTGATTGAATTTGCCCACCATGGCATTGAGGCGGTCACGCTTAGCCGAATTCGGCAGTTATCGGGCCAAAACAACCGCTCGGCGGTGCACTACCACTTCAAAACCAAAGAAAAACTGGTTGAGGAAGTGGTTGAGTTTGTGAATGCTCAGTTGGATGTGTACTGCAAACAGGCCCACGCAGAATTTGCGCTGGGCTTGCCCGAGCACCACGAATGGACCAAGTTGAGTGAATTGATTTTTGACCCGTTTCTGAAACTGTTTGCCAGCGGGCAAACCGGGGCTGTTTGCATTCAGTTTTTGTCGCGCCTTACCTGGCAAACCGGTGAACAGGGGCAACGTTTCCTGACCCGGTTTTTCAACCCGTATATGGCCGTGTACGCGCCCACCCTGCTGAACATGCTGCCGCAATACTCGGAAACCCAATTGCGATTCAAAATTCATCTGGCAGTGAATACAGCCATTCATGGCCTGGCCGACTTTTCAATGGTGATGCATGACGAAGCTTTGTTGCCCTTGGCCACACAGGCCGATGGTCCCAAAGAAATGCGTCGCTTGTTTCACGACTATGTCAGTGCCGGTCTTCGCGGAAACTTGAATTCATAACCGCGGGTTCTGACGCATGGCATGCAAACGTGCTTTGCCTTGCTTCAGAGATTCCGCGTTGTCGACTATCGGCTCCGGGTAAGCCACTGTGCCAAATTCCGGCAACCAACGTTTTACAAACTCACCCTTTGGGTCTTGCTCGGCCTGTTGTTTTAGGGGGTCGTACACCAGCATTTGAGAAAAATGACTGGTGCCCGAGGCAATGCGCACCTGCCCATAGTGAATGGCGGGCTCGAAATCCAGAAACTGCTGCGCCAAAAACAAGGCCACTGGCTGCCAGGGCAAACCCAACTGCACACAGGCAAACGACACCAGCGTGGCTCGCGCCCGCATGTTCAGCCAACCGGTTTGGTGTAAAAAGCGCTGGCAGGCATCCACATACGCAAAACCGGTATGCCCCTGCCGCCAAGCATTTAAATAGTCATGGTTAATTTCCGCAGGTTCATTGCTGTAAAAGGCATCGGTTTCCAAACCCGTGTGGTTCTCGAACTGCTGCAAGTAACCCTGCCGCCAAATCAGCCTGTCCACATAAAACCGGGCGGCGTCTTCCACTTTTGAAGTCAGCGCCGCATCGCCCTGCCCGTGCACGGTGTTCACCAGCGCATTGAGTTTTTGCAGCACCTCGCGGTCGCTGACCACGCCGTACGCCAAATAAGGCGACAGGCGCGAGCAACCATTCCACGCTTTCAAGGGGCTTGAAATTGAGAAGGGATAACTTTTCAGTTTTGCCGGGGTGAAAAATTGTGCCGCCACAGCCCGGGCCTGCACGCGGCCACCTTTCATGCGCAAGGGTTTGTCCTCGCCTGCTGCGTGCGGTACGGTGGCTCGGTTCAATTCAACAGGGGGTTGGGGTGCGAAAAATACTTTCAAATTTCGCCCAGCTGGGTTCTTGATTTCTTCTTGCGCAGCACGGTCCAGGTAGGTTTGAAAATTCACTTTTTCAGCGAACGGATTGGCCATGAAGGTGGCGCGCTGCACATTGTTCTGTGGCAACTCAGTGAACACAACGCCCACGCTTTTGCACCAAGCAACCACGGCTTTGTCGCGCTGATATTGTGCAAGCTGGGTGGTTTCCTGGTGGGCCCACAGGTGGGTGAATTTGAATTGCGCATGCAGTGCGGCCAACACGTCAACCGCTTCGCCCAGTTCCTCGTGCAGGTAACCACCCACATCGCTGAGCTGTTGCTGCAAATCATCCAGGCATTCATGCACAAACAACTGGTGCTGGCGTGCCGTGTGCGCATCTGCAATTTGGCTGGGTTCGTGAATGTACAGGGGCAGCACCAGGCCATGGTGTTTGGCGTTGCGCATGGCCTCGAACAGCGGCAGGTGGTCGCTTAAACGCAAATCCCGTTTGAACCACAACACCTGCATGCCACTTCCTTGAACAACTTTAAAGGGGTTGTAACACCCCGGCGGCCAACAGCGCCAACACCACAATACCCAGCACCACACGGTACACCACGAACAAGCCGTAGCCACGCGTGCTGACAATTTTCAGAAACCACACAATAACCGCGTAGCCCACAAAAAAGGCAATGAAGGTTGCCAGCGCCGTGTTCGCGGGGCTGACAGGCCCGGCCACGCCCCAGCTTTTGTACAGCTGGTAAAAGCCCGAGGCAAACACCGCAGGCACAGCCAGCAAAAATGAATAGCGGGCAGCAGCTTCGCGGGTGTAGCCCATCAGCAAACCAGCGGTAATGGTGCCGCCTGAACGGCTTACACCGGGGATCAGCGCCAAGGCCTGAGCAAAACCAAACACAATGCCGTCGCGCCAGGTCATCTCGCGCAACTCGGTTTGGCGTTTGCCCACCTTGTCGGCCCAACCCAGAATAAGACCAAACACAATCAGCATGATGGCGGTGAGGTACAGGTTGCGCAGGTAGGTTTCAATCATGTCTTGAAACAACAAGCCCAAGCCTGCAATGGGCAAGGTGCCTACAATGACCAGCCAGCCCAGGCGTGCATCTGGATTAAATGGCGTGTTTCGCTTGAACGACGCACACCACGCCATGAATATTCGGGCAATGTCGTGGCGGAAATACACCAGCACGGCGAGTTCAGTGCCCAGCTGGGTAATGGCCGTGAAGGCCGCACCGGGGTCCAGGCCTGAGGGCAACATGGGGCCAATAATTCGCAAGTGCGCGCTGGATGAAATAGGCAGAAACTCGGTGAGACCTTGAATAAGACCCAAAATAACGGCCTCAAGCCAACCCACACCGTTGCCGGCAACAAACATGGTGAATTCCCGGTAAATAGATCAATAAAGGCCGTTTTCAAGCCAAATTCAATGCGAACTATAGCAAGCCTGAATGGGGGAAAACATTTTTCTGAAGGGGAAAGAGGCCTGATATTTAACAAATGATCACAAGCCCTTGCCCACATAATGAAGAAAATCAAATAGAAAGGCTTGGGAATGGACAATCGGAAAATTTTTGTGACGCAGCCTGCGCTGCCGCCGCTTGCGGAGTTCATTCCCTATCTGGAACAGATTTGGGACAGCAAAACACTGACCAACAACGGGCCTTACCACCAGCAACTTGAAAAAGCGCTGTGCGAGCACTTGGGCGTTCCGTTCATTTCCCTGTTTTGCAACGGCACTATTGCCCTGATGACCGCGCTCAAAGCGCTTCGTATTCAAGGCGAAGTGATCACCACGCCCTATTCCTTCGTGTGCACCAGCCATTCCCTGTTGTGGAACGATTTGCAACCCGTGTTTGTGGATGTGGACCCAGTCACCCTGAACCTGGACCCCCGCCGCATTGAAGAAGCCATTACCCCGCAAACCAGCGCGATATTGCCAGTGCACTGCTACGGCTTGCCTGCCAACACCGGTGAAATTCAGCGCATTGCCGATGTGTACGGCCTGAAAGTAATTTACGACGCCGCCCACGCCTTTGGTGTGAAACAAAACGGCGAGAGTATTTTGAATGCGGGTGATTTGTCTGTGCTTAGCCTGCATGCCACCAAAGTGTTCAACACCTTTGAAGGCGGCGCAATTATTTGCAAAGACGCCAAAACCAAACAGCGCATTGATTACCTGAAGAACTTCGGCTTCGCCGATGAAGTCACCGTGATGGCCCCCGGCATCAACGGCAAAATGAGCGAACTGAATGCCGCCATGGGCATGCTTCAACTGAAGTATGTAGACCAGGCCATTGAAAAACGCCACCGTATACAGGCCTTGTACCGCGAGTTGTTGGCCAATGTGCCCGGCATTGAGCACATGGCCGTGCCTGAAAACGTGGAATGGAATGGCGCGTACTTTCCTGTTTTCGTGAATGCCCATTACCCGATTTCGCGCGACGCACTGTACGCCCGTTTGCAAGAACACGGCGTGAATGGCCGCCGCTACTTTTTCCCGTTAATTAGCAGCATGCCCATGTACCGTGGCCTGCCTTCGGCTGCGAAACGCAATTTACCCAACGCCCACAAAGCGGCGGAACAGGTGCTGTGCCTGCCCATTTACCCCGACCTGGCTTTGGAAGATGTGGCACGAATTTGCGTGATTATCGACGAGGCCAGCCGTGGCTAAGGTGCTGTTGGTTGACACCAACTTCTCATCCGGCCCCATTTTGAATTACCTTCGCAATGCCGGGCACACGGTTCTATTTGCGGGCGGCAAGCCCAGCGACTTTTTGGCCAAAGCCACGCCGGGCTATCAGCAACTGGATTATTCCGACCCCGCTGCACTGGCTGACCTGTGCACCCGGTTGGGCATTGAGTATTTGGTGCCAGGCTGCAACGACCGCTCGTACTACTCGTGTGCCGAAGTATCGGAGGCTTTGCACTTTCCCGGCATTGATCGACTGGAGGCTACGGAGACCATCAACCACAAACAGAAATTTCGCAGCTATGCGCAACGCGAAGGTTTGTCGGTGCCGCGTGTATTCAGCAATGAAGAAACACCGTCATGCGCCGTGATCGTGAAACCAGTAGACGCCTACAGTGGCCGCGGCATTGCCGTGGTGCAAGCAGGCGAAACCACGCAGTTGCACACTGCGATTGCCACCGCCAAAGCCGAATCAAAAAGCGGTGATTGTTTGGTGGAAGAATACGTGGACGGCCAGCTTTACAGCCATTCAGCATTTGTGGCGAATGGCCGCGTGGTGCAAGATTTTGTGGTGATTGAACATGGCTCAGCCAACCGGTTTGTGGTCGACACCAGCCACATGGCCATTGATTTTCCTGCTGAAGTGCACACCCGCGTTCGCCGGGAAATTGAGCACCTGGCCCAAAGCCTGCGCCTGTGTGATGGCCTGGTGCACACCCAGTTTTTGCTCAAGGGCGACAAATTCTGGCTGGTTGAAATTACCCGCCGATGCCCCGGCGACTTGTACAGCCAGCTGATTGAACTTTCAAGCGGCTTTCCCTATGTGGCCAGTTATGCCAAAGGTTTTTTGGGTCAACGTACAGCACCCGGCGCATTGAAACAGAATTTTATTTTGCGCCATACACTGACCTTGCCACACGAAGGTTTGCTGCAACACCTGCACTTTAAACACCCGGTGCACATGGAGCGCTGGGTGCCCATTGCCGCCACTGGAGACTTCATTGCGCCCAGCCCGGTGGGCCGCATGGCTTTGCTGTTTGCACGCTGCGCCAATGCCAGCGAACTTCAAACACTGGCAAGCCTTGCCACACAGCGCAAGCTTTACACCTTCAATGGTTAAAGCTGCATGCAAAGGAGATTGAACATGAACAAACCCATCAAAGTGGCCATGATTGGCGGTGGCGTTAATTCAGCCGTGGGTCGCGTGCATGAAATTGCCATGAAAATGGACAATGAATTTGAACTGGTGGCGGGCTGCTTCAGCCGCAACCCGGAATTCAATGCCGAGTCGGGTCGCCAATACAATGTGCCTGCACACAAGCTTTACCCCAGTGCAGAGGCACTGATTGACGCCGTGGCCGCCGAAGTGGATGCCGTGGTCATAGCCACACCGATCAAGTCGCATGCGCAATACATTCATTTGGCACTTGACCACAATCTGCGCGTTATTTCCGACAAACCGTTACTGGCCAATGTGCAGGAATGCAAAGAACTGCTGACCCGCGTGAAACCCGACAACACGCAGGTGTTTTCAATATTCAATTACACCGGCTACCCGGCTGTGCGCGAGATGAAACGCCGCGTGGAAAGTGGCGGGATTGGCCATGTGTTCAAAGTCATGGTGGAAATGCCGCAAGATTCGTACATGCGACTGACCAATCAAAACAAAACCCACGCCATTCAGGCCTGGCGGCTTGAAGACGGTGACATCAGCTGCGTGTCGCTTGACCTGTTCGTGCACCTGCACAGCCTGGTGAACTTTGTGTGCGGCAACACGCCGCTTGCCGTGAACGCCTGGCAGCGTGCCATTACCAATGTGGCCCCTGGCTTGATTGATGAAGTAGATGCCGTAATCAGCTACAGCAACAACCTGATGGTGAATGCCTGGTATGGCAAAGCCGTGCTGGGTTACCGCAATGGTTTGCGCATTCGCATATTTGGCAGCAAAGGCAGTTTGCAATGGCACCAGGAACAACCCGAATTGATTGAAGCCGCCGACGAGGCGGGCAACCGCATGCTGCTGGATCGAATATCCACGGGTAGCGATGTCACTGCACAGCCCCGTTACAACCGTTTCAAGGCAGGTCACCCCTCTGGTTTCATTGAAGCCTTTGCGAACTACTATGCCGACATTGCGCAGGCCATGCGCGATGAAAAACTGAATGCCTACACACTGTCCACGGGTGTCGCAGCCGAAGGATTGGCCTTGAGCCAAGCCATTGCGCAAGCGTCTGTTACCGGGCGCACCATTGAACTTTAAGATCGGGAAAGCTTAAACCATGACCACATCCAGTCTGGAAGAACAACTGAAACCACTGTTTGATGACATTGATGCCAAACTGCAAGCCATTGAAAGCGGTGTGTACCTGCAGCGGCAAGATGCTGAAAAAACAATCAATCAACTGGCCGTGTTGGTGAACGAATGCCAAAACAAACCCTACGCCAGTTTGATGCAACTGAATATTCAGGGCACTACAGAATTGTGTACCCGCTTTGCCGCGCTGTATGTGAACGTGTTGACTGACCTGAAACACACCCTGAGCCTGAACAGTGTGCTGGTGCTGACCAAACAAAAACGATTCATGAGTTATGTATTTGAGGTGTCTGGCTACGGCGGCAACAGGGCCACCCTGCACATGCTATTGCAAAAAGCACGCGATAAAAAAACCAAAAACTTAAGCGACAACACTGCCATGGTTCGTGCTGTGTTGCTGGCTGGTGTGGGTGACCTGGAGCCGGGTGACCTGGTTGAATTGACACTGGAAACTTCCGAAACAGCCGCTTTGCTGGCCATTGGCCTGTTGCTGGATCGTTTGCCGTTGACACTGACGGGCGACGCTGGCCGCACCTTCCTGCTTGAGGAATACAACCCTTACAATTCACTTCGCCCACTTGATCAATACCGCGCATTGATTTCCAACATCTGGATGCTGTGCAGCTACGGCACATCACCACGCAAACACGACATCAAAAAGCACTTGAACAACTGGTTCAAACGTGTGCACAAAGCCAAAGGCATTCAAGCCAAACCCGTTGGCAGCGTGCGGCATGCGGGCAACATCGACAACAAGCCAGTGATGGCTGTAATTGCAGAAACATTCAAATCAGTACACGCCATGTACCGCTGGTATGCGCCCATGATCAAGCGCCTGAAACGCGATTACTACATGGTCATGGTGTCGATGAAAGCCGATGTCGATGAACAATCCATTGGGCTGTTTGATGAATTCATTGAAGTGCCGGAAGAAGAAATGAACCTTCAGCCCGTACTGAACCAGTGCACGCCCGACATTGCCTGGTTCATGAGCGTGGGCATGCGCTCGTGGGGAATTTCATTGGCCAACTTGCGCTGGGCACCCCTGCAAGCCATGAGCTTTGGC
This sequence comes from Limnobacter sp. G6BE5S, assembly GCF_058448965.1. Classification (NCBI taxonomy): domain Bacteria; kingdom Pseudomonadati; phylum Pseudomonadota; class Betaproteobacteria; order Burkholderiales; family Burkholderiaceae; genus Limnobacter; species Limnobacter sp. G6BE5S. The sequence goes on from NZ_JBZFLM010000001.1 coordinate 375,331, forward strand.
CACCCGGCCAGCAGTTTCAGCACTGAAATGGACATGGCTTTTGTCACCAGCCGTGTGTTTGGCGGCCAAGGCGTTGTGAATGAAAACATGCTGATTCTGGAAAGCGAAATAGGCAATGTGGCTGAGGCTCACAAAGACTTGAAGCTGCCCCCACCTGCCGTGTTGAGCGACGATGTTGTGTCAATTGCAGTGCCTTGCAATGTCATGAAAATCAACTTGGGATTTATTACCGCGTTGAAAGAAATTGAACGCTTGTCAGCCCGGCCCGTGCGCTTCACTTTCTTCCCCAATGAGTATGGCGTGGGGCACCTGTCCACAGAACGCCGTTTGCAGAAATATTTTCCCACCGCCGTGGTGGCACGCCGCACAGGCTATGAAGCGTATTTGAACATGCTGAACCAAAACCACCTGGCGCTAAGCCCGTTCCCGTTTGGCAACGCAACAAGCACCATTGATTGCATGGTGTTGGGTATGCCCGTTGTCAGCCTGATCGGCGCCGAGCCACATTCACGCAGCGACTACGATATTTTGGCCTCACTTGGCTTGGCCGAATACTGCGTGGCCGACTCGGTAGAAAACTACGTCAACGGCGTGGTGCGCTACATCAATGAACCGGGCTTGCTGGAGGAGTTGCGAGCCATGGTGGCGTCCAAGAAATTCATGGACTTGCACCAGCAAAACGAGAATGAGTTTTCCGATGAAATGTGCAAGGCATTGAACTGGGCGTATGCGAACCAAGAAGAAGTGCGCGGGCCAAGGGGCTTGATGATTGAGGCGCTGGGCCGCTGGAAAAACGATTAAGGTCGACGTGGAATTTCCACTGAAAACAAGCCCCCTGGCTGCACCACCGTGGCAGGCCAGTTTGCAGCCTGTTGAACTGGCACCACGCCGTGTTCAACGATCCATTGCACCGCGCGAATAACGCCTGCGTGGGTAAGCCACAACTCATCGCTTCTCATATCCCGCAAAGCCTGCCCCACCCGCTGCAACACCGTTTGCGTGCTTTCAACGCCACCAAAACAGTGGTGATCAAAATCAGCCAGCCATGCATCGAATGCGGCTTGCGGTATTGAATTCCAGGCTTGCATTTCCCAGCAACCGAAGTTCATTTCATTCAGGCGGGAGTCTACTGTGGCGGCAGGAAAATCGGGCCGCAACACCGCCAAATGATTTGCAAGTTGCTGCACACGCGTTAAACCGGAAACACGCAGCACCAAACCCTGCGGCAATTGTTCAGCGGCCAACTTGGCAGCCAAAAGGCTTGCAGCATTGTCGGCGGGCACATCGCTTGCGCCATAGCAAATGCCCGAAGGCAGCAACACCGGCGCATGGCGAATCAGCCAAAGCTTCATCAGGCGTGTGCCAATGGCAGGGCCACAACCAAGCCGAAATAAAACGCCACTTCACACAGTTGCTGTGTAGCACCCAGGCCGTCGCCAGTAAAACCTGCCAGCCTGCGTTTGAGCAAACGCAACATATAACCCAGTGCCACCATTGCACCCAATACACCTGCCCACCACGGCATGCCCGGTACAAGCGCATACAGCAGGGCCAATGCCAACCCAGCCCACACCGCGGCGGCCAACAGGCTGTTGTTGCCAATTTGATTGGCCAAGGGTTTGGATTTCGATTGCTGCGTGTCGCCCACATGCGGCAAGCTGCGAATAATGAATAGCGGCAAAAAGCGGGAAACCACATGCGCCCCAAACCCGGCCGCCGCGGCTGCGGGCAAGGGGACCAGTTGCAACAACATGGCCAGCAAACCGACTTTAAGCAACACGATCAGCACCAGCGCCAATGCGCCGTAGGTGCCCACACGAGAATCTTTCATGATGTCGAGTGCACGTTCGCGATCCAGGCTGCCGCCCAGCCCATCGGCTGTGTCGGCCAAACCATCTTCATGAAACGCGCCGGTCAACATCACGCCAAACACCGTGCACAACACAGCAGCCACCCAGCTTGAAGCAGATACTTCCGGCAAAGCCCACACCAAACCCCACAACACCACGGCGCTGCTTGCGCCAACCAGCCAACCCACACCGGGAAAGTGTGCCGCACTGGCACGCAACATGGCGGGCGAGAAACCCACCCATTCAGCCAGCTTGCCAGTAACAGGTATGCGTGTAAAAAACTGCACGGCCAGCAGGTAGTGGCGGATGAATTGCATGAATATCTGGATCATTCCAATGACGCTTTTGCTGATGTTGTAGAAGTGGACAGGTCCGCACGCGACACGCTGGCAGAATCAAAACTGGCCATGTCGCGCAGCAAGGCACAGGCCGACACCAGCAGTGGCCAGGCCAGGGCCGCGCCAGAGCCTTCGCCCAAGCGCATCCCGAGATCAAGCAAAGGCTGCGCGTTCAAGTATTTCAGCATGTTGCGGTGGCCCTGCTCGCCCGATTGATGCGCAAAAATACAATGCGCCAACACATTGGGGCACATTGCGTGGGCAACCAGCACTGCTGCCGTGGCAATAAAACCATCGACCACCACCACGCGGCGCTCACTGGCCGCTTGTAACACCGCCCCCACCATGGTGGCAATTTCGAACCCGCCCATGGCGGCAAGAATCTCCATGGGTGATTCAGTATTCTTATGGCGATGCAGCACTTCCCGCAATGTGCTTGCCTTGCGCTGAACGGCTTCAGCATTCAAACCAGTGCCTGCGCCCGTGCATTCAGCAATGTCGTGCCCGGTGAAACGGGCCATGAGCAGTGAAGCCGCCGATGTGTTGCCAATGCCCATTTCCCCCAACAGCAGCACATTGCCGGGCAGGCTGCGAAGCAATTCCATTCCATTGTTCATGGCTTGTCCGCATTGGGGAATGGACATGGCTGGCCCTTCAAAACTGTTGCCCGTGCCATATCCAATTTTGCGGATGTAAAGGCCATTGCGTGCGGTGAAGTCGTGCTGAACACCGCAATCCACCACACTCAAACTCAAACCATGTTGACGCGCCAGCACGCTGACTGCTGCACCACCCGCCAGAAAATTTTCCACCATTTGCCAGGTGACATCGCTGGGGTACGCGGACACGCCCTGCCGGGTCAAACCATGGTCGCCGGCAAACACGATCAGTTGCGGTTCTTCAAGCACAGGGCTTTCAGTGCCCAAGGCCACGCCAATTTGAACAGCCAACGCTTCGAGCTTACCCAATGAAGCCAGCGGTTTGGTTTTGTTGTCGATCAGGGTTTGAAGCCGTGCTTGCAAAACAGTATTGCTGGGGTTGTGAACAACAGGCAAATCAAATGACATGTGTGGGATACCTGAAAATTAGGGTTCGATAAGTGCTTTCAACACGCCTGGCTCTACATGCCGTTCCAGAAAATCGGCCAAGCCATTGAACACGCTTTCCAGCGTGGGGGTTTGTGCGCCAAACAATGCGGTCAATACTGCGGGGTCTTCAAACAGGCCATGCACATACACACCCAATACGTTGCCAGCGGTATTTTGCCAGCCCAAGCCGGGCAACACCTCGTGGGCCAGTTGCCCAGCCTCGGCCAGCGCGGTGTGTTGCACTGTGCGGCCATGGTGAATTTCATAACCGTTCACCGGCTGTTGCGCCAACGCAGCCCAAGGCCCTTGCACGGCAGCAAAACGCAGGTGGGCGCGGCGCACTGTTTTGTCGGGCTCAAAACAGGTGACCAATGGCAAAAGCCCCAGCCCCGGCGCGTTTCCATCAATACCGTGCGAATCCACCAGGGCTTCGCCCAGCATTTGCAGGCCGCCACAAATACCCAGAACTGGCTTGCCTTGATCTGCGTGGCTTGCCACGGTTTGATCCAGCCCCTGTTCACGCAGCCATGCCAAATCGGCTGTTGTGTGTTTGGAACCGGGCAAGATAATCCAGTCTGCACCTGCGCAATCGGCCGGGGTGCGGGCCCACACCAAACGCACGCCGGGCATGTTTTTCAAGGGCTGGAATTCATCCAGATTGCTGATGCGGGGAAACGCCACCACTGCAATCGTGGTGTGCACCGCGCCCGTGGCCTTGCTTCGGTCATCGAACACGCCGTCTTCTTCGGGCAAACCATGCTGAAACCACATGGGCAAAGTGGCCACCGTGGGCACGCCGGTCAACTGTTGTAACTGTTCAGGCGCGGGGGCCAACAAAGCGGCATCACCCCGAAATTTATTCAACACAAACCCACGGATCAATGCACGTTCATCAGCGGGCAACAAAGCCCAGGTGCCGTACAGGTGCGCAAAGGCACCGCCACGATCAATGTCGGTAACCAGCAGGCAACGTGCCTGTGCATACACCGCCACGCGCATGTTCACAATGTCGCTGGCATGCAGGTTGATTTCAGCAGGCGAGCCTGCGCCCTCGATAACCACCACATCGTTTTCAGCGCGCAAGGTGTCGAGCGCGGCCGCAATGTGTGGCCACACCTGTGCGCTGCGTTCACGCCACGGGGTTTTGCCCAGTACCGGGTCTACTTTTCCCAGCACCACCACCTGGCTTTTGGTGTCGGCTTCGGGTTTCAACAACACCGGGTTCATGTTCACACTGGGTTCGCAACAGGCGGCCAGCGCCTGAAAATACTGGGCCGAACCAATCTCACCTTCCCGTCCGTTCAGGCCAGCCACCACACGGGCATTGTTGCTCATGTTTTGTGCCTTGAATGGGGCCACTTTCAAACCCATGCGTGCGTAATGGCGGCACAGTGCGGTGGTCACCCAGCTTTTTCCGGCACCACTGCTGGTACCCAACACCATGACACACACTGCTTTCATACCTGCAAAGCCTTTGAAAGTGCGGCCATGGCTTGCGGCTTTTGTGCGCACAAGCGCCACCACCCCGGCAAGCCGAAGGAAGTGGCATCACGCAACTTGATGCCGTACGCGCGCAGGTGCACTTCATCAATTTCACGGGGTGCCTTGGCACACACAAATGAAGCAATGCTGGGCATGGTTTCCCAACCCTGCTGGTGAAGGCAATCGAGCAAATCCGTTTTCCATTGCGCCAACACGCCGCGGCTTTCGGCCAGCCAACTTTGTGTTTCTGGCAGGGTCCAGGCCTGCAACATGGCCTGACCGTGCGCACCGATCAGCCAGGAAGGAGCAAGGCCGTTCAAGGCGCGCACCGCACGGCTTTCGCCCAAGGGTGCGATCGCGTAGGCGCCGCGAATACCCGTCATGCCCAATGCCTTGTTGGGTGACCACAATTGCCACAAGTGGTCTCGCTGTTGCAGGCTTGCGCGTGCCTGTTCATCAAGGCACAGAGGTTCATAGGCGCAATCCAGCACAGCAAAAACGTCGGGATGATCCTCGACAAGCTTCAATATCCCGGTCGATTCAGCTTGCCCCAAAGGGCTGGACGGGTTGCACAACCACACCAGCCCTGCCCGGCTTGCATCATCAACCTGTTCCATGTCCCACACCTGCGCGGCGTGCGCATAATCGCCGTAGGCATGTTGCGGCACCCAATATGAACTGCAGCCTTTGCGCCACTGGCAGGTGGTCAGGCGTTGAATGAATTCGCTGGCACTGCCCGCCACCACAATTCTGGATTCTTCCACTTGGTGAAAGTGGGCCAGCGCAGCGCGCAAAGCCGTGTAATTTGGGTCGGGGTAGCGCAGTGCGTCGGCCTGTTGAACCGCATTCAACACCGCAGGGCAAGGCCCCACCGCATTGGCATTGCTGGAAAAATCGAAGGGCACAGGCCCGTGCTCATCGGTACCGCCATGTATGCGTGTGTTCATACCACCCTCCACAAAACAGCTGCCATGCAAAAAACTGCAATGAATACCACCACTTGTGCACAGGCATGCAAGGCGGATTCGATGTGGCCACTGCGTGGAACATCACCTTGCACATTCAAACAATACACCCCTTTTTTTTCGAGACAAATATTCATCCCCAAAGCCAATGCCCCCATGGGCCAACCACCATTTGGCGACGGTGTTTGTTGCGCAACACCGGGCAACCTGGTCAGGCCACGGCCTTTGAACAACAGGCAAATGAGAAAGGCGGTGATGCGGGCGGGCACCCAGGAAAGCACATCGTCTGCGCGCGCGGCCCACTTGCCGGCCCAGGTCCAGTCGCGCCCGGCGCGTTCACCCCGGTAGCCCCACATGGCATCGGCGGTGTTGGCAAAACGATAAACCGCAGCACCTGGCAAACCCAAAAGCACAAACCAGAACAGCGGGGCCACCACCGAATCATTCAAATTTTCTGCAAGCGTGGAAATGGCCGCTTGCCGAACCTGCGCCTCATTCAGGGTATTCACATCGCGGCTCACCAAACGCGCCACCTGTTGCTGGCCTTCGGGCAGCGAGCGTTGCAGGGCGTGTTCAACATCGCGCACTTCGTCGCGCAACACCCGCCAGGCCAGCATGGGTTTGAGCAGCAAGCCCACAAGCACAACCTGAACCACCCAGTGCACTGTTGCCGCCCCCATTGAAACCACTGCAGCCAGAATGGATACGCCCGCAACTCCCACCCACCAGGCCAGCGCACCGGCAGTCAATTGCGACAGCACACTGCGGGCTGGTTTGCCAATTTCAGGTGCAAACAAGCGCCCAACCCAGGCCAGGTAGTTGCCCATCCACACCACTGGGTGCCAGCGTGCGGGTGGTTCGCCAAAGCAATAATCCACCAGCAAGGCGACCAGCATGGCAGCGGCCAGAATGTTGATTGGGGTGCAAGCAAACCACATGGCTAGTGGTCCTCGTTAACAGGTGGCGAACCGGGTTGGTTCGCAAATACAGCACTGGCTTTGCCCCATGCGTCGTCAAACACCAAACCCGACAAGGCCTCGCATTGGGCCCATTGCTGTTGCGCCAGCATGGGTTCTGCGTAATAGCCCTCGACCGGCCCCAGGCACAGCACGGCAATCGGGCTGGCTCCTTCTGGCAGGCCCAGCAATGTGGCCAGTTCAGCAGGTTCAAACAGCGACACCCAACCCATGCCCAGTCCTTCAACCCGTGCGGCCAGCCACAGGTTTTGGATCGCACATGCGGCCGACGCCAAATCCATTTCAGGCATGGTGCGCCTGCCAAAAACATGGCGCTCACGGCCATCGGCCAGCGCAACCACCAACACCTCGGCTGCATCCAGAATGCCCTGCACTTTCAGCTGCATGAATTCGCTTTCGCGTTGCCCAAGGGCACGTGCAGTTTGAATGCGTTCGGCCTCGACCAAGGCGTGCAGGCGCACACGGGTGTCGTGGTTCTGAATGCGCATGAAACGCCAAGGCTGCATGTAACCCACGCTGGGTGCATGGTGTGCCGCAGACAGCAAACGTTGCAACACATCGGTAGGCACCTGCCCGCCACAAAAGTGGCGCATGTCGCGCCGCTCGCGAATGGCGCGGTACACTGCCGCCGATTCACTTGGTGAAAAAGGCGTGGCTGCAACCAAGGCGGGTTTAATCTTCAATGCCGCGTTGAGCAGGAATCCCTGCCTTGAATGCATGTTTGATCATGGTCATTTCGGTCACCGTGTCGGCCAGGTCGATCACCTCTTGCGGGCAGCGCCGCCCGGTGATCACCACATGCACATCCTTTGGCCTGTTGCGCAAAGTTTGCAGCACATCGTCCAAGGGTATCCAGCCGTAAATCAAACCATAGGTCAATTCATCCAGCACCACCATGAAATGTTCGCCGCCCAGAATGGTGTCGCGGGCTTTTGCCCAGCCATCCAGGGCCAATTGCGCAGAATGTTCAATGTCTTTGCTTTTCCAGCTAAAGCCATCGCCCAGCCCTTCAATGGACAAGCCCAGTTGCTCAAGCGATCTGTGCTCACCAAAACGCGCACTGGGCACCTTCATGAACTGGTAAATTTTTACCAGCTTGCCGTGCACATGGGTGCGGCCAAAAGCACGCATGGCCAAACCAAATGCGGCGGTACTTTTGCCTTTGCCATCGCCGGTGTTCACGATGATCAAACCACGCCGTTCGCCTTCGGGGCGGTCGTAGCGTTTTTCAGTGGGGGGCGTTTCAATTTGCATGGGTTTTCTCTCGCGGTCAGGTTGGCAACACAAGCCAACGGTTGTTCACCTGGTGAATGGAAAGTCGATGGTCGAATACGGTTTGCAAGGCGTGGTGAGCGGCCGCATCGTGGCTGGGGCCTGCGTATTGCAGCTGGCCTGCTTGCATCACCAGCAGGTCGTCGGCCAGCAAAGCCAGGGAAATTTCATGCAACACAGTGACTACGGTGCGGCCCTCTGCCACCAGGCCACGCACCAGCGCAATCCAGTCGGCCTGGTGCGGCGGGTCCAGGTTGGCCAAGGGTTCGTCCATCAACACCATGTCGGCTTGAACAGCCAGTAGCCGGGCCAGCAATACACGCTGGCGTTCACCACCGGAAAGGCTGCCCAGCAGGCGGTTTCGCCATTCCCACACGCGGGTTTGTTCCATGGCCTGCTGCACGGCAGCGTGGTCGGCCGGGCCGGGCGGGCTTAACCAGGGCAAGTGGGGAAAGCGGCCCAGCATCACAATGTCGTAAGTGCTTAAATCATCGGCAGCCTGATCGGCCCCGCCTTGCGCAAGCCATGCCACTGTTTTGGCGCGTTCGCGGTGCGCGTATTCGTGCAGGGCTTTTCCATTCACCTTGACGTCGCCGCGCTGCACGGGCACAAGCCCGGCCAGTGCCCGCAAAAAAGTTGATTTGCCCGCACCATTGGGCCCCACAACGCAGGTCCATCGACCCGCTTCAATGCGTGCATTCAGTTGCTGCAAAACAGGGCGCGCATGGCGGGCTGCCCCCAGCGACACACACAAATCATTCACTTCAAATGCAACAGGTTTGTTCATGTTCCCGTCACCCCGCCCTTCTGTGCATCAGCCACAGCAAATAGCCACCACCCAGTGTGGCGGTCAGTACGCCCACAGGAATTTCCTGGGGCGCAATCAAGCCACGGGCCAGAATATCGGCGGCCAGCAGCAGCACACCACCCATCAGGCTGGCCAACACCACCAACTGCGCATAAGTTGTTCGCACGGCAGCGCGCACCAAGTGCGGTGCCGCCAAACCCACAAACGCAATCAGGCCGGTGTGGGCCACTGCTGTGCCAGTGGCCAAAGCCACCACGGCAATCAGCGCCATGCGTGCCGGGCGCAGCGGCATGCCCAGGCTTTGGGCCGTGTGCTCGCCCAGCGTGAGCGCATCAAGCGTTCGGGAAAACGCCCAGGCCACACCCAGACACAACACGCCGACAAGCAGCATGATGCCCAGCGACTGCCAACCCACAAAACCGGTAGAACCGAGAATGAATGCTTGCATGGCCTGCAAGGTTTGCGGAACCGCAATGGTGATCAGCGATGTCAGCGCACCCAACACCATGCCCACCACCACACCGGCCAACAGCAAACGCAATGTGTGCTGCACGCCTTTGGCCAGGGTAAGTGTTAGCAGCACCGCACCCACCGCGCCCAGAAACGCAGCACCGGTCAAGCCCAGCCGCACCACCCAGGCCTCGGCAAAGGGCGACACACCCAGTGCGGCCAGCGACACCGCCACCGCCAGGGAAGCACCGGAGGCACTGCCCAACAAAAACGGATCGGCCAAGGGGTTGCGAAACAAGCCCTGCGCCACGGCACCGGCCAGCCCAAGCAGCGCACCCGCAGCCCAGGCACCCAGTGTGCGGGGGGCACGAATGTCCAGCACAATTTGACTGGCCACGGGGTCGGCCCACATGTGCCACACCGATTCAAGGCCCGTGCTGCCCACACCCAAACCAAGGGCACACAACAACAGGCTTAAGGCCAGCAACAAAACACCCCACCACAGGCTTGCACGTGTATTCATGGTGCACCTGCGCTGTGTTTCAGAATGCACTGCGCCAGCAGACGGGCACCTTCGGCCATGCGGGGGCCAGGGCGCACAATGGCGTCTTCGTCGTCGCTGTTGAAAATGCAAATGCGTTGTTCGCGCACAGCCCGCAGGCGCTGCCAACCGGGGCGTTCGGTCATGCCTTGCACATTGCGTTGCCCCACCATGATCAGGTCGGGGTTGGCACGCACCACAAATTCAGGATTCAGTTTTGGAAACGGCCCCAGTTCAGCGGGCACCACATTGCCCACACCCAGGCGCTTAAGCGTTTGGCCGATAAAAGAAGATTCACCGGCAGCATAGGGTGCACGGTTCACTTCAAAGTACACACGAATGCCGCGCGCATGTTGCGGCAAGGAACTGGCAGCTGCTGACACACCCGCGTCCACGTTGCGCCACACCTGCTCGGCTTTTGTCGGCGCAAGGCCCAAGGCCTGAGCAACCTTTGCAATGACCACCTGCACCTGTTCGTGGGTTTTGGGTTCAAGCATCAGTACTTTCAGGCCCAGTGCCTGCAAACGTTCCGCCGCACGTGACGATTCGGCCATCAACACCAGGTCTGGTTTCAAGGCCACAATGGCTTCAATATTGGGATCAATGCCACCGCCCACGCGTGGCAGCTGTTGCACAGAAGCAGGCCAGTTGGAATAGCGGTCCACACCCACCAAACGGCTGCACTCGCCAAGCGCGCACACACTTTCAGTGAGCGAGGGCAACAGGCTGACGATGCGTTGTGGGGCAGCATGCGCAGCCCATGTACAACACGCCAACAACATGGCCAACACATTGCGCAGGCAAAGAAGCTTCATTGTGAAGTTCCTTTGACAGGCACTGCCTGCCCGGCCACCATCAAAGTGACCCGTTCGCAGGCGTCGGCCATGGCCTGGTTCAAGCGCCCCAGTTCGTCAACATAGTGGCGCACTTCTTTGCCCATGGGCACAACACCCAAACCAATTTCATTGCTAACCAGCACCACAGGCCCAGGCAGGCTGTGCAGCGTGTGAACCAGTTGCTCCACCGTGTGCTGAAAACCTTGTGCTGGTGCGGGCACACCGGGTGGTGGCATGAGCCAATTCACCAGCCACAGGGTCAGGCAATCCACGACCAAAAGCGTATTGCTGGTGCTGTGCAATTTCAAGGCGGCAGGCAGGTACAGGCTTTCTTCAACCGCAACCAGTCGGGGCACACGCTGCGCCCGGTCTAGCTGATGCTGCACAATGCGTTGCTGCATTTCATCGTCGCCAACATGGGCCGTGGCCACCAGCACAGCGTGCCGCTGCGGGCTGGCTGCAAGCCATTGAATGGCCAGGTCTTCAGCGCGGCGCGATTTGCCACTGCGCTGACCACCCAGTATCAACTCAGAACGAGCAAGCATGTGCATCAATCAGGTTTTACCCCTTAAAAAGACCAGTTGGCCGACACAAACAGGTTTCTGCCCGGTGTGGTAAAGCCATTGGCCAGTGAATAGGTTTTGTCGGTGATGTTATTCAAGCGGGCCGACACGGACAATTCCTGATTCACCTTGCGGCTTGCCCCGGCGTTCAGCAAACCATAACCGCCCAGTTCAATATTGGGGTCGCTGAAAGGAATCGCCCTGTCTTCACGGTCGCTGGCCAGTTTCAACTCACCATAGTACTGCCAGGGGCCAGTTTCACGACTCAAGTTTAAATTGAATACATGGCGGGCAATGCGCACAATGCGTTTGTTGTCGGGTTCGGTTTTGGGGTCGGTGTAATCGTAGGAAGCTTTCACCAATATTGTTTCAAACTGGCGATCTACTGCGAAGGTGGCACCACGCAAGGTTGCGCGCGCTGACTGCACATTCGTCGAGGGGGTAATGAAACCCTGCACCCTGTTTTCGTACACCACCGCACTGGCAGCAATTGCCGAGGCTGCATACTTCACACCCAGTTCTTTGGAACGGCTGCGTTGGGGTTGCAATTCAGGGTTGCCAAAACCTGGAAAGTACAACTGGTTAAACGTGGGGGCCTGAAAACTGCTGCCCGCACTGCCCACCAAACGCCATTGCGAATTCAGTTTGTAACCCGCAGAAAGCGCATAGTTGTTGAAACGCCCGAACTGGGAATTGTCGTCGCTTCGCAGCACGCCCAGCGCGTCCCACTGCGCGCGATTCAATGCATACGCGGCCATGAAACCATCGATGGTGCGTGCCTTTACGTCGTAGTCGGTGGTGCTGTCCACCTCCTCGGTGCGCTGCTCGGCCAGCAAGGTCAGCACATCGCTACCCAATGAAATATCGTTTTGCCAGCTGTATTGGTCGCGCTTGGTATTGAACCGGGCACGGCCCGCATCTGCGCCATCGGACAAACGGCGGTATTCACTCACCGATTTGTCATCGGACTGCGCCAGCAATACGGTCGACTTCCAGCGCGGCGTGAATTTGGCAACCCATTGCAAGCTGGACTGGTTCAGTTCCGGTTTTGCAATCGCTTCGCTGGTTTGTGAATTCAGAGCCAGCGGGTTGGGAAACGGGTTGCCGTCGAAACCGTACTCGCCTTCGCTGTACAAGGTTTGAAATTTTAGTTGGTGATTGGTGTGCACATCGGCCACCAAACTGAAATTCAGGCTGCTAGTTTCAAACGCGTCTTCATCTGGATTCAACCCCGATGCAGCGGGTGTTTTGGCATCAATGCCAGTGCCCCGTTCATGGGAAAAACCAAGGCTGTAGCCAAACATGCCGGTTTTGCCACTGAAGTGCGCCGCACCCAACCGTTGACCATCGGTGCCCACACCCACACTAACCGACCGCCGTGGTGTGCCCGCTTGCCGCGTGATGATTTGAATGACCCCGCCCACCGCATCGGGGCCATACAACGCCGAGGCCGCACCGCGCAAAATCTCGATGCGCTCAATCGATTCAAGCGGAATGGTTTCCAGTGAAAAACCGCCGCTGGTTGCAGACCCCACCCGCACACCATCCACCAGCAAAATGGTTTGAGTGGCCGACGCACCGCGCAAAAACACATTGGTGTTGGAACGGTAACTGCCGTTGGCCGACATTTGCACGCCGGGCTGTTGGGCCAGCACTTCGCGCAGCGAGGTTTGCCCGGCACGATCAAGTGTTTCCCGGTCAATGACCGTGACATCGGCCAACACCTCGGTGATGGGCTGTTCGGTGCGGGTGGCGGTGACCACCACGGAATCAAAAGTTGGTTTTTTTTGTGCGAATACAGGACCGGCTGCAGCAATGGCCACCGGCATGGCAAGCCAAAGCTTGCCCAAGCGAATTGAGTTCATGGTTAAATGGATTGACGAGTACCCTCACCGCCTTCCCCGACAGTGCATGGGACATAGTGCGCCAATGGCGCACCCCGTTGTTGGCCGGTATCCGGGCTGGCAGACTTACCCTCACCACCTTCTCAGGCGTTTGAAAACACCCAATGGTTTTTGATGAAAGCCAAGCTTGACGCTTGTCTGCGTACCGTTGCGGGGGCAGCGCTAAAGAGCTTCCCGTTTAACTTCAGAACAGGGACTGTTCCAAGAGCACCAACAAGGAAGATTGTACAGCAGCAGGGGGCAAAGAAAACATCGCTATACGCCCGACTACGTCCAACCCTGAATCCACTGCCCTTCATCTTGCAAATCACGCCAGTGAATAATTTGCGTTCGGCCGGAATGCACAGCCTCCAATTCAAATTGCTCAACAGGCAATTCATCGCTTTCAGGCTTCACCACTGAGCGAACCAGAAAGTGTTTTTCTTTGTTCACTGGTTTCACGGCAGTCCACTTGCTCAGCAGCAACTTCTTGGGGTTCAAACGGCGCATGGCTTAATTGACTTGCGGTGAAAGTTCAAGCTTGTTCAAATCGAAGCCCTTGGCTTTCAGGCGTTGCAGCAGCGCCTCGTATTTGGCTGGGTTTACTTGCTGCGTACGCGACAACACCCACAAAAATTCTCGCTTGGGTTCGCTGACTGCAACCAGTTGGTATTCGGGGTCAAGATCAATCACCCAGTAATCACCCCACACCATGGGCAGCCAACTTAACCAGGCTGGCGCAAAGCGTACCTCTAGCTTCGGTGATTTCAAGCCACCTGTCTGCCTGGCCTGGCCTTCGACCTCTTCCATGTCGCGGTTGGCCAACTGGCAGCGGTTCAGCACTTTCACTGTGCCGTCTTTTTGAAGTGAATATGCCGCGCTGGTATTGGCCACACACTGCTTCTGAAAACGATTGGGGTACTTGGCAACTTCAAACCAGGTGCCCATGTAACGGGGCACGTCGAGCGACTGAATGGTTTGAAGGGCTTGTGGGGATTCTGCTGCGAGTGCTGAATTGACAGCCACGCAAGACAGGGCGAACGAAGTAGCTAAAGCCAGCAGAGGTTTCATGAATTGAAGTGTGCCACATTACTTTGGATATTTGCGAAGTTTCACCACTCAAGACAAAGCCAAAATGGATTGGCTATACTGACTTTCCTGCACAGGTGTGCGGCCGAAGTATCGTTTGAATTCTCGACTGAATTGTGACGGACTCTCGTAGCCCACCATGGCCGGCACCTGGGCGGCACTGAGCGTGCTGCACGGAATTGCGGCTGTCCTGCCGATCATGAATGAACAGAAGAGTGGGCAGATCATCAATATTTCTTCGATTGGTGGACTTTATGTGGTGCCGACAGGTGCGGTGTATTGCGCCACAAAGTATGCAGTCAGGGCGATTTCAGACGGCTTGCGACAAGAAAATGATCGCCTTCGCGTGACTTGCGTTTATCCGGGTGTGGTTGAATCTGAGCTGGCCAATAGCAACAGTGACCAGGCTGCAGCTGCAGCCATGAAAAGCTTTCGGGAAATCGCCTTAAAACCAGAAGCAATCGCTGCAGCGATCGCTCACGTTATTAATCAGCCCAATGATGTAGACACCAGTGAGATTGTCGTCCGCCCCACGGTATCACCTGCCTGAAGACGCCAATTAAGACTTTAAACCCAGCGCTTCATCAGTCAGATTAATTAGCCATGATCTGGAATATCTGGCTCAACCAGCTTGGCGAGTTGTTCAAGCGATTCCTGCCAGCCCAAGTAACACATCTCGACCGGAATAACAGCGGGGATTCCTTCTTGAACAATGCGTAGTTCCGTGCCGCAAACCACTGTTTTAAGCTCAACGGTCACCACCATTTCGCCGGGCAGGTTTGGGTCGTCAAACTGGTCGGTGTGGCGAATGCGCTCATTGGGTACCAATTCCAGGTATTTCACTGTAAACGTGTGGCTACCGCCAGAGCTAAAGTTGTTGAACGACATGCGGTAGCCACCACCCTCGCGCACATCGATTTCATGAATGGTGCCAATGAAGCCATAAGGCGGGCTCCAGTACTCCAACGCACTTTTGTCGGTAAATGCCTTGTAAACCCGCTCTGCTGGGGCGCGCAGTACCCTGTGCAACTTCACTGTTCCTGTGCTGTTCGACATCGTAGTCTCCTTGAAAGTTGTGCCTACCTAAGTAGTCGAATGGGGTATGGTGAAATCGACAGTTGTACGGAAAATTTATTTATCGGGTATCAATTGCCCAATATGTGCTTGGCCTTCAGGGGAAGCCAGTACCAGAAACAAGGCTACGTTCAAAAACACTGTTACCCAGAAAATAAATCGAAACGGGGCCTTGTTTGATTTGTGCCTAAGCATGTGTTGAGCAATCAACGCCCCAGGCCAACCACCCAGCAAAGACAACCAGTGCAGGGTGCTCTCAGAAGTTCGCCAGCGCCCTTTCCTGGCTGCTGATTTGTCCATGGCATAGGTGACATAAGTCAAAGTGCTGGCAAGCACATAGATCAGAGCCAACAACAGTGGTGGCCTCCAGAGCAAGCTAACCACACCAAACAAAAACACAAAAGCGGGAATCGCTAAAAATGATCCGGTCTGCCACTGCGCGGGGGCATCGGTGCGTTCACGTTTGTTTCCAGAAACCGGGCGCGAGAAATGAACATTCTTGGCTCTTGGTTTTCCCTCAGGGCTTAGCTCAAGGTCGAAATAAACACGTTGGTTTACATGGGGACGAATGTGCCGGGAATTGAATGCAGTTGCATGAACAAACACCTCGACTTGACCTTCATTAGACTGAATAAAGCCAAACCCACGGTCATCATTCCAGGTTTTTATGGTGCCTTCGATATACATAAAATTTAACGAGTTGGTGATTGATCAAAATGCCCTGCAACCCAAGTACCACCGCCGGTGAACACATTAATCAACAGCGGTTGAAACCTATCCAGGGCTTTTGCAAATTGCGCATCATCGCTTTGACCTTCTTCAAACTCATGCCACAGGGCGCTGAGTTCATCGCCTTGGGCAGCCGCATGCTCTGAAAGAATGAGGGCATACATGGCCAAGTGCCATGAATGCTCCGCTGAATTTTCTTTGCGGCTTTGATCCAATAAGGGGGACTGGCGAAGCACCCTCTTTAGCTTGTCTATTTCACGCAGGAAATTGAGTTGTTGTTCCAGCTTGTTTGATTTCACTATCGTCCTTAAAGGAATACATCATATTACTTCGTCACAAAGCAGCCGTATAACGCCCATACACTGATTCAACTCTTCGCCTTCACCCGAATCTCCAAGGCCCTGGCATGGCCCTTTTTGGCATGGTAACGAACCGCATGGCGAACCACCCACTTCAATTCTTTCGACGCACCTTCTTGCAACCAACGCTCGCAAGTTGAAAACGCAATCTCGGGGTGGTCTTTTGCAATGTCGCCAAGGTGGTTGGCCACACTGCGGCGCACATACAACGATTCGTCGTTTTTCAAAAATTCCAGTATGGGCAATGCAGGCTCTGGGTTGGCAATAAACGACTGAATGCGTTTTCCCCAAGGCAGCTTGGGGCGTGTGCCTTCACTGCACAACCGCCTTACATGCGGGTTGGGGTCGCTTAGCCACTTGTTAACCTGTGCCAAGGTGCGTTCTTGCTGGTAAATGAGAAAGGGGCGAATGGCAAATTCGGCGGTGAAGCGCATGGTGAGCTCACGCAAGGCTTGCATGGACACATCAAACGGGTCTTCTCCATTGTTATAGCTTTTGCCCAAGCCGTAATCAGCAATAAAAAAGCTGTGCGGCAGATAGAAAAACCCGGCCAACCCCAGCGAGCCCACCTCGGTTCCAGCCGGGGTGAATGAGTCGACAAGAATAGACACTGCTTGAGTGTAATTGGCAGGTAAAAATTGCTGTAATGATTTAGCAATGTGCTGTGCACGCTGCATCAGCTCTAACGGTTCAAGGTTAGCCAACGCGTGCTGGCAAAATGCTTCAACCGGAAAAGTCTTGTGAACGTAAAGAATGTTTCGCGCCAGGCATTCGATCGATTCCCGGTTCAGCAACACCTTGAGCGGTGTGCCCTTCTGAATGGCGTTGGGCGCCGTTGGAACAGCAGGAGCACGGGGCTGCATCAGCTTTCAGATTCAAGAAGAATTTTTAATGTGTGAAGATCCGCTGCAACGGCTCGCGCGTCTTCCTCGAATTGCTGTTGCGACATACCCGGTTGCTGAAACAATGTGAAGGTGAATTCGCTGCCCTCACCATTGGGTACAACCCGCATTGGGTTGTGCACCACCACGCCCGAATCAAGCTCCACATCGTGATCGAGAACACCGAAATTATTCAGTGGTACAAACCTGATCTTCACCTTGCCGAAAGGCGCTTCGGCCACCCAGGCATCTCCTTGTTTAGTGACTTCAGAGCGGGCCAGGCCAGCAGCCCACGCCGGAAGATTTTGGGGATTTGAGGCGAAGGCGTATACATCGCCCGGGGTTCGATTGATGAAGGTGGTGATGTGTTTAACTGCATCCACTTACTTTACTCCCAGCGATTTATTGGCAAACCAGGCCAAGTTAATATCATGCTTCTTACTGCTGAAGAATGGTAACAAGATACGCAACATACACACCCAGCAAGAAGACACCCCGCTTTCGTTGAATGAAGCCGTTGCGCGGAGGATAAACGAACGCCACCGCCACAAGGCCGAACACCAGGGCAATGGCCACTTCGTGCCAGGGAACGATGATGGGATGAATCATGGCCGCAACGGCGACGATAAAAATGCCATTGAAGATATTGCTGCCCAGAATGGTGCCCAAGCCAACTTCATCATGACCACGAATCTTGGCCATAACCGTTGTTGCAAGTTCCGGCACCGACGTGCCAATTGCCACGATGGTTGCACCAATGATGAACTCATCCACACCAAAAGCAACCGCGATGCCCCTTGCCCCGGCAACAATGAAATTCCCGGCTGCAACCAAGAATACAAAACCGGCAAGGCAAGAAACAACAACCAACCACCGACGTTGTTCGCCAAGAACGTCCTCTGCTGCGCTTCGTTGCTTTCTTGCTTCGACAACGGCCGCCACGATCCAGGCAATGAACATGCTGATCATCAAGAACCCATCGACTCGGGAAAGCTCACCATCAAGAAACAAAACAGCTGTAAAAACAGGGATCAGCAAAGCCACGGGGAAGTCCCGCTTTACGCTGTCTCGAGGGCTTTGAATTCCGGAAATGATCAGTGCCAGCCCAAGAATGAGAGCCACGTTCACCACGTTACTTCCAAGCGCGTCGCCCAAAGCAATTTGAGGCTTTCCCACCAAAGCGGAACTAATCGAAACCGACAGCTCCGGGCTTGATGTAGCTAACGCGGCAACGGTGACGCCGATGATGCCTGGAGAAACTCGCGCCCAGTGAGCCAATCCAACTGAGCCGCGAACGAACAACTCACCACCGAGGCCAGCGCAGACAACTCCGAGAAGTAAAGCTGTGTAGTCGTTCATGACAGTTTCAGAATTTAAATCATCAACAATTCAAAGATAAGCCATTCGATCAATTTGACATATATCTTGCTTAATCAACAAAACCCGAAAACCACAATCAGTCTAATTTTGAGCAACAAGCGGCGAAACATCACCCTGCATTTGAGGGGTGTCGGCAAACTCCAATTATTCGAAGGACTTCCCAAAAGTCAGCAGGACTAAGCTCAAT
Organism: Limnobacter sp. G6BE5S; assembly: GCF_058448965.1. Taxonomy (NCBI): domain Bacteria; kingdom Pseudomonadati; phylum Pseudomonadota; class Betaproteobacteria; order Burkholderiales; family Burkholderiaceae; genus Limnobacter; species Limnobacter sp. G6BE5S. The sequence continues at coordinate 394,083 of NZ_JBZFLM010000001.1, forward strand.
GGCAACACCCTCGGAATGATCACCAATCTAAGGGCAAAAAAATGAAGAAAAAAGTCAATCACCTGCAAAGCTGCCCCCTGTCGCAAACTTACTCAAATGTCACTTTATGCAAAGTTCCTACTGCGCTAGTGACTACCCAGCCAACCATTGGAAACGAAAGCATCAAAAGCAGTGCAACCACTGCAGCTACAAGTGCCACAGCGCGCGCGAGAAAGTAATTTTCATCGCCTACACTTAAGCATTGCCACCAACCTTTGCGACAATTGCAAGTATCGCCATGGTGATACAAAATAAATGCAGATAACCGAGCACGCCATATACGAAAAATCTGCAAGCAATGTTGAACCCGAATGGCACTTGCTTGTGCATGTCACCGAATCCTCGAACCCTACGAAACCAAGGTATTGAAATCGCTATTGAGAACAACAAAGTCCGAATCCAGCTGGATGGAAAATATCGATACGCAACCGATTCAAACTCGCTGAAATGAGGTGGGCGCACATATTGATCAATAACAGACCGCGGCGTTAGCCAAGTCAGAAGGACCATACTCAGAATGAGTAACACTGGAATGATCAATATGCTGAAACCCATGACCCAGACAATTACATCGACTATTGGCATAATTGACCCACCCCCGAGGCACTAACGAGATCCATTTGATTACCAAATTGGTCATAGAAAACCTTTCCTCCAGCTTTCCCAGCCTCTTGTGCAAAGTAGCCGCCCATTGCGGAAGCGACCAGTGCAACACCCCAGCCCACGGGACCACTTACGACGAACGCCCCTACAGCCAAACCAGCATAAAAGCCTCCAAGAGCACCGAAAACAATGCCAGTTCCATCCACCCACAGAACCTCATTCTTCTTCTGAACACTGCCAGCCGAAGCAATCTTTCCACACGCCCCCATCGCTCCAAACGTCGTCAATAACAACCCACCCCCTTTCGCAAATTTGCTCAACTTGGCCATTCTTTCCGCATGCTTTACAAACACCGGCGAGGGGTTCACGCCCACCGCCCTGTTTTGGTAAAGCAGGTTGAACGAGTTCTGCCCGCCGTGCATGTGCCTGCCCATCCAGCCCAGCTTTTTAAGGTAGTTATTCAGTACCTCTTGCTGGCGCAACTGGTATTGGCGCACGCTCAACCGGCCAGCCAATCGCTCGGCATTCAGCTGTTGCAAACGGCCCATCACAGCGCGATTTTGCACGCCGCTTAAATAACCCAGCACGCCCAGGCCCAAGCCTGCAAAATCGGAGACATGCTGAGTGTCGTTGCTTGCCCGGGCCAAAAACTCATACACACCGCGCTCGGCTGTGTCGGTGGGTACAAAGTTGCGTGCCGTGTCGATCAAGGCAAACTCGCCGCCCCCATTCACCACTTGGCGAATCCGGGCCTTCACCACCTCGGGATTCATACACAGCAGCACATGCGGGTCGTGTGAAATAAAATCAAGCGTGCGCGGGGCCTGGCTGCCCAATGCCATACGCGGGTTTTTCACGGTGGGGTTCAGTGCCAGCAAATAATCCAGCAGCACTGAAAAAACCGGCTCTTGCCCTGGCAATATACCGTAGCTGTGAGTAATCACATCGACCAGTGAATGTTGCGGCAGGGGTATGTAGAAAGCTGGTTGGGTTAGCGACAATTTGCCGAAGCTGGAATTGAACATGGGCGAAGCAGGGAATTGAACAGCCTGCCATTCAAGCCCGTGGCGGAAGCTGTGTCAAAAAGCGGGGATTTGAATCGCTAGATGTAGGTAGTGGCGCGGCTGGCGAGCTTTCCAAGTCCAGCATAAAATACGCATTCGATACGATTCAAATCTAACGAACTTGGCTTTTTGGGCAACCGCTATGATAAATGTTGGTGTGAAGACAAACGAAAACTCAAACAGAGTGTTCAGCGATTACATAGTGTACGTCGATGAAAGCGGGGATCACGGCATGCAAAACCTCGATCCAAATTATCCGGTTTTTGTGCTCGCCTTTTGCATCTTTCACAAAAGACACTACTCAGACCAAGTCGTTTCTGCACTACATCAATTCAAGTTTAAACATTTTGGTCACGATTTAGTGGTGCTTCACGAACACGATATCCGAAAAGAAAAGGGAGCTTTCAGCTTCAAAAGCAGGCAGCAGAAAACCATGTTTTTAGCCGAGTTGAGTCAACTCATTCACACGCATAACTTCATCTTGGTTAGTTGTGTGATCAATAAAGCGAGGCTAAAGGGTCTTCCCGATCAAAATGAAAATCCCTATCATTTGGCGCTAGGTTTCTGCCTTGAAACGCTATATGAATTCCTGCAAGAGAAACATCAGAACGAGCTACTTACCCATGTCGTTTTTGAATGCCGAGGCAAAAGAGAAGACGATGAACTGGAGCTCGAATTTCGAAGGATGTGCGACGGCACAAATCGTCTGGGAATTGATCTCCCGTTTGAAATTGTTTTCGCAGATAAGAAAGTTGACTCCCCTGGCCTTCAACTGGCGGATTTAGTGGCTCGTCCAGTAGGGCTCAACGTCCTGCGGCCAGATCAACCCAACACCGCTTTTGATGTTTTAAAAGAAAAGTTTTACTGTTCGGGCGGAAGACGAAACGTTGGGAAAGGCTATGAAAATTGGGGTCTGAAAATTTACCCGCCCCAAAAAAGCGAAAAGCCCCGGTGAAACGCACCGAGGCAATAACGCCGACCGGGAACCCCCAATCCACTTCCCCCGAAGTTTAAGCGATATGGGCCTGTTGAATCAAGTGATTGGCAAACAATTCAACATTTGGTTGCGAGACGTCAGCGAAACTTCACAAGGAAAAACAGAATGGCGCGGCTGGCGGGGATCGAACCCACGACCCTTGGCTTCGGAGGCCAATACTCTATCCACTGAGCTACAGCCGCGCGAGAAGGCGTTAGTGTACACCAGCGCCAGTATCTAGGATACTGAGGCCATATATCCACCGTATTACCTTTAAAAATGAAAATCGCCACTATTCTTCGCTCCAAAGCGGTGCTGATTCCGCTTTTTGTCATTGTTTTCTTCTACCTGTTTGCTTGGGCAGGCCTGCCGCGCCTGGTGCACTGGCAAGCTGAAAAACAGGTGCTTGAGCGTTCGGGCCATGCGTTGAACATGGGCCTGCCCGAGATCAACCCCTTCAAGCTGACCGTGCGAATCCCGAAGCTGAACCTGGCCACGCCAGAGGGCGAGCAGTTAGTGTCATTCGAGCATTTGTTTGTCGATGTGTCGGGCACCGACCTGTTCACCGGGCTAATTGCGCTGGATCAAATCGACCTGAAAAACCTGAACCTGAATGTGGCCCTGCTGCCCGAGGGCAAGAACAACTTCACCGCCCTGCTGGATGCCTTTAAAACTGACGAGCCCGAGGAAGAAGAAAACACCGAACCACCGGCCTTTCTGCTCAGCCACCTGCTGATTTCCGATGCCGCTGTCAATTTCGAGGACCGCCGCAAACCCGATGGGTTGAAAACCACATTTGCCCCGCTGAACCTGGAGTTGCGCGACCTGGCCACCCGTTCAGAAAACGATGGCGACTTTGTGCTGAATGCTGTCACGGGCCTGGATGCGGAGTTGAAGCTGCGCGCGCAAATTCAGTTGGCCGACCCTTCTGCGGTGGGCGAGTTTTCACTCACCGGCTTGAACATTGCGAAGCTGGAACCGTTGCTGGCCCCCTTGCTGCCCACAGCCCCACCGGCTGGCAGTGCCGACCTGGCTTTGAATTTTGATGTAAACCTGAAAGACGCCAGCGAGGAAATTCCACCCAAGGTATTGATCAACAACATCAATGCAGAAGTGCGCGAATTCAACATTGCTGCCAAGCCACAAGGCGCGGCCGCAGCAGCCCAATTCGGCAAGCTGAACATCAACAACGCAAGCTTTGATTTGCAAACCAACAAGGCCGAGTTGGCTGGCATTGTGCTGGCAGGCTTGCAACTGAACCACGGCAACAAGGCCAAAGCCATTGGGCTGAACACCATTGAAGTGGGCCCCATTGCGGTGGACTTGAATGAGCAGCATGCACAGGTAAACAGCGCCACTGTGCAGGGCGGACAAGTGAATGTGAAGCGCAACGCCAAGGGCGAGCTTGATTTGATGGCGGCGATTAACGACTGGATTCCCCCAGCCAAGCCAGCGGCAAAACAAGCTGAGGCAGACAACGAAACTGCCGAGGAATCGGAATCCAAGCCCTGGACCTACGCAGTCGACACCATTGCTATTTCAGGCATTAACACAGCCTTTGAAGACCAAAGCGTGAAACCTGCGCTGAACATCGGCCTGAACAACATTGCGGTTTCAACAAGCGGCCTTACGCAAGACCTTTCGAAAAACCTGCCCCTGAAAGCCAGCCTGAATGTGGCCAGTGGCGGCAGCATTGCAGTGAACGGCACAATCAACCCCAGCACCGCCGCCACGCAAATGAATGTGGAAGTCAATGCGCTGGCGCTGAAACCCGCGCAGCCTTTCATCGGTCAGTTTGCAAAACTGGACCTTGCAAACGGTGCCATTTACACCAAAGGCAAAGCCACCTACAACGCCAAGGAACAAGGCTATGTGGGCAGCCTCACCGTGGCAAGTTTGCGCCTGAATGAAACCGGCACGAAAATCTCGTTTCTGGAATTCAAAAAACTGTTTACACCCGGCCTGCGCGTGAATGCCCAAGGCTTGAACATTCAACGGTTAACACTTGAAGGGCTGGACACTGCACTGCTGATTGCGAAAGACAAATCGACCAACATCAGCCGTATTTTGGTGAACAAGGAAGAACCGAAAACTGCAGCGGAACAAACAACTGCACCCGCAAAACCCTCCGACAACTCGCCCCCTGCGTTTGCAGTGAACATTGATCGCTTTGCGATTGCCGACAGCGAGTTGGACTTTGCAGATGAATCGCTGTTCATTCCGTTTGGCACACGCATTCACAGCCTGGAAGGTGTGGTCAATGGTTTGTCGAACAAGCCCGGCACACGCGGCGAACTTGCGCTGAAAGGTGCAGTAGACGAATTCGGCGAGGCCGATGCGCAAGGCACAGTCAACCTGCTTGATCCCACCGCTTACATGGACATTGCGGTGAAATTCAGCAACGTCGAAATGAGCAACCTGACCGCGTATTCCGGCACGTTTGCAAACCGCAAAATTGAATCGGGCAAGTTGTCGCTGAACCTGAATTACCAAATTGAAAACCAGAAGTTGAACAGCACCAACCAAGTGATTGTGGACAAGCTGAAACTGGGTGAGCGCGTACAAAGCCCGCAAGGCCGAGACCTGCCTTTGGAGTTGGCCATTGCCATTCTGGAAGACAGCAACGGCCGCATTGATCTGGGCTTGCCGATTACCGGCGATTTGAACGACCCGCAATTCAGCTACGGGGCCATTGTGTGGAAGGCCCTTGGCAATGTGCTCACCAAAATTGTGACCGCCCCTTTTCGCGCGCTGGGCGCCTTGTTTGGCGGTAGCGATGCCGATGAACTGGGCAAGATTGAATTCACCGCGGGTGCCAACACGCTAAGCCCCTCACAACGTGAAGGCCTGAAAAAACTGGGCGAAGCATTAACCACCCGCCCGAACCTGGCGCTAACCGTACAAGGCACATGGGCACCTGCCGACAAAACAGCCATTCAAAATTTGCAAATGCGCCGTGCGGTGGCCACACAAGCTGGCGAGAAATTGCAAGCCGGTGACAACCCAGGCCCCTTGGCTTTGAACAGTGAAACCACTCAAGAAGCACTGGAAGCCCTGTTTGAGAAACGGTTCAGCGGCGGTGAACTGGCCTCGCTGAAAACAGGCTTCAGAACAGCCAACCCGGGCAAGCTTGAACAAGGCCTTGCTGGCAAAGCGCTGGGGCAAATTACCAACTTGTTTAAAGACACGCGCGAGTTAAGCGATTCTGAAGTGAACACACTGAAAGACAAAAACTTTTATGCAGTGCTTGCTCAAAAACTGCAAGACTCGGAAGACGTAAGCACCGCGCAATTGCAAGCCCTGGCCACACAGCGCCAACAAGTGGTAAGCACCGGGCTTGCTGCTGCTGGCGTGCCAGCCGAACGTGTAAAAACCGATGCACCCAAGGAAACCAAAGCAAGCGATGAAAAAACCGTGCCGATGGAATTGGGTGTGGCGGTGAACAAATAACTAAACAATAAATCCCGCCTTGCTGGCCAGCACCTCGCGGGTTACCCGAATGAATTCACGGGTTTTGGCGGGCATGGGGTTGGCATAGGGGCACACGGCAAATATGTCGGCCGGCGCGCCCGCCCAGTCGGTCAACACGCGCACCAGCGCGCCTGTTTTTAGTTCTTGCTGAATGTCCCATTCAGAACGCAACAACACGCCCTTGCCTTGCAGGGCCCATTGCACAGACACATCGCCGTCGTTCGAACTCACTGGCCCGTGCACTTTCACGGTGGTTTCCTGCTTGCCGCTGCGCAACTGCCAGTTGTTGAAGGTGTGGTTCTCTTGCCGAATCACGAGGCAATCGTGGCGGGTCAGGTCGGCAGGCGTCTTCAACTCGCCAGCGGCCACCGCCAAATACGAAGGCGCGGCGCACAATATGCGCCGGTTGCTGGCCAGCTTCTGGGCAATCAATCGTTGGTCGGGCGGCTCCCCAAAGCGCACCGACAAATCAAAGCCACCCTCGATCAAATCAATGGGGTGGTCGGTCAATTCCAGTATCACTTCCACGGCCGGAAATTCAGCATGGTAAGCCGACACCACATTGGCCACGTGTTTGCGGCCAAAACCCAAACTGGCATTCACCCGCAGCAGGCCACGCGGGGTGTCTTGCCCGGCACGCAGGGTGGCTTCCAGCACGTCAATTTGACGAAGAATATTGCTCCCTTCCAACAAATAGCGTTCGCCCTCGGCACTTAAACCAATGCGTCGCGTGCTTCGGTGCAGCAGGCGCACACCCAGCCGCTTTTCCAATGCAGCCAGGCGACGGCTAACGGCAGGCGGTGTGACATCAAAGGCCATGGCGGCACTGGCCAGACTTTCATGGCGCAGCAATTCGCTGAAAAAGGCAAGATCGGACAATTGCTTCAAAAAGAACTCTCACATTGATTCGTGCGTATTTGTTAATAATATTTTAAATGTTGAATCATTGTAGATATTTTTATAATGAATACACTGGGCGCTTCCACATCACCAGCACACCACACCCCATGTCTTGGCTCGCTCTTCCTGATTTGCTCCTTGTTTTGTCGTTGGGCGCTGCCTTGGGTTTCTTTGGTGGACTGTTTGGTATCGGGGGCGGCATTATCGCTGTCCCCCTTTTTATTATCGGGTTTGGCATGGACCAGGCCCTGGCACAAGGCACCGCACTGGTGCTGATGGTGCCGAATTTGCTGATTGGCTGGTGGCGTTACAACCAGCACCACAAACTGCCCTGGCTGGCCGTGGCTGCCATTGGCATTACCGCCACAGTGACCACCTGGCTAACCGCCAAACTGGCTGTGCGCCTGGATCAAGACCTGCTGCACTGGATATTCAACCTGTTCATTTTGGCAGTGGGCCTGCGCATGTTGTTGCTGCGGAAAAACCCCAGCGCAAATTCAAATAGCTCTGACCAACCCCGCACAGCCACCATGCCCATTGTGGGCGTACTGGGCGGCACCAGCATGGGGTTGCTGGGCATGGGGGGTGGCTTGGTGGCCACGCCCATGCTGACCACCGTGTTCAAGCACACCCAAACCACGGCACAGGCTTTGTCGCTGGCGCTGGTGGCACCAAGCTCAGTGATGGCGTTGACCACCTACGCCAACGCCCACCGCGTGAACTGGGAACTGGGTTTGCCGCTGGCCTTTGGTGGCCTGTTCACGGTATCTGCCGGGGTGGCCATTGCCCACTACCTGCCTGAAAAAGCCTTGCGCCGAAGCTTTGCAGCGGTCATGATTGTTGCGGCGTTTTGGCTGATTTTGCAATCACTACACACGCACTAAGCTTTTCCGGTAAGAATAGGGGCTTGTCCACACTTGCCTTGTTTGCTTGATGAAGCTGGCGGCCCTGTTTCGTTTTGTGTTGTTTGCTACTTTGCTTGGCCTTGCCTCCAATGTGTGGATGAGCGAGCGCGCCGACCAATTGCAAACCTCGCAAACAGCGCTGCTGACTGCCCGCCTCAATGCCATCAATGAATTGAGCCTGCTGCAATCGGAATTCGATGCACTGCAAACGTTGGTGGCCGCCTTTGTGGTCAGCAAAAACAGTCAACACCTGGTGAATTACTACGAGCTGCTGGATGCACATGCTGGTGCACGCAAGTACGCCCGACCTGTCGACAATGTGTACTGGAGCAAACTGATTGCAGGCAACACCCAGGCAGTGCCCCTGATCCTGGCAAAAGGCGAAACACTGGAAAGCCGCCTGCTCGCCCCACAAAATGAAGCGCCCAACCTGAGCGACGATGTGAAAGCCTCGGTGATCACTATTTTGGCGTTGAGCCGCAAGCTGCGCGAACGCGAGCAAATTGTATTTGCCTTGACACAAGGGCTTTACGACCCCGAAGCGAGCAAGTATGTGTCGGAAGCCCCGGTGCGCGACGACCTGGCCATTCAAATGTTGTTCTCCGAAGAATACCTGGGCATGAGCAATGCCATTCGCGCTGAAATTCAAGGCCGAATTCGCGCCGTGGAACTGGGCTTTCAAACCGTGATTGCCGCACAAGCCGACAACATCAAGGCCACTGCAAATTTCGACCTGTATCTTGGTTTGCTGGTCACGTTAATGGCGCTGCTGGGCCTTGCAGTGCTGCAACGATTTGTAGTGGCCCCGCTGCGCGACCTGAACAAAGTCAGCAAGCAAATTGCACAGGGCAATTACAGCGTAACCTTGCCTGAACCACGCTTTGTGACCGAGATGAGCAACCTGGTCAAAGGCTTTGCCTTGATGATTGGTTCATTCAAACGCGAACTGGAGCAAGGCGAGGCCGCACGGTCTGCCGAGTTGATTGCGCTGGAAGCGAAAATGGGGCGGGAACGCGCCGAGGCCCAGGTGGAAGCTCGCGGCATGTTGTTGGCCAATATGAGCCATGAAATCAGAACGCCCATGAATGCCATTTTGGGCATGACCGCACTCACCTTGAAATCCGATTTGCCAGAGCAGGAACGCAACTACCTGCTGAAGGTGCAAGACGCAGCGAAATCACTGCTGGGCTTGCTCAACGACATTCTGGATTACTCCAAGGCCGAGGCTGGCATGGTGGAGTTCGAGCACATCCCGTTCACGCTCGATGAAGTGCTGGCCAATTCATTTCTCGCCGTGCAAAGCCAGGCGGCCAGTCGCAAACTGCTGTTGTTAAACGAAGTTGCACCGGGTTACTCCAACCAGTTGGGCCAACGCCTGGTGGGCGACCCTTCCAGGCTGCGGCAAGTGCTGAGCAACCTGCTGAGCAATGCCGTGAAGTTCACGGAAAGCGGCTCAATTCGTGTGTATTCAAGGTTGCAAACCCGCTCGGACACGGGGCTTGATTTGCGAATTGAAGTGCACGACACCGGCTCGGGTTTGAGCAAGTCGCAAGTGGAACGCATTTTTGAAAAGTTTGCGCAAGGCGACTCCAGCATAAGCCGTGTGTATGGCGGCACGGGCTTGGGCTTGAGCATTGCCCGTGAATTGGTGATTCGCATGGGCGGCGAAATTTCAGTGGGAAGTACACCGGGTGTGGGCAGCTGCTTTTGGTTCTCGGTGCCGGTGATGTACGACAGCGATATTTTGGTGGAACCCCTGCCGCTGGGTTACCAAAGCGGCGTGCTGTTGCACCAACCCGGCCCGGTGGCCGACTGCGTAATGTCGGTGCTCCATGCCAGCGGCATGGAAGCGGTGTTGGTGAGCACACTGGGCCAATGCATACAACATTTGAACGACAACACCTGCGACTGGGTACTGCTGCAGTCGGATTTGCTCGACCCTGGCGCCCCCCTGCCTGCCGAGCTGCTGGCGTACTTAAGCAACCCGACCTTGCGATTGGTGGCCATTGATCGCGACCTGCTGTCAGCCGACAGCACCTTGTTGCAACTGCTGCCCACTGAGTTGACCAAACAATTGGTGCACCTGGCCCACCCTGTGTTGATGCAAGACATCTGCGCGGCACCCAGGACCGATTTTCAGCGTGTAGAAAAGCCCAACGCTGTGCGGGAATATCCCGAAACCCTGCAAGGCAAAAAGGTGTTGGTGCTGGAAGACCACCCAGTGAACCAGGAACTGGTGAGTTCATACCTGAAGGCCGCTGGCATGCAGGTCACCTTGTGCGAGCATGGGCAAGAGGGTGTTGAGTTGCTCGACCCCGATGACGCACCCCACTTTGACGTCATCATTACCGACCTTGAAATGCCGGTGATGGATGGCTATGAGTTCACAGAATGGTTGCGCGACCAAACCCGCTGGATGGACACCCCGCTGGTCGGCCTGACCGGGCACGCCTTTTCTGAAGTACGCACCCGTTGCCTTGAATTGGGCATGGACGACTTTATCGCCAAACCCGTGGAAGCCGGCGTGCTGTACCTCACGCTGGCTGATTTACTGCACACCAGCCCGTCAGCCCCGGAAGTATTGCCTGCAACACCCGCCTTGCCCAATTTGTTCATTCAACATTGTGCCGACCTGCCCGCCAAGTTGCGTGGCCACCTGGACCAAATGGACGAAGTGGCCTTTGTGCGTGAAATACATTCCATGGTCAGCCTGCTCGCCTTGCTGGGCGAGAAAGCCTTACACCATGTGTTCAGAGAATTTGAGCAGGGCTTGAACAACCAAACCACCGACGCCCAAGAAGTGCTGGACCAAATTCGAACTGTGTGGCCCGCGTTGGTGAAGAAGTATTCCGAACTACTCGAGAACACCACCCCCACCTAGGGGAAACCTACCCCCTGAAATGGTGAACCTCCCCGTAAACGGTGAACCCTCACCTATGCGATGCCATATCCGTAATTTGCCGACGACAATACATAAACGATGAACGGCAAGGCATTGGATACAGCATGACCATTCGAGCACCCTACCAAGTGCTGCACAGCAGCCCTTACAAAAAATACTCCTTCGAGCGCGAGGTGTTTTTTGAAACGCTGGGTGCCTGCTGGGCCTTGAGTTCTCGCAACATCAGCGGCCTGTTCGCCATGCAGTTGCAAATCGACTTAAGCCGTGTGCAGTTGTTGTACGGGGTGCCCAGTTCGCATTTGCCCGAACCCCTGCTGTTTCAGTTTCTCAATGTGTTTCAAACCCGACCACGCAATGGTGCCCATGCACAGCACATGCATGCCGAGCACAATGCGCTGGAATTGGTTGAAGACATGAATGAGGCAGACTTCCTGAACTTCACCACGGGTTTTCAAGACGCGGTGAATCAAATTCTTGAGCCACTGGATTGCTGGACCAAAGAATGCCAGCAAGCCCACCTGGCCCTGAAATACTACGGCCTGAACCTGGTGGAGACGGGCATGCGTGAATCGAAGTTCAAGCGCACGTATGCCGACCTGCTGGTGAACTACCTGCTGACCACACAACGCGTGTTTTTGCAGGAAAGCAAAACCTCGACCTACAATTTTTAATCGCGCCGCCAGGTTTCACCCTAAGCGCGGGCGCAGGTGCTGGCGCAGCACCATTTTCAATTCAAGAAACACGTCAGGATCGTTGAGCAAAATCATGTGATGTTTTTGCGCAAAGGTCACCCGTTGTGCTTTGCCGGTGTCATCCGCCAGAGCGGAATCGGGTGTCACCAAACCGTCGCCCACTGTGGTGTTGAGCCAGGACGAAGTGTGATCGCCAATGGTGGAGCCCACCAAGTGAAACATCACTTCTTGCCCGTCGCGCGTTTGCAGCGCGCCCATGCCGTAGTCCAAATCGCGAATGCCGCGTGAGCGCACACCCAGAACCCGGCCAATGGGGCGGGCCAATTCAAACTTGCCAAACAATTGCTCGCCTGCAGCAGCAAGGCGGGCCAGTGGCGCACCGGCATGGGGTGAACCCAGGCACACCACGTCGCGAATGGCACGTTTCAAAATAATGTCGTCGTCGGTCAGTGCTTCGACCACCGAGCGGCTGATCAGGCCGCCCATGCTGTGGCCCACCAAAGTAATTCCTTCCACCGCCACGGGCCAATTGCGCACCAGCTTGTTCAACATGCGTTTGAACTGGCGGGCATTGGAATCAATGTTGCGGCCCGTGTTGTAACGCAAGTAAAGCGAGGTGACCGGGAAATCGTCTTGCAGCTTGTCGCCATAAGGGCGAGTGGCAGGTTCGCTGGGGTTGTAGTACATCTGCCAGCTGTCTTCATTGCAGCACAGGCCATGCACAAAAATGACCAAGTGACTATGTGCATCGGGAAACTGGGCCAGCAAAGCGGCCTGATCGGCCTGCAAGGCCTGCCCGTTGGCGTACAAATTCATGTGCACTTGCATGGGGTTGCGTGTGGCTGCCAAGTGGTCGCCAAACACACCATTGATTGCGCTTGAAATGGCAGAAACACGCTTGTCGGTTTTTGCGTTGGGTGCAACAGGCACTGGCAAGTGGTCGACATCGTCCATCAACTCGCCACCCATGGCCTGGTCGATAATTTGTGGCGATGCCAAACTTTGGTTGGCTTGCCGCACGACCCAGGCCGCACCGGAAAACACGCCTTTGCCCGCTTCGCGCACTGCGCCATACACCAGATCGGTAATTTCATTGTGAACCGATTCCACCGGCTTGCTGGCATTGAGCGTGGCCGCACCCACAGCTTTGAATGGCATGTCGCTGATGGCGCGGTGGAATTCATGCACCCGGGTGGTGGCTTGCGCAATGGTGTCACCCACAAACATCAGGGTGCCTTCCAGTTTCTCGCCGGTGCTGGGATCTTCTTTCTTGCTCATGCAGTGTCTCCGAATCGGAATTCGAGTGTGGATTGATTTATTAGTGTACAAATGTACACTGAATGTATTTTTTGCGCTAGAAATTCAATTCTAACGAGAGCAATCCTGTTTTCTATTTGACCGTTTTCGACAGACCAAAGCAATAGGCCCAGTACACCAAGCCGATGAACAAATAACCTTCCAGATAAAAGCTGCGCCATTGCACATCGCCCGCCAGGGCAAGGCTTAGCGAACCAGTCAGCTCAAACAAGGCCACAATGGTGACCAGCGAACATTCTTTGAACAAGGTCACGAAGCTGTTGGTGAGGCTGGGCAGGCATGCGCGTATGGCCTGCGGCAACACCACATGCACATTGCGCTGAATCACATTCAGGCCCAATGCTTTGGCGGCCTGCCCCTGAGCAGCTGGCACGGCCTGCAAACCACCGCGCAACACTTCAGCCAAATATGCGGCACTGAACAGGGCGATGGTAAGCAGCACCCGCGTGAACAAATCAAGGCCCTCGCCCGGCAGCCACAAGGGCAAAACAAACGCGGCAAGAAACAGCACGGTGACCAGCGGCAAGGCACGCAACACCTCAATGTAAGCAATGCAAAACCTGCGCAAGGGTGCAAATGCAGATTGCCGCCCCAAGGCCAGCAAAAGCGCCAGCGGAAATGCCAAGCCAAACCCCACCGTGCTTAATATCAAGGTAAGTGGCAGGCCACCCCACAAGTTGGTGGGCACCGTGGGCATTGTGGCAAAGCCACCATAAAGCAACACCGCACTGCCGGGCACTGCGAATGCCCACAAGGTGAACGCTGTGTTGGGCTTGAAAATTCGGGCGGCGGTTGCAAACAACAAGACCGACCACAGCACCAGCACCGTGGCTGCGCGCCATTGTTCTTCTATCGGGTAACGGCCAAACAAAATAAGCCGCCATTTTTCTGCCACCACGCCCCAGCAGGCACCTTGCCCCGCAGCTTGTTGGCAAGCTTGCAAATCAGGGCGAAACACTGCGCCAAGCAAGGCCCAGTCGACCAGCGCCCAGGCCAGCGGCAACAACAGCAATGGCAGGGCCACCCACAAAAAACGATTGAACAACACGGCAGGGTTCACAAGGCCCCCCGATTCACACGTGTGTTAAGCACATTCATTAAACCCGCAGCGACAGCGCTCAGCAGGGCGTAAGTGACCAGAATAATGAGCACGCACTCCACAGCCTTGCCACTTTGGTTAATTGCAGTGTTGGCCACGGACACCAATTCCGGATAGCCCACAGCCACACCCAGCGATGCATTTTTCAGCAGGTTCAAATACTGGTTGGACAATGACGGCACCACCACGCGCAAGGCCAAAGGCAACACCACGTAGCGAGTGGTTTGGGCGGTGTTCAGGCCCAAAGCCAAAGCACCTTGCCGCATGCCAGGTTTCACGGCCTGCACACCGGCACGCACTATCTCGGCAACAAAGGCAGCGGTGTACACCACCAGTGCCAGCAGCACGGCCAAATATTCCGGGCTTAGTACCCAGCCGCCCTCGATCGAAAAACGCCCGCGCACAGGTGCCTCGGAAAATGCGGGAAAAGCCAAACCACTTTTGCTTAAGAACACCGAGTCGCCCCAAGACCAGGCCTGGCTGGCAATGGGCAAAAACTGGGTAATGGCAAAGTAAATGGCCAACAGTTGAAGCAACAAAGGCACATTGCGAAACAGATTGATATAGCCCCTGCACAGACCTTTCAATAGCGGATGTTGGGCCAATTGCCCCAGGCCAATGAACAGGCCCAAGAAAGTGCTCAGCACAAGGGCAGGCAAGCCGACCTTCAACGTGTTGAGCAAACCCGCCAACAGTATTTGCCAGTAGGGTGAACTGAAAGCCACTTGCAGCCAGCCTTCGCTCAGGCCAAAACCGGCGGGGTCCGTAAGGAATTCAAAGTTCACCGGTTCGCACCTTCAACGCAAAGGCGGGGCATACATCAACCCACCTTCAGTCCACAGCGCGTTCAAACCACGCTCCAGTTTCAAAGGCGATTGCTTGCCCAAATTGGTCTCGAACACCTCACCATAATTGCCCACTTGCTGCACAATTTTAAGCACCCAATCGCGCGGCAAACCCAAGGGCTTTCCCAGATTTTCCGCACCGCCCAGCAAGCGCTGCACGGCCGGGTTATTGCTGTTCAACGCTTGTTCAATATTGGCTTTTCCCACGCCCAGTTCTTCGGCTTCGATCATGGCAAACACCACCCATTTCACGATGGCGAAAAATTCATCGTCACCGCGCAGTACGGCAGGACCCAGTGGTTCTTTGGAAAACACTTCAGGCAGCACCACGTAGTCATCGGGCTTGCCGCTCTGGCTGCTTTTCAAACCAATCAGTGCCGACACATCGGTTGAAAATGCCTGGCAACGTCCACTGAAAAAAGCTTTGTAAGCGGCCTCGAAGTTGTCATACACAATGGCCTTGGCCGTGATGCCTTGTGTGCCCAGGTAGGTGCTCAGGTTTTTCTCGTTGGTGGTGCCCGACTGCACACAAATTTCCGCGCCCTTCAATTCTTTGGCGCTTTTCACGCCAAAGCGTTTGTGCATCAAAATGCCTTGCCCGTCGTAATAAGTGATCGCTGCAAAGTGCGCATTCAAACCGGCATCGCGGCTTAATGTCCAGGTGGTGTTGCGTGAAAGTATGTCGATTTGCCCAGCCTGCAAAGCCGCAAAACGCTGTTGCGAACTAAGCGGCGTGAACTGCACTTTCTGTGCGTCGCCCAACACGGCTGCGGCCACGGCACGGCACACAGCCACGTCCAGCCCGCGCCACTGCCCGTCACTGCCCAAGGCAGAAAAACCGGCTACACCACTGCTGACCCCACAGCGCACGGTATCGCGTTTCTTGATCGATTCAAGCACCGGGCCCGCCTGTACCGCACCCGCAAGCATGAACCCCGTTAACACAACAAGCATGTGCTTGAACACTTTCACTGGCTGCCCCCCGATTCATACGCACCACTGGCCTTCAACTGCAAACGGCCCAGGTGCTCTTTAATCGCAATAGTACTTTCATCCAGGGCTTGCGGTTTGGGCAACCACTCCCAGAAGGGACGCGCTTCGTTCAACACACGAATGTCGGTGCGCACCGGGTACACGGTGAAACCTGCCTTTTCAAACCACAACACTGCGCGGCCCATGTGAAAGGCCGAGGTGACCAGTGCAATATTGCGCGCGCCTTCGCCCAGCAATTCGCGGGTGCGCAGCGCATTCTCGAATGTGGTGCGCGAACTGCCTTCAAGCAACATGGCGTTTTCTGGCACACCCATGTCGAACATGAACATTTTCATGCCGGGGGCTTCGGCTTCTTTACGCGGGTCTGCAGCAAACTGCCCGCCACTTAGCACCAGGCGTGGGGCCACGCCCTGCTTGTACAGCCGTGCGCCTTGCCACACCCGGTCGCCTGCATCGTTCAAATCGGGCAATGCGCGCACACCGTCGTACCGGCCCTCCAACCCGCCGCCCAGCACCACAATGGCGTCCACTTGTGCGGGCAGGGGTCGGTTGGCTTCCATCACCAAGGCTTCATCTTCCAGCGGGCCCAGCAGGGCTTCGCCAACCCAGGGCAAGCTGAACGCCAGCAACTGCAATTGGGCCAAAACCACCGCACGCATCCGCCAGGGGCTGGGCAGCAACATGCCCAGCATCGACAGGGCAATCCACAGGCCCAGGGGGCTTAGCAGCCAAATGGCGTACTTGGTCAGCTCTGCAGCCAAAGCATTCTCCGCAAATGAATCCAAGGCTCATTGTAGACGTGTCACCGCGCCTGCAAGCGCGCTACACTGTTTTCTTCGACCACTCCTGCGCGCGCACCACCATGCCCTTTCCCAACCACCAACTCAGCATGACCGTGCTGATGACCCCCGACATGGCCAACTTCAGCGGCAAAGTGCATGGGGGGCATATTCTGAAATTGCTCGACCAGGTGGCTTACGCCTGTGCAAGCCGTTATGCAGGCATGTATGTGGTCACGTTGTCGGTTGACCGGGTGCTGTTTCGACAGCCCATTCGCGTGGGCGAACTGGTTACTTTTTTAGCCAGTGTGAATTACACCGGCAACACCTCGATGGAGGTGGGCATCAAGGTGGTTTCCGAAGACATTCACAAGGGCATTGCCACCCACACCAACAGCTGCTTTTTCACCATGGTGGCCATGAATGCCGATGGCACGCCCGGCAAAGTACCCCAGCTGGAACCCCGAACAGACAAAGACAAAAAGCGCCATGCCAACGCAGAATTGCGCAAAACGCTGCGCAAAGAACATGACGAGCGAATGAATAATTTAAAGTAAACTTATCGGTAATCTCACACATTAATTCTTGCCAATGAACCTGAGCAGCTTGTCATCTGAAATCGATCTGGAAACCACGCTGGATCGCATGTGTGATGATCACGATCTGCTGCTGGAAATTCTCGACATGTTTTTGGCCGAGTTCACAGCCGAGCGCGCAAACCTTCAGGCGCAAGTCGAGCAAGGCGATTTCGCCAACCTGGCCACCAAGGCACATTACTTCAAGGGTGTTGCTCAAAACCTGGGGCTGCTAAGGTTCTCGCCACAAGTCAAACGGCTTGAAGAATCTGCCAAACAAAACGACTTGGTGAACTGTCAGCAAGCGGTTGACGAACTGGCTGACATTGCCCGCCAAATTTTGGCGCTTCGCCAATGCGTTCAACCCACCTGAAACAGTTAAACCTGCTTCAGGTATTTGCCTAGCACCTTAATCAACTTGTCGCGTTCAAGTGGTTTGCTCAGGTAGTCGTTCATGCCGGCATCCAGACACTTCTGGTCCTCTCCAACCATAGCATGGGCGGTCAGCGCCACCACGGGTATGTTTTTGTTAATGCCGGGCACTGTACCGCTTCGAATAAGCTTAGTGGCTTCGTAACCGTCCATCACCGGCATTTGTCCATCCATCAGCACCAGGTCGAATGATTCTTTCGCAAGCAGGTCAAGCGCCTCTTGCCCGTTGTTGGCAATTTTGGACTCCAGGCCCAGGCGTTCCAGCACTTTGCACACCACCATTTGATTCATGGCAGCGTCTTCAACCACCAGTATTATTCCGCGAAATTTCGCAACGGCGGGTGCCGCAAAAATCTGCCCAGCGGCGGGTTCCACTGCGCCAGAATCAATCGGTAATTGCACTGCCAGCTTCAAAGTGAATACCACCTCGGTTCCCTGATTCGGCTTGCTTTGCATGTGCACCTGCCCCCCCATAAGCTCCACCAGTTCTTTCACAATGGCCAAGCCAAGGCCGCTGCCTTGCGCGCGCCTTGTGCTGGAGTTGTCTACCTGTGTAAAACGTTTGAACAGGTTCTTTTGATGCTCGGGAGCAATACCCACACCGGTGTCTTTCACGGTGAATTCGAGCACAGCCTGTTGCCCGGTTCGGGACACTTCCCGACAGGTCACTTTCACATGGCCCACATCGGTAAACTTGATGGCATTGCCCACCAGGTTCAGCAAAATTTGCCGCAGTCGCACGGAGTCGCCCAGATAAGTGACATCAGGCACAGCCTCGGCAGGGCAGTGTAATTCGATGTTTTTGCTTTGTGCTTCAAAGGTCAATGCCGCTTCAACATCGGTAAACACCTCTGCCAGTTCAAGCGGGTTGTTGCGCAAAGTCATCTGTCCGCTTTCCACTTTTGAAATGTCGAGAATGTCGTTGAGCAAGCCAAGCAATGAAGCAGCACTGCGCTTGGAAGCCGCAGCAAGTTGGTGTTGTTCAGGTTTCAATTCCGTGTCGAGCAACAGATCGATTGTGCCCAATACCCCATTCATCGGGGTTCGAATTTCATGGCTCATATTGGCCAGAAAGGCCGCTTGCGTTTTTTGGGCCTGAAGCGCGAGTTCTTGAGACTGTCGTCTCGATTCAATTTCTTGCGCCAAGGAAGAATTGATCTGGGTCAGTTTGGCCAGATCGGGCAAAGCCATGATGTGCTTCAATTTGGGTAGCAGGTAAATTGCCGTGGCAATTGACACCAGGGCAGTGACCATTTTTGTAATGCCTTGGGTGTAATACAGCGGAACCCACAGGGTAAGAATACCCATGACATGCGTTACGCCGCAGGCAAGAATGAATGCCGCAAACAAATAATAAACGGGTTGTAACACCGCATCGGGTCGGCGCTTGGCCACATAGACGATACCGATCGGGATCGAAAAGTAGGCGATTGCAATC
Organism: Limnobacter sp. G6BE5S; assembly: GCF_058448965.1. Classification (NCBI taxonomy): domain Bacteria; kingdom Pseudomonadati; phylum Pseudomonadota; class Betaproteobacteria; order Burkholderiales; family Burkholderiaceae; genus Limnobacter; species Limnobacter sp. G6BE5S. The sequence goes on from NZ_JBZFLM010000001.1 coordinate 413,113, forward strand.
AGCAGGTCTGAAATAACATGCATGGCCAGCAGTTGCGGATTCCATGCAATGCAAAAGCCATGCGGCAGGTACTCGGTCACGTTATTCATTTGTATCTACCGACAGTTATAGGTGTGTATTTCAAGTTAACTCAAAAATTCTCTGGCGTATCCTGTCTACATCAATTGGCTTGCTTAAGTGATGTGAGCGGTCATGCTCCAGAATAATGCCCAAAACCTTCAAGTTCAGGGCATATCATCTACGATCAAGATATGACAAGGGGGAGATAATGCCACGGCACCGCGTACGCCACGTACAACGTATTCATGCAGGTGTATCGGTTGAACGATCAGAAATTGCACCTCGTCGATGTTTCTGTGAAACAAATTATCAACTCTTTGTGCATTTCGTTTTGAGTGGGTGCGCCGAGTGCGAAGGACAAGCCGCATGCACGAATAAAGGGCGGTTTTAGCCCCTTATTCGGTTACTTTACAATTGTTGCCAATTTAACACTTATGGCATGCTCAGTTTGACGCCCTTTGCTGGCGTAGCACTTTGGTTTCACCAACCTTAGCGGCTTGAATCTGCGCGTTGGTATAAGGCAACCGTGCCCAGTTTTTCTCGGAATACGCCTTGGTGTAATCATCAAAATGCGGGTTGGCCGGGTCAGTCGACAGTGAATAAGTCAACATGGCATCGGCTTGTGGCTTGCCTTTGTCATCCCAGGTTACCGCCTGAATGTAGCTGTTGCCGAAAGTCACCTTGTAGCCTTCTGAATTCAGGCGACCGGGTTCGGTGCTCACAATAGTGAATGCACCTTCCGGGCTTGTGCCGCCGAAAATTGGCGTGGCACTCGCTTGCACGCCTGATTTCTGAATATTGCCCAATGGTTCGTCCAGCGCGAAACCCGCCGCCTGCACCGCCAGAATGGCATCCGCCAATGCGGCAGAAGTGAAGGGATTGGCAAGATTCAAGGTGTTCGGTGTATTCAACGGATTTGCAGCGTTGAACCCATTGGTCCACAAATTGGTCGGCAATGACAAAGGCACTGGCACATCAAAAGGCAAATGCAGTTGCGGTGCACCCACGGGCAGGCCCCCGGGGTTTGCAATGGCACGGCGCCAGAATTCACGCCACAGGTGCGCGCCTTTGCTGTCCAGGTTGGCCCTGCCATCCCAGGCACCCAACGCGGCACAGGCATCGGCAGTTTGCACTGGCATCAAACCGGTACTCAGCAACACCGGCACCTGGCACAACGCATCCACCACCGATTGCTTGGCCAAAGTGGCTGAGTAAATCTCGCTGCCCAATGCAATTTCTTTTAGATTGTCTTGCGTAAAGCGATTGCCTGGCAGGCCATCGGCACCGCCCAAGCGGCGTTCAGCTTGCAGGGTACACAAGCGGGTGCGCAAAGTGCGTTCTGCATTTTCATCGCCAATAATGCGATTGAAACCGGTCAGTGGCTGGCGTGGGTTACTGAGCCAATGGCTGTCATTGCAGTTGGTTACATAATCGTCGCGCTGTAGTGTGGGCAGGTTGCCCGCGCCAAAAATACCAGGCGCAGGTGCATCAGGGTCGCTGCCCCACTCGCAGGCTTCGCGGGATCCGTCCAACACAGGCAAACCGGGCGACAGCTGACCCACCACAGAGTTGAATGGCTCGGCGGCACAATCCGCAACTTTTTCATCAGTCACATGCGGCACCACGGTGACATCGCCATAGTACGCAGGCTTGCCTGGCCCACTGGCCACAGTATTCACCCAAGGCACACCCAGTTCGCTGGCATGCAAGTCAATGAATTCCTCCAGCGACTTGGCCAGGTTCCACTTGGCAAACTGATTAATCAGGCGATCATTTTCAAGATTGGCATCGCGCAGGGTAAAGGCCATCAACTGGTTCCAACCCAATACAGGCACACCACTGGCCTCCAGTACCAGCATGGGGCCATAGTGGCTCCGGTACATGGTGCGTTGCATGGTGGTAATGCTGCCATCGGGTTGCTTCACTTCAATTTCGGTGGGCAATGCGATCAAGTCGCGCATTTCGCCCTCGTACAGGTACTGGGTGGGGTTGACCGGGTTGATTTGCAACTGGTACAGCGTAAATCGAAAGGCGGTTGACACCGTGTGGCTCCAGGCCACATGTTCATTAAAACCAATCAACACCGCAGGCACGCCGTAAAGGCCCACACCCATGATATCCATGGTTTTTTCGCCATTTGCTTCCAGAATGTTGTGGCTCAGGTAAAGGCGCTCAGTACCCTTCCACGGAAAGTGCGGGTTGCCGTAGACCAACGATTGGCCGTTCGCAGTTGCATCCTTGCCAAAGGCGTACATATTGCTGCCAAAGTGGTCTTTGTTCTGCATCGCCGTGAAGGGGTTGGGATTGGCCTTCAGCAAAGCCACCTGCTGGGCGGCACTGCGGCCCAGCTTTTGAGGGCTTGCACTGGCCACGGGCAATGTAGCGGGGGGTTGGGCATTGCCAATTTCGCTTACAAACACCGAACTGCTGGCCAACACGGCCAGGCGCACAAATCGGCGGTACATGTCGTCAGCCGTAATTGGGGCCAGCCATTCGGCATCGGAACAGGCGGCATGTGCGGGCAATTTGCTGCCATCGGCCTGCTCATACTCATGTTCACCGGCCTTCAGTTCCGCAATGTATCGGTTCACACCGTCGGCATAGCCAGCCACCACATTCTGAAAATCGGGAATGGTCTTGTCGCGTGTGCGCTGCCAGGCATTGCGGGTTACACCATCGGCGCCCTCCTCCTCAAAAGCAAACAGGCTTTTCCAGAAAAAGTCACTGGCCACGTTGTTGGCTGTCGATCCATTGGGTTCAATCGTGTACGTGCCATCCGGGCCAAAAAAGCGTGAACGTTCACCGCGAATAGTCAGCAAATCTTCAAGGAACACGCACAGGTTGTCTTGCGCAAAAGCATAACCCTGGCCATAACCCAAACTGCCGTAATCCTTGGCGCGAATGTGCGGCACACCGTAGGTGGTTCGGGTAATGCTGACATCGTATTTCAGGTTGGGGTTTTCATTCGGGTTGGTGCGGGTGTCCGATCCCGTAACCGCGTTGTCACTGCTGCCCAGGCAGCCCGCCAACACCAGCACCGCAGCACTGGCTGCAACCCACAATTGACCACGCCGCAACGCGGCCCTGTTCTTCAAGCCTTTAATCACCGCTGTCTCCTCTGCTTTAATTCTGGGCCTGCCTTGGTGGCGAGCCTTATGCTATTGGTACTGCCAATAGCAACAATTGGATTAAAAATCAGGGATTTACTGACACGACTGCAGTAATTTGCGGGCATTGCCTAAAAAATCAAAAGCTTGGTGTAAGCACCGATTCAACCCAGCCCCGCCTTGCGCGACAATAGTCAGCTTCAGAAGCAAACCAGCAGGCCCAGACACATGCAACCCTACAACAACGATCAAACTGTCGCCCACTTCATCAATGGCACCACCGTAAGCAAGGCTGGCTCCAAAACCGCCAATGTGTTCAACCCGTCGCTGGGCGCAGTGGCCCGCCAGGTTGAGCTGGCCGATGTGGTCACCGTGAACCAGGCTGTGGAAGCTGCCAAAGCCGCACTGCCCGCCTGGGCCAACAAGCCGCCGCTGCAGCGCGTGCGAATCATCAACAAATTTTTGGCCCTGATGAATCAGCACCGGGACGAATTGGCCGCCATCATTACGGCTGAACACGGCAAGGTGTTCACCGATGCGCAAGGCGAAGTCAGCCGCGGCATCGACATCATTGAATTTGCTTGCGGCATTCCACAGCTGTTGAAGGGCGACTACACCGAGCAAGTTTCTACGAACATCGACAACTGGACCCTGCGCCAACCCGTGGGCGTGGTGGCAGGCATTACGCCATTCAACTTCCCCTGCATGGTGCCTTGCTGGATGTTTCCCGTGGCGATTGCCTGCGGCAACACCTTCATTCTCAAGCCCAGCGAACGCGACCCCAGCGCCGCCAACTTCATGGCCAGGCTGTTCAAAGAAGCCGGCCTGCCCGATGGCGTGTTCAACGTGGTACACGGCGACAAACTGGCCGTTGAAACCCTGCTGAACCACCCCGACGTGGCTGCACTCAGCTTTGTGGGTTCTACTCCAATTGCGAAATTCATTTATGAAACTGGTGCACGCAACGGCAAGCGCGTGCAAGCCTTGGGCGGCGCAAAAAACCACCTGCTCGTAATGCCCGATGCGGACCTGGACCAAGTGACCGACGCACTGATCGGTGCCGCCTACGGCAGCGCAGGCGAGCGCTGCATGGCCATTTCCGTGGCGGTCATGGTGGGCGACGTGGGCGACAGGCTGATCCCCAAGTTGGCGGCCCGCCTGAAAACCCTGAAAGTGACTGATGGCATGGACTTGTCCGCCGAAATGGGGCCAATCGTGACCTCGGAGGCGCTCAAGCGCATTGAAGACTACGTGCAGATTGGCGTGGATGAAGGCGCCACACTGGTCGTCGATGGTCGCGGACAAAAACCCGCAGGCTTCGAAAACGGCTTTTACACCGGCGGCACCCTGTTCGACAACGTAAAGCCCGACATGCGCATTTACCTGGAAGAAATTTTTGGCCCGGTACTTGGCTGCGTGCGTGTGGGCAACTTTGCCGAAGGCCTGGAGTTGATCAACAGCCACCAATACGGCAATGGCGTCAGTTGCTACACCCGCGACGGCAACGTGGCCCGTGAATTTGGCCGCCAAGTGCAGGTTGGTATGGTTGGCATTAACGTGCCCATTCCGGTGCCCATGGCGTGGCACGGTTTTGGTGGCTGGAAGGCCAGCCTGTTTGGCGACATGCATGCTTACGGTGAAGAAGGCGTGCGCTTCTACACCCGCCAGAAATCCATCATGCAGCGCTGGCCGGACAGCATCGAGAAAGGCGCAGAATTCGCGATGCCCACCTCGAAATAACACCGCTTGAACACCGAACTCAAAGCGGGCGCACTGGTCGCATTCGGTGGATACGCTCAAGCAATTGTTTACGGCATGCTGGCCTTTGCTCCTTTGGGGCAAGCCGGCCTGGCCTACGGCATTTACGCTGGCCTGGCCAGTGCCCTGATTGGCGGTGTACTGGGTGCCCTCCTGGGAAAGGCACCCGTTCAATTCGGAGGCCCACGTTCTTCAACCGCGCTGATTATTGCCGGGTCCCTGCTTGGTTTTTTACAAATCACCACCAATCACTTTGAGTTGATGTTGTTGCTGGCGCTTGAAATCGCGCTGGCTGGCCTGCTGATTGCACTGGCCCAGCAACAGGGTGTAGGCAAGTTGATGCAGTTTCTTCCCGCGCCGGTCCTGATCGGAATGAACACCACGCTGGGTTTGTTTTCGGCCTACAAACTGCTGCCAGCCATGATGGGCTTTGCGGTGTACACCACCGCTGTGCAGGCGGCGGCCACACCCGCACTTTTCTCGCCCATGGCACTGGGTGTGTCGGCAATTACAGTCGGCGTGCTGCTGTACTTCCGCGCCATACGGCCCAACCCCTTGGGCCTGGTCTACGGCCTGGCCTGCGGTTTTACGCTGAATGCCATGCTGCTGTGGACCTGGCCAGGCGCACTGCCCGTGCAAACCGTGGCTGCCATGCCGAGCCACCCACTGTTGCAAACCCTGCAAACACCGGGCTTTGCGGACAGCATTCAGGCAATTGTCGCATTGTTGCTTAGCACCCCGGGTCTGCTGCTCCAGGTGTTGGTGGGGGCTGCGGTACTGGCTTTGCTGGTGGTGCTGGAAAGCATGCAATCACTGTTGCAAGTGGACCAAACCCTGGGCACACGCCACAACACACGGCAAGAATTGAACACTTTGGCGATCAGCAATGTGTTGTGTGGTCTGGCGCTGGCCTTGCCCAGTTCCAACTATTTTTCCAGAAGCAATGCAGGCCTGGGCATGGGTGCGAGAAGCCGTCAAAGCGAAGCGTGGTACGTCGGTGTGCTTACCCTGCTATTGATATTCACCTGGCCAATTCTCGCGCAGTTGCCACTGCACATTCTGGCCACCGCCGTGGCAGTCAGTTCGCTGTTTCTGATTCAGGGCAGCACACTTCGATTGATCCAACGGTTTGCCTTGCCCTCCACACGCAAACAAATGGCGCCCACCGAACGATTCACCGTGTGGGTGGTGCTTTGCATGGTGTTTGTCACCGGCATCAGCAACCTGTTAATTGGCACCTTGGTTGGCGTGCTGTTTGTGGCCGCCTATTTTCTTCAACAACAATCGGGCAGCGGGTTGCGCAACATCGAGTTCAAGCCTGCCGCACGTTCGCGCAGCATGCGCCCGCGCGCGCACCGCCAACACCTTGATACGGCCTTTGAACATTTGGCCTGGGTTCGCTTTGAAGGCAATCTGTTTTTCGGCAATGCACCAGCCATTGCCATTCGCCTGCACGACGAACTTGTTCCTGCGCAGTCTGTTGTCCTCGATTTCACACACTTGCGCTACATCGACGACACCGCCTGCGACTGCCTCGAAAGACTATTGAAACAAGGTTTGCAACATGTGCGCACCGTTGCCGTGCTGCCCACCCATGAACAAGCCATGGGCGGTGAATCCTTGTTGCGCAGCTGCCTTGGCCGCTTGGGCATTGCCACGCAAGGCCACATCGACGATGCCTTCTGGCACATTGAAAACCAGCTGCTGGCGCCCCTTGCGCTTGAACAGGCAAGTTGCAGCGCCGAAGATGCTTTGAAAAACAGCCACCTGTGTGACCACATGAACCCGGATCAAATCGCCGGTTTTTCTGCCCACTGGAACACCACCGTGCTGCCTGCTGGCCAGGCCCTGTTCAGCGAAGGCACCGAGCCTTGTGGCTTGTATGTGTTGCTGGAAGGACAACTGAGCGCCTGGCACCACACCGGCCACAGCAATGAAAGGCTAATGCGCTTCTGCCCCGGCAGCGTAGTCGGGGAAATGGCGCTGATTGATCGCAAGCCTCGCTCGGCAACAGTGCGCGCCGACAGCCCTTGCACGCTTCTTTTTCTACCCACGGCGCAATTCGAGCAGTTACTTTCCCGGGCACCAGACTTGGGTCACACCCTTCAAAATAACCTGTCCAGAGAACTGGCCTTGCGAATTCGCCTGGCCAACCAAAGCCTTGCTTTGGTGCAATAGAGGAATTCCTCTTTGTGCGCAGCCCCGGCTTGCCGTATTTTCTCGGGTGTGCACAACCCTGTAACACCCCATGAACAAAGCAGAATTTCAAAAACGCTACGGCAACACCATTGGCAAACCCAAACTAAGCCTGTTGTTGGGCGAGGCCAAAACCCCATTTGAAGCTGCCAAGCTGGCTGTGGGCTGGCGTTTCCTGGCCCGCAAGAATGTGGGGCAAGGCCAAACCATCTTGCTGCTGCCGGGCTTTGGTGCCAGTTCCAGCAGCATGACGTTCATCAAACGCTATCTTGATTCCCTGGGTTACAAAACAGTGCATTGGTCAGCCGGTTTTAACCACGGCGAAGTGGGCAAGCTGCTGCCACAGGTGATTGCAGACATCAAAGAACACTCCGAGCAGGCCCAAGCCCCGATCAAACTGCTGGGCTGGAGCCTGGGTGGCTACCTGGCGCGCGAGGCAGCGCGCGAAGTGCAACAAAACGTGAGCCGCATTGTGACCATTGGCAGCCCCGTGATTGGCGGCCCCAAATACACCGCCGTGAAAACGCTTTACGACATCCGCGGGCTGGATGTGGAATCGATCGAGAACAGCACTTTGAAACGCTTTGAGCACCCCATTGTGTGCCCCATCGTGGCCCTGTATTGCAAGAAAGACTCCATTGTGAGTTGGCAAGCCTGCATTGATCGCTTCAGCCCGAATGTTGAACACATTGAAATTGACACCCCCCACCTGGCCATGGGTGTCAGCAAGGAAGTGATGAACCTTCTGCCTTATGCACTTGGCACCCCGCTGAAGTAAGCCCCGCAAGGCTGAACACCTTTTCCAAAAACTTGAGCCCTTTCATCTGCGGAAAAGGTGGGTATTCGATTGTGTCCTCCGGGCTTTTACTGACTTGAAACTTTTTGCGAGCAGCGTAGACTAAATTATTAGTGGACGGTGCTAGCACTGCCACGACACAAGGCAACAAACCCTTGTGCCTGTACCCCCCTTTTGCATGCGGTCCGTCCTGCAAACTCACCCGCCAGCTCTCAGGCTGCGGATGCAACGCCACTTGTGTGTCAAAAAGGGTTCAACATGATCAGACAACACTACCAATCACTCGAACACATCAGCGCTGGCGCCACCGACATGATTACGGTGAGCGATCCCAGTCGCCCTCTAAAGCTGACCGCCGATTCTCCCGCCTTCGACGCCATGACCGATCTGCGGCGAGTGCACCCTGTCAGCATTTCCGACTCGGAAACACTGGAACAAGCTCGCACCACCATGATTGTGTGTGGCGTCAAACTTCTGTTTGTGCGCAACAGCCTGGGGCATTTACAGGGCCTGCTGACCGCAAACGACCTGGCTGGTGAAAGGGCCATCAAGGAAGCTTCGTCAAGCAACCGCAACGTGCCTGAACTCACGGTGAACGATGTCATGGTGAAGCTGCCCGATCTCGAGTTTCTTGAGTTCGGTGCCGTCTCCCGGGCGGAAGTGGGCCACATCATCGCTACGCTGCGTGAACACAATCGGCAACATGCGTTGGTGGTCGATAACCGCACCGGCAAAATGCGCGTAGTGGGCCTGTTTTCATCCACGCAAATTGCGCGTCAAATGGGAATTCCAGTGATGGACCCAGTTAAAGCAAGCACCTTTGCTGAAATTGAAGCGGCGGTGGCTGCGGCTTAACGGTTCAATCGCCAAGCCTGTTCAACAATTCGACCACCAAAGGGTGGTCGATTCCCCTTACATTCCACACCCCATGAATTTCCTCGTGCAGATCATCACACTGCCCCAGCAATCGCAGGCCGCTTAAAGTGCCTGTGTCGTAAACGCCCAAGCGGCTCACCGGAAAAACCCCAAAACCCCGCGCGGCAAACACCGACATCAAAGCACTGTCCTCGAACTCACCCACCACATGCGGCACAATGCCCAACTGCTCAAACCAGTGATTCAAATCGACACGTAGCCTTGAATGACCTGTGGGCAGCAACACAGGCAGGTCATGCAGACATTCCGGGAAATGTGTCAATGCGCCTTTTTTCACCCACTTTGATGCGCCGTACCAGTCCACTTCTGAACTGATCAGCAGGCGACTTTGCATGCGCAAATTCGGGTTTGCTGGCGGTGGCTGCCCAGCGAACACAAAATCCAGGTGATGCAGGGCCAATTCCGCCAGCAACTGCTCGGGCTCGCCCTCGTGGCAAGTCAGGTGCAAGTCTTCCGTATTCAACACCGGCTTGAGCAGCGCATGCACCGCCAGTTTTGAAATACCGTCGCAAAGGCCGACCTTGAAACGCCGTACAGGTTTGCTCGCCACCGCCCGCACCAGCTCAGGCAGGCTTTGCCCAATCTGGAAAATTTCCTCCGCTTTGGCAAAAGCCACTTGCCCCGCCTCGGTCAGTGACACGCCACGCCCTTCGGGTTTTAACAACTGGTGGCCCAAATCCTTCTCCAGCTCGCGCACCTGGGCGCTAATGGTTTGAATGGCCATGTCCATGCGTTCGGCAGCCCGCGCAAAACCGCCCTCTTTGGCCACCATCCAGAAATAATGCAAATGGCGATAGTTCAAAGTCATGCAAGCCCCACAAAGTAACTTCGTAAAAACCGAATCAACAGTTCATTAAATACTGGTTTTTCCGAAATCACAACTGATACACCATGGCGCCGTGTTCAATTCAACCCTTATGGAGTATCAACGTGGACGTTTTAATGGAATTCATGCACACCGACTTTCTCGGCACAGCCGCATGGATTTGGCTGTTGTTTGTCGGCATTGTAATTGCACTGCTCACCTTCGACCTTGGCGTGCTGCACAAGGATGATCACGAAATTGGGGTCAAGGAAAGTTTGCTGCTCTCGGGTGGCTACATCACCGCTGCCTGTCTGTTCGGTACTTGGGTGTGGTGGTACCTGGGTTCAGAAAGCGGCATGAACTACTTCACCGGTTTTGCCATTGAAAAATCACTGTCGATGGACAACGTGTTTGTCATCGCCATGATTTTCTCGTTCTTCGCCATTCCCCGTCAGTACCAGCACCGCGTGTTGTTCTGGGGCATTTTGGGCGTAATCGTATTGCGCGCCATCATGATCGGTCTGGGCGCTGCGCTGGTGAAAGAATTCAGTTGGGTGCTTTACCTGTTCGGCGCCTTCCTCGTGATCACGGGTATCAAAATGTGGTTCATGGCCGACAGCAAACCCGACATTGAAAACAACCCGATCCTGAAGTTTTTGCGCAAACGCATGCGCGTGACCGAAGGCCTGCGTGGCAACGCGTTTGTTGTAAACGAAGCCGACCCCAAAACCGGCAAGGTTGTGCGTTTTGCCACACCCCTGTTACTGGCGCTGGTGTTAATCGAGTTTGTCGACCTCATCTTTGCGGTCGATTCCGTGCCCGCGATTTTCGCGATCACCACCGACCCCTTCATTGTCTACACCAGCAACATCTTCGCCATTCTGGGTTTGCGTGCACTGTACTTTGCCTTGGCCGCGATGATCCACCGCTTCCACTACCTGAAGTACGCTTTGGCCATGGTACTGGTGTTCATCGGCAGCAAAATCTTCCTGGTGAATTTCATCGGCAAGTTCCCGCCCGCCTTTTCACTCAGCATTACCCTGGGCTTGATTGCAGGTGGCGTGGTGTTCTCGCTGTGGAAAACACGGGGCGAGGCTAAAAATGAAAAACTGGAACATGCAACTGACAGCAAATAACCGTCGCTGAAACAAAAAAGCCGGCCCCCACAAAGGCGCCGGCTTTTTTCATTCAATCCATTTTTACTTCGGCTGTTTCACCGCTTCAATGGTAATCAACACTTTCACTTCCGGAAAAAAGCCACGGTCCACGCCATAGCCCAAATCGAAGTCCGTGCGCTTGAATTCAGCCACCGCATCGGCGCCACACACTTCCGCTTTTTTCATGGGGTGCATAATGCATTTGAAGGTGTTGATCTTCAATGGAACCGGCTTCGTGATCCCTTTCAAAGTCAGGTTACCCAACACCTCCACCGGCTTGTCACCTTCAAAACGCATTTTGCTGGCCGTGTAGGTAATGGTGGGGTGGGCTTCCACATCGAACATGTCTATATCTTTGGCATGTTCATTCATTTTGCCATGACCAAAGTCAAGGCTGGCCGCATCAATTTCAATGTCCACTGTGCCGGTTTTATTGGCACGGTCCAGGGTCACCATGCCCTTGGTTTTCTCAAACTGGCCACGCCACAGTGACAACCCGCCCATGTGGTCCGCCTCAAACGAAGGGAAGGTGTGACTTGGGTCGATCACATAGGTATCCACCGCCGCGTGCGCAGCACCCAACATACCCAATGCAATTGCACTGCCCAACACGGTTTTCGATACTTGCTTGAACATCCCTAACTCCTTTTTATTTGGCTGGTACTACCAGTTTGAAATCAATGGTCACTTCATCGGCCACCAAGCTGGTGTCACCCCATTCCCCGTCTGCGCCCACCTTGTAATCAAGGCGCTTGATCTGGGTTTTGCCAGTGAACGTGTGCTTGTCGCCCGCAGTTTTAATTGTTACCGGAAACTTCAGGGGCTTTTTAATGCCTCGAATGGTCAAATCGCCAGTGGCCTGCAAATTATTGCCGCTGCCTGTGACGCCCGTAATGACAAAGGTCGCCTTGGGGTGGTTTTTTGAATCAAACCAGTCCTTGCCAGCCACTTCTTTGTTGTACTCGGGGTCCCCCAGGTCGTAACTTGCGGTGTCCACGTTCAGAATGGCTTTGGTGTCCGCAGGCTTGGCCGGGTCAAACTGCACATCGCCGCTAAATTTCTTGAAATTGCCACTAACCGGCACATTGAATTGTTTGAATGTTGCCTTGACTTCGCTTTGCGCGGCATCAATCGGGGCGGCCAACACTGGCAGAGTAAAAACAGACAACGCCAGGCCAGCGGCCACTGTGGAAAATCGGTGAATCATCTTGGTTCCTGCGGGTACTGGATCGGATCGTACAGATTAATCGGCTCGCATTCCGGGGATCATGCGGCCCAAAATACCGTCCCGGTCCAGAATGTGATGTTTCAAGGCCATCAATACATGGCCCGCCACCAAAAAGACCAAGCCTTTGCCTGAAAGTTCATGCAAGGTTTTAAACAGTTCCTTGAGTTCAGCGTTCTTCTCGATCAAAACAGGCAACTCAATCACACCAAACCACACCACCGGGTAACCCGAGGCCAGGCTGTACAGGTAACCAAAAACCGGAACGCCCAGCATGAACACATACAAAGCCAAATGCCCCAGCTTGGCCAGCAGCACCGTGTTGTGCCCCCAATGCGCAGGGTATTTGGGGGTTTTCGACAACATTCGAACCACCATGCGCAACAGCACCAATGCAAACAAGGTGACACCCAACCACTTGTGCCAGTTAAAAAGTTTCAGCTTGAATGGTGTAATGCCCGGGATGTCCACCATGTACAAACCCATGCCAAATGCCGTCAAAATACCCACCGCCATGAACCAGTGAACCACGACCATGGGCAAACCGTATCGGTGGTTCTCGCTTAATGCGCTCTTCAAAATCTCATCCCTTTGCAATACAGCCTTGCATTTTCAGCAATAAATAGTTGGGTTTAAAGCCTTTTTCAAGATACAATTTACAGTTGTTTTGATGCTGCGTACATGCCACTGCATGCTTTTGCATCCCGTTATAATCTCGTTTCAACCCAGCGCTATCAATCAGGACGTCGTATGAGCGATTCAAACGAACACGAACTTTTAATCAAGACACCGAAGCAGCTCATCATTGCGATTGTTGCCTCTTTCGTTGTCCCGATTTTCGTCATTATCTTGTTGGCCAACTATGTCAGCAGCAGCGAAAAACCCGCCGCCGGCACCAATGCTTTCTCGGAAGAAGCCATTGCCCAGCGCCTGGCACCTGTGGGCACTATCGACTTTGTTGACGCCAATGCGCCCAAAGTATTGAAAACTGGCGAGCAAGTGTATGCAGCTGCATGCGCGGCCTGCCACACCACCGGCGCTGCAGGTGCTCCCAAGTTTGGCGACCAGAGCCAGTGGGGCGATCGCCTGAGCAAAGGTTTCGACACCTTGTGGAAAAACGCTGTGAACGGCATTGGCTCCATGCCAGCCAAAGGTGGCAATGCTGACCTTGATGACATCGAAGTGGCTCGTGCTGTGGCTTACATGGGCAAAGAAGTAGGCGCTGATTTCAAAGCACCCGAACCAGCCGCCCCTGCTGCAGAGGCACCCGCTGCCGATGCACCAACCGCTGAAGCTGCCAAGTAAAACGCGTTTCAAACGCCAATAAAAAACCCGCCTGAAGGCGGGTTTTTTATTGCATGCTCAGCGCATCAATCGTCGCACTGCAACAGCATTTCTCCCACGCCACGGAAAATCAGCATGGCATTTTCCACCACATCTTCCACGGGTTTTTTGCAACCATCCATACTCCAGCGGGCCGCCATATACAGCACTGAGCCCACCAGGCCCGAGGCCAGCAAGGTTGAATCCAGCCCCTTCACGCCGCCGTCCTTTCGCTGCTCAATCAGCGGTTTGGCCAGTGTTTCCAGCATTTCTACAAAACTGTACAGGGTTTTCAAGCTCAACTCTTCCAGGTGCCGGTTCACGGTCAACACCTCGACCAACAAAATACGGGCTGCCTGCGGGCTTTCCTTGAACTGGCTGAAAAACACAGTCAAGCCGGTTCGGGTGGCCTGCTCCAGATTGTCTGCATCTGTGCTCAACAACACCTTCTGCAACTTGTCGCGCAGCGTATCCGTAATGTGCAGGTAGCACGCAGTGAACAGGGCCTCGGCATTGCTGAAGCTCTCGTAAAAATAGCGCTCGGTCAAACCCGCTTCCTGACACAGACCCTTCACCGTGGCGGCATGGTAACCAGTCGAACCAAACATCTTGATGCCAGCCTCAATCAGTTTCAACCGGCGCTCCGCCTTGCGGGTTTCGTTGGACACCCCACGGTAACGACGCCCTGCGGCTTTGGCAATTTGCTCGGGTGCTTTCGCATTCATAATTGGAAGATATACTCAAAAAATAGGCATTGACAGTATGCAGGCCCAACATTAAATTGACAACCACGATTGTCAAATTACAGCTACAACACAGCACATTGGAGACCGACACATGAAATCATTCAACGGCAAAGTGGCCGCAATTACAGGCGCCGCATCTGGCATGGGCCGTACGCTGGCCCTTCAACTGGCCAAGGACGGATGCCACGTATCCCTCTCCGATGTTGACACCAAAGGCCTGTCTGAAACCGTGAAGTTGGTGAAAGCCGCCGCGCCCAATGTCAAGGTTACCAGCCAGCAACTCGACGTGTCCAACCGCGAAGCCATGTATGCCTGGGCCGATCAAACAGCCAAAGACCACGGCAAAGTGAACCTGATTTTCAACAACGCGGGTGTCGCTTACGCCACGCCGGTTGAACACATCGATTACGACAAATTCGAGTGGATCATGGGCATCAACTTCTGGGGCGTCGTGTACGGCACCAAGGCATTTTTGCCACACCTGAAGGCATCTGGCGACGGCCACATTATCAACACCAGCAGCCTGTTTGGTCTGTGTGCACAGCCCACACAAAGCACCTACAACGCCACCAAGTTTGCTGTTCGTGGTTTTACAGAAAGCCTGCGCCAGGAACTGGACATGATGAATTGCGGCGTATCGGCCACCAGCGTTCACCCAGGCGGCATCAAAACTGCGATTGCCCGCAAAAGCGTCGCATCGCCTGAAATTGAACAGTTCACCGGTGCCGATTCCGAGCAGGGCAAAGAGTTCTTTGAGAAATTCTTCATCACCACTGCTGAAAAGGCGGCCGATATTATCCTGAAGGCGGTAAAAGGCAACAAGCGCCGCGTGTTGGTTGGCCCCGACGCAGTGGCCATGGACGCCATGGTGCGCACATTGCCCGAAAGCTATCAAGCCATTATCGTGAGTCAAATGAAAAAAATGCGCGACAAGCAAATTGCCCGCAAAAAGCGCAAGGCCGCTGAAAAGGAAACCCAAAGCGCATAACAACGCCTTTGGACTTTGACGTTAAAACGCGGTTAGTCTTAAGACTGCCGCGTTTTTTTATTGGGGACTTGATTTGAGTTCGACGAATATTCAGAAAACCCTGCTATTGGTGGGAGCCACCGGCGTTGTAGGTCACAGCGTGTTGGCGCAGGCGCTGGCGCACCCGAATGTAGGCAAGGTGGTTGCGTTAACCCGCAAACCCATTACACCGCACCCCAAGTTACTCAACCAGGTCATCGACTTCAACGCCATTCCTGAAGAGGCTCCTTGGTGGCAAGCCGATGCAGTCATCTGCACCTTGGGCACCACCATCAAAGCGGCCAAAACAGCGGAGCAATTCCGTTTTGTGGATTACACCCTGGTGGCTCAATTTGCGGCACTCGCCGCCCAGCATGCCGTGCCCTGCTTCGTACTGAACTCAGCCATGATGGCCAATCCCAAAGCGAAAGGCCTGTACTTGCGCACCAAGGGCGAAGCGGAACAGGCAGTTCGAAACGCGGGCATTCCAAGTGTTGTGATTGCGCGCCCTGGTCTGCTCGATGGTCAGCGCGAGGAATTTCGTCTGGGTGAAGAAATTGGTTTGATCGCCAGCCGCATGCTCAACCCGCTATTGCCCAAACGCCTGCGCAGTGTGAAAGTCGACATGCTTGCACGCACAATGCTAATAGAAGCGCTAAACGCCGAACCGGGCGCAAAAGTACTGGAATCCGAGGTTTTTCAATCTGGCACGGTATGATGGTAAAAATAAATCACTATCAAACCAAATCACGCCATGCCCAATATTCTTCTAATTGACGATGCCAACACCATTCGAAAAGTTTGCGCACATATTTTGACCCAAGCGGGTCATGTTGTGCGCACCGCGGCATCGGCTCAGGAAGGCATACGAGAGATCGTAGAAAACGGCGCACCCGACCTGATCATCACTGACATCGACATGCCCGGTATGGACGGTCTTGAGTTGTGCAACCGGATTCGAAAAACCGGAGCCATGGTACCCATTGTGGTGATTACGTCGTATTCCGACAAAGAAATGATTAAACAGGCCAAAGCCCTCAACCTTGCGGGGTGGTTGTTAAAACCGGTTACCCCCGAGGCGCTGATCCAGAAAGCAAATTCTGCGCTGGGTGCAAACTAAGCGCCGACCTTTGTCAGCAACCCTTTCAACGCACTCAAACGGTCTTTCGGGGTCATCTTGGGTGTGTCATCGGGCAGGTCTTTGTCGGTTTCCAGTTGCAGTTCCTTGATAAACCGCGACGGAAAACAACTCACCAATTCACGCGCCTTCTTGCGCTTTCTGCACCAGGTAATATTCAGGCTGCGCTGTGCACGGGTCACACCCACATACATCAGGCGGCGCTCTTCTTCCAGCCTGTCGTCGGTCAGTTCGCGCCCTTCGCCGTCGCCAAAACTGGGCAAAATACTTTCCTCACAACCCAGCAAAAACACATGCGGAAATTCCAGCCCTTTGGCTGCGTGCAGGGTGCTTAGCTGCACGGCATCGGGCCGGGTGCCATCGTCTTGCCGATCCAGCATGGTCATCAAAGCCACTTTCTGTGTCAGGTCCAGCAAGGTCGAACCTTCTTCCTCGCCCTTGTCGCCCATCCACTTCACAAAGTCCAGTACGTTCTGCCACTTGGCCTGCGCGCCACGTTCGTCTTGCTGCTCGTAAAGCCACTCTTCGTACTTGATGGTGCTCAACAACTCATTGAGCAAATCGCGCGCAGGTTCACGCTGGGCGCGGTACTCCAGCTTGTTGATGAAGGTGCCGAAAGTGCGCAGCGCATCGACCATGCCCGCATTCAAATGGCTTTCCGCACCGGTTTCAAACAGCGCTTCAAACAATGAAACCCCGCGCGTACCTGCATAAGTGCCCAAGGCTTCCAGTGTTTTCTGACCAATGCCACGCTTGGGCGTGGTCACCGCACGAATGAATGCCGGGTCATCGTCCTGATTCACCAGCAATCGCAAATAGGCGATCACATCCTTGATCTCGGCACGCTCAAAAAAGCTTTGTCCGCCACTCAAAATGTAGGGAATTTTCTGGCGCCGCAAGGCCTGTTCCAGAATGCGCGCCTGAAAGTTACTGCGGTACAACACCGCATAATCGCCGTACTTGGCGCGGCGTTCAAAGCGATGCCCACTCAACATCATGGCCACCTGCTCGGCTTCATGCTCATCGTCAGCCATGGGGCTGATCACAATCGGTTCACCGGGGCCGTGGTCGCTCCACAGGGTTTTTGGAAACAGCTTCGGGTTGTTTTCAATCAAGCGGTTGGCCGCCTGCAAAATACGCAGGGTAGACCGGTAATTCTGCTCCAGCTTGATCACTTTCAACTGCGGGTAATCTTCGGTCAGCTGCCGCAGGTTTTCAATGGTGGCACCGCGCCAGGCGTAAATGGCCTGGTCATCGTCGCCCACCGCCGTGAACATGGCGCGTGGCCCGGCAATCAAACGCAGCAAATCATACTGGCAGGCATTGGTGTCTTGCACCTCGTCCACCAGCAAATAACGCAGGCGGTTTTGCCAGCGGCTGCGCACTTCCTCGTTGCTGGCCAACAGGCGCGTGGGCTTCAAAATAAGGTCGTCAAAATCCACAGCCTGGTAGGCCGCCAGCGTGGCTTCATAGCTTTTGTACAGGCGGGCAATTTGGCCCTCATCTTCTGTGGTGGCTTGGGCCAGTGCAGCATCGGGGTCCACCAGGCCGTTTTTCCACAGCGAAATTACGCTTTGCGCCTTGCGAATCAGCTGCTTGTCGGTGGTGCCATACAGCTGTTGCACCAGGCCGTAGGTGTCTGTTGCGTCCAGAATTGAGAACCGCGCTTTCAGCCCGGCATGTTTGTGCTCTTCCCGCAAAATTCGAATGCCCAGGCTGTGAAAGGTACACACCAACAGGCCTTTGCCTTCCGTGCCACGCAACAACTTGGCCGCACGCTCTTCCATTTCCTTGGCGGCTTTGTTGGTAAAGGTAACCGCCGCAATGTTCTTGGCGCTTACGCCCTTGTTTTGAATCAGGTGGGCAATTTTTTGGGTGATCACGCGTGTTTTGCCCGAACCCGCACCAGCCAGTACCAAGCAGGGACCATCCACATAATTCACAGCTTCGCTTTGGGCTTTGTTCAGGCCAACAGACATACAGGGGGGAAACTCCAGGGGAAGGCATTACTGTACCAGAGGCACTTACAGATCAACCGGGTCCACTTCCAAAAACCAGCGAACGCTGCCAGGTAGCGCGTGAAGCTGCGCCAACCATTGGGTCAGGAAACGGTGCAGCGCGGGCCGAGACTCGCTTTCAATCAGCATTTGCGCGCGTTCAATGCCACCCACCCGAACCACGGTCAAGGGCACCGGGTCGCACATGAACACCGGGTTGTCCGCATCGACCAAAGGCTCACCCAATTCACGCGCGGTACTTAAAAACTGCAAACAATTGGCCAGCTTTTTGTGGTCTGCCCGAATGGTGGCCTGGTGAGAAAACGGCGGCATGCGTGCATCTTTGCGGGCCTGCATTTCATGGCGGGCAAAGTTTTCATAATCGTGCGCCTTCAAGGCATCAAACAACGGGTGTTGCGGGTAACGCGTTTGCACCACCATGCGGGCATCGCCTGCCCTTCGACCAGCCCGGCCCGCCACCTGCATCAGTTGAGCAAACAAGCGCTCGGGCGCGCGGTAGGCGTGCGAATACAGCGAAGCATCCACATTCAAGGCCAACACCAGGGTTACGTTGGCAAAGTCATGCCCTTTGGCAATCATTTGCGTGCCCACCAGCACATCGGCCTCCCCGCTGTGCGCCTGTTGCAACAAGGCTTCCATTTGCCCCTTGTTGCGGGTGCTGTCTGCATCAATGCGCAAAATATTTGCAGTGGGCAACAGGCCCGCCAGTGTCTCTTCAATACGCTGCGTGCCACGGCCAAAACCGGTCAAATCCTGATTGCCGCAGGTGGGGCAATGGGTGGGCACACGCTGGCCCGCACCACAGTGGTGGCAACGCAGCATGCGCTCGTTTTTGTGCCACACCATGTGCGCCGTGCAATGGTCGCAGTTGGCCACCCAGCCGCAGGCATTGCACACCATTTGAGGCGCATAGCCACGGCGGTTCAAGAACACAATGCTTTGCTTGCCCGCCTCAAAGTTTTGTACCAAGGCCTGCATTGCCGGCTCGCTTAAACCTTCTTTGGCCGGAAAATTGGCGGTGTTAATCAACTCCACCTTGGGCAGGCTTGCACCCAGCACCGCGCGGTTTTTCAAGGCAAGGCGCTTGTAAGCGCCCTGGTCGGCTTTCAACCAGGTTTCCAAGGCAGGGGTTGCCGAGCCCAACACAATCGGCACCTCGCGCTGTTTCGCCAGCATCAGGGCCAAATCGCGGGCATGGTAACGCATGCCATCTTGCTGCTTGTACGATGGGTCGTGTTCTTCGTCCACCACAATCATCCCCAAGCGTGGCAAGGGGGTCAGCACACCCAGCCGCGTGGCAATAATCACATCGGCTGCACCCGTGGCGGCTTCAAACCAGGCTTTGGTGCGGGTGAGTTCGGCCAGGTTGCTGTGCATCACCACAACCCGGTGTGGTGCCAAGCGTTCTTTGTACAAAGCTTGCGCAGCCGGGGTCAGGTTGATTTCGGGCAACAACACCAACACCTGCTCGCCACGGGTCAAGCGCTCTTCAACCGTGTGCAGGTACACCTCTGTTTTTCCACTGCCAGTGACCCCGTACAGCAGGAAAGGCTGAAAGCCTTGCGCCGTCGATAGCTGTGCCACCGCATCCAGTTGTTCGGTGTTCAAGACCGGTTTTTCAAGCTTGTTGATTTGGGATTTGCCAGCCTTGGCAACCGTGCCCGCGTCACGGGTCTCTGCCAACAACTTGTGGGCATGCTCTCGGGATTTGGCCACCATCACCGGTTCTTCACCCCGTGCATTCAGCACGCGCAAGGCCTTGGGCAAAGCCTCCAGGGCAATCATGCCCAATGGGTGGTGGTAATACTTGGCCGCGAATTCAATCAATGCCTGCCATTTAGCGCTCAAACATTCGCCCGCATCAAGCACCGTGTGCACAGGTTTGATGTATTCGGCCATTTGTTGATCGGGTGCAATACCCTGAACCAGTCCAATGCGGTGCTGGCGTCCCCACGGCACAATGACACGCATCCCGAATCGGGGCGTGTCGTCGCTTTGCCACTGGTAGGTGAAAGATTTGGGAAGCGGTGCAGCAACCAACACATTCACCAGCAAAGTGTTTCCCTCGACCGGGTTAGATGAAGTGTTTTGCTTTGGGTCTGTCTTCACAGCTT
Source organism: Limnobacter sp. G6BE5S (assembly GCF_058448965.1). Lineage (NCBI taxonomy): Bacteria > Pseudomonadati > Pseudomonadota > Betaproteobacteria > Burkholderiales > Burkholderiaceae > Limnobacter > Limnobacter sp. G6BE5S. The sequence continues at coordinate 433,498 of NZ_JBZFLM010000001.1, forward strand.
ACTTTAAGTTCATGGACTAGCTGGCTTGAATTAAACGGAATACAAAATTTTTAACAGTCAATGTGGATAACTTTGTGGACATCCGTGGAAATAATCCACGGACGTGCTACAGGATGCAGGCATTCATGTAAAGTACAAATTTTGTAAAATACATTTTTTGTATTTAAAAACAAGCACTTAACTGCCCACTCTGCTTTTCCAATCGTCGTGCAATGCAAAAAAACATTTCTGAAGCCTTGCGCCAAAAATGTGCATAAGTCCAAGTTTTTACTGCCTTTGTTTGCGGCTGTAGCTGTGCACTGCATTGACCATCACCTCGACACTGTCGGGGTTGGTGAACTGGGAAATACCATGGCCCAAGTTGAACACATGGCCGGCACCCGCCTGTGGCACACCAAAACTTTCCAATGCTTTGGCCACTTCGGCCTCAATTTGCGCCGGCTCGGCAAACAACACATTGGGATCCAGGTTGCCCTGAATTGCACAACGGTCACCAATACGGGCACGGGCCTGACCCAAATTAACAGTCCAGTCCACACCAATTGCACTGGCACCACTGGACGCAATGTCCTCGAGCCACAAACCGCCACCCTTGGTGAACACAATCGAAGGAATATCCTCGGTGAATGCACCCCGATTGGCCTGCAAAGGCAAACTGGCCACGATTTTCTTGATGTAGTTCAAGCTGAATTTCTGAAATGCGCCATCGGCCAAGGCACCGCCCCAGCTGTCGAAAATCATCACGGCTTGTGCGCCGGCCTCAATTTGAGCACGAAGATACTGACTGACCGCCTCAGTGGTCACTTCCAGAATGCGGTGCATCAGGTCAGGACGCTTGTACAACATGGTTTTTACTTTCCGGAAGTCGCTGCTGCCACCCCCTTCAACCATGTAACACGCCAGGGTCCAAGGGCTGCCTGAAAAACCAATCAATGGTACCCGGCCATCCAGTGCGCCCCGAATGGTGCTGACTGCGTCTGTCACATACCTCAGGCTGGTACCAATGTCAGGAACTGCGAGCTTGGCCACATCAGCCTCGGTAACCAAGGGGCGCTCAAACTTGGGACCTTCGCCTTCTGCAAAATACAAACCCAAGCCCATGGCATCGGGCACGGTCAAAATATCCGAGAACAAAATGGCCGCATCCAGCTTGTACCGTTCAAGCGGTTGCAAAGTCACTTCGCAGGCCGCCTCCGGGTTGGTGCACAAACCCATAAAGTTGCCGGCTTTTGCGCGCGTTGCGCGGTACTCGGGCAAATAACGGCCCGCTTGGCGCATTAACCAAACTGGCGTGTACTCGGTGGCTTCACGGCGCAATGCACGCAAGAAGGTGTCATTTTTAACGGGCTGAAAACTGCTCATATTCGTAGATGCTTATTCAATAATTTCAAACTAAATACAGACGCTGGTGTTCGGTTTTCAAACAACGGTCCATGAGAAAAGGTAAACCTGCAGCCTTCGCCTTGGCTTCAACCATGTCGTTGCGAATTCCCTGCTGCAACCACACGGCACCTGCACCCACATTCATGGCCTGAGCCAAAACATCGGGGGTGTGCTCGGCGCGGCGAAACACATCGACCAGGTCAATTTTCAGGCCGGTTTCGGCCATCGCGGTTTTCAGGTCGGGGTAACAGGTTTCGCCCAACAGACCACTTGGTCGACCTTGCAAAGCCGGGTTGATCGGCAAAATTCGATAGCCCTGCGACTGCAGGTACTTGGCAACAAAAAAACTGGGCTTGTGGGCTTGCGAAGAAAAACCCACAACAGCGATCGTTTTGGTGTTGTCGAGCAGTTGCTTCAGTTCAGCGTCTTGCATGGGCAATTCTTCCGGCGGTTGCCCGCCTAAGCTCAAGGTTCGAAGGACTCCATTGTGCCTGAAAATCCAGTGCTTCGGATCCAGCCCAAGCCATCGCGGGTGCCCGCTTTGGGTCGATACTCGCAACCAATGTGGCCGTTGTAGTTCAGCGTTTTCAATTTGGCATGAATTCCTGAATACACAGATTCATTCGGCTCATCTCGGTCAGGTACACCTGCAATTTGCAAGTGCTTCACACGCCCGGTAGGCAGGTAGCGGCCCAGCGCATCCCGTGCATTACCTTCGGTTCGTTCAACATGGTACAGGTCCATTTGCACACCCAAATTGACCCGATTCAAATCAATCAACAGGTCATGCGCATCCGCTTGGTGGCTTAACAAATAACCAGGAACATCAACTCGGTTAATGGGTTCAATCAACCAGTCCACGGGTTCATCTCGCATGCTGCTTGCCAACCAGTTCAGGTTCTCGGCGTAACAGGCCCGTGCCAATTGCACAGCCCGCGCATCGCTCAAATCAACCACCCCGGCCAGCACATGCACTTTGCGCACACCCAGTGTTGCGGCATAGCGTACCGCTTGCTCGATAGAACGTTTGAATTCATCGCGCCGTGCCGGTTCAACCGCCAGGCCTCGATCGCCATTGGTCCAATTGCCTGCAGGTGCATTGATCAACACCCATTGCACGCCCGCCTCACCGGCTTTATCGCGCAGCAGTTCAGCAGAATAATCGTAGGGAAACATGCACTCGGCATGCCTGAAACCGTCTTCGGCGCAGGCCTCGATGCGCGCCAGAAAATCGAGCTCGGTGTACAGCCAACTCAGATTGGCGGCCAGCTTCATACTTCGAACACAAGGTGTGGATTAAAAAAGGGATTCTCGAAAGCCTGTGGCGTCACCTGCACCTGCCCACGCTCCATTTTTCGTGCCTTGCCTTTTTTACGCACATAGCCACGCGGGTTGACCAGCACACGGGTTTGGCCTCCGTTGTTGTGCACGGTGTAATCAAACGAGTCGTGCATGTGCCCATGCACCCACACATCGGCCTTGCCCATTAAGCGGCTAAGGTCGGACACAAATGCCGCATTGATCGGACTCAAATTGAAACGCGGATGAATACTTTGCGGATGAGGCGCGTGGTGAGTGATCACCACGGTTTTGCCATCAAAAGGCATTGCTAATGCGGACTCTAGCCAATCAATGTTCTGATAGTGCAGATCGATACCCATGCTGGGAGAAAACTGTTTGCCCCGCATGCGAATCAATTTGTAATCGGGCAAGAACGCCTTGGCCACCAACTCGGCACCGAATCGCCAACCCGGTTGAATATTGAAATCGGTCCACAAGGTACAGCCCAAAAAACGCACACCTTGAATAACCACACCGGTGCGCTGCAGGTAGTTCAATTGCTTCCTCTCGGCCAGCTCGAACAAATGGTCGTCCAGAATTTCAATGTCGTGGTGGTAATACTCGTGGTTGCCCGCCACGTAAATGTGCTGTTTCTCGCCGAGTTCAGCCAAGGCCTGCAAGCCTTGGGTACCTTGATGAATATCACCGGCAAGAATCATTAGATCCACTTCCTCGACAGGCTGTGGAACCGCCGCCAAAGCGGGGAAACGGCGCATCGTTTCAAGATGCAAGTCAGAATACAAGGCGATTTTCATGCCTTTATTCTAACCTGTAGACCCATCACCGAGGATTACACACCTTCAGTTGCCAGTGCACTTCCCATTTGTTCAATGCAACGCAGAATGTGGTTTTCCAGGATTTTGCACGTAATGTGTCGCCAATCCAGCCGGTTAATGAACACCAGGCAATCATTGTTCTGGTCCACGGCAAACCAGGAAGGAATTGGCGTTGACGCGCCCATTTCCCGATTGGCCTGCAGCACCTTTTTCGCCGCAGCCAGATTGTCGAGTCGAAAACGCTTCAATTCAATGTGAATGTCGACCCAGGTTATTCCTTCCATTTCCCCATGCTGCAGCAACACCGCTTGGTCATTGAAGAAAAAAACCCGCCCCAGTGGGGTCATGTTGCTGGGGCGATTCTGTTGAAGGTCTTTCAACAGATCATCGAATTTTTGATACATAAACGGCTCCTTGATTGCCATTTATGTTGCGAGAACACACCCTGTGGTTCCACCTGTATTCACAATGCATCCGGCCAAGAAAAAAGCCACGGCTTTCACCGTGGCTTTTCACTGGTTTCTCAACCTTGTATTGCTTTTAACGTACTTTTCTCAAGCGCTTGATGGCTTGCAACTGTGCAATCGCGGAAGCCAATTCAGCTTGTGCTTGAGCATAGTCAATGTCCGCACTGCGATTGGCCAGTGCTTCTTCGGCCAAACGCTTGGCCTCCGTAGCCTTTGCTTCATCCAGGTCGCCGCCGCGAAGGGCCGTGTCTGCAAGAACCGTAACCGAGTTGGGTTGTACTTCCAACACGCCACCATTCACAAACACCACTTCTTCTTCAGCCTGACCTGCAATCTTGATGCGAACTGTACCTGGTTTGATGCGCGTAATCAGCGGAGTGTGGCGTGGATAAATACCCAGCTCACCCTGCTCTCCGGGCAAAGCAACAAATTCTGCTTCACCTTCGAAGATTGATTCTTCTGCACTCACCACATCCACGTGGATTGTCGACATACTCATTTCCTTTGTGATGGGCACCGACTTGGGTTTTCACCTTCGCCGGCACACGACACACCAGTCGGATTACTGAATTTTCTTGGCTTTTTCGAAGGCTTCGTCGATGGTACCTACCATGTAGAAAGCCTGCTCGGGCAAGTTGTCACACTCACCGTTCACAATCATCTTGAAGCCGCGAATGGTTTCCTTCAGTGACACGTACTTGCCGGGTGAACCGGTAAATACTTCAGCCACTGTGAAAGGCTGTGACAGGAAACGCTGAATTTTACGCGCACGGGCCACGGCCAGCTTGTCTTCTGGAGACAATTCGTCCATACCCAAAATCGCGATAATGTCGCGCAGTTCCTTGTAACGCTGCAGTGTTTGCTGCACGCCACGGGCCACGTTGTAGTGCTCTTCACCGATGATGTTGGGGTCAACCTGGCGTGATGTGGAATCCAATGGATCCACCGCAGGGTAAATACCCAAAGAAGCGATGTCACGAGACAACACAACTGTGGCGTCCAAGTGAGCAAACGTTGTAGCGGGTGACGGGTCGGTCAAGTCATCCGCAGGAACGTATACAGCTTGCACGGAAGTAATGGAGCCCTTCTTGGTCGAAGTAATGCGCTCTTGCAAGCGACCCATTTCCTCGGCCAGTGTTGGCTGGTAACCCACCGCAGAAGGCATACGACCCAACAACGCGGACACTTCAGTACCGGCCAATGTAAAGCGGTAAATGTTGTCCACGAACAGCAGAACGTCACGGCCTTCGTCACGGAAGTATTCAGCCATCGTCAAGCCTGTCAACGCAACGCGCAGACGGTTGCCGGGAGGCTCGTTCATCTGGCCATACACCAGTGCCACTTTGTCCAACACGTTGGAATCTTTCATCTCGTGGTAGAAGTCGTTACCCTCACGAGTACGCTCACCCACACCGGCAAACACGGAGTAACCACCGTGTTGCTTGGCGATGTTGTTGATCAATTCCATCATGTTCACGGTCTTGCCCACACCCGCACCACCGAACAAGCCTACCTTACCGCCTTTGGCGAATGGGCAGATCAAGTCGATCACTTTGATGCCTGTTTCGAGCAGTTCTGTCGAAGGTGACAGTTCGTCGAAAGCAGGTGCATTTTGGTGAATGGCACGTGTAGCGTCGGTTTTCACAGGGCCAGCTTCGTCGATTGGGCGACCCAATACGTCCATAATGCGGCCCAGTGTGCCTTGGCCCACTGGTACAGAAATCGGCTTGCCTGTGTTGGTCACAGCCATGCCACGGCGCAGGCCGTCTGATGCACCCAAACAGATGGTACGAACCACACCGTCACCCAGCTGCTGCTGAACTTCCAGTGTCAGTTCGGAACCTTCCATGGTTAGCGCGTCGTACACTTTCGGCATGTTGTTGCGTGAAAACTCAACGTCAATCACCGCGCCGATACACTGTACGATTTTTCCTTCGTTTGTCGCAGTACTCATCGTTATTTCCTTAATTCAAAATCGTTCCGAACTTCCGCTTACACAGCCGCTGCGCCGCCGACGATCTCTGCCAATTCTTTCGTAATGGCAGCCTGACGGGCTTTGTTGTAGGTAAGTTGCAGTTCACTGATCACATTCTTGGCGTTGTCTGACGCTGCCTTCATCGCAACCATACGTGCTGATTGTTCTGAAGCCATGTTTTCTGCCACAGCCTGGTACACCAATGCTTCGATGTAACGCAGCAGCAAATCGTCAATCACGGCCTTCGCATCCGGCTCATAGATGTAGTCCCACGACGTGGAACCCTCATCGGCTTGCAGCCTTTCGCCACCCAAGGGCAGCAGTTGCTCGAACACGGCTTCTTGCTTCATGGTGTTTACAAACTTGGTGTAGGCCAAATAAACGGCATCCACTTCGCCTGCAACGTATGCATCAAGTTGAACCTTGATTGCACCGATCAGCGCTTCCAGGTGGGGCTTGTCACCAAGACCTGTCACTTTGGAAGTTACCTCAACACCAATGCGGTTAAAGAAGCCAGCGCCCTTTGTACCGATTGCGGTTGCTCGTACCTTTGCGCCTTTGCCGGTCAATTCCTGAAACTTGCTGGTCACCAAACGCAGAATGTTGGTGTTCAAGCCACCACACAAGCCTTTGTCAGTTGTCACAACAATCGCAGCAACGTTTTTGATTTCGTCGCGCGCCACCATGTATTCATGGCGGTATTCCGGGTTTGCCTTGGCCAGGTTGGCGCAAATATTCCGAACTTTGTCCGCATAGGGACGAGCCGAACGCATACGGTCCTGGGCTTTGCGCATTTTGGACGCAGCCACCATTTCCATCGCCTTCGTGATCTTTCGCGTGTTTTGCACGCTCTTGATCTTGGTCCGGATTTCCTTCATTCCTGACATCGTATTTCCTCCAATGACTGGGAAGGTACTAGACCTTCCGAGTTATGCGGTGGGTACAATCAGATCGCTCTGATTAATACGCGCCAGTTTTCTTGAATGATTTCACGGCTTCGTGCAGCTTTGGCTCATCGTCTTTCGACAACTCGTAAGTCTGCTCGATACGATCGATCAGGTCCTTGTGGCTTGTCTGCATGAATTGACGCAGAGAAACCTCGAAAGGAAGAACGTTCGATACCTCGACATCATCCAGATAACCATTGTTGATTGCGAACAGGGCCAGTGCCATTTCCCATGTTTTCAATGGGGCGTACTGGGGCTGCTTCAACAACTCAACTACACGGCGACCACGTTCCAGCTGGCGGCGGGTTGCTTCGTCAAGATCAGAAGCAAACTGCGCAAACGCAGCCAATTCACGGTACTGGGCCAAGTCGGTACGGATACCGCCTGACAGCTTCTTGACCACTTTGGTCTGCGCTGCACCACCCACGCGAGACACGGAAATACCCGCGTTAATCGCTGGACGGATACCGGCGTTGAACAAGTCGGTTTCCAAGAAGATTTGACCGTCAGTAATCGAAATTACGTTGGTTGGAACGAACGCTGTTACGTCACCAGCCTGGGTTTCAATGATTGGCAGGGCGGTTAAAGAACCGGTTTTGCCTTTCACTTCACCCTTGGTGAATTTTTCAACGTATTCGGCGTTCACGCGTGATGCGCGCTCGAGCAAACGGCTGTGTAGATAGAACACGTCACCTGGGTAAGCTTCGCGGCCGGGTGGGCGACGCAGCAACAGGGAAATTTGACGGTAGGCCACAGCTTGCTTGGACAGATCGTCATACACGATCAGAGCGTCTTCACCGCGATCACGGAAGTACTCGCCCATGGTGCAACCCGAGTAAGGTGCCAGATATTGCATGGCAGCCGATTCAGATGCAGAAGCCACCACAACAATGGTGTACTCCAAAGCGCCGAACTCTTCGAGCTTGCGGATTACGTTCACGATGGAAGAGGCTTTTTGGCCCACAGCCACGTACACGCAAGTTACGCCAGTGCCTTTCTGGTTAATGATCGCGTCGATCGCAACTGCTGTTTTACCAGTTTGACGGTCGCCAATGATCAATTCACGCTGGCCGCGGCCAACAGGAACCATGGCATCAATCGCTTTCACACCGGTTTGCAGCGGCTGGTCTACTGACTTACGTTCAATAACACCTGGGGCCACTTTTTCAATCACGTCGGTCATCTTGGCGTTGACTGGGCCCTTGCCGTCGATCGGCACACCCAATGCATTCACCACGCGACCACGCAGCTCGGGACCTACGGGCACTTCCAGAATACGGCCGGTACACTTGACCAGATCGCCTTCAGAAATGTGTTCGTAAGAACCCAAAATAACGACACCCACGGAATCACGTTCCAGGTTGAGCGCCAAACCAAAGGTGTTGCCTGGGAATTCCAGCATTTCACCTTGCATCACATCTGACAAACCATGAACGCGGCAAATACCGTCGCTCACGGACACTACAGTACCTTGTGTCCGGATGTCGGCCGATGATCCGAGGCCTTCGATCCGGCTCTTGATCAGTTCACTGATCTCAGAGGGATTAATCTGCATATTGATTGCTCCAATTACGTTTGAGGGCCAAGTTAGGCTGTTAAAGCCGCCTTCATCGCGTTAAGTTTGCCGCGCACCGAACTATCCAAAATTTGATCGCCGACAGTGACGCACACGCCACCAATCAGGGACTCGTCCACCTGAACTGTTACGTTCAGTTTGGACCCAAATTTCTTTTCCAATGCACCACGTACGTTTTGAACTTCAGCATTAGTCATGGGGAATGCAGAGGCGATGACCGCATCTGCAGAACCTTCATGGCTGTTCTTCAATTCTTCGAACTGTCGAGCGATTTCTGGCAAGGCCAGCAAACGGCCATTTTCCACAAGCGCACTCAAAAAATTCGTTGCTTGCGCTTCCGCCGGTGTCTTGGTCAGTTCAACAAACACCTTCAACACCTGCTCGTCAGTCAACTTAGGGTTGCTGACCAGCAATTTGATGTCTGCGTTGCATGCGACTGCCGACCACGACTGTAGCCAATCACTCCACTGTTTCAGGCTTGATGTTTTGGCAACATCAAACGCTGCTTCAGCGTAAGGACGGGCGATGGTGGATAGTTCGACCATTTTGTGTTTCCTTAAGCTTTAGGCTTACAGTTCCGCTTTCAGTTGATTCAGCAAATCTGCGTGGGCCTGGGCGTTCACTTCCTTCTTCAGGATTTGCTCTGCGCCTTTCACCACGAGTGTTGCCAACTGATCGCGCAACTGGTCACGGGCACGTTGTGCTTCGTTTGCAGCTTCCGCTTCAGCCTGCGCAAGAATTCGCTTGCGCTCAACTTCGGCTTGTTGTTTTGCCTCTTCAATAATCTGCTGGGCACGCTTTTCTGCTTCGGCCAGGCGTTGCTGATTTTCAGAACGGCTAACAGCCAGTTCCTGTTCAGCTTTACGACCGGCTTCTGCCAAAGCCTGCTTACCACGTTCTGCAGCGGCCAGGCCGTCTGCGATTTTCTTTGCACGCTCATCGATGCTCTTGATCAGCGGGGGCCATACGAATTTCATCGTAAAGACCGCCAAGATGAAGAAAACGACGAGCTGAGCAAACAGCGTTGCGTTTAAGTTCACGGCATGTTTCCTCTAAAACGCACGAATTGGACTTAAAACATTCGTGCGGTGTTGTTCGAAGGAAGTGGCTGTAAATTAACCAACAAATGGGTTAGCAAACGCGAACATCATCGCGATACCAACACCGATCAGGAACGCAGCGTCGATCAGACCGGCCAAAACGAACATTTTTGTTTGCAGTTCGTTCATCAGTTCTGGCTGGCGCGCAGAAGCTTCCAGGTACTTACCACCCATGATCGCGATACCGATACAAGCGCCGATCGCGCCCAAACCAATGATAATGCCGCAAGCAAGAGCTACGAAAGCAACGTTAGTCATGACAACTCCTTAAATTGAAAAAATGAAAAATTAAAAAAACCAAAAAAACTAAAAATCGATCAGTGGCCCTGATGCGCCTGGCCAATGTAGATCAAGGTCAACATCATGAAAATGAAGCCCTGGAGCAACACGATCAGAATGTGGAAAATCGCCCAGATTGTTCCGGCCAACACATGGCCCAAGAAGGCAAATGCTCCACCCAAGGACAACGCAGCCGCGCCACCCAGCAAAGCGATCAGCATGAACACCAATTCGCCTGCATACATGTTGCCGAAAAGTCGCATGCCCAAGGACACGGTTTTCGCGGCAAATTCAATCAGGTTCAATACAAAATTGGGGATCCACAGCAGTGGGTTGGCACCGAAAGGTGCGCAGAACAGTTCGTGAACAAAGCCGCCCGCGCCTTTGATCTTTACAGAGTAGTAAAGCATCAGGCACAACACGCCGAGCGACAAGCCCAAGGTACCGTTCAGGTCGGCCGTGGCCACCACACGCATGTAGGGGTCACCAGCGCTGGCTGCATAGCCAAGTTGGTACATCAGTTGGCCCCAGGCCATGGGGATCAGGTCCACGGGGATCAAGTCAAAGGTGTTCATGACAATGATCCACAGGAACACGGTCAGAGCCAAAGGGGCAATGAAGGTTCGGTCGCCGTGCACAATTGATTTGGACTGGTTTTCAACCATTTCAACCATCATCTCGACGAAGCCCTGAAAACGCCCAGGTACGCCAGAAGTGGCTTTGGATGCCGCTTTATACAGCATGAAGATTACGATTAAACCGGACAGGATGGAGAAAAACATCGTGTCCAGGTTGATCACTGAGAAATCGACGATAAATTTTTGCTTATCGGTAGCGAAATGCTGCAAGTGATGGACGATGTACTCTGAGGGCGTTTGCCCATTCGGTGAAGATGCCATACTTATCTCAAGAAAAATGCCAAAAAATAGCTTTTGAGGGTGACGATCGCAGTGAGGATCAAGGACCACCAAACAATGTTCGGGTCAACTTGACTCGCTACAAACATAATCGCGATTGTTGCGCCAACCTTCAGGAATTCTCCGGTCAAAAACACAAAGGTTCCGCCCATGGGGGTTTTACTACCCAAGGCCAACCGTGCGGCGAACAATGTGCTCGGCAACGCAACGGCGACGAAACCCCAAACGGCAGACTGCGCGTGAATTGGGGACACCAACAACATAAGGAGGCAGACTATCACCCCGACGACCCATTGGAGTCCAACTATTTTCCACATATTTGCTGCGCTGCCACATTTAACCTTATTCGGATACGTATTTTCCGCAAGGCTCACGTGTTTTTGACAAACCGCCAGATTATAGGGGTTTGTACGGCCCCTCGTCAAACGAAAACGGCTTATTTTTCACACCGATTTGGTGCAGAAGTTAAAGCTCTTCTTTGGGAAATCCGATGCGCTCCAGCACACCGTCCAGTTCGTCCAAATTATTGAATTTAATAGTAACACTGCCTTTGCCATTTGCATTGGCTTTTAACTGAACTGCGCTGGCCAACCAATCGGCCAAGCCCTCTTCCAGGCGACGTACATCCGCAGTTTGCTTGGGCTTGGTGGCCACCCGGTCGTGGTCGCTGGCCCAGTCGTTCACGAGCTTTTCTGTTTCACGAACGGACAAACGCTTGTTCACCACTTCATTGGCGCACGCAATTTGCTCTGCCGCATTCAAAGCCAACAAGGCCCGAGCGTGGCCCATTTCTACGTCACCAGCCAGCAGCATGGTTTGCACCGGCTCAGCAAGGTTCAACAAGCGCAACATATTGCTTGTTGCACTGCGGGATCGGCCAATGGCACGGGCGGCGTCTTCGTGGGTTAAATTGAACTCACGAATCAAACGCTGCACGCCCAGCGCTTCTTCCAGCGGATTCAAGTCCTCGCGCTGAATGTTTTCAATCAATGCCATGGCCAGGGCAGACTCATCGGGAACCGCACGCACCAATACAGGGACTTCGGCCAAACCTGCTATTTTTGATGCGCGGAAACGGCGTTCACCCGCGATGATTTCGTATTTGCCTGAACCAATTGGCCGCACCAGGATGGGCTGCATAATGCCCTGGCTTTTGATGGACTCGGCCAACTCCAGGAGGGAACTTTCATCCATGCGCGAACGCGGCTGGTATTTACCGGCCTGCAGCTTGCCCAATGGCAGTGTCATGACCTGCTCACCCATGTCTTTGTTGACATCGTCACCGGAGGGGCCCAATAGCGCTTCCAGACCCCTTCCCAGGCCTTTGGTACGTTTGATTGCGTTCATATTTTCTTCTGCTGAATTGGATTAGACTGCAATTGGCTTAGGCCGCGATTTAAGCTGCAATGGGCAAGCCAAGCCGCTCGACCATTTCGTTGGCGAAGTCCAGATAGGCCTTTGCGCCTTTGCTGGACTTGTCAAACAAGACGCCAGGCACACCGTAACTAGGGGCCTCAGCCAAGCGCACATTTCTCGGAATAATGGTTTTGAACACCTTGTTGCCAAAATGTTTTTCGAGCTGGGCAGACACTTGCTGGGCCAATGTCATGCGCGGATCGTACATGACCCGCAACAAACCAATGATGGTCAAATTCGGGTTCAGGTTTTTGCACACTTGCTTGATGGTGTTGACCAGATCGCTCAAACCTTCCAGTGCGTAGTATTCGCACTGCATGGGTATTACCACGCCATTGGCGCAGCACAGTGCATTGAGTGTGAGCAAAGACAGCGCTGGCGGACAGTCGATCAAGATGAAATCATATTGACCGTCAACCTGGGCAATTGCCTCGCGCAGCTTGATTTCACGGTCTTCGAATTCGACCATTTCCACTTCTGCACCCGCCAGCTCGCGGTTGGCGGCCAGAACATCGAACTCGCCTTCTGCACGAACGGTGGCTTCAGCCACGCCCACCATGCCCACCAGCACTTGGTAAACCGTGTGTTTAACGCTTCGCTTGTCGATGCCACAACCCATGGTGGCATTGCCTTGGGGATCGAGATCGACCAGCAACACACGCTGTTTGGCCATGGCCAAACCGGCAGCCAGATTCACCGCGGTGGTGGTTTTTCCCACGCCACCCTTCTGGTTGGCAATGCAGAAAACTTTCGCCATCTTCTTGTCCTGTGAATGAATGCTTTGATTTTAGCGTTTAATCATGAACAAGTGCCTTGCCTCGTCCAAGAATGGCACTTCAATTGGATGAAGTGCCTCAATTCGCCAACCTGCGGGCACTTCGCTGTCGACTTCGACTCGCCCCTTCAAAGCGGCAAACTGCCCGTGCTCTGCTAATACATGCTGGCCAAGCCCAATGAAGTTGTCGATGCTTGAGAATGCTCGGGAACATATCAAATCAAAGGGCAGGCTTGCTTGAAACTCTTCCACCCTGCCATGCACTGCCTGGGCATTTTTCAAACCCAGACTGGCAATGGCTTGTTGCATGAAAGCCGCTTTTTTTTGAACCGTGTCGATCAGGGTTACATTCCAAGCCGGTTGGGCAATCGCCAATACCAAGCCGGGCAAACCGGCTCCCGCACCTACATCCAGAATTCTTGGATTGGGCGTGGACTGAAGCGCAAAAGATAGTTCGGGCAACACCGCCAAGGAGTCGAGTAAATGGTGCGTGACCAGTTCCCGATTGTTGCGAATGGCCGTGAGGTTATACACCCGGTTCCATTTTTGTATCAGCTGCCCATATTTGAACAATTGCCCATGTTGCTCAGCACTCAAACCCAGGCGTAGACAGGCAATACCCTCTTCCAGTAGCGCTTGGTCTGAAGACCCCAGGGTTTCAGACTTTGGCTTTCGATGCACTGAATTCAAGCCACTTGCTCCGCGGTACCGTCCGACAACTTGGTGGCATTGGCTTTGCGATTCAGCAAATCCCGTTTCTTCAAGTGCACCAGCAAGAGCGAAATCGCAGCCGGTGTAATGCCTTGAATGCGGCCCGCTTGCCCAATCGTTTCAGGCTTGTGGGTGTTCAGCTTTTGCTGCACTTCTTTGCTCAATCCGTTCACGCTGGCGTAATCAAAATCGGCAGGAAGACGAATTGACTCATTGCCTACCCCACGCTCAACTTCCGCCTGTTGACGCAACACATAACCCGCGTATTTCACTTCGATTTCCAACTGGGAAACCAGATCGCTTTGCTGCAAGGGATTACTCAAGGCGAATTCGCCATTTTCTTTACTCAGCGTACTGAGGTCTTGGTAGCTGACATCCGGGCGCTTGAGCAGATCGTACAGGTTGTATTCACGATCGATGCCTTTGTGCAGCACGCGCTCGGCTTCGGCTTGCGCCACAATTTTTGGATTGATCCACGTGGAACGTAGTCGCTGCTTTTCCTGCTCGACTGCCTCGCGCTTTTCCGAGAATGCTTTCCAGCGAATGTCGTCGACCAAACCCAACTTTCGACCAATTGGCGTGAGGCGCTGGTCTGCATTGTCTTCACGCAGGCTTAAACGGTATTCAGCACGGCTGGTGAACATGCGATAGGGCTCTGCCACACCTTTGCTGGTCAAATCGTCTACAAGCACGCCCAGGTAGGCCTCGTCTCGGCGTGGAGTCCATTGATCTTTGCCTTGCACCATGAGCGCTGCATTAACACCCGCCAGCAAACCCTGGGCAGCGGCTTCTTCGTAACCTGTTGTGCCATTGATTTGACCAGCGAAGAACAGGCCTTCAATGGCTTTGGTTTCCAAGGTGGTTTTCAGTGCACGCGGGTCAAAGTAATCGTATTCGATCGCATACCCGGGGCGCATGATGTACGCATTTTCCAGCCCTTTGATGGAATGCAGCAAATTAAGCTGCACATCAAATGGAAGGGAGGTGGACACGCCGTTGGGATAATACTCGTTGGTGGTCAAACCTTCCGGTTCAAGGAAAATTTGATGTGATTCCTTGTCAGCAAAGCGGTGAATTTTGTCTTCGATGGATGGACAATACCGAGGACCAACCCCCTCTATTACGCCCGTGTACATGGGACTTCGGTCGAGGCCACCCCGGATAATGTCGTGGGTATTCTGGTTGGTGTGCGTAATCCAGCACGGCAATTGCCGTGGGTGCATGGCCGTGTTTCCGAGATATGAAAATACCGGCACTGGATCGAGATCGCCAGGCTGCTCTTGCATGACCGAGAAATCAATGCTTCGACCATCGATGCGCGGTGGCGTACCTGTTTTTAGGCGTCCTTGGGGCAACTTCATTTCTTGAAGGCGCATTCCCAAGCCAATTGCCGGAGGGTCTCCTGCCCGGCCTGCAGAATAATTTTGCAAGCCCACATGGATTTTGCCGTTCAGAAAGGTACCCGCGGTAAGCACGACCGACTTGGCCTTGAACTTCAAACCCACCTGCGTCACAGCACCGCACACGCGGTCGCCGTCCAGCAAAAGGTCTTCAACAGATTGCTGGAACAAACTAAGGTTGGGTTGATTTTCAAGGCGAGTGCGAATGGCTTGCCGATACAACACGCGGTCGGCCTGGGCACGGGTTGCGCGCACAGCCGGGCCTTTTGAGCCATTGAGAATACGAAACTGAATACCCGCCTCATCAGTGGCAATGGCCATGGCTCCACCCAGCGCATCAACTTCCTTCACCAGATGGCCTTTACCAATTCCACCAATGGATGGGTTACAGGACATTTGCCCAAGTGTTTCGATGTTGTGTGTCAGCAGCAGCGTTTTGCTTCCCGCTCGTGCAGCAGCAAGCGCCGCCTCGGTACCGGCATGGCCACCACCCACAACAATGACATCAAACTCTTCGGGATAAAACATTATTCACTCCTGGCACTTGGTGCCGGAATCCAACACAGGATTCAAAATTCAAATGCCGAATTCGAGCTGACCCGATTCGGCGGCAATGGCGCAATTATATGCCTCGGCACGATTTTGCCCAAGCGAACATGTTTCACGTGGAACAGAAAACAGACAACTGAGACGCCCGATGCAGCGCAACACCCAATCACTTTGTTAAAGCGCTAGCTTGCTCAGGCGCATACCCTCTCTCGCCAGAAAACCTGTATTTCCCTTTTTGAGATCCACCCTGACTCACCTCGCTCGGCAAAAGGGCGGGCCGAGTCTCGGTGCCGGCCGATGGCCGACCGTGGCGGGTGAATTCAAACGGGCAGGTTTTCTTGATCGGCGCTGCGAGGGCATTGCGGCCTGAGCGCGCTGGCAAATGGACTTGTGAGGCACTGGCGACACGCGGGCGTTGTGTATGAGGTGAGGCTTGGGTGCGACCCGGCTGGCCGGCTTTGCAAGGCTTCCCGGCGGCTTCGCAGCGCGGGGCGATCCAGGGGATCGATGCGAAGACGCTTAAGCGTTTCGCATGCCCCAAGCCAGAAGCATCAAGCCGGAATCAGAAGGCTTGCTTAGGCCAGCTGGCGTCGCACCCAAGCCTCAGATCATCCATGTAGCAAATCCTGCATATCTTTCAAGGCCCGACTCACCGACGTGTTCCACGTGAAACAGTCAGGCCAACCACGCCTTCACGTACGGCCAGTAGCTGTCGTAGCTCGTCCGCAGAATCAAAAGGAACACCACCGTCAACAATGCCTTGCGCACAAACCCGGCACCCTTCCGAATCGCCAGACTAGCCCCTACCCTCGCACCCGCCAAGTTAAACACGGCCATCAACAACCCCAAGGCAACAATGACATGCCCTGCTGGTGCAAACCATGCCAGCGAGGCCAGGTTGCAGGCAATGTTCACCATCTTCGCTCCGGCCGTGGCCGCCAGAAAGTCGTAGCCAAAGAACACCACAAAGGCGACCATTAAGAATGAACCGGTGCCTGGCCCAAAAAAACCATCATAAAAGCCGATACTCAAACCGACACAGGCCCCGAAAAAACGTTCTCGATTCTTATCCAGCTTGGGTGCATGAACACTGCCCAAGTCTTTGCGCAAAAAGGTATATACAGCCACTGCAATCAACAACAGCGGCAACATCAAACGCAACACTTCAGTCGAAATTTGGGTAACGATATAAGCACCACAGTAGGCACCGATCAACGCCATGGCCGTGGCTGGCAATACTGCATTCCAGGGCACCTGAATGGCCTTGGCGTATTTGTAAGCGGCAAATGTGGTGCCAACTACGCTTGATATTTTATTGGTCCCCAACAAAGTTGCATGTCCTTGACTTGGCAGCAAACCAAATAGCGCCGGGATCTGGATCAAACCGCCCCCACCCACCATGGCATCAATCAAGCCCGCCGCAAATGCCGCAGCACACAGTGCAACCAGAACCCACAATTCGATGTTTTCGAACATGCAAAAATTTCCGCAGAAAAGAAAACGGGCGCCTTGTGGGCGCCCGCCATAGGACTAATTCCGGAGTATCAGAAAAAAGTCAAAACGTGTAAGCCAAATCAGGCCGCCAAACGGCTAGCGATTTGTGCTTTGGTTTCTTCCAGCTGTGCCGGCAGGTTGTGCTTCAGCTTCTCAAACAATTCGGCATGCAGGTCAAGCTCTTCAAGCCAGGCCGCTTTATCAATCGCCGTAATGGACTCGAATTGATCTTTGCTGAACTCAAGACCGTCCCAAGAGATGTCTTCATAGCTCGGCGATGTGCCAAACACATGATCAACACCCTTGCCCTTGCCTTCCACACGCTCAAGCGCCCATGCCAAAACGCGCATGTTTTCGCCAAAACCAGGCCAGATGAACTTGCCATCGGCATCGGTACGGAACCAGTTCACACAGAAAATGCTGGGCAACTTGGCGCCAGACGATTCCAGCTTCTTGCCCAAATCGAGCCAGTGCTGGAAGTAATCGGACATGTTGTAGCCACAGAATGGCAACATGGCGAATGGGTCACGGCGAACCACACCTTGCTGACCAAATGCGGCAGCAGTTGTTTCTGAACCCATGGTTGCAGCCATGTAAACGCCTTCAACCCAGTTACGGGCTTCGGTGACCAAGGGCACTGTGGTTGAACGGCGACCACCAAAAATGAACGCGTCAATTTCAACACCAGCCGGGTTGTCCCAGTTGTTGTCGATCACCGGGTTTTGTTCGGCGGCCACGGTGAAACGGGCATTGGGGTGTGAAGCCTTGCGACCACAATCTGGAGTCCAATCCTGACCGGTCCAGTCAACCAGGTGCGCAGGCGCTTCCTTGGTCAAACCTTCCCACCACACGTCACCGTCATCTGTCAGCGCAACGTTGGTAAATATCACGTTGGCATTCAGGGAAGCCATGCAATTGGAGTTGGTCTTGGTGTTGGTTCCGGGCGCAACGCCGAAGTAACCCGCTTCGGGGTTAATCGCGCGCAGCTTGCCGTTGGCATCGGGCTTGATCCAGGCGATGTCGTCGCCAATGGTGGTCACAGTCCAACCCTTCATTGATGCGGGAGGAATCAGCATCGCGAAGTTTGTTTTGCCGCAGGCAGACGGGAAAGCGGCAGCCACGTGGTACTTCTTGCCCTCGGGGTTTGTTACGCCCAAAATCAGCATGTGCTCGGCCAGCCAGCCCTGATCACGACCCATGGTGGAAGCAATGCGCAGTGCCAGGCACTTCTTGCCTAACAGTGCGTTGCCGCCGTAGCCGGAGCCATACGACCAAATTTCGCGTGTTTCAGGATAATGAACAATGTACTTGGTGCTTGGGTTGCAGGGCCATGACACATCTTTCTGACCGGCTTCCAGCGGGGCGCCCACAGTGTGTACACAAGGCACGAACTCGCCGTTTTCGCCAAGTACGTCGTACACGGCTTTGCCCATGCGCGTCATCATGCGCATGTTCACGACCACATAGGCCGAGTCAGACAACTCAACACCAATGTGGGCAATTGGGCTGCCCAAGGGACCCATTGAAAATGGAACCACATACAGGGTGCGACCGCGCATGGAGCCTTTGAACAAACCGTTCAATGTGGCGCGCATTTTGGCGGGTTCTTCCCAGTTGTTGGTGGGGCCCGCATCTTCCTTGTTTTCAGAGCAGATATAAGTACGGTCTTCCACACGCGCAACGTCTGAGGGATCAGACCAGGCAAGATAGGAATTCGGACGCTTTTCAGGGCTGAGTTTGCGGAGTGTTCCCGCTTCAACCATTTCCGCGCATAGGCGGTCGTACTCTTCTTGTGAACCGTCGCACCACACAATATTCTTGGGCTCGGTCAGGGCCGCAATTTCTTGCACCCAAGCCACAAGCTTTTTGTGCTTGACGTAAGACGGCACGGTCTGGCTGACCATAGACAGCACTGCACTCATGCTAAAACCTCCAGATAGACAAATGTAATTCTTTTGTGCGGGGGCTTTGGCGTTGCTCTACAGTGTGACCGGAACATGACACCAAGCGCACGGGCGATCGATGTGTCGCTTATCCGCAAACTTAGCCCTCGAGTTTAACATGTTGTAAGCAAACGGAAATAAGTTTTTCCTATAGGCATTATCACCTAATCGCATACCGTGTTTGCTTTCCGACACAGCCAATGTAAAGTGGCGAAACCGAATGACTACGGAAGCCTCATGAAACTGATTGCAATTTGCACGGGCGTGGTTGCCCCTCTTGTTTATCGAACGGCCTCAGGTGACATTAAAACCGAGGCCAGTGGCATCAAAAAACAGGCTGTAAGCACCGAACAAAACCCCGCTTCAATCGAACTCAGAAAGCTGGGATTGCATGGCGATGAGCAGTGCAATTTGTCGGTACACGGCGGCATGGACAAGGCGGTGTATATGATGCCCGCCGGGCATTATGAATTCTGGAAAGCGCGACGCCAGGAAAAAAATCTGGACGCTGATTTGCCTTGGGGCTTTTTGGGCGAAAACCTCGTGGTGGAAGGACTTGATGAAACACTCGTGCGAATTGGCGACGAATTTGAGCTGGGTGAGGTACGCCTTCGCGTGACGGATCCGCGCGAACCCTGTCACAAATTTGCGATCCGCATGGGCTATGGCGCCGCCCCAAAACAAATGATTCAACAGGGTAACTGCGGCTGGTATTTGCGAGTAATTCAAACGGGGCATTTGCAAGCCGGCCTTGAGCTGAAACATTTTGCCAATCCGCAGGGCAAAACCGTACTCGAATCATTTCGCTTCAAAACCCGAAAAGGACAAATGGACTTGCTTTAGCAAGTCGCTACACGGTCTGGTGTTTTTTCCAGACCTTGACCTGTGCTTTGGCTGCGGGCGACACCAAGCGACCCAAGCGCTCAACCCACACCGGGTTGGGGTCATAGCCATAATGGGTTACGGCCAGCGCCAAAGCCTCTTCATCCCATCCGTCGTTGGTATATAGATCGAACAATGCTTCGGCCAACACGGGGCTTCTGGGCAAGGCTCGCAACCACTGTTCGGCCTGAACAATGGCCTCACGAGAGCGACCCGCGTCGCGCAACATGCGAACGGCGACCACAGCCTCGAAATCATCTACCGCCGATTTCCTGAGCAGTTCGGCCAACAAGCGTTTATCACCCAGATATTCAAGAAGCGCACGGACTCGCAGCCTTCGCCAGCGTTTATCGAAAGAACGCCAGCTGACATTGCTGGTGGGCTGCATCTCGTTCATTTCATTGATTTCAAGCTCTAGCAAGCCCAATACTGTGTGCCGGTCACACAGTGCAATTTGTTTCCACCACCACGAGGGGTCCACCAAACCAGCTTGATCCAACATGGCAACGGGATACACCAAGTGCGCACGCTCTATGGGATTGTCTATACGACTGGAGACAATATTCAACCAGTCACGGGTAAATTCCCGAACGGCCTTCAGCAGAAAACCATGTTTGTCATCGGCCCCCTCGCAGATCGTCAGCAATTTCTGAAGTCCATGCGCGCCCAGCTCTACCAACAGGTTGGGATCTTGGTGGCGCTGCAACTCCGATTGCAACCAGCCGTCGAGAATCTGGGTTCGCACCGCGATACGTTCGCATGATTGCGCTGAGGGGCAACGGGCCTGCCCCACGAATCGGTTGATGAGTTGTTTGAGTTTGCGTGGCCTGGATTTCAAATCCGCGTCTTCGACCGAATCAAGAAGTTCGCAACTGCTTTCCAAAAACTGAAATGCACGGTGCACATCGGGCAGGTGCTGGGACGCACGCCCAAACCACAGCATCCATTCCTGCCCGCCACGCGAAGCCAATGGCGAGTTGTGCTGATCCTTTGGCATTAACGGCCTCCCGATTGAACCTGATTTTCAGCCTCTCAATTAGCGAATTTTGTAGTGCCCAGGCGCGTAGGCTTTGGTGCCGGCAAAACCGCGCAACTTTAAATGCTTGGTTTTGCGACCGGAGACGCGCTCGCGCCACATTTTGAAGCTGCTGGCCTTCATGTTTGCACGCATCAGCTCGATGGTTTGCGATTCATTCAAACCAAATTGCAGTTCGATGGCTTCAAATGGCGTCCGGTCTTCCCATGCCATTTCTACAATGCGGGAAACATCTTCTTCGGACAACTTAAATTGCAAAGGCTTGGACATCTGATCTCACTGACCGCTAAACTGGAGAAAATTTAACAATCAGTATATGACAGAAGGGGCTTTTACGTGAAAAGAGCATTGCTCAGCTTGATTGTGTTGGTCACTTTGGTGATTGTTGTGTTCCTGGGTCTTGGCCTTTACTCCGAGACAGGAAGCCCCCCCGGATTGACCAATGGGCAGCTGGCGCCCTGCCCAAGCAAACCAAACTGCGTGAGCAGTGAAAGCTCACCTTCTGATAACCATGCAATTGCCGCACTTCCCATTACACCAGGCATGGGTGCCGAACCCTTGCTGAAAGTCAAAGAGGTTGTTGAGCTACTGGGCGGCGATGTGAATTTTTCAAATCAACAGTACATGGCCAGCACATTTACCAGCGACCTGTTTGGCTTCGTAGATGATGTTGAATTTCGCGTCGACCAAGGCAGTGGATTGCTTCATGTGCGGTCCGCTTCCCGCGTAGGTTATAGCGACCTGGATGCGAACCGGAAACGCGTAGAGCAATTGCGGGTACTATTAAGCATTCACTAGGGCAATAACTCACGAAACTCTCCTTTTTTTTATTGGGTAGTTCAAAAGTGTAGTCCCTCGTACGGGTGACAAAGTGTAAAGTGGTTACCAAGAGAAAAGAGGGATGGAGACACTTCCATAATGAGCAGTCCAAAAGAAATCAACGAGGCAGTCAGGCTCACTGAGCTTTACCAACTCGAAATTCTGGACACGGAAAAAGAAGAGTATTTTGAAGCGCTGGTCGACCTTGGTCTGTCGGCGTTCAATTGCGCATTCTGCTTTATCGCCTTTGTTGATTCCGATCGCCTGTGGTTTAAAGCGAAACGGGGATTTGAAGTCAGAGAAGTTCCACGCGATCTTTCCATTTGCTCTCACACCATCCAACACCAACAACCACATGTCATCAACGACTGCCTGGAACACCCCGTGTTCAGGACCAACCCCCTTGTGCTTGGCAGCCCCTGGATTCGCGCTTATTTGGGCATACCGATCAGCTCAGTGAGTGGCAATAACATCGCTACGTTTTGCCTGCTCGACGACACGGCTCGGATCTGGACCAAGACTGAAGTAACTGTTGCAGTTGCCCTGGCCAAACTGGTTGAACACAGCCTCGTTGAACGTGCCCTGAAAGCCAAAGAATCAAACGAATTGAATTCCAAACAACAACAAAACTACAACAACCAAGGTTTGGGTAGCTGGAAAAACACAGCACATGGCGGACAGATCGAATTGTCGCCGTCCATGGAAAAATGGTTGAACCTGTCGCAAACACCTGTGGTGCAAGCCAGCTGGTTCAACAATCTGCCCATTGAAGAAGATCGGAAAATGGTTGAGAAAGCGCGACTGGAACGCAACGGCATCGCATTTACCTATCGCGTCTGCTTGCCCAGCGGCGACATTGTTCGCTTTGAAGAACAGGTTTATGACAGCGGCAATGCAGACGACATACGCTTGTTTGGTCTTGTAAAAAAAATCAGTGATCCTTCCCTGGAAACGCTTCACCCCGAGATTGCTGCGGACCCCGGCAACCTTCCACGGATGGAGCCGAACCTTGATCTGAAAAAGTTTCCCAAATCTTTTTTAAGGGAAACTGTAAAAGGTCGCCTTGCGCTGGACCACCAAGGATTAATCACCGGGCTGGCCAGTGCGGATGACAATGAATTCACAAAATTAAAACAAAAGGAAAGTTTTATTGATCTGCTTTATGGCGAAGATCAAGAAACCTTTTCAAAAATCCTGAATCAGTGCCTTGGCAGCAACACACCATCCGAAGCCTGGGTGCGTCTGAATTTTCAGGATGAAAACAGCACTTGGCTTCGCATGGCGTTATGCCCCAAGAAAGGATTCACCGCATTCAAAAAGCCGTCTGTCATCGCCAGCTTTACTGCGATGATCAACAAGTCATCGTCAGTCCAAAAATCCATTTTTGATGAAAACCTGTTGAACCTGACAGGCACCCTCGCCAAGGTAGGTGGATGGTATTACCACCTCGAGAGTGGATCGCTTAAAACCACTGAAATTTTGCGCGAGGTACTTGGCTCGAACAAAGACTCACTGAATTCCATTTTCCATCTGAGTTCTATTCTTTCCAAATTGTCTGGCAGAAATATCGCCGTACTTTTTATTGAGTGCATCAACAACCGCAAACCCGCCAGTCTTGAATTTGAATCACTTGGACAACACGACAAGAAGAAATGGTTTCGCATGATGATTCGCCCCTCGATCAGTGACGATGGTGTGCCCATGGGACTATACGGTTCGATTGTAGATATTTCTGAAACACGGCGAATGGAACAGGGTCTGGAAAAAAACCTGCTGACCTACAACCTGATCGTCGACAACCTTACCGATGGCCTTGTTGAAATCGATTCAAGCCTGAATGTCAGCTTTGTGAACCGCAATGCGAAAGCCTTGCTGCAAAAAGACAAAGAACTTTTTGTGCACGCTATGCCTTTGAATGAATTAATCCCGGACTTGGACAAAAACCAGTTTGCCGCATTGCTGGAAAACGTCAACCAGGTTGGCTTTTCGAAATCTGTTGAACAGTTTGTGGGATTCATCAAACGCTGGATTTCGCTGCGTGTTTTCAGATCAGGTACGGGTTACACCATCCTGATAAAAGACATCACCAAACGCAAAAATCAAAGCAGCGACTTGTACATGTTGAATTCCGCGATTGAGCAAATTCGCGAAGTCATTATGGTGACCAACGACATTCGGAAAACCAAAGATCCCTTTGGCTTGCTGTACATGAATTCGGCATTTGAAACATTTGTGGGCCAAGGGCGTGACAAATGGTTGGGGCGCAATCCCTATCACCTGATACACGGACGCATACCAACGCGACACTACCGTCAGTTGCTGGTCGGGTTTTTGAGTCGTCAGAAAATTCTTGTGAAAACAGAATACGAGATCAACCCGGGGCACAAAATGCCGTGCGACATCCTGATCTCACCATTTTTGGACACCGCGCGCAATGCACCGTGTTTCCTGATTGTATTTCGGGTGTTTGAGAACTAATCGATCAACAAGCTCAGGCCAGCGTGGCACCAAGACTTGAATGGTGCGTACGTGGCGCAAACACCATGGCATGAATGGTTTTGACCAGATTGGTCATTGTTTCGGCGGTGTCCTTGCGCAAGAACCGGGCTTGCTGCAAAGCATCCGAACGATTCTCGGCCAGGCTTTCAGCAAGCTCCAGACTTTCAAGATTGCATGACATGTACGACACTGGAACTGCATGGACATATCTGCTGTAAAAGACAAGGATGTCTTGCAAATCATCGTGCGCATTGTCGGGAAAATGAAGATCAGACAACACCGCGGAAGGCAGCGACCGAAGTCCTCGTTCGGCCTGGTCAAAGGCTGCCCGTATGTCTCCAAAACGCTCGAATACTGTCAGCGAAATTGACAGATAAGTGACTTTGGTAATTTCCTCAATCGCCTCTTCGACCACCAAACGGTAAAAAGGTGAATCTTCAGCGACCCAAACTTCCAGCGGTTTTGATTCCGACTCACTCACAACATTCACCTGGCCAAACGGCATTTAGACTCAATACCGTTAGGTTAGTGGATAGGCAGCAAACCACCATCAGCACAAAGAGATCCCCCCCTATTTGAGGGACAAGACTTTCTGTACCTGCACGCTTCAAATGAAGCCATCCTCCAAATGAAGGGGCATCGCTTCGAGGGTTCACACGTAACATCATTTAAAGATATCGGTCATACCGGTTTTTATTTCTGGCAAACAAATTGGGAGGTTGCCGAATGAACCCCAACGC
This sequence comes from Limnobacter sp. G6BE5S, assembly GCF_058448965.1. Classification (NCBI taxonomy): domain Bacteria; kingdom Pseudomonadati; phylum Pseudomonadota; class Betaproteobacteria; order Burkholderiales; family Burkholderiaceae; genus Limnobacter; species Limnobacter sp. G6BE5S. Next base: position 458,523 of record NZ_JBZFLM010000001.1, read on the forward strand.
TGTACTTTTAATTGAAGATCACCCGCTGGTATCCATGATGCTAGCCGACATGCTGACCGAGCATGCGCCAGACCTGACTGTGCTCAAAGTGCCGACTATCCAGGCCAGCGAACAACACATTCACGAAAACCCACGACTGGTCATTTTCGATTTGAACCTGCCTGACTGCGAAGGGGTGAACTCCGCCCGACGCGTACGCAACCTGTTTCCGTTTTCACAACTGTTGGCCTTCACTGGCACCACACACGATGACATCCTCCAGGAACTGGGCGAGATGGAAATTCCCTGTGTGCGCAAATCAGCCGACTACCATGAGCTGCTGAATGCAGTCATGAAAGGTCTCATGGCCACTGGCGTTAGCTGCCAGGAAGGAATGAGCGCCGACAAGATGAAGTCCAAAAATGAATTTCAGTCGAATATCATTGCACCAGGCTCGAAAAAACCGCTGACCTGGAGACAGGTTGAAATCATGCGCAGAATTGCAGTGGGCATGACCGCCAAAGAAGCCGCACGAGACATGAATTTAAGTCCAGAGACTGTTCGTGCCCACATGCGCGAAGTACTTGTTAGACTAGGTGCTCAGAATCGGGCCCATGCCGTGTCCATTTTTACCAAAGCAGAACGACAATCGCGATTGCTTGAAGAAGCGCAAAGTCAGTGAGCTGGGGCCGAACAATTCCAATAACAAGGCTGGCCCATGAAACTAACTCTGCTGATTCGAATATTTGGTTTACTCATTCTGGTGTTTTCGATTTTCGGCATCGGTGTGAAGAGCATTTCGATTCACCAGCAAACCGTGCAAGAAGATTACTACCGGGCGTGGGCCTCTGACGAAGCCATTTTAACGCGCACGCTTGCCGAGTTCGAAGCCATGCGAAAGCTGGTATTGCTGTACGCAGCCAGCCGAAACCCTGAGTACATCAACCACTACCTGGACATTGTCGGGTTACACAACGGCAGCCGAATCTACACCGATGAAGTAGGTGCTGACTACTGGGTTGATGTCATCACGGGTCAAAACAAAGACTCCTCGGTCTCATGGGGTATTGGTCAAAATCTCAGTGAGCGGCTGTACTCACTTCGCTTCATCACTGAAAACGAACCAGTGATCGAACGTATTCTGGACCTTCGCCACCAACTCGAAAAAAACGAACTCAGCGCGTTTGCCAGCGGCATTACCCGTTTCGTAGACAAACAGGAAGGCCAATACCTGTCACCCCCCGAGGTGAAAGAAACATTCGGCGTGTTGTTTGATCGTGAACACATCGAATTGACCAATGCACTTTCAGCCGAATTATCAAGTTTCATTGCGCGCGAAAAAAGTCGCTATCTGGGCTTGATCGATTCCTCACGCAAAGAGCTCACCTACAGTGTTTACCTGGACGTGGTCTTTACCCTGCTTTTCTTGCTGGGCCTGTTTGTCGGATTGGTCTCCATCAAGAAAAAGGTCATTGATCCGATCAATTCGCTGTACAACGCCAGCGAAGAAATCATGAAGGGCGATTACACCGTACGCGTGAACAACCGCACGGGCTCCCATGAAATCAACTTGTTGATTCGCGCATTCAACCGAATGATTCGTTCATTCCAGCGTGATCTTGAAAAAAGCGAACGCGTAAAGCAGGCACTGGAAGAAGTCAGCCTGGCCAACGTCGAAAAAGAACGGGCAAAAAATGAGTCTCGAATCAAGAGCTCCTTCCTGGCCAATATGAGCCATGAAATTCGCACGCCCATGAATGCGATTCTTGGTATGACAGCGCTTACGCTGAAAACTGATCTGAATGAAAAACAGAAAGACTACCTGAGCAAAATTCAACTGTCTGGCGACAACCTGCTGCACCTGCTCAACAGCATTCTTGACCTGTCAAAAATTGAATCCGACATGTTCAAGCTGGAGCAACGCCCCTTCCGGCTCGACGACGTTATGGAAGAAGTGTTCGGCACCTTGGGCAACTCGGCACTCGATAAAAACATTCGCCTGCTGTACACCCTGCAAGGCAAAGGCCTGCAATCTACCTTGAACCGCCTCGTCGGTGATTCCCTGCGCGTGGGTCAAATTCTTAAAAACCTGATCGGAAACGCCATCAAGTTCACCAGCGAAGGGCACATCAACCTGACGGTCAAAGTACTCAAGCAACTGGATGATCAGGTTACCTTGCAATTCAGCGTCAGCGACAGCGGCATTGGCATGAGTAAAGACCAGCTGCAACGCGTATTCGACAAATTCACGCAAGCCGATTCAAGCACCACACGCATGTTTGGTGGCAGCGGCTTGGGTCTGAGCATCGCCAAAGAATTGGTGCATCTGATGGAAGGCGATATCCACGCCCATTCCACGCCAGGTCGTGGTTCGGTGTTTTACTTCACCTTGAACCTGAAAACCCAAGAAGCGGAAGCACCAGCCCGCAATCCAAACTTGCTGCACAGCCCAGACATCAAACGTGCCTACATTTGTTCTTTGGATCAGAAGCTACACCGCTCCATCTCGAGCATTCTTGATCAATTTTATGTACCACTGGCGGCCCTCTCCGCAGAAGAACTGATCACCGACCAACGCCCGTTTGAAGCCAAGGACATTGTGTTCATCGACAGCGACATTGCTGCGACCTCCCCCGAACTGCTGTCCTTGCTCAAGGCCCACCACCAGCATCACAACAACAATCTGGTTTGGCTGTCCAACCGCAACGCAACCGAACTACAACGCGTTCACGGCGCAGACCCCAACAACCGTGTACTGACCACGCCCATCTTGCCCGTGCACCTGATGAAGCTGGCCGAACGACAGGTTCAGCAAACTGTGCCTGCAGCAGCCACAAAAACCGCCACTGTGCGCAAGGCAAGCAAAACCAGTGAAACGCAAACCAGCAATGCCGCTGAAGCGCGCTCGGCCAAACTGCTGATTGTGGAAGATCACCCACTCAACATGGAATTGCTACTCGATTTCCTGAGTCCGGGAAATTATCAGATCCGCTGTGCAAAAGACGGACGCGAAGCCATACAGATTTTGAAAAATACACCTGAACCTTTCGACCTGATGATTTCGGATCTGGAAATGCCCTTCGTTGATGGCTATCAACTGGCCACCTGGGTGCGGGAAAACGCGGTGCATTGCGTCACACCGATCATGGCATTGACTGCTCACGCCTTTGAACAAACTCGTGTCCGCTGCGAAGAACATGGCATCAACGATGTGCTCACCAAACCCTTCCACGAGAAAAACCTGTTCGACGCCATCAAACGCTGTTTGCGCAACACAGAGGGTGTATTGACCGGGTTTGAAAGCAGACCTGAAGCATCACGACTGCCCTTGTCGGAACACGCGTCAACAGCGACCGAACCCGCCAACAGCCCGCGTCACTCCACAATTTTCAAGATGGACAGTTTTGAACCCGAACGAATGGCGAAATACCTGGGCAAGTTTTTGCAAACCAGTGAAAACCTGCTGGAACGCCTGGAAGATTGCGTGAAAACCAATGACATTCAAACCCTTAAACGGGAAATCCACTCCTTGGCAGGCGTACTGGGCATGTTGGGAACAGAAAGCGTCAAACAACAGTTTTCAAGAATGGACAAAGCGCTGGAAGACCCCGAAGCACAAACCATGGTCATGACCGAAATCAAGGATATTTGGCCGACAATCGTGGATGAAGCTGAAAAAATTCTGGTCCTGATCAACCGGTTTGGAAAACATTGACAAGCGCCGCCGCAAACAATTGTTTTCATGCACGGCATGTTTTACACTGAGTTCACAAGATTTAACAAAACAAAAAGTTCCTAGTATTTGTAGTGTCAAGAACTTACCCAAAGTAGTGAAAGTATTTTCAAGGGTTTGACGTGAAACATTTTTTGCATTCAGTAATTACCAGCCTCGCTTTGTTGACGATGGTCGGTGCCCCCGGCGTGGCTCGCGCCGATGTGGTGTTGGTAGGCTCCAGCAGCATTCATTTCAATGAAATTTCGAAAACCAAATTGCGCGATCTTTACACAGGACAAAGCCAGGCTGTCGGCAACTCCACTGTACTTGTCATTGACCGGGACGACGCGTTTGCTGAACGAAGCCGATTCATTTCAGGAACATTGGGCTTCACAACCGAAGAATTTCGCACCGTTCAGCGGCTGCTGGAATGCATCGGCATCAGCAAAGCGCCCACTGTTGCGCGCGACACGCAGCACATGATCAACTTGTTGGCCAACAATCCAAATGCGTTGGGCTACCTCAGCCAAAAGGAGTTGCAAGGTCACGCGACGAGGTCTAAATTAAAATTCATCAAGGTACTGGCCGAGTAAGTGGCCAAGTAAGCAAAACATGGACAAGTACAGCGCAAAATTTGAATGCAAGGGGCAACTACCGCGCTTTGGTTTGCTATTGGTTGTTCTGTTCTTGGCAAGTTCCGGTGCCTATGCATTTTGCGCGGGCACCTTGATCAAGGAAATCAAAGCAATTGCCGCCAGCCCGGAAGTGATCGAGACCGTTAAAGCGGCAAACTCACGCCAACTGAGCAAAGCCCAGATCATGGAACTGGATAGAAAATGGATCAAGCTGAAAGGCCGTCTGCCAGAAGCTGAACAAATCAGGGAGTCCAAAGTGTCTGCCTTGCTTAGCCAGGAAATGAACAGGCAAAGCTACTTTAAAGAAGCCATCCTGACAGGTAACCAGGGTGAAACCGTGGCCATGAATATTGTGACCAGCGACTACTGGCAGGGCGATGAAGAAAAATTCACTGCCATTTTCGACACCAATCTGCCCTCAAGAAAGCCGGACTCACACATTTCCAGAGCCCGCTGGGACGACAGCACCAAGGCCATGATCGCCCAGGTTAGCGTACCGGTTTACGATGGAGAAAACATGATTGGAACCTTGACCGTGGGTGTCGATTTAAAACGCGTTCCCCATCCCAACCATTGACGCGGTATTAGTCGCTCAGCTTCATTTTCACACTGCGCTCGGCCTTCAAGAATACATTCACCGCTTGCGCCTTGTTTGACACTTCCAGACGTTTGAAAATTTCCCGAATGTGCCCCCGAACGGTTTCAGGGCTCAGCCCAATGCGCTGGGCCACCATTTTTGCAGACAATCCTTCGGCCGTCATTCGCATGATTTCCACTTGTCGCCAAGTCAAAGGTTTGGCACCGGGATAAGCCACAATGTTCGACTGGTGTTCATTGGCTGGTGCACTGTCTGAAGAACTGCCATTCAAAATGCCCGACTTGAACAGCACCGATTCTATTTCATGAGCCAAAGCCGACTGGCTGCAGGTTTTCTCTACAACCGAGTAACCAGACTGCGCAGCACGGGCTTGAATGGCTTCACTCACAAAACCCGTGTAAATGAGGCCACATACCTTCGGGAACATGGAGTCTAGCCAATCAATGGTTTCCTGCCCTTTGGAATCAACCAGGGTCAGATCAAAAATAATCAGATCGGGCTTTTCAAACACGTGCTCACGAGCCTGAACCAGACTGGTCACCACATGGATTTGGGTATGCGGCGCCATGTCATTGCACACATCCTCAATCACCATTGAGATTAGCGGGTGATCTTCGAGCACCAATATTTTATGATTTTTCATTGTTCGCAGGCTAAGTCGGGCACACAGGACCTTGGGGTCTCTTCTTCCACCCAAAGAGTACCTGAATTCACCGTAACAATTAAGTCCGCATTTTGCCTTTTTTTACAAAGGGTTCCGCATTTCGGGGGGGCATCAGAAACAAGCATCCTCATTTCACGGAATGGGCAGGAGTTTTCAACTCCGTAAGATGGACTCATACCGAAATTTTAACGGAGCAAGCCATCATGACTATTGCACTGGTCCAGCATCACTTAAATGACAGCGAACCACTCTATTTCCGCCAGTGTGAAGCACGCGTCACCATGGAGCTGGACAACGTAGCACATGGCCTGAAACATTTTGGGCAACAATTGCGCAAGACCACTTCTGCCCAAGCGCGATTTGCCTTGGTAGTTCAACTCAAGACTTGGGCATTGAACAAGCCAACCTTGCAAACCCTGATGGCCCAATACCTTGATGAGGTTGAGCGCACCCAACAGGTGGTTCATCTGGACCCGGAAAGCCACGATGAATCAATTGAATCACTGTGTGAGCAGTTGGTATTTTTGAGTGCGGTGTTCGAACAGGAATCCGAGCTTATCGATCAAATGGCATTTGCTGACCCACAACTGGTGTTGTGCGACTAACGTCACCACTTATTTGCCGATGCAAAACCGGCTGAATATCAAACCCAGTAAATCGTCGGGCAACATGCGCCCGGTGATCTCGCCCAAGGCGTCATGAGCAAGGCGCAACTCTTCGGCAAACAAATCCAGAATCCGGTCATCCTGTTGCGCAAACTCGTGCGCAACTGCCAAATGTTCTCCGCACACCAACAGTGAATCCACATGGCGTTGACGCGCCATGAACCCATGATCTGGCGTGTGGGCAATGCCCACCTTGGTCAATATTGCGTCCTTCAACAATTCCAGCCCCAAACCATTCTTGGCAGAAACCGGCAAAACATCTTGCGGCAGCTGCGGCACCTGGGGCAGCAAGTCCACTTTGTTCAAGACTGTTACGGTAGGCAAGTGCACCGGCAATCCAAGTTGATTGTTCAGCAAATCTTGAGGCCATTGCGTTGCGTCTTTCAGGATCAGCAACAAATCCGCTTCTTCGACTGATTTGCGCGTTCGCTCAATGCCAATTTTCTCAACCTCGTCTGACGTATCGCGCAGACCGGCGGTATCTACTAAAACAAGGGGAATGCCGCGAATATTCAACTCTTGTTTGATCCGATCACGCGTGGTGCCGGCGATCGCCGACACAATCGCCACCTCTTCGCCAGCCAAGGCATTCAGCAAACTCGATTTGCCCACATTGGGCTCACCCACCAACACGATTTGCAAGCCATCACGAAACTTCACACCTTCCTGCGCTGCGCCCAGCAATTCCTTGTGATTACTCAAAATTTGAGCAAGCTGCCCTTTGGCATCTGCCTTTTCAAGAAACTCGATTTCCTCTTCGGGAAAATCCAGCGTGGCCTCCAGCAACAAACGCAAATGAACAATGCGATCGGCCAGTTCATTCACATGTTTTGAAAATACACCGCTGAGCGAAGCGGCGGCTGCTTTGGCTGTGGCCACTGAACCTGCATCGATCAGATCGGCAACCGCCTCGGCCTGCGCCAAGTCGAGCTTGTCGTTTAAGAAAGCGCGCTGCGTGAATTCACCGGGCATGGCATGCCGCAAGGGAATGTTCAACTGCCTGGACAATGCCAGCGCATGGGCCACCACACCTTGTAATACCGCTTGCCCACCGTGACCCTGAAATTCGAGTACATGTTCACCTGTGAACGAAGCTGGCGCATTGAAAAGTAGCGCGATGCCTTCATCGATGGCATGTTGCTCAAAGTCTCGAAGTGTTAACAGCGTTGCCATGCGTGCTTTAAGCGACTTGCCGCAAAAAGCCGTACAAAACGAATGAAAATCGGAAGGGGAAGGAAATGAAAACCGCACCACCCCCACCCCGCCCTTTCCGGGCGCGGTGGCGATGGCCACGATGGGATCACCGTGCGGTGGCTGGTGCTGACTCAATTTGACGCGTAATTACCCACTGCTGGGCAATGGACAAGATGTTGTTTACAACCCAGTAAAGTACCAAACCGGCCGGGAAGAAAATAAACATGACCGAGAACACTAAGGGCATAACCATCATGATCTTCGCTTGAACAGGATCGGGTGGTGTTGGATTCAATTTCGTTTGAATGAACATGGTCACCGCCATGATCACCGGCAAGATGTAAAAGGGATCGGGTGCCGCCAAATCGGTAACCCAGCCAAGCCATGGCGCATTGCGCATTTCAACGCTGGCAAGCAAAACCCAATACAAGGAAATAAATACGGGGATCTGAACCAAAATTGGCATACAACCACCCAAGGGGTTGATTTTCTCGCGCTTGTACATTTCCATCATGGCGCGCTGAAAACCCATTTTGTCATCGCCATACTGCTCTTTCAGTTTTTGCATGCGCGGACCCACCTTGCGCATTTTTGCCATGGATTTGTAACTGGCTGCCGACAAGGGGAAAAACACCAGCTTGATCAAAATGGTGAGCACAACAATGGCCCAACCCCAATTTCCTACAAAACCATGAATTTTTTCCAGCAACCAGTAAATGGGTTGGGCAATCACGGTCAACCAGCCGTAATCCACGACCAGATCCAAGCCAGGGGACAATGCTTCCAATACACCCTGATCCTGAGGGCCGGTGTACAACTTGGCGGTGTAGGTGGCCGATTGCTCAGGCGCCAGGTTGCCCAGGCTGCTGACCAAGCCAATGGAGTACAAATTGGAATCCACTTGTCGCGTGTAATTCTCTCGAGGGCCATCTTGACCAATAATGGCCGATACAAAGTAATGCTGAATCATTGCCAGCCAGCCTGAATCAGCTGTTTTCACATATTCGGCACTGCGATCAGCAATGTCTTCAAACTGGATTTTTTGATACTTTTTCTCGGGTGTGTAAACAGCCGGGCCAGTGAAGGTGGCATACAGGGAAGAATCGCTTTCAAGGGGATTACCGTCGCGGGTAATTTGCACATACGCACTGGGTGAAACAGGTTCAGTGCCTACATTGCGCGCCGTGATGACCAAATCAATGTCGTAGCGGTTCTTGAAAATAGTATACGTAGCGGTGTTTTCAACACCGCCACTGGTGGCCTTGAACACCAATTTCAACTGATCCTGGCCGGGCGCAAATTCTGTAGAACCCGACACCAGGTCAAACAAGGTGCGGTGGTTGGGTGCATCTGGCACACCCACCAACCCCGCTTGGCCTACGTAAGTTCGATTGGTTGTTTGCTCAAACAGTTGAACTGGCAGTTCAGGGTTTTCTGCGGCGGGGTGATCCAGCAGTTTTGAAGAAATCAGTTGTGCGCCCTGGCTTGAAAACTGAAGTTCAAGCACATCGGTTTTCACAGTTATGGTTTGCGCAGCGGGTGCGGTTTCGGTGGCGCTTGCCACAATCGCGTTGGGATCCGCTGGAACGCTAGCCGTGCCTGCCGGTGCTGCAGCCTGTGGCAAATCATTGGCAGTGTTGGAGCCTTCAGATTGTTTGGCGACCTCGCCCTTGTTACTGGTTTGTGAGCCCGTGCTAAGACCAAACAAAGTGGGTTTACCAATAGAAGCCTGATAATTGTCCCAAAGCATGATGAGAGACAAACTGAATATCATCAAGAGGACTAACCTGCGCGTTTCCATTTAAATCCTTAATTACTGAGCTTAATGACTAAGAGTCGTGACTGGTGCGGCGTGCTTCGGGAACAGGGTCCAGCCCGCCAGCATTCCAGGGGTTGCATCGACAAATGCGGCCAAAAGACAAAGCCGCGCCTTTCCATGCGCCATGAATTTTAACTGCTTCAAGGGCGTATTCCGAACAACTGGGGTAAAAACGGCAAGAAGGCGGGAAAAGGGGACTAACAGCAAGCTGATAACCGCGGATCAATGCTGTGATGGCACGCGCCGTGAGAGATCGTTGAAAAGTTGTTGGAGTTCTGTCCACCATGCCGCTCGATCTGAATGACCTACTGCACACACTGGTTTGCTTAAGCGAACCAGAAATTTGCCTTGGTAGTTGCCCAGTGCGTCTTGGCAGGCATGGCGGATCAAGCGTTTTAGCGTGTTCCGGTCCACGGCCCTTTTGGCCAGACGCTTGGGAATCAGTATTCCAAATTGCGGTGGGGTATCCTCAAACAGCGCGTGAAGCATCAATCGATCTGTTTTGGCCACTGGCCGTGTTTTTAACAGACCACCAAATGTTTCAGATCGAGTAATTTTTGTCGCATGCGACCCGGAACCCACCCTGTGCAATTCAGAATGTTCAAAGCACCAGGCTTAAACGGACAAACGTGCACGGCCTTTGGAGCGACGTGCGCGCAGCACGGCACGACCACCACGGGTGCGTGAACGTACCAAAAAGCCGTGTGTTCTTTGACGGCGAACTTTAGAAGGTTGATAAGTGCGTTTCATGGCAAGCCTCTGGCCCACATGGGCTTAAAATTTGGCGAAAAATAGGGTAAAACTGGTTTGGTCCCGAAGGCGCGGCCGGTAAAGATCGAAGCTCACACCAAGGGAACCCGAAAGTATAGAGGCAAATTCGGGAAAAACCTAGAAAAATCTGCAAGTTCGCGTGAAGCCTGCCAATCACTCACTCAATCCGTGGGGGTTTGGATACAATGGAGCGCTAAGTTTTAATTCCTGCAAAGCAGTTCATCCGAATAATAAGGCTGTTCATAACGTGATTGATCAATTCTGGAACCACTGTGTTGAAGCGCTTCGGAAAGAACTTCCAGCCCAACAGATCAAGCTGTGGATCGAACCACTGACTGTGGTTGAATTTGATGAAAACACCGCCAGCCTGCACATGGCTGCACCCAACCGGTTCAAACTGGACTGGGTACTGAACAATTTCGGCGGTCGTTTCAATGAATTGGCCACTGAATTTTTTGGCTGCGACATGGCCATTCAATGGCAAGTGGCCGCAAAACAAGCCAGCCCATTAATGGCCCCACCCCCGGCCGCTGCCAAAAACAACAGCGAAGCTGTAGCTCAGGGCGCACCCAAGGTTGCCGCGGTGAGGCGCGACGAAATCGCCGCCACGGTCTACGAACGCAGCCGCTTGAACCGCGACCTTTGTTTTTCCAACTTCGTGTCGGGCCGAGCCAACCAACTGGCCAGGGCGGCGGCTGAACAAGTGGCCTCCAACCCGGGCGTCTCCTACAACCCGCTGTTTCTCTATGGCGGCGTGGGATTGGGCAAAACCCACCTGATTCACTCAATCGGCAATCGCTTGCTTGAGCAAAACCCCAACACACAAATTCGATACATTCACGCCGAGCAATATGTGAGCGATGTGGTCAAGGCCTATCAAAAAAAGGCATTTGAAGAATTCAAGCGGTCTTATTATTCGCTCGATCTGCTGTTGATCGATGATATTCAGTTTTTTGGTGGCAAAAGCCGGACTCAAGAAGAGTTTTTCTATGCCTTTGAACAATTGATTGCAGCCAAAAAGCAAATCATCATCACCAGCGACACCTATCCCAAAGACATTCAGGGCATGGATGACCGCCTTATTTCACGTTTCAACAGCGGCTTGACCGTGGCCATTGAGCCGCCCGAGCTTGAAATGCGAGTTGCCATTCTGCTGAAAAAGGCTGAACAACAAAAAATATTGTTTTCAGAAGATGTAGCCTTTTTCGTGGCCAAGCACATGCGCAGCAACATTCGCGAACTGGAAGGTGCCTTGCGTCGAATCATGGCCTTTGCCAGCTTTCACAACAAGCCGGTCACCATGGATTTGGTTCGTGAAGCATTGCGTGACATGATTTCTGTGCACCATGGACAGGTTTCTGTAGAAAGCATTCAGAAAACCGTGGCTGACTATTACAAAATCAAGGTGGCAGACATGTTCTCCAAGCGCAGGCAAGCGCAAATTGTGCTGCCGCGGCAGGTGGCCATGTACCTGGCCAAAGAACTCACCGAGAAAAGTTACGTTGAAATTGGCGAATTGTTTGGGGGACGAGACCACACAACGGTGCTACATGCCGTCAATAAGATATCGGAATTGCGAAATCAGTCCTCAGAGTTGAACCATGCGCTACATGTATTGGACCAAACCTTAAAGGGTTGATTTAGAATTGTGGATAACTGTGTAACAACCGTGCACAACAATGCGAGTTATCCACAGAAAAAAAAGAACTTCGGAAAATCGAAAAAAGTTATCCACAGTATGCAGATCGAGTCCCAGAAGTTCTACACCAGTTGTGAAAGAACCTAAGAAGCTCAATTCAAAGGGAAAAATAGAGTTGTCCACAGAATTGAATCAACTCTATTAACTAATCCTATAAGGAAATATTAAATGGAATTAATTCATAGCTCACGCGATGCATTGGTTCGAAAACTGCAAATCGTCAGCAACATCGTCGAACGTCGAAACACCTTGCCGGTGTTGGCCAACATTCTGTTGAAGAAACAGGGTGGCCTGCTGACACTGCTGTCTTCAGACATTGAAATGCAGATTCAAACCAGTGCTGAAGTGGGTGCAGGGGGTGAAGACACCGCAACCACGGTAGCGGCTAGAAAATTCCTGGATATTTTGAGATCACTGCCTGAAGACTCGGATGTGATGGTGAAGCTGGACGGCAAAAAAATGTCCGTGCAGGCCAAGAAAAGCCGGTTTGCCCTGCAAACACTGCCTGCAGAAGACTTCCCGCTGGTGCAGGAACCCAAAGAATGGGTAACACAAATCAGCTTGCCGCAAAAAATGCTGAAAAACCTGTTGGGCATGGTTCATTTTTCCATGGCTCAACAAGATCTGCGTTACTACCTGAACGGTGTTTTGTTGGTCATTGAAAGCGCGTGTGTGCGTGCAGTGGCCACTGACGGACACCGATTGGCCTATGCAGACGCGCCTGGTCAAGGCGGTACCGCCAAGCATGAAGTGATTATTCCGCGTAAAACAGTGCTTGAGCTGTCGCGTTTGTTGAACGACACCGACGACACCGTGACCATTGATTTGGCCAGCAACCAGGCCAAGTTCACTTTTTCGGACATTACCCTGATCACCAAGCTGGTTGAGGGCAAGTTTCCCGACTATCAGCGGGTTATTCCAAAAACCCACCAACACCACGTGGTGATTGCGCGTGACGCACTTTTGCATTCCTTGCAACGTGCCTCCATTCTGACCAGTGACAAGTTCCGCGGCATCCGCTGGGTGCTGGGTGCGAACGGTTTGACCATCGTGGCCAACAACTCGGATCAGGAAGAAGCCAGGGATGAAATGGAGGTCGAGTACCAAGGACCCGAGATTGATGTGGGTTTTAACGTAAACTACCTGTTGGATGTGTTGAACAACCTCAAGTCGGAAACCGTGCAGTTTACATTGCAAGACGGAAACAGCAGTGCATTGGTGACCACCCCAGGCAAAGACGATTTCAAGTATGTCGTTATGCCCATGCGTATTTAAAACGACAATAAAACGAAAACAACAACACCCTATGACTTCAGAAACACAGAACGGCGGTGATTTGCCCGTGCAGGGCAACAACGCAGACTACGGCGAAGGTTCAATCCAGATTCTCGAAGGCCTGGAGGCTGTGCGAAAGCGGCCCGGCATGTACATCGGCGACACGTCCGATGGTACGGGCCTGCACCACCTGGTTTTTGAAGTCGTAGACAACTCGATTGACGAAGCACTGGCCGGACATTGCGATGACATCGTGGTGACCATTCATGCTGACAACTCGATCAGTGTGACCGACAACGGCCGGGGTATTCCAACCGGCGTGAAAATGGATGACAAGCATGAGCCCAAGCGCTCTGCTTCGGAAATTGCACTGACTGAATTGCATGCTGGTGGCAAATTCAACCAAAACAGTTACAAGGTTTCCGGTGGTTTGCACGGTGTGGGTGTGAGTTGTGTAAACGCACTTTCCAGTTGGCTGCGCCTGACTGTTCGTCGCGACGGTAAGGTTCATCAGCTTGAGTTTGCACGTGGTTTTGTGCAGAACCGGATTATCGAGCAAGTAGACGGCTTTGATGTGTCACCCATGAAAGTTGTGGGCACCACCGACAAACGCGGTACAGAAGTTCACTTTTTGCCCGACACACAAATTTTTCAGCAAAACTACGATTTTCACTATGAAATTCTGGCCAAGCGCCTGCGCGAACTGAGCTTTTTGAATAACGGTGTGCGTATTCGCTTGAAAGACGAACGCACAGGCAAAGAAGACGACTTCGCTGGCAGTGGCGGTGTTATGGGTTTTGTTGAATTCATTAATGCCAACAAGAAAATTTTGCACCCGAACACCTTTTATGCGGCGGGTGAACGCCCGGCCGAAACTTACGGCGGCATTCCCGGCACCAGCATTGGTGTGGAAGTGTCCATGCAATGGAACGATGGTTTCAATGAAGCGGTGCTGTGTTTCACCAACAACATTCCACAACGTGATGGTGGTACGCACCTGACGGGTTTGCGTGCGGCAATGACTCGCGTCATTGGCAAGTACATTGAAGTCAACGAGATTGCCAAAAAACAAAAAGTGGAAGTGACTGGCGACGACATGCGCGAAGGTCTTTGCTGCGTGTTGTCAGTCAAAGTACCCGAGCCAAAATTTTCAAGTCAAACCAAAGACAAGCTGGTGTCAAGCGAGGTGCGTGCACCCGTTGAAGACATTGTGGCCAAAGTGCTCAGCGAATATCTTGAAGAACGCCCGAACGATGCCAAGCTGATTTGCCTGAAAATTGTAGAAGCGGCACGCGCACGTGAAGCCGCGCGCAAAGCGCGAGACATGACACGTCGAAAAGGCGTGTTGGATGGCGTTGGCTTGCCAGGCAAGCTGGCAGACTGCCAGGAGCGTGACCCAGCCAAATGTGAAATTTACATTGTCGAGGGTGATTCCGCGGGCGGTTCGGCCAAGCAGGGTCGTGATCGCAAATTCCAGGCTATTTTGCCATTGCGCGGCAAGGTACTGAACGTTGAAAAAGCACGTTTTGACAAGCTGCTCACCTCGGAACAAATCACGACTTTGATTACGGCCTTGGGTACCAGCATTGGGAAAGACGATTTCAACCTGGCCAAGTTGCGTTATCACCGAATCATCATCATGACCGATGCGGACGTGGACGGCGCACACATTCGTACATTGCTGTTGACCTTGCTGTATCGCCAGATGCCGGAATTGGTTGAGCATGGCCATGTGTATATTGCGCAGCCACCGCTTTACAAAGTGAAGCACGGCAAGGATGAGCGTTACCTGAAAGACGATCAGGAAGAAGCCCAGTACATGTTGGCGATTGCTTTGGAAAAGGCCGCGCTGATTCCGGGTGAAGGCAAAGATCCCATTAAAGGTGAGGCACTGGAAGAACTGGCCCGCCAGTTTGTAACCGTTGAAGCTGTGGTGCGCCGTTTAAGCCGAATGATCGACCCCGATGTGCTCAATGCAATTGTGGAAGGTGTGGAGCTGGACCTGGACAACGAGGAAGCATCCAAAGCGAGTGCTGCCAGGTTGCAAGCGGTGCTCGACCCAACCATCATGACCGTGTTTTCGCAGTTTGATGAGCAAAGTGATAAGCACCGTGTTCTGATTCACCGCCGCCACCATGGCAATGTTCGTGTAACAACAATTGATCCTGATTTTGTACATGGCGCGGATTATCCCTTGTTGTCTCACGCCGCAAAAACCTTCAAAGGCCTGATTTCCGAAGGTGCAGAAATGCAACGCGGTGAAGGTGAAAAACAGAAGGTACAGGCAGTACAAAGCTTCCGTGAAGCCATGCACTGGTTGCGTGAACAAGCCGAAAAATCAATTTCGAAACAGCGTTACAAAGGCTTGGGTGAAATGAACCCACAGCAGCTTTGGGAAACCACCATGGACCCTGCAGTGCGCCGTTTACTGCGTGTTCAGATTGAAGATGCGATTGCAGCAGATCAAATTTTCACCACCTTGATGGGCGACGAAGTTGAGCCAAGACGCGCGTTTATTGAAAGCAATGCCTTGAAAGCCGGGAATATCGACGTTTAAAATCTTGGTCGCGTGCTTCTGTAAACAGATGGGCGTTCGCGGTGGCTAAACACCAGCTGCCACAACATGCCCTTTCTGGCGCGAAAGTACGCTGCACAGGTTAATAGGTAATAAGTCCACATCCGGCGAAAACGTTCATCGTAATTTGCTTTCAGTGCGGGCCATGCATTTTCGACGTTGACATGCCAGGCCACCAAGGTTTTGTCATAGTCTGTGCCAAAGTTATGCCAGTCCTCGAGCACCAGCTTGCCATCCAGGTGTTCGGCGATTTCGCCGGGCGAGGGAATTTTTCCATTCGGAAAAATATACTTGTCTATCCAGGGATCGGTGGCGTCGGTTTTATCAAAACCACCAATGGTGTGCAACAAGAAAAGTCCATCAGGCTTCATAAGCCGTTGTACCGCATCGAAGTAAGCTGGGTAATTTTTAAGACCCACGTGTTCAAACATTCCTACTGACACGACTTTGTCAAATTGGCCTTGCAGGTCACGATAGTCGATCAGCTCAATTTCTACAGGCAAGCCTGCACAACGCGCGCGGGCATATTGTTGCTGTTGGTTTGACACGGTAATACCCAACACCTGCACACCGTAATGTGTTGCGGCGTACCATGCCAGTCCTCCCCAACCGCAGCCGATGTCCAATAACTTTTCGCCAGACTGAAGTTGAAGTTTCTGACAGATCATGTCGAGTTTGTGAAGCTGTGCTTCTTCAAGATTTTGAGCATGCTCCCAATAGCCGCAAGAATAAATCATGAGTGGATCGAGCATGGCTTCGAACAAATCATTGCCGGTGTCGTAATGGTGTTCGCCCACTTGAAACGCGCGGGTGGGTGCTTGCAGATTGATTACTTTTTCGCGCAAGGCCAGCATTAGCCACTGCATTTTGGTCCAGGCTTTGGTGTGTTCGTCAGCGTTGTTTCGCATTAATCGAAACATCATTTCATCAAGCTGCGGCACTTGCCACCAGCCGTTCATGTAGGCCTCACCAAGCCCCAAAGAACCATGACTTAAAACGGCATTGAAGAGGCGTTCATCTTGAATCTGGATATCGTGAGAAGCCGAGCCGTTGATACGAATGCCAGCGTTGCGCAACATGTCGGCAATGGGTTTGGGAACCCTTTGTGCATCGACCAGTTCGAAGGTACTTGTTTTCATAGTTTCCGCGAAGTTGCTATGACGACAAGTTGATTATTGCAGACTTGGATAACACAGGCAAAAACTAACGTGAAAATTTAAATGCCGGTACACCGTGCGGAACAGTTTTGTTGATATTGCCGTTCCAGCCTTCTACGCGTGCAGCCAGGTGCGCCAAACCTTGGACCATCAATGTGGGGGCAGACAGCAAGAACATGAGGATACCGATGTTGGTCATTGAAAAATCAACCGGAAAATTCCCGTTGGTACTGACCGTGGAGGGACTGCCTGAGGCGTCTGCTGCGATCGGGATAAAAGTACCGAAAATGATGGCAAGTACAGCACCTCCGAAAAAGCGCCCAAGACTGTTGCACATGGATCGAGAAGCTGGGCTGGTACCTACGGAGTTGTTGATGAAAAGAGCCATGTTGTTGAAGATTCGTGACAGGTTGGCATTTGATGCCAAAACCACGTTCATGTTGAACAAGCGCATACCTTCAGCAATTTTGATGCATGCCCGGGTTACAGGCCCGTATTGGTGAATATTTTTGGCCATGTATTCACCTTTGAAACAGTTTTTTGAGGCCCGGCTTGGGTCATTCATTTTTTTAATTTGTGCCTTTTGGTAGTCTTCACTGGCCCATTTCCGCAAGGTGGGCGCAATGTTGGTGTTGGCCACGCGATCCAGCAAAGCTGCGGGGTAGGCAAGTGTTTTCAGGGCAAAATTGTGGATTGCCGGGGCAAGAATTTCTTCTGTTTGCCGCCGGGCATCCTTCATGGCTTTCGCGTGGGGATTGGCAACTTCCATGTGGTCAATGGTACTGGCCAGTGCAACATAATGACTTTCTTTGGTGGTTACCGCTTTGGCGTAACGGTAACGTGCCCACAAGGTGGCTGACTCGCTCGGTGGTTTGTCGACCTGTAAATATTCGCCCAGCGCAGTTTTAAGGGAATGCATGTTTTCAAGGTCACTTTTTGCTGGGTCGATTGCTGAAAGTGCGTTGTTCAGTATGTGTGGAATACCGTGTTTGTCCAGGCTGTCGGTTTTGATCTTTTTCAGAATGTGATGCTTGCCTTGCATGGCTTGGGCCATGACCTTGACTAGTTCGGGCTTGTCTTTGATTGACTTGAGTTGTGACAGAATTTTTTGAAGATTTTCACTGACGTCTTTGGACAGGTTTTTTTGTTGTTTTGGGTTTACTTTGTGTTTTTGAACTGCAATTTGGCTGGCCATGCCGCTACAAAAACCCAAAAAACCAAGCGCAGAGGAAGCGATCGGGAACGCAATCAGTAAACCCAGAATACCTTGCCCCAAAAAAGTCGCTGTGTTTTCAGAGGCACTTCGAATGCACTTCAATAATTCGGTGGTGCCGACACCGATGAACCCCAACAAGCCGAACATGAGTATTTTGTTTTTGGTGCTTTTTTCATCAACGCCACTTGTGCCGGTATTGCGCATGGTGTTGTAGGTCATGCCAGTGGGGGCTGCGTTCATTTCGCACATGCCATGCAGCACATGGCTTACCTTTGAAAATCGGCGGGCCCACAGGTTGCGAGACGTGGTGCCATTTTCCTTGTCGTAGTAATTCGGGCTGTAACGAATATAGTCTTCGCGCATTAAGCGGCTTTGAACACCATCAGAATTCCAGACGGTGTCGTTGTACTCTTCGTCGGTCAGGTCGCGGCCCAAGGCAACTGATTTTTGCGTGGCTTGGAAGTCTTTTCGAAGAATTGCAGCCTCGCAGTATTGCTTCGATTCAAAATGCGCTTTGCCGACCACATTGATAGCACGTGTGGAACTTGCAAAGTCGCATATTTTTTTCCAAGCGGTGCGTTTTTTGTAGGTGTCGCCACTGACATGTTTGTTGCCAGATTTGCGCGCTATATTGTTTTTCATCCCGCGATCAAGCGCGGGTGTGATCAGGTTCGGTGAGGCTGTAATTTGCAAGGCCACGACAGGTCTCCAGAATGCACATTTCAGGTGCGCTTCAGTTCTTATTTGACCTTAAACATGTCACAAACTGTGACTTTGTCCAAAAGCGGGCAAACAGGTATCACCCATTGGGTGTCACTTTATTCAATAAAGTTTGACAAACTCAGGGTTTTCCCTGTTTTTTGTGCACCGCAATAGCGCAGTACTTGAATTCGGGAATTTTGCCGTCGGGATCGAGCGCTGCGTGGGTGAGTTTGTTGATCGCGGCTTCTGCATAACAAAATGGCACAAAGACATGTCCCGGTGGTGTGCCTTGGTCGGCCCTTGCGAAAAGCCCTATTTCGCCGCGACGGGATTGAAGCCAGACCATGTTGCCCGCCGCAATGTTCATGGCTTTTAAATCGCTGGGGTGCAACAGCGCGGTGGGTTCGGGTTCTATGGCATCGAGTACGCTGGCGCGACGGGTCATGCTGCCCGTGTGCCAGTGTTCCAGTTGACGTCCGGTGATCAATACAAAAGGATATTCGGCATCGGGTGTTTCGGCTGCGCCGCGGTACTGCGCAGGCACCAGGCGCGCCTTGCCGTTTGGCGTCGGGAAGCGGTCTGTAAACACCACGGCTTCGCCGGCATCGCCCTCGTGGGCGCAGGGGTACACCACAGCGTGTTCGCGTTGCAGGCGTTGCCAGGTGATGCCTTCAATGCTGTGCATGGCATGGCGCATTTCATCAAATACTTCTTCAACGTTTTGGTAATTCCAGGGCAGGCCCAGCCTTTGGGCAATGTCTTGAATAATCCAGAGGTCTTGCCTTGCTTGCCCGGGTGGGTCGATGGCCTGTTGACCCAGTTGCACCACGCGATCGGTGTTGGTGAAAGTACCGGTTTTTTCGGGAAAGGCGCTGGCGGGCAAAACTACGTCGGCCAAGGTTGCAGTTTCGGTGAGGAAGATATCCTGAACCACCAGAAAATCGAGTGCAGCAAGTGCCTTGCGGGCGTGGTTCAAATCAGGATCGGACATGGCGGGGTTTTCACCCAGTATGTACATGCCCTTTACCTGACCGGCAAGAATGGCTTGCATGATTTCTACCACGGTGAGCCCTGGCGTGTTGCTTAGCGGAGTGTCCCACAGGGCTTCGAACCGCTGTTGTGCTTCGGCACTGCACACCCGTTGGTAGTCGGGGTACATCATGGGGATCAACCCCGCATCCGATGCACCCTGCACATTGTTTTGTCCGCGCAAAGGGTGAAGGCCTGTGCCGGGCCGCCCAAGTTGCCCGGTGATCAATGCCAGTGAAATCAGGCACCGCGCGTTGTCGGTGCCGTGGGTGTGCTGTGAAATGCCCATGCCCCATAGAATGATGGAGGCTTTTGATTTGGCATAAAGGCGGGCCACTGCGCGCAATTCATTGGGTGAGATGCCGCAAATCGGGGCCATGGCCTCGGGGGTGCATGCGGCGACATTGGCTTTCAATTCCTTGAAGCCCTCGGTGCGGGTGGCAATGAATTCTGCGTCGATCAGGTTTTCGTCGATGATGACGTGCAGCAAGGCATTCAACAGGGCCACATCACTGTCGGCGTTGAACTGCAAAAAATGCGCGGCATGGCGGGCAAGGTCTGAACGGCGGGGATCGGCCAATATTAATGTGGCGCCCTGTTTCACGGCATTTTTGATCCATGTTGCGCCCACTGGGTGGTTCACTGTGGGGTTGGCACCAATCACGAAAATTACCTCGGCCTGGTTCACATCCATCACCGGGTTGGACACCGCGCCGGAGCCAATGCCTTCTAGTAGGGCGGCCACTGACGATGCGTGGCACAAGCGGGTGCAGTGGTCCACATTGTTGGTGCCAAAGCCGGTGCGCACCAGTTTTTGAAACAAATAGGCTTCTTCGTTGCTGCACTTGGCTGAACCAAAACCAGCCAGTGCATGGCTGCCGTGGGTGGTTTTTATGTGTTTGAACTTGCTGGCGATCACGTCAAGCGCTTCGTCCCAGGTGGCTTGGCGAAAGGCCTGGTTCACCTGTTCTGGATCCAGCAGATTGACCGGGTTCTTGGGAACGCCTTCACGGCGAACAAGTGGGTGGGTCAGGCGTTGTTCATGGTGTACATAGTCAAAGCCATAGCGGCCTTTCACGCACAAGCGACCCTGGTTGGCAGGGCCTTGGCGCCCTTCCACACGGATCAGGGTGTTGTCTTTGATGTGATAAGTCAGTTGGCAGCCGACACCACAATATGGGCAAACTGAATCCACGGTTTTGTCCGCCTGCTGGCGGGCCGCTGGTTGTGCGGGGCTTAGTGCTCCGGTAGGGCAGGCTTGCACGCATTCGCCGCAGGCTACGCAAGTGGACTGCGCCAGGGCATCGCCCTGATCGAACACAATGGCGGCTTGCTCGCCCCGATAAGCCAGGCCAATGACGTCATTAACCTGCACTTCCCGGCAGGCTCGAACGCAGCGGGTGCATTGAATGCAGTGGTCCAGATTCACGGCAATGGCGACATGTGAATGATCAACAGGCACAGATTTGCGAGCATTAAACCGGCTGCCCTTCACACCCATGGTTTGACACCAGTGGGTCAGTTCATTGTCGGCTTTTAGCGGGTTTGCCGGGTTTTGTTCCGGCATGTCGGCCAGTAACAATTCAAGCACCATTTTTTGCGCAGCAACTGCTTTGTCCGATTGGGTGTTCACGACCATGCCGGTCGACACCTGTCTGCAGCACGAGGCCGCCAATGTTCTTTCACCCTCCACCTCCACCACACAGGCGCGGCAGTTGCCGGCCCCTTCAAGGCCTGCCTGGAAACACAGGTGAGGCACATCGATGCCTTCCCGCTGTGCGACTTGCAACAAGGTTTCTCCCGGTAACGCCTGAACGGTGTTCCCATTGAGTTGAAGGCGGATCATTTGCGAGGCATTCATGCTTGCTCACCGCATGTTGTGTGTTCAATTTCGTGTGGAAAGTAGCGAATTACACAATCGATGGGGTTGGGGGCGGCTTGGCCCAGGCCGCAAATCGAGGCATCGCGCATCACGGCGGAAAGTGCTTGAAGCAATGGCACATTCCATTGGGGTTGATTGATCAATTCGAGCGCTTTGGCTGTGCCAGCCCGGCAGGGTGTGCATTGGCCACAGCTCTCATGCACGAAAAAACGCATCAGGTTGCGGGCCATGCCCACGGCACTGTCGGCTTGAGAAAACACCACAATGGCCGCTGAACCGATGAAGCAGCCGTGGGGCTGCAAGGTGTCGAAATCAAGTGGTATGTTGGCCAGCACCGCAGGCAAAATACCCCCTGAAGCCCCGCCCGGCAGGTAGCCGTACAAGGTGTGCCCGGCTTGCATGCCGCCGCAATGCTCGGCAATCAATTCGTTGAGCGTGATACCCGCAGGTGCCAGGTGCACACCGGGTTTGTTGACCCGCCCCGACACGGAGAAGGAACGCAGGCCCGCTCGTCCGTGGCGCCCTTGTTCTGAAAACCACGTTGCGCCTTTTTCCAGAATGGCAGGCACCCAGTACAGGGTTTCAAAGTTGTGAACCAGGGTGGGTTTGTTGAACAAGCCCACTTGTGCCACATAGGGCGGGCGTAGCCGGGGCAAGCCGCGTTTGCCTTCAATCGATTCCAGCATGGCAGATTCTTCGCCGCAAATGTAAGCACCCGCCCCGCGTCGCAATTCAATACTGGGCATGTTGGGCATGGGTGGTTGGGCTTTGAGTGCGGCCAGTTCGGCCTCCAGCATGGCCCGGCAGGCGTGGTACTCGTCGCGCAGGTAAATGTAAATGGAACTGGCTTGCACGGCCCAGGCGGCAATCAGCATGCCTTCCAGAAATTGGTGTGGATTGTTCTCGAGGTAGGTGCGGTCTTTGAAGGTGCCGGGTTCGCCTTCGTCGATGTTCACGGCCATTAAGCAAGGTGTGGGTTGGTCGCGCACAATGCCCCATTTTCGCCCGGCCGGAAAACCGGCACCGCCCAAGCCGCGCAAGCCTGAATTGGACAGGGTGTCGATCACCGATTCAACGGTGCGCTGGTTGGCCGTGCATTCCTGCAACACGTGGTAGCCACCTTCGGCCAAGTAAGCGGTCAAATTGGTATAGGGCAGCGGCAAGGCTTTGGTGTGCTGTCCAAAGGCGGCTTCCATAATGTCATGGTGATTGGCCCACCCCATTTCATGCTGACCCACTGCAACAGCAGGTGCCTGTTCACAACGACCAATGCAGGGCACGGCTTGAACCCGTACTGTGCTTCCAAGCAATGCTGGCAGTGTGTCGATCAAGGAGTTTGCACCCGCCATGCAACAGGTTGGGCCATTGCACACCCGCACGGTGAGCGCATGGCGGATAGCGTTTCCGGATTCGACAACATCAAAGTGGTGATAAAAAGTGGCCACTTCGAACACTTCGGTTTGACTTAAATTCAGGCATTGCGCCAAGGCTGCCAAGTGGCTTTTGGGCAAACAACCCAGGTGGTCTTGCAATTGATGAAGGTACTCAATCAACAAATCGCGGCGCAATTTCTGGTGGCCCAATATGGTAAGTACCGAGGAAATATGGTGCGGGTCTGTTTGACGGCCTTTGGGCGCACGGCGGTGTTGTTGCGCAAAGTCAACAGCCTTGGCAATCGGAATGATTGCGTGATTCATGTCGTCCCCAATGGTATGAATCGGTCTTGCATGGTGGCTCCCAGTGTGACTCTATTAAGCCGGTATTGAACTTACACGGCCCTTTCTAGGACCCAATGAGCTTGGCCAAGTTCATCGTAAACCGGCACATGCCTTTGCCGTTAGTGGATATTGTCAACCCAAATTTGTTGCGCTGCGGTAGCATCGGGCTCTTGAAACGGTTTTAGAACTATGTGTATGAAAAACAAGCCTTTTGGCAGTGTGTGGACTTTGTTGCTGGCTTTGACCTTGTCGGCTTGCGCCACTGTGGCGCCACCCATGGCGCCCGTGCCTGAACCTGTACCCGCCGCACAGGCGCAAGATCCGGTTGCGCCCAAAACCCGTGAGCCGGTGATTGCGTTGGTGCTGGGTGGCGGCGGTGTAAAGGGCTTCGCCCATGTGGGCGTGATCAAGGTTTTGGAAAACCACGGCATTAAGCCCAGCATCGTGGTGGGAACCAGCGCAGGCAGTTTTGTGGGCGCTTTGTACGCCAGTGGCATGAATGCCTACACTTTGCAAAGTGTGGCATTGGGCATGCAGGAAGCCGATATTCGTGACCTGACTTTGAGCAGCCAGGGGTTTTTGATCGGCGACAAGTTGCAGCAGTACGTGAATACGCAGGTGAAGAACAAGGCAATTCATCAGTTTCCAATTCGTTTTGCGGCCGTGGCCACCGACCTTGAAAGCGGTGAGAAGGTTGCGTTTAACTATGGCAATGCCGGGCAGGCGGTGCGTGCTTCCTGCAGTATTCCGAACGTGTTTTTGCCCACCCGCATTGGAAAACGTCAGTTTGTGGATGGGGGCTTGGTAAGCCCAGTGCCGGTATTAACGGCGCGCGAGATGGGTGCCGATGTGGTGATTGCGGTCGATATTTCTGCCAAACCGCGCACAGGGGCGGGTGCCATGGGATGGTGGGGGCTGCTGGACCAAAGCATCAATATTTTGAGTCAGCAGGCCATTCGTGCTGAATTGGCGCGAGCCGATGTAGTGATTCAACCGAGCGTGCAACACGCCGATGCATTGAACCTTGACCAGCGTCATGAGTTCTTGCTGGAGGGTGAAAAGGTGGCCCAGAAACTGGTACCTAAAATTCAGGCTGCCATTCAGGGAAGCCGGGAACAGCTAATGGCACAAACAAGCCCACAGGCACGGCTCTAAATTTTCGCAGTACAATGCCCGAATGACACTAGAAAAAACAGGGCATGCAAACATGGGTTCGCAGACGGACAAACCCACGATTTTGATCGCGGAAGACCATCCGATGATCTCAATCATGTTGGCGGACATGATCGATCAGCTGGTCACCCACAGTGAGATCATTGTGGTTGAAAGTATGGAAAAAGCCCGGGCAGTTCAGGCTGTACCCAATCTGGTTATTGCCGATCTAGACCTTCCGGATTCCAAGGGTGTGAACACCATCAACACCTTTGCCGTGTTGTTTCCGCAGTGCCCAAAACTGATTTGCTCCGGCGTGCTGGACAAGAACCTGGCGCGTGAAGCCGAACGCGCAGGCTATTTCTATGTGAACAAGGCCAGCACCTATCCTGAATTGCTTCGAGCCCTTCAAAACCTGCTGATACAGGCAGGCGTAATTGACGAGATGCCCAAAGGCTCTGAAAAAGTCGCTAATGAATACCATTCCAATATTTATGCTCCGGGATCTGACAAACCCCTGACCTGGAAACAGGTTGAAATCATGCGCAAAACTGCAGGGGGTTTATCCGCCAAAGAGGTTGCGCGTGAAATGGACATCAGCCCCGACACGGTGCGTGGCCACATCAAGGAAATATTTCTTCGATTGGGCGCCAAAAACAAAGGTCAGGCGGTCGACATTTTCATTCGAGCCGAGCGCAAAGCGCGTTTGCTTGATTCTTGAACACAGCTGCCTGGGAGGCCAAGATGATCCGATTAACCCGTTCTGTGCTGGTGGCATTCGCTCTTGTTTTTACAGGTGCTGCTGCGGCCGCTGATTTGAGCGGTATTACCAGCAAAGAAGCCGTGACGGCTTTGCGCACCACCTTGAGCAAAGGTGCAGATGCTGCCGTGGGCAGTTTGGGCAAAACCGATGGCTTTTTGGGCAACCCGGCTGTGCGAATCAAGTTGCCGGAGTACCTGGAGAACAGCAAGGGCCTGTTGAATATGATGGGCATGGGCTCGCAGCTTGATCAAATGGAAGTCAGCATGAACCGCGCTGCCGAGGCAGCGGTTCCGCAGGCCAAGGCGGTGCTGAAAAAAACAATTCAGAACATGACTGTGGAAGACGCCAAGCAGGTGCTGAGTGGTGGAGACACGGCCGTGACCGATTTTTTCCGAAGTAAAACCCAGGCAGACTTGTACACCCAGTTGTTGCCCATTGTGAAGGGCAAGACTGCGCAAGTGGGTTTGGCGCAGCAATACAACACGCTGGCCGAAAAAGGCAGCCGCTTTGGCTTGGTGGATGCAGAAGACGCGAATTTGGAAGGTTATGTCACCAACAAGGCGCTTGATGCGTTGTTCCTGATGGTGGCCGAAGAAGAAAAGGCGATACGGGCCAATCCTGTTGCGGCCGGAAGTGCGGTGCTTAAAAAAGTATTTGGGAGTTTGAAGTGAAACGAGTGATTCAATTGGCGGCATTTTCAGCCGTGGCAATGTTGGCGGCCTGTTCCGAGCACCATGATCACGGTGCAGAGTCTGGTCATTCTCATGACACCCCTGCTGTTGCCGAGCAAGCGGCTGCGAGCGCACCCGCACAGGTGCAGGATGGTATCGCGGTACAAAATGCCTGGGTACGCCCCACTGTGGGCGAGCAAGACGCCACGGGCGCTTATTTGACCATTACCAGCCAGGAGCCCATGACTTTGGTGGGCGTGGCCACGCCTGCGGCTGAAATTGCTGAAGTGCATGAAATGAAAATGGACGGCGACATCATGCGCATGCGCATGGCCGAACGTATCGAGATCAAGGCCGGTGAGCCTTTGGAGTTAAAACCAGGTGGCTACCATGTGATGTTGATGGCTTTGACTGCGCCTGTGGAAGCAGGTCAGGAAATTGAGTTGAGCCTGCAATTTGAAAAGGCCGATGGCAGCAAAATTGAAATGCCGGTGAAAGTTGTGGCTGGCCAGAATGCAGCGGGTGACCACCACAGCCATGGCGGCGGTGGTGATCACAAACACTAAATACCGAACCGCTTTAGAACGCCAGTTTCACCCCCACCAAGGCGGAGCGCCCAGCCAGCGGTGTGTAGCCGCGCACTGTGTTCAGTGTTGTGGCTGAAAATGCCAGTTCATCGGTCAGGTTTTGCAGGTTGGCGAACACCTCGCCACCTGTTTGCCCCCAAGTGAAGGACTTGCCGATTCGCAGGTTCAGCAATTCATAACCATCCACTTCGACATCACCTGCCCCTGGTTTGCTGTCGCTGACCCAAATCAGTTCTGGTGTAATCGTCCACCCCTGTTGCGAATATGCGGCACTGGCCACCACGCGTTGTGGACTGATGCGTGGCAGGTTGCCAGCACCATCGGTGCGTTTGCCGCGAATCAAGTCGTACTGAATGCTGGGTTGCAGTTTGCCTGCGCCCATGGCGTAAGCAGTTTGATAACCCAGCTCGATCCCCTGAAATTCAGCAGGTACCGCGGTGAAATCGAAAACCTGAACAGGTGGTTCGCCCGGTTCAATAAATTGGGAATTGGCGCCAGTGCGGCCAATCAGTGCAATGTAATTGCTGTATCGGCTGGCAAAGGCAGTGGCATTGAATTTTGATTCCCCTTGCGCCCAAGTGCTGCTTAACTCCAGGTGGCGGCCCCGTTCTTCCTGCAAATTCGGGTTGCCTTTTTCGTAGGCATCGGTAGCCACATGCACGCCATCGGCGTACAACTCAAAGCTGGAAGGTGCACGTTCAACCCGGGACACGGAACCGCCCAATGACCAGCCATTGCCGATCGGCGCTGTGTAGCCCAGAGACACCGAGCTGGGAGTGAACGAGCGGTTGATTGCGGGACCTGCGTCAACACCGGCACCCGCAACAGGACCATTCAGAGGCGACAAGCCGCTGCTGGCCGCATTCACGTCAACTTGATCGCCGCGCAGACCAAACTCGAACACCCCGCTGTTTTCTTGTCCGCGGCTGGCGCGGAAAATCGTGAACAAGCCCGTTTGATCGGTGCTGGTGCTGGGCACGAACGCCTCGTCGCCAATCGCTGAAAAATCGGTGCGCTCAAACTGTACCCCTGTGCTGGTGTTGATGTTGAAACCCGCAACGGAAAAGGCTTGCAGCGCCACTTCAACGCGACCGTCCACGCCGTCATTCACGAACAGGGTGGCGGGTGCGCCGTCTTCAAATTCCCGGTGCTGGTAATCGGTTTTGGCCAGGCGGTATTTCACTTGCTTGAAGGCCGCGTTGTTGAAGTTTTGCTCGCCTTCCAGGGCATAGCGTTCGCTTTCCATGCCAATGCGAACATCAAGCGATTTGGGCACGCCATATTCATTGTTGTAACGTTCGGCAGACACGCCAATGTAGCCATTGCCTGTTTGGAACGACGCGCCAATGGCTGCGCCATCCGATTTCGAGGACGAGTTTTGTACCCGGTTTCCGGTCACACCGTCGGGATCGGTGAAAGTGGGTGTTTCGAGATCTCGGGTGGTGCGCTTGAAACCATCCAGATGAATGCTGACGCCCTGCCCCAAACCGGCATCCAGCTTGAAGCCGCCTGCGGTTTGGTCGGCTGCACCGCCACCCAGCAAATTGACTTCGCCTTGAAAGCCTTGAACGGGTTTACGGGCAATGCGTTGATCCACCAAATTCACAACACCACCGACTGCGTTGCCGCCGTAGGCCAGTGCTGCGGGACCGCGAAGAATTTCAATCTGATGCAAGGCGAAGGGGTCGACCGGCAAGGCGTGGTCGAAGCTGAGGGCCGATACATCGACCGTGGCAGCCGAGTTGCGAAGAATTTTAATGCGGTCGGAATCCTGGCCGCGCACAATGGGGCGGCTGGAGTTGGGGCCAAATCCGGTAGCGGATACACCGGGTTGATAACGCAAGGCCTCGCCAATGGTGCTGGCGCCGCTGGCGTTGAGCTCATCGGCGGTGATGATGGAAAACGGTTTGTTGATGGAATCGGGTTCTTCGGCTGTGCCGGTCACCACCACGGATTCAAGTAGGGCCTCTTGCGCCAAGGCTTGTGTTTGCGCAATAAAAAGCAAGCTGGCCAACGCCACGGCGTGGCGCTGAAATTTGGATTTGTTCATGTCTATTTCCTGAAATACAGCACGTCACCGACCCCCTTGGTAGGTACCAAGCGGCGGTGAATTAATTGGGAATTGCGATTGCGTCAGGAAAAACGGGGTGGGTCGCGCACACGCACGCGTTGCGCAAACAGGGTGTTGCGTGGCGCTGGGACAGCACTGCTTTGGGTACCCAGTTGGGCCAGCAAGGGCAAGGCACAGCCAGTTGGCGGATTGGAAACCGCAGCTTGTGCCGTGGTGAGCCCGTCGAATAACAGGCAAGAATGCAGCAAATCGCTGGTGCCAGCATGTTCGTGTGCATGGGCATGGCCAAGTCGCGACTCGGTTTGAAGCGTGTCCCGGTGCTCAATGCTGTGGGCAAGCCCGGCCCATTGCGCGGCAAGTACGGCCAGCGCGAGCAGCATGTGTTTGAACCAGCGGAAATGCATTGGGGGAATCACTTGAATACGCTACAACTCGAATAGTTTAACAAACCTGTCAAGTGGGGCTACAGGTTAGTGCCCGGCTTTCTTTCTTATTTCAGCCAGGCGTTGGTCTTTCAGGGTCCAAATGTCGCCAATCCAGGTTTTGAAGCGACCTTT
This sequence comes from Limnobacter sp. G6BE5S, assembly GCF_058448965.1. Classification (NCBI taxonomy): domain Bacteria; kingdom Pseudomonadati; phylum Pseudomonadota; class Betaproteobacteria; order Burkholderiales; family Burkholderiaceae; genus Limnobacter; species Limnobacter sp. G6BE5S. The sequence continues at coordinate 487,617 of NZ_JBZFLM010000001.1, forward strand.
GAAGTTCAGGTCATTGCGAAAATCTCCGGCAATCATGTCCGTTGGAATGGGCAAGATTTCGATGTGTACTTGCATGTTGGGCTGTTTGCCGCACAGCCAGCTCCAGGTGATGTTGCCAGTGCTTGGACCATAAGCGATGGTCACATTGACCATACTTTCGAACTGTTCGCCCATGGCATTCAATGAAGCAGACAAGCCACCGTACTTTGGGCCCAGCAGGTGGGTGTAGGGTGATTTTGTTTTGGCTTTTTTAGCTGGGGTAAACCGCGTGCCTTCGAGAAAGTTGATTACCGTGACCGGGCTTTCTTTGTACACCTCACAGGCTTTGCGGGTGGTTTCCAGATCCTGACTGGCCAGTACCGGGTTTCGGGCAATGGCAGCGCGACTGTGGCGCTTCATGAAGGGGAAGTCCATGGCCCAGCACACCACGCCCACAATGGGCACCCAGATCAATTCTTTTTTCAGGAAGAAGCGGCCAAATGGCGCATGGCCATGTAGCACATCAAACAGCACCACAATGTCGGCCCAGGCGGTGTGATTGCTGACCACCAGGTAACTGCTGTGGGGTTTGAACTCGCCGTGTATCTCCACTTGCCCTTGTTGACCGTGCAGCAACTTGTACAGCAGTTTGTCTGAACCCACCCACCAGGTTGCGATTTGCACGCAGCAGTTGGAGGCCACACGCTGAATTTTGTACCCCGGCACCAGGCGCAACAGGATGAACGGGAACATCACGATGAACCAGAAGGTAATGCAAAGGGTCATCAGGGCAACAGTGAGTACGCCAATGAGTGGGGCTGGGAGGATTTTTGACAGGGGCACTTTGGGGATCCGGGCGCAGGTGTTGGTCTAAGAAACAGCCCGGATCTTACCTTAGAAACGTTTAAACACCCAACAGCCCAATGACTTCGTCCACTGGGAATACGCCCTGCTGAGTAATGCGGTTCGCGCCCGTAGCAACGTCGAATGTGGCGGACAGTTGTTCTGAACCGCCCCGCTCAAGAATCGTGTCGACTGCCCAATATTCGCAGGTGGTTTTGTCCGCCGCCACCCGCAAGACACTGTAGCCGCGCTCGGTTACATTCACATGTTTGATGTGCGGGCTGGTCAGGCGAATGGATTCAATAACCTGATTGGGTACGTCCAGACCTGGCGAAGTGACTGAGCTCACGACAAATTCGGTGGCCACGCTGCCCTGCCCGGTCAGTGGATTGTAACCACCCACAGCGTCAACGGGCTGGTTGGGGTTGTCGGTGATGTCGGCCACCCATGCACTGTGAACATCGCCCGTCAGTATCACCACATTGTCGATGGGTTCACCACCATCATCACCGCGCAGTGCGTTGATAATGCGCTGGCGCTCGGCGCTGTAGCCGTCCCAAGCGTCGCCATTCAGGCCCGAAGGCGCCAGCAATTCGCCAAGTTGCGCGGGTGCGGGATTGTTCAAACCAGGTTTGATGATCCACTGGTGAAACACCACCTGGTTGCCAATCAGTTTCCATTGGGCCTGCGAGCCGCGCATGCCGTTGATCAGGAAGTTGTATTGCTCCTCGCCGATCATCGTGCGGTCGGGCTGGCTGGCCACGCCGTCGGTGGGGTTCACCGGGGTGGCGGCTTCAATGTCGCGGTCAAACAAACGGGTGTCCAGCAAGAACAAATCGACCATGTCGCCAAACTGAACGCGGCGGAAAATCTTGGACTGGTTACCCGCTTCGGGAAGGCGAATGGGCATCCACTCGTCGTAGGCACGCTGAGCGAAGCCTTTGCGTTCCTCCCAAACCCCTTCAGCACCTTCTGTGTGATTTTCTGCGCCGTCGCGGTAGGAGTTGTTGGTGGATTCGTGATCGTCCCAAATTGTGATGAACGGGAATCGCTCATGAAGTTTTTGCAAATCTTCATCGCGCTTGTACTGGGCATGGCGGGTGCGGTAATCAGAAAGCGTCACAATTTCCGTGGCGGGTTCGTACTCCCGCACATTGCCGTACTGGCCGGTGCCGTATTCGTAAATGTAGTCGCCCAGGTGAATAATGGCGTCGATGTCGTCTCGCTCAGCGAGCTTGGCATAGGCATTGAAAAAACCATGGGCCAGGCTGGAGCAGCTGACCACACCAAAATTCAATGGCCGTTTGTTGCCGGCTGCCGGTGTGGTGCGCGTGCGGCCCACCGGGCTGGTTTTGCCATTGCTGCGGAATTGGTAGAAGTAAACCGTATCCTGTTCCAGGCCATCGCAAATCAGCTTCACGGTGAAATCTTTGGCGGCAGAGGTTTGAAAGTTTACGGATTTTACAAACAGGGTGAGCGCTTCATCCTTGAACACATCGACGCGGCCTGCCACGGTGCGGTTCGTGTTCTCGGGTGCATTGTCAGGCGTAACGCGAGTCCACAACACCACGCTGTCAAACGCGGGGTCACCACTGGCCACGCTGTGCAAAAACTGAACGTTTTGCGAAGGGGGCCCCTCGCTGGGTGTGGTGCGATTGTCGGTGAGGGCAGTGTTGTTGTCGCTGGTGCAAGCTGGAAGCAGACCAATACCAGTAACCCCTGCTGTGCCCAAACCAAGGCCTTTCAAAAATGAGCGACGTGTAATGCCCGGGCGCTTTTGTATGCGGCTTCGTTTGCGGCGTGGACCTGACATGGTTTCTTTTCCTTTTTGATTATCTGGATTGTGCGTTTGGCAAGTTATCGGGGATCATCAATTCATAGAGCATTCCCAAACCAAGGCCATAGCCACCCTGCAGGTTCGGACCACCCCTGTCGCTGGTGAAGTACATGCGCTTTCCATCCGGGCTGAATGCAATGCCTGCAATTTCGGATTGGTCTTGACCCACAATCTGGAGCAAAGGCACCAAGGTGCCGTCGGGGTACACCACCACAACCTGCATGTCGCCGCCGTCTTCGGCCACCAATATTTCCCCGAAGGGCGTCAGGGTGATGTTGTCCACGCCGGAGAGAATGTTGTTGGGAGCTTTCGCGGTTGTCAGGTCGTAAATCACTTCAATGGTCTGGTTGGTGGTGTTCAACATCCACAGGCGTTCATCGCCTTTGGTCGCGAAAAACACGCGATCATTTTGATACCAAACGCCTTCCCCACCATCGAACACGGCAGTCTCGGGCAAACGGTTTTCTGTTTGGGGCGCATTGGGGTTAACAGCGTTCACCCAGTTGTAACGCACTGGGCCATTCATGGCATTGTTCAGGTCGTCCTCTACTTTCAGTATTTGCAGCAAGCCTTGATTCATATTGGCGCGCTCCGCACCTTCGGGCCAGTCGCCGGCAGTAGGAACCCAGCGGTAAAAGCGGCCATCGGGCATGTCCTCTGTCATGTAGAACACGCGGCGTTCGCTGTCGATCGCCACTGCCTCGTGGCTGAACATGCCCAAAGCGGGTAAAGGGCGTGCGGCTTGAATGCCAAATGGATCGCATTCCCACACCAGACCGGTTGGAATTTCTTCGCAGCTCAGCCAGGTCTTCCAGGGTGTTATTACGCCAGCGCAGTTGAATGTGGTGTTGCCCAAAATGCGATAGCTGTCTTCAATGGTGCCGTCCGGGGCGAATACCAATGCACTCGCACCACCAAGACCTGGGCTGAAAGTCTCTAGCGTGTTACCAATCGGGGCCAGTTCGGGCACTGTAAAACCAAGGGTGCCGAAGCCGGGAATTTCACTGTTCGAGCAGTAGATCCAGCCCCCATCTTCGCGGGGCACCACGCCACCACCATCGTTGAAAATATGCCAGGGCGTTGCACCAGGCGCAGGCGGCATGTTGCTGATGGCGACTACACGAGTCGAGAAACCCGCTGCGGTACGCACCCCATTGGCGTCTGGCTCGCCCAGTGGGCCAATATTGCGAAAGCGAAACTGATTGTTGCTGAGTGCGGTTCCGCCAAATCGGTTTGTTTCTGATGCACCCACTCGTCCGGCGGCGCTGCTGCCAGTTGGGCTGTCTGAACCGCCACAGCCTGCCACCCAAGGCAGGGCGCTGGCACTGGCCCCATACAGGAAAGTTTTAAGCAGATTGCGTCGGCGAATGCCGGGAAGTACAGCAGGTGAGAACGACATGGTGGAATATCCAGATTGAACAACATCAATCTGTAATACCCGCCGAACTGAATTTTGGTTTCCGAGGTGTTACTCAGTGTGACCGGTCACGCATTTGTCACATGTGTGGTCACACTGAAATCTGCCTCAGGTTTTGAAGTAAGACACTGCGCGTTGAAGGTCATCCGACATGCTTTCGACTTGTCGGGATTGGCCCTCAAGCTGAATACTTGCGTTTTTCAATTGCTCTGACAATGCCGAGATATCACTGACCCGTTCTGAGATATCCATGCTTGCAGCCTCTTGCTCCTTGGTGGAGTTGGCCACGGCTTGCGCATATCCAACTGATTGCTCAAAGTGCTGAACGATTTCTTGCAGGCCGCCCATCAATTTGTCGGCGTACTGCATGTTCTCGCTCATGTGCTCGCCCACCTGTTCAACCGATTTGTTTGATCGTTCGGAGTAAGTACAAATTTCGCCAATCAGGGTGCGAATTTCGTCGGTGGCAGTGGCAGTATTTTGTGCCAATGTACGCACTTCATCGGCCACCACGGCAAAACCCCGGCCCTGTTCACCCGCGCGAGCGGCTTCAATGGCGGCGTTCAATGCCAGCAAATTGGTCTGTTGGGCGATACCCTGTATCACCGACACAATGCCGTTGATGCGATCCGACCGCTCTACCAGTCCTGCAATTTCCTGAGTGGTGGTTTGCATTTGACCCGCCATGTCATTCATCTTGCCTTGCAGTGACTGCATCAGGGCCATGCCGTTCTTCGCGGTATCGGCCGACAGTTTGGCCTGAACTTCGGTTTTGTGTGCGTAGTCAGATATGGACTTGGCGCTTGCGCTCATTTGCTCCACGCTCACGGCCGTGGCGTTTGAACTGTCCGCCTGTTTTTCTGCAGAACCCGACAGGCCCGACGCCACGTTGACGAGTTCGCTTGACGCAGTTTTAAAAGTGCCGCAAGCCTGAGATACTTGGTTGATGATCTCCCGCAAGCGCACTTGCAACTGTTGCATGCCATCCATGAGCGAGCCTTTCTCGCAATTGGGTACCGATTGGATCAGGTTGCCCTGTGCCATGGTGGCCACTACATTCAGTGCTTTGGCGGGTTCGCCACCAATTTGTTTGCGCAGCGACGATGCCACCAAACCCACGGTAATGCCGCACAACAAAACAATGGCCACGCAGACAATGCCAATTGTGACCAGTGCGCGTTGAAAGACAGCGTCGCCTTGGGCAACCGCTGCCGCCATGGTGCTTTTCACACTGGAGTTCAGCGCATTCATGGCGTTGTCAATTTGCTGCTCAAGGGGATCGCCTTCGCCAAGCAGCATCAGGGTTGCGGCCTGTACTTCACCCAACTCGGATTGTTCAATCACCTTTTGGTACACCGTGTGCAAGGCTGAGTTGTCCGTGTTGATGGTTTCGATCAGCCCGCGCGTTTCGCCTGCAGGTGCACTGGCCAGCATGCTTTGGCCCAGTAGACCGATTTCAGCATCCAGCGTCAGCATGCGGGATTTTGCCAGATCGAATCGCGCCTGTTCATCGGCAAGAATCACGTTTCTGGCCTCGCGGGCCAACAGGGCCGATTTGCTACCCAGGTTGGACACTTGTGTGAGCAAGGCGACCTGTTTCTCGGTGTTTTCCTGATTGAACCGGTTCAGCATGTGGATTTCATAAACAGCAAACACACTCAACGCCAGCAAGGCCGCAATGGGTATGGCCATGACAATACCCAGCCGAACATTCAGGCTGGTATTGATGATCTTGTTCATAAAGGTGGAAGACATAATTGATTGCTCATGGAAGGGCTTGAACATTCACGCCAATGGTTAACGTGCCAATGGCTTTGCCGCCATCCATCACAGGAACAGAAACTTGCGAGACCACAGTGCCAGAGCTTTCATCTTTCTTGGCGCGGGCAATGTAATCGTCGCCTTTGCCGTCGGCCCAGGCCTTCACAAACTTGGGCTCATCGCCTTGCCAGTAGTCCGAGGTCATGGCGCTAATGGCCACGTTGGCGCCTTGGTTGTCTGTCAAAATTGTTTCAGTGAAATATGGTTTGGCTTTTTCAGCAGCCAGCAGTGCTTTGGACACCGGGCTCTCCATCATGGCTTTGCCTTCGGGCAAACCGCCTGCTGCGGAAATCCATTTGCTGTCCATCGCCTTGATGGCGTCCAGCGTCAACCCTTTTCCGTTTTGGGCTTTTACAGCGGCAATGACCTCGGGCTTTGCTGCAATTGCTTTAATTTCGGGCAATACGTCGTTTGCAGTACCTGCAAACACCGCGCTGCCGGTCGTCAAGATCAGGGTGGCCAAGCTGGCCTTTGCGAAAGACTGGAATCGGTTCATTTGCTGTGCTCCATGCGATTGAGCTTGGGTCTCAATCAGTTGTTGGTTAAGTTTTTCCACCACAAGGGGGATGTAACTAGGTTAAGGATTTGATTCTCAATGCAATTCGTTGATAAGCAGCAGGAATAGGCTCTACTAAAATTCGTTGGTTCAAATGGGGGGGGGTGTAGGGTAAACCCTTGCATCTATCTACGGATTGACGCAACTGTTGCGTAGATCAAGCGTTGGCGCTATGTTTGAGCAGGTAACAACTGTTGCGCAAACAAAAAAAGGGGAAACAATGAAGAAATTAATGCTTGCTGCTTCTGCAGCTGTGGTTTTGGCGGGTTGTGCCGCTGGCGGCATGTTTGGCCCAGCCCCGAAAGACGGTGAACTGGCTCAGCCCACCGATTACAAATCCTGGCCTGTATTCCTTGCTGGAATCGAGAAGCCCACAGGCCACGTTCGCGACATTTACATTAACCCCACCGGCGCAGCGGCCAAGAAAGGCGAGACTTTTGCCAATGGCACAGTCAGCGTCATGGAAATTTACAAGGCCACCAAAACTGGCGACAAAATGACCAAGGCCGGCCTGGAAAAAGTGTTCGTGATGTACAAGGGCAACAACTGGGGCAGCACTGCACCAGAAGGCATGAAGACAGGTGACTGGGTATATGCGGCCTTCGAAGCGAACGGTCAGCCAGCCAAAGTGGACTACGCCACTTGCCGTGGTTGCCACCTGCCATTGGCTGACAAAGATTACATTTTCCACTACGACAAGTACTTTGACACACGCAAGAGCGCCCAGATTCTGGACGGCCATGCAGGCAAAGTAGCCATGTCCGTTGAAGAAGCCCATTTGGCTGCCTTGGTTACCAAGTAAGCTGTTTTCTTCAATACAATCAAAAAGCCACCCAACTCGGGTGGCTTTTTTTTCGGGGTATTCCATGCGCGTATTGCGTCCAGCTCTGTATGTTTTGTGTGCACTTGTCTTTCTGGGTGTAGGCGCTTTGGTTTTTCTGTTGCGATCCCACCCAGCAGTTCCAATGTCGGCTTCATTGGAATCTACGCCTGCGGCAAACATACGTGCTTTGTTTTTAGGGACCTCGTCCATGGCTTGGACCGACGGAAGAAGCACTTGGTTGGTGGATGGCTTTTTTTCACGTCAACCCTTGAGCGAGGTTATTTTTACCCGCCTGAAGGTCGATGAAACCCAGGTCAGCGCGGTGGCCTCGGAAATGTTCAAACGCCTGAATATGCCCAGTACCTTGACTGGTATTGTGGTGGCGCACTCGCATTACGACCATTCCATGGACGCCCCATGGCTGGCCAAGCAGTACGGCGCGCGTGTTGTGGGTTCAGAATCCACCTGGCAAATTGCAAAGGGTCAAGATTTGCCTGCCACACAAATGGACGTGATGCCCGGCAACGGACGTGTCAAGCTGGGTGAATTTGAAGTTCAGCTGATTGAATCAGCTCACGCACCCACAGGTTTCACAGGCGGGTTCAATGCAAAGCCGGTGTTTTTACCCGCCCATGCCTTGCAGTTCAAAGAAGGAATCAGCTATTCATTTGTCGTGTCGCATCCCGACCTTGGTCCCGCACCATTCGCGCTGATTCAGCCCAGCGCCGGTTTTGTCCCAGGGCAGAACAAGGGTGTGAACGTGAAGCATGTTTTTTTGGGGACAGGAGGTTTGGGCAAATCAAGCGACGCCTACATTTCGGATTACTGGCAAGAAATGGTTGTGAACACCGGGGCCAAACAGGTTTACCTCATTCACTGGGATGATTTCACGCAACCCTTGATCAATCATGGGCAATTGGCCAGCTTGAAACCGATGCCAAAATTGCTGGATGACTTCCCAAGATCCCTTGAATTGTTAAAGATGTTTGCAGAACGCGATGGCGTGACCCTTCATGTGTTGGATGCATGGAAATTGGTCAATTTTTGATCACTGCCGTCTAAGTTTGCGTGCATACTAAAACCGCATGCAGTGTGGCATGTGTCATCATCGCCAGTCGCTGAACTGTAAGCAAATATGTCAAATCAACGCGGTCTGCACACCGAAACCAACAAAAAGAACTTTGCGGATCTGTTTCACAACGAGGTCACGGCCTGGTTGGTGTTTGCGCTGTCAATTGTCATCACAGCGCTTGGCGGGTTGTTAGCTAGCCAGGCGATCGAGAAACGTGCCAACGATCGCTTTTCTTTCGAAGTTCGCGACGCCCAAGAGCGCATTCAGAACCGAATTAACCAGTATCAACAAATTTTGCGCGGCGGGGTCGCTTTTTTTGATGCTCACGCCAGTGTCAATCGAGCGCATTGGCACGCGTATGTTTCATCGCTCGATTTGCAAAATGAGCTACCGGGCGTGCAGGGATTCGCTTTTGCCGAACGGGTAAATCCTGACATGCTTGAGCAACATCAGCGTCAAATTCGTGCTGAGGGATATCCCGCCTATTCGGTTAGCCCTGCAGGCGATCGAGAAGTGTATTTTCCAATTACGTTGATTGAGCCATTTGAGGCGCGTAATCAGCGTGCATTTGGCTATGACATGTTTTCTGAACCTGTGCGCCGCGAGGCCATGCAGCGCGCCATGGATACCGGCCAACCCTCTGTGTCGGGGCTGGTGCAGTTAAAGCAGGGCGATGGGCGTAGCTCGTCCGCGGGTTTTCTGATCTATTTGCCTGTGTACAAGAAGGGTGCGGATTTGAGCTCGACCGATGCGCGTCGACAAGCGATTCGGGGGTTTGTGTATAGCCCCTTCTTTGCAGCTGACTTAATGCAAAACGTATTGGGCAACGAGAAAATACCCTTGGACTTTCGGCTGTACGACACCGAGAAGATGGGGCAAGAATCGCTGATTTACGAGTCGAAAACCGGATTTGCGCCTCGATCGGACTCCCAATTAGACCATACTCATTCAGCCACTGTACCGATAACGCTGTCAGGCAGAACCTGGACAGCGCGTTTTGAAAGTACCCCCGACTTTGATCGGGATGTCCACAATTCATTGCCCAAGCTGATTCTGTTCGCGGGTGGCATCATCGGCGTACTGCTGTTTTTCACCATTTATGCCTTGGTGCAACAACGCAGGCGCCAAAATGCAAGCAAGGCGAAAAGTCAGTTTCTCGCCAACATGAGCCACGAGATTCGAACCCCGCTCAATGCGATTCTTGGGTTCAATTCACTGCTTGCCGAGCAGGTGAAAGACCCGCAATCTACAGTGTATGTGAAACAGGTTCAGGAGGCCTCGGAACAATTGCTGGGCATGGTCGAAGATGTGCTCAGTTTCTCGCAGATTGAAGCGGGCTCCATCAGGATTGAGAACACTGAATTTGATTTGCATGAGAGAGTTCGCAAAACCCTGCGCCTGTTTACCGCAAAAGTTCAACACAAAGGTTTGAGTCTCGAGTTGGACATTGATGCGATGACGCCTGTGCTGGTGAAAGGCGACCCGGCTCGTTATGTTCAAGTGTTGTCCAACTTGTTGAATAATGCGATCAAGTTTTCTGACAACGGTACAGTTCGAGTGAAAGTGAAGGCCGACCGACTGGATACTCAAGAAGCTGTGATTCGCACTGAAGTGCACGATGAAGGAATCGGTTTTGATGTCAACGATTTCGAACGCCTTACTCGTCCATTTGAACAAGCGGACAACACGGCCACCCGCCGATTCGGTGGCAGTGGTTTGGGCTTGGCCATTTGTAAACGGTTAACCGAGTTAATGGGTGGTGAACTGTTTGTGGCCTCTGTTCCGCAGGCAGGCAGTGTGTTTGGGTTTACGCTTCGCGTTCAAGCGGTTCATGCCAATGCAGGTAGCGCTGCTGTTACATTGAATCAAGAAGCTTTCTCTCTCAAGGGCTATAAAATTCTGGTGGTTGAGGACAACAAACTGAATCAGCACGTGGTCAAAGCCTTGCTCTCGAAAATGCAGGCCGAGATGGTGCTGGTGGACAATGGACAAATGGCCATAGAGGCGGTTGTTGGTGACTCGTCAATTGATTTGGTGTTGATGGATATTCACATGCCCGTGATGAACGGGATTGATGCTGCAATTGCCATTCGACAATTGCCCGGCCCGGCGAGCCGATTACCGATTGTGGCTTTGACCGCCGGGGCACTTCAGGAAAATGAACAGGTCTGCATCGACGCGGGCATGAATGCCTTTTTGACCAAACCCGTGGACGTTTCAAAATTGCGCCAGGTGTTGGCCAGTCAATTACTGATCACGCACTGAAAACGCAAACATGCCCGCCAGCATGGCGGCGATAAAAATCAAACCATCGGTGGTCAGGCTGGCTGCAGCCACCACTGCAGGGCCAGGGCAAAAGCCACCTATGCCCCAACCTGCGCCAAACAGCACCGCCCCGATCAACAGTTTTTTGTCGATTTGCGTGTTGTTGGGTAAATTCATGGGCAAACCCATCAGGCTTTTCTTCAAGCGCTTGGCCAGTAAAAACCCGGGCAAACCCAAGGCAATTGCACCCCCCATCACAAACATCAGCGAGGGATCCCAAGGCCTGGCAAGATCCAGAAAACCAATGACCTTGGCGGGGTTGGCCATGCCTGAAATGATGAGGCCCCAACCGAAAACCAAACCGGCCAGGCCGCTGATCAATGCAAAACGTATGTGCGTGCTGTTCATCGCATCGATTCCCTTAAATGGCATGCATAACAACAGAAGCAACGACAAAGCCGGTGGCCATGAACAAGCCGGTGGCTGCCAGTGAACGTGGCGACAAACGTGACAGTCCACAAACCCCGTGCCCGCTTGTACAGCCTGACCCCAACCGCGTGCCATAACCCACTAACAAGCCTGCAAGAATCAAGGCCACAGTGCCCCGGGGGCTTTCAAATTCAAAGTCTCCCACCACGGTCTGGTATAGCCACGGCGCAGCCGCCATGCCCAACACAAAGGTAAGTCGCCACAGCGTTTCACCACGTTGTGGTGTCAACAGCCCCCCCACGATGCCACTGATACCGGCCACCCGACCTGTTAGCAAAATCAGCATGACCGCAGACAGGCCGATCAGCAGCCCGCCAAACAAGGCTGGATACGGTGTAAAGGCCTCCCAATTGACAGTAAACATCGCGTACCTGACTAAATATGATTGATCGCTCATATTATCATGTGCAAAAAATAATGACCAGCAGGGTCGTGGGTTACAATGCGGCGTCTGTCTTGTTGCAACACAACCCCATGTCTTCCTCGGAAACAGCTTCCCAAGCCTTGTTTGATGCGCCCCAACCGCCCTCCACGGTTGCAGTAATTGGTGCGGGCATTGCTGGCAGCAGCGTGGCGCTAGCGCTGTGTAAACAGGGCGTGCAGGTGCACCTATATGATTTGGCCAACGGCCCGGCGGCGGGGGCTTCTGGCAACTGGGTGGGGGCGTTTCATCCGCACATTACTCGTGGCGACTCACCTTTGTCGCAATTGACTCGTTTGGGGTTTGATCACACCTTGCAAGCGCTCAAGGATTTGACCGCGCAAGATTTGCTTGAAAAAGGCACAGATTGGGACACCCCTGGGCATTTACAAACCGTGCCACCTGAAGAGGCTGACCGTGCACGAGAAACGCTTCAGTTGTTGAATTTTCCACACACCCTGGTGCGTTGGGTGCAGCCCGATGAATTGTTACCCACTGCCTTGGGTGGTCTGTTTTTTCCGCAGGGCGGCTGGGTGAAACCCGCACGTTGGGTAGAGGCCAACTTGCAGGCGTGTGGCGAATTGCTTCACACGCATTACAACACTACGGTAACTGACATCAGGTCTTTGCAAGCGCAGCACTCAGCGGTGGTGGTGTGTGTGGCTGAAAATGCACTTGAACTGGCACCAATCCCTGGTGCCAGAGCGAACACCGTAAAAGGGCAAATCAGCAAACTGCGGTGCGCTGCAAAACCGGGCGTGGTGTTGTCGGGTGAAAGTTATGCCATTGCCCCCGCAGCCGACGATTGGTTGGTGCTAGGGGCCACCTATGAGCGGCCTGTGCTGCACATGAACCCCACAGCAGAGGCCGACGAGTTGAACATTGCCCGGTTCAAAGCTGCATTTCCTGAGTTGCCACTTGGCGACTTGCTCGATCACCGTTGCGCAGTGCGATCAGTTTGGCACGACCGCCTGCCCGCCATTGGCCCAGTACCGCACATGCCGGGCGTGTACATGAGCACAGGATTCGGATCGCGAGGTTTGTTGTGGGCGGCTTTGGGTGGGGCGATTGTGGCTGGTCACTGCATGGGTCAGCCGCTTGAGTCGAAACTGTTGGGAAAAATTACGCCCCGCGCTGCGAAGGCGTAATTCTAATCAAACTCAAGACGTTTCTTTGGTGGCCTTGGGCTTGGCTTTTGCCGCAGGTTTGGCTGCCGCTTTGCCTTTGGTTGCACCAGGTTTTTTCTCGGCTTTCGCTTCAAATTCAAAACCGATTGCACCGTCGGGTTTTTTCACCAAAAATGCCTTGAATGCACGGCGTGTTTTTGATGACACAAAGCGGGTCAACAAATCCGTTTTGCCGTCGAGCAGCAGTTTTTCCATTTGTTCACGGTCAATGGGCTGCTGCAAAATGACTTTGCCTGAACGGAAGTCGCAGCTTTTGTTTGGCCCAACCGATTTCTCGCACACATAGCTGGTGGCTTGCTCGTACACATTCGAGGCGCATTTGGGGCAAGGACCCAGCCGCGTTTCACCGGAAAAATCAACCGGCTCGCCGTTGTCGTCGTCTTTGGCCTGTCCGAAATCGAACTCAAGCTTGTGTTCGTCATTGAGCTTCAGCACGGCGGCAAAGGGGCGGCCCATTTTGCTACGGAAGCCGTCGAGCATCGGCAGCTCGCGGTCTTGCAACAGCTTTTCTACTTCTGCCACTTCAAACTGGCGTCCACCCGGTACTTTCGAAATCGAGAATTCGCATTTTGTGCAGGCAAAGCGGCGGTAGTTTTCTTTCACCACGCTGCCGCAATTCGGGCAAGGCGTAACCAGTGTGGCGTAGTCGCCTGGAATCGTTTCTTCGGTGTAGTTCTTCGCGCGATCCACAATGTTCTGCGTAATCTTTGCGATTTCCTGCATGAACTGCTCGCGCGACAACTCGCCCTTTTCCATCAGGGAAAGCTTGTACTCCCATTCCCCGGTCAATTCTGGCATGGTCAGTTCTTCAACATCCAGGCCGCGCAGCAGCGTGAGCAACTGGAATGCCTTGGCGGTGGGCACCAGTGCGCGTTCTTCTCGCACCAGGTATTTTTCGTTGATCAAACCTTCAATGGTCGCTGCACGGGTGGCGGGTGTGCCCAAACCTTTGGTACCCATGGCGTCGCGCAGCTCATCGTCGTCTACCAGTTTGCCCGCGCCTTCCATGGCGGAAAGCAACGTGGCTTCGCTGTAGCGTGCGGGTGGCTTGGTGCTCAGTGTGTGTACATCAATTTCGTCAGTGCTGACTTTTTCACCGGCATCAACAGCCACCAGGCTGTCATCTCCAGCCGCAGCGGCAGCACGGCCATAAATGGCCAGCCAACCTGGCTTCACCAGCACCTTGCCTTCCGTTTTGAAGGGATGCGTTTCCACGGTGGTAATGCGCGTGGTGACATTGAATTCCGCTGGCGGGAAAAACACTGCCAGGAAACGCTTCACCACCAAATCGTACAACTTGGCTTCAGGCTCACTCAGGTTTTTCGGCACTTGCAGGGTTGGAATAATCGCAAAGTGATCTGAAATCTTGCTGTTGTCGAATACACGCTTGTTGGGCTTCACCCAGTTATTTTTCAGAATTTGTTCGCAGAACTGACCATAAGCGCCGGCGATGTGGCCGTGGTCCAAACCCACAAAGCTTTTCAGGGTTTGGTTGACCGTGCCGATGTAATCTTCGGGCAATGCCTTTGAATCGGTACGCGGGTAGGTCAGTACCTTGTGCTTCTCATACAAGGCCTGGGCCAGCCCCAAGGTATTTTTTGCTGAAAAACCGAAGCGGCTGTTGGCCTCGCGCTGCAGGCTGGTCAAATCGAACAGCTGCGGTGCAATTTGCGTGGTGGGCTTGCTTTCTTCTACAACCGTACCGGGCTTGCCATCACAAGCCGCCACAATGGCTTTCGCCTTTGCTTCATCCCAAAGGCGGTCGGCGCGCTGTTCAGGGTCTTCTGCTTTTTTAAAGTCGCGGTCAAACCACTTGCCTTCATAGGCACCGGCCTGCGCGCCAAAACTGGCCCGAATTTCAAAGTAAGTGCGTGGCACAAACTTGCGAATTTTTTCTTCGCGTTCTACAACAATGGTCAGGGTGGGGGTTTGCACACGGCCCACTGTGGTCAGGTAAAAACCACCTTCCTTGCTGTTAAATGCAGTCATGGCGCGCGTGCCATTGATGCCCACCAGCCAGTCGGCTTCCGAGCGGCAACGTGCAGCGTCGGCCAGCGGCATCATGTCGGCGTCGCTGCGCAAGCTTGAAAAGGCTTGTCGAATGGCCGCGGGCGTCATGGATTGCAGCCACAGGCGTTCAACAGGCTTGCTGCTCTTGGCATATTGCGCAATCAGGCGGAAAATCAATTCGCCTTCTCGCCCCGCGTCACACGCGTTGATCAGGCCAACAACGTCTTTGCGTTTAATCAGTTTGTTCAGCACCTTCAGGCGCGATTCTGTTTTCGCGATCGGGTTCAGATCAAAGTGTGTGGGCAGCACCGGCAAATTGGCAAAACTCCATTTGCCGCGTTTCACTTCAAATTCGTCAGGTGCCTTGATTTCCACCAAATGACCCACGGCCGAGGAAAGCACGTACTCGTCACTTTCGAAGTAATCGTCGTGTTTGGTAAACCCACCCAGCGAGCGCGCAATGTCTGCGGCCACAGAGGGTTTTTCCGCGATGATCAGTTTTTTTTGGTTTTCGCTACTCAATTGGTCCAACTCGTCGGTGTGTGTAATTTCAAGGCCTTGTGCGCCGAAGTGTAAGTGTCAGTCCTCCAACAAATCAAGGCTTTCTCTAGAATCTTCAATTCAGGTGTTGCAACAGCCTTTTTTAAAATACACCATTTGAGCGCACCCAACGGTTGCCGCTCTCACCCAATACAAGACCCAACAGCTCCAGTTCGGTCAGTGCCGCCAAAGTTGTTTCGGTGTCCAAACCCAATTGTTGGGCCAGCGTGTCTGAATGTGCCGGTTCGTGGCCAAGGCACTGAAGCACGCGGCTGAGTTCCTCGTCCAGTTCCATGTCAGTGTCCATGCTGCAGTTCATTGTAGTGTGGCAATCGTTGTCATCTTCTTGCAACATGGCGGTAATTTTGAACACTGGCAGGCTGGCTTGTACTTCATCCAGTAACTCCTGGGCGGTTTCTATCAGCATGGCACCTTTTTTGATCATGTCATGGCAGCCTTTGCTTTGACTGCTGTGAATCGAGCCCGGAATGGCGCCCACGGTACGGCCCAGCTCACTGGCCACCCGGGCCGTGATCAGCGAACCGGAACGCATCGCCGCTTCGACCACAAGCAAGCCATCGGCAAGGCCAGCGATAATCCGGTTTCGGCGGGGAAAGAAACCTGCCTGCGGTGCAGTTCCCGGTGGGTACTCTGAAAGCACCAGGCCGCCTTGCGCAACGATTTGCTGTTTTAAACCCGCGTGGTGCGGGGGGTACACCTCGTCGGGTCCGCACCCCAGTACGGCAATTGTGGCGCCTGTTGCTTCCAGTGCGCCCGTGTGCGCGGCGCCGTCAATACCCTCGGCCAGGCCGCTCACCACCACCCAGTGCGCTTTTGCAAATGCCTTGCCAAAGCCATGCGCATGGCCCAATCCCGTGCGGGTGGCATTTCTGCTGCCCACAATGGCAACCCCACGGGCGCTGAGCAGTTCCCGCCGACCTTCGCCGAACAGCACAAGCGGCGGGTCTTTGAGTGCGAGCAGGCTTTGCGGATAATCGTGGCAGTGAATACCGACCCAGAAACGTTTGTTGCTTTGCAGCAACCAAGTGCAGGCCAATGCATGCCAAAGCCGAACCGCCTCGCACGGCACGGGTAAACTGTGGCTTGGGCCCTGTTGGGCTAATTCGTAGCGGGCGCGTGCTTTGATGGTGGTGTTGTAGGCCAGGTTCATGGCCACGAGCAGCTCACCCATGCAACAGACCATGCAACAAGTGATGGAATTTGCGAACTATTTTTGCCACAGAAGGTATATCCTTTTAGTGTTGACTGTGAAGGTTTTTTGAAAGCATGGCTTTACTCCCAATTTTGCGTTATCCGGATCCGCGCCTGAAAACGGTTGCCACCCCTGTCACCCAGTTTGATGACGCGCTTGTCAAGCTGACCAAAGACATGGCAGAAACCATGTACGACGCCCCAGGCGTAGGCTTGGCCGCGACGCAGGTGAACGTGCACAAACGAATCATCGTGATTGATGTGACCGACGACAAATCGGGCTTGACCGTGTTCATCAACCCGGAAATCACCAGCGCCAGCAAGGAATGCAAGGTGTACGAAGAAGGTTGTTTGTCTGTGCCGGGCATTTACGAGAAGGTTGAGCGCCCCGACACTGTGAAGGTGCGCGCCCAAAACGTGAAGGGCGAATGGTTTGAAATCGATTGCGACGAACTGCTCGCGGTTTGTATTCAGCATGAAATTGACCACCTGAATGGCAAGGTGTTTGTGGAATACCTGTCGCAGCTGAAACAAACCCGCATCAAAACCAAGATGAAGAAGCAAGACAAGCTTCAAACCGCTTGATCAACCAACTCCCCATGAATCGAACCCTGAATGTGGGTTTCGCTGGCACACCCGAGTTCGCCCGGGTTGCCCTGGCGAAGCTTATTGCTGCCGGCTATAAAGTGCACCTTGTGCTAACCCAGCCTGATCGACCTGCTGGCCGCGGCATGAAACTGCAAGCGTCCCCCGTTAAACAACTGGCACAGGAACACGGCATGCCCGTGTTGCAACCCCTTAGCTTGAAAAAAG
Source organism: Limnobacter sp. G6BE5S (assembly GCF_058448965.1). NCBI lineage: Bacteria > Pseudomonadati > Pseudomonadota > Betaproteobacteria > Burkholderiales > Burkholderiaceae > Limnobacter > Limnobacter sp. G6BE5S. Next base: position 504,902 of record NZ_JBZFLM010000001.1, read on the forward strand.
GCGAGGAAGCGGAGCAAGCGTTGCATGCGCTAAAAACCGCAGTGCATGGCCAGCCTTTGGATGTGTTGATTGTGGCGGCCTACGGGTTGATTTTGCCGCAAACCGTGCTGGATGCACCCAGGCTGGGTTGTCTGAATATTCATGGCAGCCTGTTGCCGCGCTGGCGCGGTGCCGCGCCCATACAGCGTTGTATTGACGCGGGCGACACAGAAACCGGCGTTTGCATCATGCAAATGGAGGCCGGGCTCGACACAGGGCCGGTACGCCTGTGGCGTGCCTTGCCCATCGAGCAAAACGACACCACCAGCACCCTGCACGATAAATTGGCTGTACTTGGTGGCGACCTGTTGGTCGAGGCACTGGACTCCCTTCAGGCAGAAACACTGCCCTTGGTGCCGCAACCGGCCGTGGGGGTTACTTATGCCGAGAAGATCACAAAAGCCGAGGGCGTGATCAACTGGGCCCGCAGCGCGGTAGAACTTCAGCGTACACTGCGTGCCTTCGATCCTTTTCCGGGTGCCAACACCACATGGCGCGGCGAACCCTTGAAATGTTTTGACCCTGAAACCGTGGCCTTGGCTGGCTTGATGGGTAAACCGGGTGAAGTCTTGTCCGTTGATTCCAATGGCCTGGAAGTTCAGTGTGGGCAGGGCGTGTTGCGCATTCGCACGCTTCAAAAAGCAGGCAGCAAGCGCCAGCCTGCCCAGCAGGTGGCACAGGCCTTGGGATTACAAGCTGGAAACCAATTGGGCGAACACCGCTCCAATTAGGGCAGGTGTGGCAGTGGCCAATCTTGAAATTGCGCGAAAAAGCCTTATTTTTAAGTAGTCGAATCAATAGGCTGTTGATCAGCCGGGATGAATAAAATCATGTTCAATTGGATGAAAACCTTCATGTTGATGGCGGCAATCACCGCCCTTTTCGTGGTGCTGGGTGGCATGGTGGGTGGCCGTGGCGGCATGTTGCTGGCATTGGGTTTTGCCTTGGTCATGAACTTTGGTGCATATTGGTTTTCCGACAAAATGGTTTTGCGCATGTACAAAGCCAAAGAAGTGGATGCAAGCAATGCCCCCGAGTTTTACAACATGGTGGCTGAACTTGCCCAGCGCGCCGACATGCCCATGCCCCGTGTTTATTTGATCAACGACAGTGCACCCAATGCATTTGCAACCGGGCGCAACCCTGAAAATGCTGCTGTGGCCGCAACAACCGGTATTTTGCAGGTGTTGTCTGCACGAGAACTGCGTGGTGTCATGGCCCATGAGCTGGCCCATGTGAAGCACCGCGACATTCTGATTTCCACGATTTCTGCGACCATGGCGGGTGCCATTTCAGCCCTGGCCAACTTTGCCCTGTTTTTTGGTGGCCGCGACGACAGCGGCCAACGCATGAATCCGATTGCCAGCATTGCCTTGGCCATTCTGGCGCCCCTGGCTGCGTCGCTGATTCAAATGTCAATTTCTCGCGCCCGTGAATACGAGGCAGACCGTGGGGGAGCCGAGATTTCCGGCGACCCGGCTGCCTTGGCCAGCGCGCTGGACAAAATTCAACGTTATGCCAAAGGCATTCCGTTCCGTACCACTGAAGCGCATCCGGAAACCGCTCAAATGATGATCATGAACCCACTTTCAGGCCAAGGCATTGCTGGCTTGTTTTCAACCCACCCACCTACTGAAGAACGCATTGCCCGCTTGATGGAAATGGCTCGCACTGGCGGCCCGCGTTGAAGCCGGTTCACAGCACGCCGCCCAAGCTGACTGAGGCCAGCTTGGCATTTGCCCTGTTAAAGGCGGCCGCAGTCATGACGCGTGTATTGCGGGAGGGGCGCTCGCTTGATCAGGCCCTGGCCGCAGAAACCAAGGGCGTTAAAACCCCGCAAGCTGTGGGTGCCATTCAAGACCTGGCTTATTTTGGCATGCGAAATTTGGGCCGTGGGCAAGTGCTTACGCGACTGATCAGTGGCAAATCCTTGTTGAGTCCCGAGCCCTTGAATGAATTGATGGCCCTGGGTTTTGGTTTGCTGTGGGATAACAAAAATCCCAAGTACCCAGCGCACACGGTGGTCGATCAAATGGTTTACGCCTGCACCGGTAGCGAGCAGTTTGCGCGTGCCAAAGGTCTGGCCAATGCCTGTTTGCGCAATTTTTTGCGCGATTCAAACACTTGGCGAAACAAGGCCATGGAAGATCCGCTGGCGCAGCACAACTTGCCAGTTTGGTGGGTAGATAAGCTGAAAACCAGCCACCCGCAACACTGGGAAACCCTGTTGGCGCAGGCGCAAAGCCATCCGCCTTTGGTGGTGCGTGTGAATACGCGCAGCAGCTCGGCTGCCGCTTATGCCGAGCAATTGAATGCCGCAGGCACTGAAGCCAGCGTTCTCGGTGAGCAGGCTGTGTTGTTGGCCAAACCAGTGCCCGTGTCTGCCCTTCCCGGTTTTGATTTGGGGCAGGTCTCAGTGCAAGACAGTGCAGCGCAACTGGCTTCGCAACTGCTAAACCCTCAAAAGGGTCAGCGCATTCTCGATGCTTGCGCAGCCCCGGGCGGAAAAACCGGTCACCTACTTGAACTGGCCGACATCGAGCTGGTGGCAATCGATTCCAGCCCGCAGCGCTTGGGCAAGGTGGAAGACAATATTCGCCGCATCGCACCCACCCTGAATGGTCAATGGGATTTGCGCCTGAAAGTGGCGCAGGCAGAATTGCTGGATACCTGGTGGGACGGAGTCCCTTTCGACGGTATTTTGGCCGATGTACCTTGTACGGGTTCAGGCGTGGTGCGCAGGCACCCCGATATTCCGTGGTTGCGAAGACCGGACGATCTTGCCAAGTTGTCGCAGATTCAACACAAAATACTGAATGCCTTGTGGTCTACCCTAAAGCCGGGCGGTACACTTTTGCTGGTGACCTGTTCCATCTTTCCTGAAGAGGGGCCCCTGTTGGCAAAAGCATTTCTAGATAATCATTCCGATGCCTTGGCGCAAACTGCGCCCGGTTGGGTGTTGCCAGTTGCACCGGCCAATCCCGATCAAGGCTTTGATGCGTCTCCCGACGGGTTCTTTTACGCCAAGTTTGAAAAATCCCTAACCTCTTGAGGATGTGCCTTGAAATTTAGCCAGGCCCACTCCTCGTTATGGACTCGCGTTCTGCATGGGCTTTTGGGCCTTGCGCTGATGTGCGTCCTGACCATGGGGTTGGCCCAGCTTGACTCCGCTACACGGGTTACCGCAGTCAAGCTGGAGCCCAACAAGGCACCAGCCCCTGCGGCATGGAACCTGGCTGCGGAGTTCGAAATTGAACTGGGGCACAAATTGCGCGAAGCGGTTGATCGGGGGCTACCCCTGCAATTCACCGTTGATTTTCAGCTGATGCGGTCTCGCTGGTATTGGGTTGACCAAGAAGTGGTCAGCACCACTTACCCGCTGAATTTGTCCTACAACGCACTCACACGCACTTACCGCGTCATTACCCCTGGTAACACCTACAACACCCCCACGCTTGAAGATGCCATGCAGCACATGACCAAGGTGCGTGATTGGGCAGTCATTCCCCGTGATCGAATTGAAATAGGTCAGCCCTACACGGCACAGGTTCGTTTTCGCCTTTTGCTCACCGAGTTGCCCAAACCGTTCCAGATCAGTGCTTTGGTCAATAGCGAATGGGATTTGTCGTCAGAATGGCTGGCCTTTGAGTTCACGCCCAAGCGCGAGGCCTGGAAATGAATCCCTGGCTGGAGAACACCCGGTGGCTGCGTTACACGCTGCTGATTCTGGGCAGCCTGGGTGGCGTGCTGCTCTTCCTTTTGGCGTCAGCCTCGTCGAACACTGATTTTTTCGAAAGCAATTACCCTTTACTCATTACGCTGAACGGCATTATTGCGGCCGGCCTGTTTGCCATTTTGCTGTTGCTGATTGTGCGCATGGTGCGCAGGTACCGCGCGGGTGTGTTCGGCTCGCGGCTCATGCTGCGCATGTCGCTGTCTTTCGCGCTCATGGGCTTGATCCCCGGCTTTGTGTTGTACCTGGTGTCGGTTCAGTTTCTCGCGAAAAGTATCGACAGTTGGTTTGATGTGCGGGTAGACGGCGCACTGGAATCGGGTTTGAACCTGGGCCAAACCGCACTGGATAGCTTGATCAACGAACTGGCCTTGAAAGGGCAGTCCATTTCCATTGAACTGTCGCGTTCCACACCCAGTGAACAGTTGCTGGAGCTGCCCCGCTTGCGCGATGCAGCCAATGTGCAAGAGCTGACTTTGCTGTCTGAAACGGGCCAAATTCTTGGCAGTTCGGGTGGTCAACTGGACAGCCTGCTACCTAGCCTGCCCACACAAGTCATGTTGCGCCAAGCGTTGATGACCCGCCCGTTTCAGCAAATTGAACCCGACCCCGACGATCCCGAAGAACGGCTGTACATGCGCGTGGTGGTGCCGATTGCGCCCCCATTGACCAGTTTCGATTTGGGCCAGCGTTATGTGCAAATTATGCACCCGGTGCCCACCACCCTTTCGCAACGAGCCAATGCGGTGCAAAGTGTGTATCGCGATTATCAGGAACTGCAGTTGTCGCGTTCGGGTTTGCGAAAAATTTACGGTATTACGCTGACTCTGGCCTTGTTGCTCACAGTGTTTGTGTCGGTGGCGGCTGCGTTTTGGTTGTCGTCGCGCTTGTCGTCGCCCCTGCTTTGGTTGGCCGAAGGCACCAAGGCGCTGGCCAGTGGCAACTTCAAAACCATGCAGCCAGTGAATGCCGATGATGAATTGCGCGAGTTGGTGGATTCATTCAACACCATGACGCGGCAATTGTCGGAAGCGCAGCGCCGCTTGCAGGCCAATCAAAACCAGCTGGCCGCCAACAACGATTTCTTGCAAAGCCTGTTGACCAGTTTGTCGGCAGGTGTCTTGGTGCTGGATCACAAGCTGCGCCTGAAAATGTACAACGACGGCGCACTTCGAATTTTTGACCGGTCGCTGGCCGAAAACCAGGGCCATCCGCTCGATGACATGCCCGGCCTGGAAGGATTTGCCATGGCGGTGCGCGCCAGCGTGGCCGACAATCAGGGCAATGAAGGCGAGGAAAGCGGTATTTGGCAAAAGCAACTTGAAATTCCACGTGCCTTTGATTCGCAAAGCTCAAAGTCCATTCTGGTTCGGGGCTCGCGCCTGCCTGGCGAAAAAGCGGGTTATGTGCTGGTGTGCGACGACATTACCGCATTGATTTCAGCGCAGCGCACTGCGGCATGGGGCGAGGTGGCGCGTCGCCTGGCGCATGAAATCAAGAATCCGCTCACCCCCATCCAGCTCTCTGCGGAACGCTTGCAAATGAAGCTGGCGGATAAACTGCAAGAACCGGAGTCCGGTATTTTGCAGCGGGCCACGCGCACCATCGTGAACCAGGTGGAATCGTTGAAACGTTTGGTCAATGATTTCCGCGACTATGCCCGGTTGCCGCCTGCCGATTTGAAGCCGCTTGACTTGAATGATTTGGTGGTCGATGTGTTGGCGCTGTACGATGTACACGTTGGCATTGAAGATCAACTGGACACACGCTTCATTCCAAAATTAACTGAAAAATTACCGCTGGTGGCAGGAGATTCGTCGCAGCTGCGCCAAGTCATTCATAATTTGTTGCAAAATGCATTAGACGCATGTGTCGATTGTGATCAACCCAAGGTTGAAGTTCGCACTGAAGGTTTGAAAGCGCCGGAAGGTGAACAAGAGCAGTTGGTGGGCGTGAAATTGGTGGTGGCTGACAACGGCCCGGGTTTTAACCCTGACCTGTTGGCCAAGGCCTTCGAGCCTTACATCACCACGAAAACCAAGGGCACCGGTTTGGGTTTGGCAATCGTCAGAAAAATTGCAGATGAACACAAGGCACGAATTGCCATTAGAAACAGGGTAGATGCACAAGGGCGGGTTGTTGGTGCGGCGGTGGAATTAACCTTCCCCGTGTTGCAAGACACCTTGAACAATGCCGAACATAGTCAGGCCGCATAAAGAAGGAACTTTCTAACCATGGCGACCATTCTCGTTGTTGATGACGAAATTGGAATTCGAGAACTTTTGTCCGAAATTCTCGGTGACGAAGGGCATGCTGTGCTGCTTGCGGAAAACGCAGGCCAGGCACGCGCACTTCGGGACCAAGAGCAACCCGATTTGGTGTTGCTCGATATCTGGATGCCCGACACCGATGGTGTGACCCTGTTGAAAGAATGGTCGGTGAAGGGCTTGTTGACCATGCCCGTGATCATGATGAGTGGCCACGCCACAATCGATACTGCGGTTGAAGCCACTCGGATCGGCGCACTCGATTTTCTGGAAAAACCCATTTCATTGCAAAAGCTGTTGGGCGCCGTTGAAAAAGGTTTGGCCCGCGGAAAAATGGTGCAATCAGCCCGTGCGTTGATGCAATCGCAGCCCAAAGCCAACGGTGTGGGCGGTGTGTCAAACAATGCAGGCGGTGCTGCGGTGTCGGCAGTGGGTGGTGCCTCGTCCACGCCCGATTCCAGTCCTTTGGGGCAGGCTTTGGCCGAATTGTCCACCCTCGATCTGGATGCACAATTGCGCGATGCCCGCGATTCATTTGAACGCATTTATTTTGAGTACCATTTGCGCCTGGAGAATGGCAGCATGACTCGTTTGGCCGAGCGCACTGGTATTGAACGCACGCATTTGTATCGCAAACTCAAGCAGCTGGGCGTGGAAGTAGGCCGCACTGCGCGCAAAAATATCGCATGAAAATCATCATCGTCGGCGCCGGGCGTGTGGGCGCGAGCCTTGCCGAAAGCCTGGTGTCCGAACACAACGACATCACCCTGATTGATCCAGACCCCAGGGTGTTGGCCGATCTTCAAGACCGCTACGACTTACGAACCATTGCTGGTAACGGCGCTTTGCCGCGTGTGTTGAAGCAGGCCGGTGCTGAAGACGCAGATATGCTGGTGGCGGTCACGCGCAGTGACGAAACCAATTTGGTCGCCTGCCGCATGGCTGCACTTATGTTCAATGTGCCGCGCCGAATTGCGCGTGTGCGTTCGCCAGAAATGATGGAACAGGCGAATTTGCAAGGCGATGAAGGTTTCAATGTCGACCATGTGATTTGCCCCGAGCAAAGTGTGACAGAACACATTGAACGGCTGATCGAATTTCCCGATGCCTTGCAAGTGCTTGATTTTGCCGATGGCAAAGTGACGCTGGTTTCCGTGCGCGCTTACGCAGGCGGGCCTTTGGTGTCTCACCCCATCGAAGACCTGCGCAAACACTTGCCCAAAGTCGATGTGCGCATTGTGGCCTTGTTTCGCGAGAATCAACCCGTTGCGGTAGAAGGCTACACCACCATTCAGCCTGGCGACGAGGTGTTTTGCCTGTCGGCTACAGAGCATGTGCGTACCGTGATGTCGGAATTGCGGCGCATGTCAAAACCAGTGACCAAGGTGATGATTGCCGGTGGCGGCAACATTGGTTTGCGACTGGCCCGCAGCCTTGAAGAAAACTATCAGGTCAAGGTGATTGACGCCGATCGCAAGCGCTGCGAAGACCTGGCCAACCAGCTGGGTTCACGAACCTTGGTGTTGTATGGCGACGCAACCGACGAAGATTTGCTGGCCGAAGAAAATGTGCAGGACGTGGACACGTTCATTGCACTGACCAACGACGATGAAAACAACATCATGTCGTCTTTGTTGGCCAAACGCATGGGTGCGCGCCGGGTGATCGCCCTGATTCAGCGCAAGGTGTATGCCGAGCTGGTGCAGGGCGGGCAAATCGACATTGCGTTGGCCCCATCAAACGCCACACTCAGTGAATTGCTCAAGCACATTCGCCGGGGCGACGTGGTGGCCGTTCACCGTTTGCGCCGTGGTGTGGCCGAGGCAATTGAATCCATTGCACATGGGGATTCGAAGTCGTCGAAAGTGGTGGGCCGTGCCATTGAAAAAATCGACATGCCCAAGGGGGCTGTGATTGGCGCCATTGTGCGTGGCGACCAAGTGATCATGGCGCACCATGACACGGTGATTGAAGCCGAAGACCACATCATTACATTCGTAGAAAACCGCAAACTGGTGCCGCAAGTGGAAAAGCTGTTCCAGGTCGGCGTGGGGTTTATCTAAAGTGGTACTTGCAGCATGAGGAACTCGCTTTTTCCGGTGCTGGGCGTATTGGGCTTTGCGGTGGCCTTGTTCTCGGTGGCATTTTTGGTGCCGCTCACTTACGCTTTTTTCACAGGCGAACCCACCGTACATGCATTTGCCACAGGTTTTTTGGTGACGTTTGGTATCGGTGTCACCGCGCACGTGCTGACCCGTCGTTTTCGCCGAGAGCTTCAACCCCGCGATGGTTTTCTGTTGGTGTCAACCGTGTGGTCCGGCTTGCCTGCCTTTGCCACCATTCCCATGGTGCTGTTTTTTGAAGACCTCAGTGTCGCGGATGCCTACTTTGAAATGGTGTCTGCGCTAACTACTACCGGCGCGACTGTGCTGAGTGGTCTTGACGACATGCCCGCCAGTATCAACATTTGGCGACACTTGCTCTCGTGGATGGGTGGCATGGGTATTCTGGTTTTGGCGGTGGCCATTTTGCCCTTGCTGGGTGTGGGTGGCTCGCAGGTGTTCAAGGCCGAAACACCCGGGCCCATGAAAGACAACAAACTCACTCCCCGAATTACAGAAACCGCCAAGTCTTTGTACATGGTGTATTTCATGTTGTCTGTGGCCTGTGCCATCAGTTACAAGCTGGCTGGCATGGACTGGCTGGACGCGTTTTTGCACACGGGTACTACTGTGTCATTGTCGGGATTTTCATCGCACGACGCGAGCTACGCCTACTTTGATTCCGCAGCAATTGAGATGGTTGCAGTGGTGTTCATGATGATTGCGGCAGTGAATTTCTCGATTCATTTTTTGGCTTGGCGTGGCAAATCGTTTCGCCCCTATGTCAATTGTCCGGAAGCAAAATGGTTTTTCATGCTGATGATTGGTGCTGTGTCGCTGATCACCATGTATTTGCTGGCATACCAGGAATACACCACATTCAGTGAAGCGTTTCGGTATGCGCTTTTCAACACTGTGTCGGTTGCTACAACCACGGGTTATGCCAACACCGACTATGGGCAGTGGCCGCTGTTTGCACCGCTGTTGATGATGTTCCTCAGCATGTTTGCGACCGCGGCCGGTTCCACTGGTGGCGGTATCAAAATGCTGCGCGCAGTAATCCTGTTCAAGCATGCCATTGGCGAGCTTTCACGCATTCTGCACCCACGCGCCATCAACCCGGTGCGAATTAGGGGGTCGGCTGTCAGTTCGCAGGTCATTTTCGGTGTGTTGGCCTTTATGCTGATGTACGGCATGAGCGTGATTACTATTACCATGCTGTTGATATTCACCGGTGTTGATCCGGTGTCGGCCCTGACCACGGGTATTTCCATGATTAACAACCTGGGCCCTGCCTTGGGTGAATTTGGTCCTGCCAACAATTATGCGGGGCTGGGTAATTTCCAAACCTGGGTGTGCTCTTTTGCCATGTTGCTGGGCCGCCTGGAAATGTTCACTATTCTGGTGCTGTTCACGCCAGCCTTTTGGCGCAAATGAAAACGCATCTTTTCCTCGTGTCTGGCCGCAATCCTGTACAGCGCGCCACTCGAATTGAACAGTTACTCCTTGAGCAGACGGGTGCCGGCAAAATCACCCTGATGGCCAGTACGGAAATTTTTTCAGTGGCTTGCGTCGAAGCGCAGGCTGAATTGTTTCAACTCGATGCCGAGCGCAAGGCGCGTGGTATCCACGTGCTGCGTTTAAGCCCCGGTTGTTTGTGTTGTTCCTCCAAACTGGTACTGACAACTCACCTTGCTCGCACCTTAAGATTGAACCAACCCAATGTATTGTTAATGGAACTGGAAAGCCAAAGCCACCCGGAACAAGTGTTAAAGTTATTAAACGAGCCTCAATGGACGGATTGGTTTGCCGATATCAAATTAGTGGAGGAAGTTGCGTAAGGGGTTAGACGCCCAAGGCGTGGCCTTGAAATTGCTAGATAGATCACCATATTCAACCTGAAAGTATTATTTGGAGGTTTGCGATGTTAATGATGATTGATAGCCCCTTTTACTGCGTGGTGGATTTGGTCATGAGCGAGGGGCAACCCAGCCTTGGCATTGAAATCGTGGACAAGAACAATCAGCGAGAACTGTTTTTGCAGGGCGATGCGGCTGAAAAATTCCGCAAAGAGGTGAAATACCTTGCCGCCCAAGAACCCGATATCGACGACATCGAAGCTTTTATTGAAAGCTACAAGCCCTGGATGCAGCATCCAGTGACTCTGCACTAATTCATCCCTTTCAAAGCCTCTGTCAATTTGGCAGGGGCTTTAAATCGAATTCTCCCTATGCAAACCGCGGCTTGGCGTGAGTTTCTTTGCTCAACATCAAACTGACAATCGAGGTAGCAACCCAGGCTGCCAACACCAATATGCACACAGTCATCCCGGCTTTTGAATAGGCCCCCGTGATGTTTTCTGCGGCCGCATAATGGTCAAGAATGGCACCCAGCACCGGTTGCTGCACCAGCGGGCCAACCATCACCCCCAAGTTCACAATACCCACGGCAGTGGCGCCCAAATGGTGTGGCACAGATTCTTTCACATAGCCAAAGCTAAGCACCATGGACCCACCACCAAAGGCGGTCGCCCATAGCAGTGCAGAGACCACCGCAATGGGTAGATCGGGTTTCAAACCCAAAATGATGAAGCCGCCAATTGACAGGACAGCACCGAGAAAATATGGCAGTTTGCGTTGTTTTAACTTGTCGGAAAACGCACCAAAAAACAGGCTGCCTGCAGCAAAGGCGATCAGCATGCCGGTGATAATCAGCGAGGCTTCTTTTACGCTGAGCCCATGCCAGGTGGTGAGGTAAGGAACACCCCACAAACCCGTGAATGTGAGAATGGCTCCGCACACCCCACTGGGTATCCAGAAGATCAGCCACACCGCCGGAAAACGCAGCGTGTGGCCCAATGCAGTGAGCAGGGGCAGCGTCACTTCATTCTCGGGCCGCTTGGCGACATGATTTTTGTAGCCGCGGTATGAAGGCATGTCGCGCACATAAATCCAGATGAGCACACCCAGTAACGCTGCGATCAGGCCACTGGCACCCATCACCACCCGCCAGCCGAACAAATCGGAAAGGGCGCGTAACGGAACACCGGCCAACACTGCGCCCATGGTGCCCACAGCCAGGCTAACGCCCGACATGCTGGCAAAGCGCGAAGGTGAAAACCACTGAGCCACCAGCATCAGCATGGAAACCCATGCAACCGCCACGGCACCTCCCACCAAACCACGGCCTACCGCCGCCCAGCCCAATGTAGGCGCAAAGCCGAACATCAGTGCACCCAAGCCACCCAGAATGCAGCCCACAGTGAGAATTTTGCGTGGGCCGATGCGGTCAACCAGCAGGCCCACTGGTATTTGCATGGCTGCATAGAAGTAGAAATAGAATGCCGACAAATTGCCCAAGGCGGCGCGGCTTAGGTCAAATGTTGAACTGAGTTCTTCAGTGAGTACGCCAGGGGTAACGCGCTGGAAAAAACCAAACAGGTAAAACGCGGCGGCCAAGCCCCAGATGATGAACGACATCCGCAAGGGGGGCGGGGAAAGGTGATTGGGTGACATGGTGTTGTTCTTGTGAATACTGCATGCAGTGTCGCATGGGGGTGGGTTTGTGCCACTTGGGTGTAACCCGAGGAGGCTGAAGCTGAACTTGAAGGGTCACTGCTTCGGTTTCTTGCCAACTCGGCGTGAGTTACTTGTGCCGCACTGGAAACCGCTTGATCCCTTTTTGAATTTATTCTTGCTCACCGAGCTCGGCAAAAGGGCGGGCCGAGTCTCGGTGTCGGCTTGAAGCCGAACGCTTCTAATAAACTCAAACGGGGCAGTTTCCTTGAAGTGCGTCCCAAGCAATCCCACTGCCGAGTTGGCTTAAACCTCCCGAGTGCGACCACTTGCAAGTTCAGCTCAGCGTCACCGGCGGCTGAATTTACAGCCCAATCGGCGGCGGTGTTTCGATCGCCTCGCCTTCAAGAAAACCTGCCCGTTTGAATTCACCCGCCACGGTCGGCCATTGGCCGGCACCGAGACTCGGCCCGCCCTTTTGCCGAGCGAGGTGAGTCAGGGTGAATCTCAAAAAGGGAAGTACAGGTTTTCAGGCGAGAGATCGGAACCCAAGCCGATCGGGCAGTTAATGAACAGTCGAGAAAGCTAAACCCAAGCCGATTGGGCCAAATAAAATAGCTGGGTTATTCAAACCAGCACGGTGTTGTTCCATGCCGCCATCGCTAGTGCTGCACGTTGCTCAACCACCTTGGCCACATTGTTCACGCCATCAAGACCTGTCGTCAGCCAAGTACCGCCCACTGCTTGCACTGCCTTGATTTCACGCCACTGCGGGAGATTTTCCAGCGTGACTCCGCCCGTGGGCACAATGCGTGCTGCGGCCAATGGGGCGGTAATTCCTGCCAGTGCTTTGGGCCCGCCCGCCGCCATGGCCGGGAAAAACTTGAGCAACTCGAACCCCAACTCAAGCCCACGCATTATTTCAGAAGCGGTGGCCGCACCGGGCACCCAAGCGTAGCCGTTCTTCAGTGCATGGTCAGCCAGCGTTTCGGTAAGGCCCGGTGAAATGAAGAGCGTGGCCCCAAGGTCGGCGCTTTGGTCAAATTGCGCAGGCGTTAATACCGTGCCCGCTGACAAATTCATTTCCGGGAAGCGCTTGGCAATTTCGCCCAAGGCTTGCAGTGCCACCGGGGTGCGCAGTGTGATTTCAATTTGGGTAATGCCACCGGCACAAAGCCCTTCCGCAATTTCAAGGCCCTGCTTTAAATCAGCAATAACCACCACAGGCAACACGCCTTGGCGCAGCCAGTTTTTTGTTCGTTCCAGGCGGGTGTCCGGGGTGTGTGGGGTGTTCATGGGTTTTCCTTGATTCATTGGGGAAACAGGTTGCTTGCGCCTTCTTCGGCACTGCTCACCGTATTGCGCCACACCTGAAAGTAGCCGCGCCCGAGGCTAACGGCCTGTGCCGGCTCGGCCATGGGTTTGCGGGTGCTGAGGTCGGCTGTGGTGTACAACTCACCTTTGTTGGCATCCACACGCACCACATCGCCATCGCGAAGCCGCGCAATGGGCCCATCGGCTTTGGCTTCGGGGCACACATGAATGGCGGACAACACCTTGCCCGAGGCACCGCTCATGCGGCCATCGGTAACCAATGCCACTGGCAGACCTTGATCTTGCACAATGCCCAGAATGGGCGTGAGTTTGTGCAGCTCGGGCATGCCGTTGGCGCGCGGGCCTTGGTGGGCCAGCACCACCACAACAGGTTCGGTAAATTCACCCTTGTTGAAAGCGTCGATCACTTGATGTTGGTCAGTGAATACACGGCAGGGCGCTTCAACAAACCGGTGTTCTTTTTTTACCGCCGATACTTTGCAAACACCACGGCCCAGGTTGCCTTTCATCAGGCGAATACCGCCGTCGGGCTGGAAGGCGTCGGTGTGCGGGCGCAGTACTTCTGTATTGCGCGAGCCACCCGGTTTGCGCGTTGAAAACACCTCCGCAGTGGGTAGCACTTCGGCCACTGTGTTGGCCATGCTGGTGCCCCACACAGTGGGTGCGTCGCCGTCTACAAAACCGCCGTCGATCAATGTGGCCAACAAGCCTGCGGTGCCGCCTGCGGCTTGAAACGCGTTCACATCCTCGGTGCCGTTGGGGTACACGCGGGTGAGCAGCGGGGTGACGCTGGAAATGGTTTCCATGTCGCTCCAGTCGATCAGGTAACCCGCTGCGCGGGCAACGCTGACCCAGTGAATGGTGTGGTTGGTTGAGCCGCCAGAGGCCATCAAACCGACCAAGGCATTCATCAGGCAACGTGAATCCACCAGCGTACCCAGTTTCAAGGCTGGGTTGCGTGTGGCGCTTTCAAGGGCGCGCACGCTTTCACCGATCAGGGCCTGGCGTTGTGGGCTGCTGGGCAATTCAAACGCTCCCCCGGGAAACTGCAAACCCATGAAATCGAGCATTAACTGATTGGAATTGGCCGTGCCATAAAATGTGCAGGTACCAGGGCTGTGGTAAGCCTTTTCTTCAGACTGCAACAAGGTTTCGCGGGTGGCTTTGCCCTGTGCAGCCAGTTGGCGTGTTTTGGCTTTCTCTGAATTGGACAAACCGGTTTCCATGGGGCCTGCCGGAATGAACACAAAGGGCAGGTGCCCAAAGCCCAAAGCGCCAATCAACAAGCCAGGCGCAATTTTGTCGCACACGCCCAGCAAAATGGCACCGTCGAACACATCGTGCGACAAACCCACGCAAGCGGACAAGGCGATTACGTCGCGTGAGAACAGGGACAATTCCATGCCTTCACGGCCTTGCGTGACGCCGTCGCACATGGCGGGTGTGCCGCCTGCAACCTGGGTGGTGGCGCCCAGTGCGCGTGCATGTTGGGCAATCAATTCAGGGTAAACCGCAAATGGCTGGTGAGCCGACAACATGTCATTGTATGCAGTCACAATACCCAAGTGCGGTGACTTGTGTAATGAAATAACACGCTTGGTGGTGCTTGGGTAAATGGCTGTGGTGTGGGCCAGGTTGGCGCAGCCCACAGCTGTGCGGTTTTGCGGGCCCTGTGGCAGGCTGTTTAAGTACGCAGCGCGCGTGCCCTTGGAGCGCAGTTCAATGCGTTCGCGAAGCGCAAGCAGTGCGGGATGTAGTGGTGTTGCCATTGCACAGACCTTGATAAGATTGCTTGTGAACTAGTGTTGTTTGTAACATAATTACAAAAAATTATCAATTAATGTAATCGACTTGATCGACACGAACGGATATTAAAATGACTGACAATTCTCCCCTGCCCGTTGGCGCGTTCACCTTTGTGCTGCACGGTGCGGGGGGCGATCTGGCCAAGCGCAAAATCATTCCTGCACTGGCACATCTGGCCAAGTCTGGCTATTTTTCAAACGACTCCAGAATCATATTTGCACAACGCGAAGCGCTGACACCCACAGAGGCATTGGCCCAAGTGGATGCGTTTTTGAAATCTGCTGGCGATGAGGCTGCCCGCGAATCCATCCCCGCCTTGTTGCCCTACCTGCACACCTTGCAGGTGGTGTTGGGCACGCCCGAATCGTGCGGGGCCATGGCGAATGCCGTGGCGGGTAGCCCGGAACCCGTGGTGCATTACGCAGCCCTGCCTTCTTCCCGTTTCATTGATTTGATCAATTGTATTCCTACAGTGCGCGATCCGGAAAAGTTGCGCCTTGTGCTGGAAAAACCATTGGGTTTCAACGCCAAAGAATCCGCCTTGATTGAAGAAGCGGTGGCCGCAAAACTGGACGAATCGCAGGTGTACCGCATTGACCATTACCTGGGCAAACAAGCGGTGCAGAACATGTTGGCCCTGCGTTTGGGCAACCGTATTTTTGAGCCACTGCTGACCCGCGAACATGTGGCCTATGTGCAAATTACGGTGGCTGAAGATTTGGGTGTGGAAGACCGCGCCGGTTTTTACGAGCATGCGGGTGCGCTGCGCGACATGGTTCAAAGCCATATTTTGCAGTTGCTGGCCATTGTGGCCATGGAACCCCCGGTTAGCCTGGAGGCCAATTCGCTGCGCGATGAAAAACTGAAGGTGCTGCGTTCACTCAAGGTGCCCCAAATTACGGGCGTTCCGGAAATTGTGGTGGGCCAGTATGGTGAAGGTTATGTGAAGGGGCAGCCCGTGCCCAAGTACCGCAATGAAAAGGGTGTGGCAGCCAATTCCACCACGGAAACCTATGTGTCGTTTCGCACCGAAGTGCAAACCTGGCGCTGGGCTGGCGTGCCTTTTTTGGTGCGCACGGGCAAACGCATGCCGCGCCGCTTTGCAGAAATCGTGATTCAGTTTCGCGATGTGCCCAAGCCTTTGTTCGAGCCGGTGGGCGGGCAGTGGGTGGGCAACCAGTTGGTGATCCACCTGCAGCCCGAAGACAAACTTGAATTGAAGTTGCTTGCAAAAACACCGGGCGAGCGGGAACGGTTGAAACCTGTTTCGCTGGATCTGGATTTTTTCAATACCTGGCGCATTCCGGTGCGTGACGCTTATGAGCGTTTGATCACCGACATTCTTCGTGGCCGCCTGGGCTTGTTTTTACGCCGCGATGAAGTGCAAACCCAGTGGCAATTTGTAGACCGTATATTGAACGACTTGAAAAGCCATGGCATGGAACCTGTGCCTTACACCAGCGGTACTTATGGCCCTTCATCGGCCACAGCCATGGCTTTGCGGGCTGGTGCATTGTGGTCGGAGGACGGCTTGTGATCGAAGACAAGGATTCCCAGTTGCGGGAAGACATTCGCCTGCTGGGCGCGTTGCTTGGAGAAATCATTGCTGAGCAACAGGGTTTGCCTGTGTTTGCAGCCATTGAGGAAGTGCGGCAGTTGTCGGTGCAGTACCGCCGGTTTGATGACAAGGCGGCGCGTACCAAACTGGAGGCTCGCCTTGAGGCGTTGACTCAGGACGAGACCATTTCACTGATACGCTCTTTTTCGATTTTCTCAATGTTGAGCAACATTGCCGAAGACTGCCATTTGATTCGCCGTAACCGCGAGCATGAACTTGCAGGCGTGCCCGCACGCGAGGCCAGCCTGGATTACACCATGGCCGAGCTGAACCGGGTTGGCGTGAATCGCGATGCGGTGCTGGCGCGGTTAAAGCAAACCGAATCGGTGCCCGTGTTGACCGCACACCCCACCGAGGTGCAACGCAAAAGTGTGCTGGATGCGCAGCAAAGCATTATTGCGCTGATTCGCCATCGGGATGAAATCCGCCTGACGCTGGAAGAAACCCATGCCTGGCGAGATGAACTGAAAGCCGCAGTGCAGCGCCTGTTTCAAACCCGCTTGCTTCGCCGAAACAAGCTCAGCGTGATTGATGAAGTGAACAATTCGCTGGCCTATTTTGATTCCACTTTTTTTGCTCAGGTGCCGCAGGTGTACAGGCGCTTGCAAAGCCTGTTGGATTTGCCCAGCACCGACAATTTTTTGCCAGTGAATGAAGACCCGCTGGGCAAGGTGCTCACCGTGGGTTCGTGGATTGGCGGGGATCGCGATGGCAACCCATTTGTAACTGCGCAGGTGCTGGACACCACCCTGAAAATTCAAAGCCGCAAGGTACTGGAGCATTACCTTGCCGAGGTGAATTGCCTGATTCGCGAATTCAGCGTGACCGACTACTTCTTGAAACCCAATCCACCACTAACGGCATTGGCCAAAACCTCGGGCGAGGACTCTGCACACCGCCAGGATGAAACCTTGCGGCGCGCCTGTGTGGCCATTCGCAATCGCCTGCAGGCTTCGTTTGAGCAAAGCCAACAGGGCCATGCCGTGGCCACGGCCTATGGCTCGCCGGGCGATTTACTGGCCGATCTGAATGTGATGTACAAGGCTTTGAGTGACAACGGCATGCAACGCATTGCCGAGGGGCGTTTGGCTCTGTTGGCACGCAAAGTGAAAGTATTTGGATTCTCGCTGATGGCCCTGGACCTGCGGCAAAACAGCGATGTGTTTGAAGAAGTGGTGGGTGATTTGCTCAAGCAATCAAGCCTGGGGCAAATTGATTACCTGGCTTGCAGCGAAGCCGAACGCATTGAATTGCTGTGCGCTGAACTGCGCACACCCCGTTTGTTGTTCAGCGATTCACTTCAATACGGCGAACGCACCCATTCTGAAATGGCCATTTTTCGCAAGGCCAAACTGGCGCATCAAATACTGGGCCACTCGGCCATTCAAAACTGCATTATTTCCAAAACAGCATCGGTCAGTGATTTGCTTGAACTGGCCGTGTTGCTCAAAGAAGCCCATTTGCTGAATGTGGCCAAGGGCGACATTGCCGTGAATGTGGTGCCGCTGTTTGAAACCATTGGCGATTTGCAAGCCGCGCCCGACATCATGAACCGCTTGTTCAGCATTCCTGAATACCGTGCCTTGGTGGCTTCACGCGGGCATGTGCAGGAAGTGATGCTGGGCTATTCCGACAGCAACAAAGACGGCGGGTTTGTTACATCGGGCTGGAGCTTGTACCAGGCTGAAATCGGTTTGGTCGATGTGTTTGCAAAGCATGGCATAAAAATTCGCCTGTTCCATGGCCGTGGCGGTTCGGTGGGTCGTGGCGGTGGTTCCAGTTACCACGCCATTTTGGGTCAACCGCCCGGTGCGGTGGAAGGGCGCATTCGCTTGACTGAGCAAGGTGAAGTCATTGCTGCCAAGTATGGAATTGAATCGCTGGGCAGGCGAAACCTTGAGGTACTTGTTTCTGCAAACCTGATGGTGTCTGAGCACACGGAACTGACGCGCGAAGTGCCTGCCAAGTACCTTGAATTGATGGCGCAGTTGTCAGACCATGCATTCAACGCCTATCGCGATTTGGTGTACAACACCGACGGTTTTCTGGCGTACTTCAAACAATCCACGGTCATTTCAGAAATTGCGAGTTTGAACATCGGCAGCCGCCCTGCTTCACGCAAAGCCGATTGGACCATTGAAGACTTACGCGCCATTCCCTGGGTGTTTAGTTGGGCGCAAAGCCGTGTGATGTTGCCGGGCTGGTATGGTTTTGGCACGGCAGTGGCTACGCTGCGCAAATCGCTTTCCGACAGTGAACAAGCGGACTTGCAAACCATGGCCAAGCAATGGCCGTTTTTCAACACCATGTTGTCCACCTTGAACATGGTGCTGGCCAAGGCCGACATGGCAATTGCATCGCGTTATGCTGCCATGGTGGAAGACGTTGCGCTGCGCGAGAAAATATTTGGCTGCATTGCAGCCGAGCATGCGCGTGCTGTGGAAGGGCTGCTGTGGTTGACCGGGCAGCAGGAATTGCTGGCCGACAACCCATTACTTAAACGTTCCATCGAGGCGCGTTTTCCTTATGTTGACCCGTTGAACCATGTGCAGGTGGAGTTGTTGCGCAGGCACCGGCAAGGCGAGGCCGACGAACGCGTGGCGCGGGGTGTGCATTTGTCGATCAACGGCATTGCCACAGGTTTGAGGAACAGTGGCTAGCAGGGAGTGAATTGTGGAAACCATACACATTGCCGACTGGAACGAGTTTGTTGCGCTGACTTCGGAATGCGATGGCTGGGCATTTCGTGGCCTGCAAGACGCGGACTGGCCTTTGTTAAGTTCGCTGTCGCGATACCTTCAGAATTATGTGCCTGAAAAAGCATCCTGGCGGTCACGTGAAGAGCGGGCTTTTCGAATTTTCAGGCGCAAAGCACACAACTACTTGCCCGATGCCAGCGTGCTCGACGATGACATTCGCTGCCTTGCCTTGATGCAACACCATGGCGCACCCACGCGCATGCTCGACTTCACCAAGTCGCCTTTTGTAGCCGCTTTTTTTGCACTGGAAAGGGCGGTAAAAAATTCAGCCGTGTTTGCGCTGGACACGCCGCGCTTGTGGATGGCCTCGCCGATTAACAACGCAACCTTGCACCGCGACATGATCGACCCCCGCATTGAAGGGAATTTCGAGCGCTACTTTGCATCGAATACCAACGACATGATGTGGGTGGGCGAGCCCGATCAAATGGACAGGCGCTTGGTGGCGCAATCAGGAACTTTTGTGGTGCCTGGTGTGCTCGACAAACCGATCGACGAAATTATTCAGCAATATGAAACCGGTCCGGCCATGATCCGAAAATTCATTTTGCCGGCCAGTATTCGAAAAGAAGCGATGTTGGCGCTGTACCGAATGAACATCACCCACGCCACATTGTTTCCAGATCTGGATGGCTTGTCGCGATCCATTTCCTATGAGCTTGAAATTACCTGGCCGGGGCATGCTATGGCAGCGAAAAATAACGGCTAGTTTCACTTGCGGCTTTCCTGCCTGTATTCCTCCAGCTTGTTGCCCCGGTACACTTGCTTGAAGAATATCGGGGTCAGAAAGGTGGTCACAATGCCCATCAACACCAAAGTTGAGAACATGGTGGGGCCAATAAAGTCGTTTTGGTAAGCGATGCCGGCCACCACCAATTCCATCACGCCGCGGCCGTTGAGCACAGCACCCAAGCCCAGTGCTTCGCGGTGGTCCATGCCCACCATCAAGCCGCCCAGCCAGCCTGCGAATAGCTTGGTGACAATCGACACCACGATGACAATCAGGGGAAATTCCCATTCGGTCAGGCTGACCAATTGCAATTCAAGTCCCAGATAAGCGAAAAATATGGGTGCGAGAAAGCCGTTGGTGATTGACCCCAAGGTGCCTTGCAAGTCTTTGTAGCGGGAAGCAATGAAGTGTTTTTTGTCGAGAAACAGCGCACCAAAAAATGCACCAATCACGAAGTGAAATCCCAAGGCTTCACTGATGGTGCCAAACACAAGCACAAACACAATCACGATACCAAACAAGGCTTCGGGACCAAATACTTTGATCATCGATTCTGGCAAAGCCTGCACATTGACATTGCGTTTTTCAAGCCAGTTCAGTAACTGGTTCAGCCCCACCACCACCATGCCCATGGCCATTAGTTTTAAGGTGGCAATGCCCACGGCCACGCTGGCGTCACCCAGGGTGAGCGTTTCGGGCAGGTTCAACACAATGCCCAGAATGAACAGGGCAGCCACGTCGTTGACCACCGCGGTGGCCAGCGAGAACTTCGCAATCGGTGTGTGCAAAATGCCAAGGCTGTCCATCAACTTCACAGCCACGGGCAGTGCAGTGATCGAGATGCACAGGCCCAAAAAGATCATGCGCATGATGTCTTGCCCGAAAGCCGCAGCTACCAATACACCACCACCGAAGGGAATGAAAAAGCTGATGACGGCCAGCATCAGGCCGCGGCCTTTCATGGCGCCCACAATGTCGGAGAAGCGCATTTCAAGCCCGGCGTTCAGAATGATCAGGAACACGGCCAGTTCTGTAATACCCGCCAAGGCTTGGTTGGGTTCAATCAAACCCAGAATGGCCGGGCCCAGCAACACCCCGGCCAGAATTTCACCGATCAGCTCAGGTTGGTTGTAGCGCGCAAACAGGCGACCAAACAAGCGGGCAACCACAATGAGCAACAGCAAGCTTGATAAAAGCGACATGGGGAAATTTACAAAGAGATGGCGATTGAGTTTATACCACCGGTGAGCCTAGGGTTAACACCAAGATGTGAATGTGATCAAATGTGGCGTTTGATCCATTTGACGTCGTGAATATGCCTAATTCTGAAAAACACCTTGAAGAAACCTGCATCACCAGCACACGGGTGTTTGACGGCCATTTGATGAAAGTGAACCAGGACAGGGTTCGCCTGCCCAACGGTGAGGAATCGGTTCGCGAGTACACCGTACACCCCGGTGCTGTCGCCATTATTCCCATACTGGACGATGGTCGTTTTGTGATGGAAAGGCAGTTTCGCTACCCCCTGCATCGTGTGTTTCTGGAGTTCCCGGCAGGCAAAATTGATCCTGGTGAAGACCCCGTTGCCACAGCCCACCGTGAACTGCTTGAAGAAACCGGCTATGTGGCGCAAACGCTTGAGCACATCACCACCATACACCCGGTGATTTCTTATTCCACCGAAAAAATTGAGCTGTATGTGGCACGGGGTTTAACCCTTCAAGAACGCCAACTCGATCACAACGAGTTTCTGGATGTGGTGCTGGTTGAGCCAGCTGAATTGATGCGACAAATCAAGGCCGGTGAAGTCAGCGACGTTAAAACAATGATTGGGGCGTTTTGGGTGGCACAAAGCGTTTAAAACTGAAGGTCGCGCACGTACGGGTTGCTTCGCCGTTCCTGACCAAAGCTGCCTTCCGGGCCATGGCCGGGAATAAACACCGTGTCGTTGCCCATGGGCCACAGGCGGTTGCGAATGCTGTCGATCAGGGTTTCATGGTCACCACCAGGAAAGTCGGTGCGGCCCATGCTGCCCACGAACAAAACATCGCCCACAAATGCGCGTTTGGCTTGCTCGGAATGAAACACCACATGGCCTGGCGTGTGGCCCGGGCAATGGCGAACACTCAAAGTGCAATTGCCGATTTGAACGGTGTCGCCATCGACCAGCCAGCGGTCGGGTATAAAAGGTTTACTCAATGGAAAGTTGAACATGCGGCTTTGGTCGGCCAGGCGGTCGATCCAGAATTGGTCGCCTTCGTGTGGGCCGATAATGGGCAGGTTCAGTTTTGCAGCCAGTTCAGCCACCCCGCCCGCATGGTCAATGTGCGCGTGCGTTAGCCAAATGGCCTGCAGTTCAAGATTGCGATCTGCAATTGCCTTGGTCAGTTTTTCAAGATCACCACCCGGGTCGATGATCGCAGCCTTGTTGGTTTCACTGCACCACACAATGGAACAGTTTTGCGCGAATGGCGTGACAGGGATGGTGAGGTACTGAAGCATGTTGCGGGTAGTGGGGTTGGAGTGACGATATAGTAGAGAAATTCAAACGGCAGAGGGGCTAAATTTCATGGGAACAGAGGCATATCGCAAATTGTTAGTCGTATTGGCGGTGGCATTTGCTGTGGCTTTTGCCATGGTGTGTATTCCGCCGTTTATCGACAACCCGGATATTATCGGCGCGTTCGCCGGCGGATTTGTGAATCCTTACGCATCGGGTTATGCGATCGATATTTTCTTCACTTGGGCTGTGTTGGCCGTGTGGGTGATGTACGAGGCCAAGGTAAAAGGCATTCGCCACGGCTGGGTTGCGCTGTTGTTGGGAGTGGTGCCCGGTGTTGCCACCGGGTTTGCGGTGTACCTGCTGATTCGGTTGAAACAGGAAAAAGCAGGCGCTTGAAACTACACCAGAAGTGGATGATCGGCCATGTCGTGGTTCACATCAGCATGGCCTTGTTCGTCCTTCCTCACCGCGATCACTACATCACGTAGCTTTGCATCGGCAGGTAATTTGTAATACTCGATCGCAATTTTCGGTGCGTCGATATTTTCAATTCGGCCCGCATCAATTTCAGTCAGGTAGTCGGTGTAGCTGACCACGGCCTGATTTTCAAAATACCCCACCATGCGGTGCGCGGTTTTTGGAAAGAACACATACAGCACAAAATAGAAGTGCCAGAACACCAGCTGGGCAAACAACACCAGCAGCCGTTCGCCCACGCTTGGCTTGGCAATCTCGATAAAAATCATCAAGTGCATGCGCTCGTTTTCGGCCTCGTCCAGCAAGGTTCGAATGGTGGGGCCGTAGCCGGTTTTCATTTTCCGCAGGCTTTTGAGGTGAATCCACATGCCCGCGACCATACCGGGCACCCCAGCCACTGTTTCAAGAATAACGGCCCTGTGCCCGTAGCGTTTTGCAAAGAATGTGTCTGCAAACCACCGAAAAAACATGGTGAGTGATTTGGCGAAACGGTCTGAAAAGTCCTGTGGTGCGGGTTCTTGTGGCATTACTTCCATGTGCTCGACTCCCTGTGGTGCGATGACAGTACGTTCGTTTACTTTGTTAATGAGTCTACGCGTGTTGGGGGGAGTAGGCCAATCCAATTTCCGAGCCCGAGAAACATCCCGGAAACTCGCGAGCGAATATCAGCCTTTTTTGAAACCATCCAAACCAAAGTCACCAAAGGGTTCGTCTCGTTGACGCACGGCCTGCATGAACCCTTGGGCCATCGAGTCTTGCTGAAACTGATAGCCCTCTTTGGTGTGGCGGGTGATTCCATCAAACACCGTGCCCAGAATTTGCGTTGTGTGCAGGCCTTGCTGCATCACTGACTGGTTCAACAGCAATTTCATCATGATGAGCTGGTTCACCGGCATTAAAGCGATCCGTTGTACCAAGGCTTCGAAGCGTGCGTCTAGCTCGGCTGGGGGCGCAGACTCTATCGCCAAACCCCATTCTTGTGCTTGTTTGCCTGTCAGGCAATCGCCAGTGAACAGCAAGCGCTTGGCTTTTTCCAGCCCAATGCGGTGAAACCAAATTGACGTGGTGGGGCAGCCCCACACGCGCGCGGGTGGGTAACCAATTTTCGCATCCTCGGCAATCACCAACAGGTCTGAACACAAGGCCATGTCGGTACCGCCGGCCACACAATAACCGTGCACTTTGCACACCACAGGTTTCTCGCTGTGAAACAGGCTCATGAAGCCTTTCACATTGCGACTCATCATGGCGTAGTCAAGCATTGGGTCCCAGGTTTGGGCTGGGTTGTGATTTTGCATTTGCACCATGGGGTCAAGTGTTGAACCTTTCGGGCGCGAGGCATTCAGCTCCCCCAAATTGCCTTCGGCCTGCGCACTTTCAACCAAATCGTAGCCGCCACAAAAACCGCTGCCATTTCCACTCAGGGCAATCACATGCACGTTGGGGTCAATATTGGCTTTTTCCACGCACAGAGCCAGTTCCTGCGGCATGTCCATCGTGATGCCGTTTCCACGGGATGGGCGATTCAAAGTGATTCGGGCCACTCGGCCTGTGACCTCGTAGGTCAAGGTGGAAAGTTCTAGCTTGGATACGTGGCTCATGTTTCGACCTTAAGCATTGCTTGTTGAAATTGGGTTTTTTGAAGAAACAATCCTCAACACTTCCAGGTAGCTGGGTGCGGGTTGCACTACACCGCGTTGCAAGAACAGTTTGTGTAGTTTCGGCAGCTTGTACCAGGGCACGGAAGCAAGTGCGTGGTGTTCAATGTGGTAGTTCACATTCAAAGGTGCCACCAGGCTTTTGGCCAACCAGCCTGCGCGAGTGGTACGGGTGTTCTCGAACATGTTGTTGGTGCGTTGGGTGGCTGCGTGTTCCGCCAGTGCACGAATGCGAATGAACATGGGGTAAGTGGTCAAATAGGCGATTAACCAAAGTGCATACAGCTCGCCATAACCAAACATCATCAACGCTGCGGCAATTGCCAAATTGGTAATCAGGGTGGGAAAGAAATTGATCACAAAGCGCTTGGCATGAAACCACCGGCTTTGCTTTGGCAACCACTCGTAGTTGCTGGCCACTGTCCACTTCATGTATTCAGCGCACATCACAAACTGACCAAACATGAATTTCATGCCTGTTATTCCAACCGCATCACGCAGCAGTTTTCGCGCAAGTGATTTGCGGGTGGTGGGCAAACCGGCAATCAGTGAAATATCCACATCCTCGTCGGTGCCAGTTTTCAGGTGGTGAATGAAGTGATGTTCCCTGTACTTGAACAAATCCAAACCGACAGGCCTGGCGCACAGCCAATCGGTGAAGTGATCGTTCAGGGCGCGTGTTGCAAACAAGGTACGGTGGGTTGCCTCGTGCGTGGCAATGGCCAAGGCCAACTGGCGGCCTCCGATCACAATGACACACAACAGCAGCACAAGGGCAGTCAACCAAACTGCTTGTGTAAGCGACCAGGCGGCCAATGCAAAACTGCCGGCAATTACCGCCCAGGTTGATACAATCGCCCAAAACCCAGCCCAATCAGAGCGTGAAGTCAAAGCACGAATTTCGTCTTTGCTTAAAATCTCGTTAATTTTTTTGCGTGTTACTGCGCTGTAATCAGTAATGGCTTCGTTGTTCATTGCATGGCCCGTCAACTGCAAAATATTGATAATCGGATCTTTATAAAAATTACTCAAAAAAGTAATATTAAGCAATTTATGTAATATTACTAATATTGTCAATAAAATATTTTAATGTAATGTAAAGATGTAGATCTCAATACGGTGTGCGATGTCAATGGCTTGGGCGTGTTCAATACACTGTTACAAAAAGAACATGTATTGATTGCTTCTTCTTAAGCCTGCAACACCCACTTTCTGTACTGCCTTGTCCTGAAAAACGCACCAAGCTGCTGCTGCGCCAACGCAAATACAGGGTTCACCTTTGCATTGGGGTTACGCCCTTTGCTTACCCTGTTCAACTGGTGTTTCACCATGGCCATGTAAGCCAGCGAAGCCAGCATTTTGTTGTTCCATGCAATAGGGCGCAACTGGGGCACGCTGGCTTGGCCTTGTTTCCACTCGTCGGGCAAATTGGGGTTCAGCGCCAGTGCGGTGGCAATACCCACCAGGTCAATGCCCTCGGTGGCCAACACTTGTTCAGCCACGGCCTGTCTGCGAATACCACCGGTCACCATGATTGGCACGGTGGCCACGGTGGCAATGTCTTTGGCAAATTCAAGAAAGTAAGCTTCGCGGGCCAGGGTGCGACCGTCGCGTGCGTTGCCTTGCATGGCGGGTGCTTCGTAGCTGCCGCCTGAAAGCTCGATCAAGTCCAGCCCCATGGGGTTGAGCATTTGCACCACGGCTTTGGCGTCGTCTTCGCTAAAGCCACCGCGCTGAAAGTCGGCAGAGTTTATTTTTACAGCCACAGCAAATTGTCGCCCCACCCCTGCGCGAATGCCTTTCACCACGTCGATCAACAGGCGTGCCCGGTTTTCAATCGAGCCACCCCATTGGTCTTTGCGCTTGTTCGATATGGGGGACAAAAACTGGCTGAGCAAATAACCATGCGCAGCGTGAATTTGCACCCCGTTGAAACCAAATTTCTCAGCCAGTATGGCGGCATTGATAAAACGGTTTTTGATGTCTTCAATTTCAGCCGCTGTCAGTTCACGCGGTGGTGTGAACTGTTTGGAAAATTTGCCCAAGTCCATGGCCACCTCAGAAGGTGCCACGGTGGGCTGCCCCAAGTTGGCGGGCATTTGCCGACCGGGGTGGTTAATCTGCATCCACACTTGCGCACCATCTAATTTCGCAGCTTTGGCCCAGCGTTCAAACTGCGCAGCTTGTGAATCGTTTTCCAACACCACGCCGCCCGGGCCTGTCATGGCCCGGCGATCAATCATCACGTTGCCGGTGATCATCAAGCCCACACCGCCCGCAGCCCACGCGCTGTACAAGCGGATCAATTGCTCGGAAGGAGCTTGGTCGGCATTGGCCAGGTTTTCTTCCATGGCGGCTTTGGCCAGGCGGTTGGAAAGCTGGGTGCCGTTGGGCAGCGTGAAGGCGGTGAACAGGCTCATGTGGTTTTCCATGGTTGCAATGGATGAAACAATAAGCTTAAAGTTAACCTGAAGGTCAATAGAGGAAATACACCATTATGAAAATTGGCGAGTTGGCCAAGCGCAGCGGTCTGTCTGCGGCCACCATTCGGTTTTACGAATCCAAAGGTTTAATTACCGCAGTAAGCCGGAAAGCGAATGGTTACCGCGAGTACCCGCTGGAAGCCGTGGCCGTGTTGGCCATTATTGCCAACGCGCAACAAACCGGTTTTACGCTGGAAGAAATACGGCAGGTGATGCCCGGCAATT
The DNA here is from genome assembly GCF_058448965.1 of Limnobacter sp. G6BE5S. Lineage (NCBI taxonomy): Bacteria > Pseudomonadati > Pseudomonadota > Betaproteobacteria > Burkholderiales > Burkholderiaceae > Limnobacter > Limnobacter sp. G6BE5S. Next base: position 532,152 of record NZ_JBZFLM010000001.1, read on the forward strand.
TAAGCAACTGGAAGCACGAAGAACTGGTGGGCATGTTGAAGAAAAAAGTGGCCGACATGGAAGCCATGGAATTGAAGCTGGCACAGAGCAAATTGCAGTTGCAAAACATGATTCAGTTGATCGAGGGCAAGCCCGAGGATATGGGTTGCGACGACAACGCCAACCGCATTTTGAAGGAAATGGGGCTTTTGAAATCTAATTAGTTTTTTAATTTGGCGTGGGGCGAATTGTCATTTGTAAAAATCCGAAGGGGTTACGCCAAAGTGTCTACGGAACATGGCAGAGAACGCGCTGTGGCTGGTATAGCCGCAGTTCAGGGCAATTTCGATGCCTTTTTTGCCTTCTGCAATTTGGCTGAGTGCATTCAACAACCTTGCCTGCTCTCGCCACTGAGAAAAGCGCATACCCGTGTCTTGTACAAAAAGTCGGTGCAAGGTGCGTTCACTCATGCCAATTTTCGCAGCCCACATGGCTGCAGTTTTGTTGTCCCAAGGTTGCTTGGTCAAGGTCTCGCACACTGTTTTAATTCGCGTGTCGTTGGGCATGGGCAAATGCAGCGCAATGGTGCTCGACACGCTCAGTTCATCCAGCAGCAAATCGATCACGCGTTCGTGTCTTGGGGTAGGTTCCGCATGAACAGGAATGCGCACGGCTTCCACCAAAAGCTCCTTTAACAGGGGGGACACATTGATCACGCAGGTTTGCGTGGGCAGGCCCGTGGCGGCGTGCACGTCAATGTAAGCGGTGCGCATTTCAACTTCGCCTGACATCGTAACGTTGTGGCGCAAGCCGGTGACCATCCAAAGAGCCCGCGTGGGCGGAACCACCCAAGTTCCGGTATCGGATTGCACAATCATCACGCCTTTAATGGCGTACAGAAGTTGCCCTCTGGGATGTGAATGCCAGCCCGTGCTTGCGCCCGCAGGCCATCGGTTCTCCATGGCCACCAAGCGCCGTGGTTGGTTGTGATAATCCTGATGTTTGTTGTTCACAGAGGTATTCATGGCAGAAACTCTACACCTTTTGACTGTTTAGCGCGAGATGGCAATTCTGCTTGACCCTACACTGCGTATTCCACGCTGTCGCACTTTAATTACCATGTCCAGTCAACCAGCCACCAGCAACAACCCCGTACCCACCCAAGGCCACTTTGCGATAGGCATTGTCGGCGCGGCCGCGTTTTCACATTTGCTGAATGATCTGATTCAGGCCATGTTGCCTGCAGTGTTCCCAATGCTGAAGACCAGCTTTGCACTCAGTTTCAGCGAAATTGGCTTGATTGCACTTTGCTACCAATTGACCGCGTCGCTGTTGCAACCCTGGATTGGTTTGTACACCGACAAGCACCCCAAACCCTATTTGTTGCCCAGCGGCATGGCAGTTACATTGCTGGGAATTGTGTTGCTGGCCACCGCGAGTAGTTACGCCATTTTGCTGTTGGCCGCTGCGGTGGTGGGTGTGGGTTCGGCCACGTTTCACCCAGAGGCTTCACGGGTGGCACGCATGGCTTCGGGCGGGCGGTTTGGTACGGCGCAGTCCACCTTTCAAGTGGGGGGCAATACAGGGTCGGCGATCGGCCCCTTGCTGGCTGCTGCAATTGTGATTCCGAACGGGCAAGCTGCAATTGCCTGGTTTGTGGTGGCCGCGCTAATTGCAATTGCGGTGCTGTTTCGCCTCACCGGCTGGACGTTGTCGCATGGTCATGCCCAGCTCAAAGGTTTGGCGAGTATTCAAAAAGAGGGGCTTTCCCGGCGGGGTGTGGTGCAGGCGGTGGTGGTGATCTGTATTTTGATGTTCGCAAAGTTTGTGTACATCGCGTCGTTCACCAACTATTTCACTTTTTATCTGATTGAGCGCTTCGCCTTGAGTGTTCAGCAAAGCCAGGTGTTTTTGTTTGTCTTTCTGGCCTCGGTGGCCTTGGGCACTTTTGCAGGCGGACCTGTTGGCGACCGCATTGGCCGCAAGGCTGTTATTTGGGTGTCGTTTTTGGGCGTGGCACCATTTGCGCTGGCGCTGCCTTATGCCAACCTGTTTTGGACGGCGGTGCTGGCCATCGGGGTGGGCTTGGTGATGTCATCGGCTTTTGCGGCCTTGGTGGTGTATGCCCAAGAAGCAGTTCCTGGCCGGGTGGGTTTGATCTCGGGTTTGATGTTCGGGCTGATGTTTGGCATTGGTGGCATGGGCGCTGCGGGCTTGGGTTATTTGGCCGACATCCACGGCATTGTGTGGGTGTACGGGTTTACCTCGTTTTTGCCTTTGTTGGGATTGGCCACTGCACTTTTACCGAAAACTCGACGGTAGCTGCGCCTGAAAGAATGATGTGACGACTTTTCTATAATTTGATTGGCGCCGGTATCCAAGAAAAGTATTCGTGCAGAATACGGTTGAACCCATCACTTTATTCAGTCAAATCCATGTTGATCAAAAGCGCTGATGATCGAGAAAACGACATCAAGATTCTTGAAAGCCTGTTGAACCATCCTTCCGCATCTGCGTTGACGAAACGTAAGATTGAAAAAGTGATTAAAGCGATCCGGTCGGGTGTAAAGGGAGAGAAGGACGCCGCCTATCAAATTGAGTACCACTACGGCAATGGAAAAAACTGGGCAGTCATTCACGACTTGCGCATTGAACACAAGGGCCGGGTTGCGCAAATTGACCACTTGCTGATTAATCGGCTGATGGAAATTTGGGTATGCGAAAGCAAGCACTTTAATCAAGGGATTTCAATTAACGAACAAGGCGAATTCGTTTCATTCTTCGGCACCAAGGCCTTTGGAATACCCTCGCCGTTGGAGCAAAACCGCAGGCATTGTTTGCTGCTGCAAGAAGCATTTGATGACGGCGCTGTGGAGTTGGAGAGGCGTTTGGGCTTTGCGATCAAGCCCGTGATCAAAAGCCTGGTACTGGTATCCAGTAAAGCGCGAATTACCCGCCCATCGTTATCATTTCCGGGGCTTGATGAGATTGTTAAAGTTGACCAAATCAAGGCGATACTTGATAAGGCAATGGACGATGACAATAACCCGCTAAGCCTTGCAAAGCTGGTCAGCAGCGAAACATTAAAAGCGTTTGCTGAACGGTTGGCAGCGTTGCACAAACCGCATCAATTTAACTGGCCCGGAAGGTTTGGTTTGCCTGTGCGCCTTGATGAAGAGGCTGCAGTTGAGGCCGTTGAGAATGTTGAGCCAGAGCCCAAGAAATCAAAATTGGCCTGCAATACTTGTGGAACTGCAGTGGCTTACAACGTGGCGAAGTTTTGCTGGTTTAACAAGCCGCGTTTTGGGGGGCAGGTTTACTGCTTCGAGTGTCAGAAGCATGTGCAGGTGGGTGGGTAGTTGTATTTTCTGCCGCGTTGCCCTGACGCATTTGAATGTCACACCCACCTTTGGCTGTAAGCAAAACCCGAATTTCTCACCCTTCACTTATTTTTGCTAGTCTCATTTTCTTGAAAAATTCACGAGAATAGCTTTGGCGAATATTCAATTTTTAAACGCGGAAAAAAGCATACGGTTTGTGTCAGAGTACTCAAGGCCGGTACTCACAGACATCATGCGACAGACAGGCGTGCCCTCGATCCTGATTACCAGCACTGCGCGTACCCCTGCGGATCAAGCCCGAATCATGTACGAGAATATTGAACGCTATGGAGTAGATCACCAAAAGTTGCTTTACAGCAAGTATGGTGACCAAGTGATTGACGAGTACTCAAAGTACAAATCGAAAAAGCATCACAAGCAGTTCATTATTTCAATGATGCAGGCGAAGATTATTGCGCTTGATCCATCAAAGATTTCAAGCCACGTTGCTGACCCGATGAAGTTGAATGTGATCGACATTGCCCCCTCCAGCATTGATCCAGGCTTACGTAATCTGTTTGTGGCGGCAGTACAGGGCGAAAACGAGTTGCGAAATATATAGGCCCACCCAAAGATCCCGCCTATCATCTGGAAATTCCACAGCCTGAGAAATCATGATCAAGAAAGCTGCTTTGTATTTACTCTTTGTGTGTCTTCCAATTTCCCTAGTGCCTGCTTGGGCAGTTTCCGGAAGCGAGTGCGTATATGAACACAGTGGTGTTGATGTGCAGCAGTTTAAAAAATCGCGGCATGTGATTGGCTTTGAGAAGTTGGAGAGAAACACTGGTTACATGGGTGCCCTAAAAGGCATTGGTGGTTTTCACCTGCAACTTTTTAGTTGCGTTCACTACGGTGCAACGCTGACAGTTGTTCTTGGTCCTAACCCCAACGCCGAAACAGTGACTAAAACCTTCGATCTATTGCCTGCTCTGTTATTCCCCGCAGTGGATATGGTGAAGGTGACGGCAGCGTTAAAGGAAGTTCGGTTAGATGCTTTGTATACACCGCAGCACTTGGAACGATTGGCCACTGAATTGGGAATGACTGATATGCGTGTGCAAATAATTGATGCAGACGGTATGAGTTTGTTGGTGTTTTCGTTCTATGGCGGGTGAGTAACCGCAACTTTGAGCAGGGTTTTTTCTGCGTCTCTGCCGCTGGCGATAGCTCGACTTGGTTGATGCGTGCGGCTTTGCTTTCCTTTGTAGGATTATTTTGATGTGCATGATTTCTCCCGATCGGGAGATTATCAATCGCTAGAATATCCCCGTATGGCTATTTTATGTTAGTAAAAATATCCCTAAAGGGATATTAATAGGTTTTATGTTTATCCCTGTAGGGATACAATGTAGGCTCATTTTTAGCCCTACAGGGATAAATTCATGAACAAGTCCTACCGCTGGCTACAATTGCGCCAAGCCGATAAGCAATTAAAACCTTTGCTTAGGAAGACCTTCCCGCCACGGCCGTCCTGCGGCTGGATACAGGCCATTCGGGAAGCCCTTGGCATGACTGCCGTATCACTCGCTCAGCGCCTGCATGTGAGAAACTCCACGGTGCACAAGCTCGAGAAAAGTGAGGCCGACGACAGCATCTCGCTAGCCTCTCTGCGAAAGGTTGCCGCTGCGCTCGACTGCGAACTGCACTATGTCTTCGTGCCGAAAATGCCCCTAGAGGCCAAGCTGAAGGAGCAAGCCAAAACAGTGGCTAGAAAGCACATGCAACCTGTGGCGCATACCATGTCGCTCGAGGATCAAGCCGTTGGCAACAAAGCGCAGCAGGCTCAATTGGAGCTGATGGCAAAAGAGCTACTCGATGGCAACTGGCGCGAGTTGTGGTGATGGAGTTTACGTACCAGCCCGGGCAGACCCCGCTTGATCCGGATGAAAAAGAGGGCCTGAAGCCCAAGCACATCTCGACGCAGGGTGAGCTCAACGAATGGGAGCAGCTTAATATCATCAAGGGTGCCCGGTGGGCTCAGCGTCAGCTCAAGCAGGACATTCTGGATGATGTGTTCCTGCGCAAGCTACACAAGCAGATGTTCGGCGATACATGGACATGGGCTGGCACGTACCGCAAGAGCGACAAGAATATCGGCTGCGATTGGCACCAGGTTTCTATGCGCGTCCGGAACTTACTGGAGAACATCAAGTATCAGATCGAACACAATGCCATGCCCCCGGATGAGCTGTCAGCACGATTTCACCACCAGCTTGTGCTTATCCACCCGTTTCCGAACGGCAATGGGAGGTGCTGTCGTTTGATCGCCGATCTTCTACTCCAGAAAATGGGTTTGGAACCCTTTACATGGGGCAGCGGTGGACATGCTTCCCTTGTGAGCCAGAGCGAAATGCGGGCCGAATATCTGGCCGCCCTACGAGCTGCCGACCAGGGCGACCTCTCGCCACTTCTTGCCTTCGCACGCAAATAGCCCAATTCTTGCAATGGCGGCAGCACACGTACGCTACGTTAAATGTTGTTTGGTAACGCGTCTAAAGAGGCGTTTATCTTTGTATCGTTGACTGAATTCACGGCAGACTGAATAAGTGCAAAGGCCGAAATTCGGCCGAAGCAGACAATCTGTTTTGGTTCTTAAGCGTCTGCATTGCAAACTTAAGGAGACGTTGGATAACGCAAAACTTTGTGGCAACTTTGGAGCTGCGAAGCGGTGGAAAAGTTGTCCAGTAACATTGACTGGTTAGCTCTCACTACGCTGAATAACTTGCTCCAAATGTCTAACAAACCCTTTTGAATCTGCAAAGTAGTTGGGGTATGCCGCCATGAGGTTATGCACCGATGAAGCAGAAACTAATACAACGTCGTATTCGGGCTGTGCCTTCGCTTTCTTTTCGCATTCGATATATAGGTTTGTGGCTTGCCCCAAGTTCTCTGGTGAAAATTGGGTGACCTGAATCTGTGACGCGTGGTCTGTAAGCTCAAGAAGAAAGTAATCTGACTTCCGGTCCGAGCGCTCAGAAATAAATTGTGTTGAAACGGTGAAAGCATTCAGACGGACTTTAGCATTTAGCTTTTGCTCTAACCGCAACAATTCGGCATACGTGTCAGTGTCAACCAGCTCCGGATCTATCGCGCTATTTTCGAGCTTCGCGAATTCTGCACTCGCGTATCGGAAGAAATTCAACCAGTCTTGATTTCCCTGACTAGCTTTTAGCGCCTGCTTCGTAAAATGCTCGACAACTTCCACGGCTGTAGCCCAAGCGTGTTGAACTTTGGAACGGAGTTGTATCTCAACAAAGTAGTCCTGATACGCGGTTTTTTGCCCGTTGTACTTATAAACAAGATGGACGCCGCGATATCCAGAAGATTTTGGTTGTGTAATGTAGTCGTCTTCTCGGTGCAGTTTATGGCGAGTGCGACTATTTACAATTGAATTGCGTAACGCGCGGACTCTACTAATATTCGAGACTACCGACCTGCAGCCGCTAATGTCCTGCATTCGATGCAGCTTCATGCCGTCAATTCGCTTCAATTTCCCAACGATGGAAGGGGTTCGTTTTAGTCTTTGAACTACAATACTCTTTTCATCTATTTTTGCTGATTGGTTACGAAGAAAAATTAATATGGCATGCATCGGATAAGCGTGCGCACTCCGCCAGTTCGAAAGTACATCCATAGCGACAGATATATTCTCATCTGACGCATCTTCATTGATGAGGCATTCGCCAGCCCGCTTAACCGCCTTCTTCGAGAATTCAGCAGTGATCCAACTCATGCAACTTCCTTTGATTAAGAGCTAACTAGGTTTATCGAAAAATAACGGCGCTATCCAGTAATCCGCACATTGCAAAACATTTCAATAATCTAACCACTTTAAATGTTTGCTAAGCATTGCATGAACAGAATGAAAAATAAACCCTGTTTATTCATCACCAAATGATGAGCCTTGAATTCAATTCTGAAGATCAGTGTCATCATCGACTACCGCCTAAGTTTCGAAGTCTGCTTTCGCGAACAATTCAGACGTTTCATCAGTCAATCCGAATGTCAGCTCCGGCCGAAAAGCAGTCGATCCCCTAAATCCGATCCGCCTCCAATAGAACTCCATACCAAACTAACCATAGCCTATCCTTACTGGTCAGCAGGTGCCTAATCGTCATCTCCCCTTCACAATCCATACTCAAAACATTCGTCTTCTCTGGCAGCTTTGCATTCGTATCCAGCGAATAAAACTGAAGAAATTCTGAAAGACTTTGTTTATTTGACTCCAGGCGGCTGTAGTCACAAGTTTGGTTCTGAAACTGAATTGTTTTAGCGCTTATGGATAGTTTGTCGCCAATTAGTCCAGCAGTTTCCTCATCGCTGATCCCAACAATGGGTGCGGCAGTCAGCTCTTTGTTGATAGTCCATTCACCTTGTATGGCTTGAGGTTCTGAATTATTCGAGCAAGCAGCAAGTGCTATAAAAAGTATGCAAGCAAATTTACGCATGGTGAGGGTCTCGCAGATGCAGTGGTTCAAGGCTGAATTTGAAACGGAACAATTTCCCGCTTGCGGCGATTCGCAAGTCCGTTCGAGAATTTCTTTTTGCTGGGCTTTCCGTCTTTGCCTTTCTCCGTGATGTAAACAAACCGGTTCATTTCGTTTTCAACTTTTTGGTACTCGCCTTTGTTGGCAAATGCCAGCACATCCTTCGCATTTCCAACACCCACGTTAAATACAAAGCTTGTTAGCGCATCAAATTGCGCTTGGCTTAGTTGCGATCCCCTGACATAAAACCGAACGTACTTTTGGGCTTCCTCCAAACGATCATGAAATGTGGCATTTAACTTGGCCATGTCGTATTTGGTCTTCATTTGCTGTTCTGTGCATGGGCTGTAACTGAGAAGAATACCCACCCCCACGGTGCAATTACCTGCAATGTCGTTGTAGGGAATTGCGGAAAAGCCTTCGTCCTTTGAAATATGTTCAATCCCTGATTTGGAAATGACCATTGTTGAGTTCAGTGGTTTTTGTAGGGCTACGTTGGACATGAGATTGCCTCAGGGGAAGAGTTTTTCAATTTCACGAGTCTAGGGGGTGTTCTCACGTCCATCAAACTTGTACCCTGTTCAGGGTAACTACCGCGCAGATTGACAACGTCAATGCAGCCAATAAACCAAGTACCAAACCCAAAACAATCAAACCTACCAACCAGCGCAGTTCGGAAAAGCTCACCAACTAATTATTTGCATAACAGGTAATTGCAATTTAACTGAATATCAGATAAATTAAATTTATTTGTAATTCAGGTATTTTGCGATGCAAAATCAAAAGCACATTCTCAACACCAATGGCCAGCTTGGGCAAATTTTGCAGGCCTCCCGCAAAGCAAACAAATGGTCGCAAGCCCAGCTGGCAAAAAAGCTGGGTCTTAGTCAATCGCGCGTGTCTCATCTTGAATTACACCCTGAGGAACTTAGCTTTGCCCAGTTGATGAATTGGTGCGCTGTACTGGGGCTTGAGTTGTCAATTGGAATGCGTGAAGTTCGGCCAAGTCAATCATCAAAAACGGATTGGTAGTATGGGCCGCAAATCGCACAGTCAAAGTTTATCCATTTGGTCCAACGGCCAGCGTGTGGGCTTTTGGACCATACCTGCACGCGGCGACATGCAGCTTCAGTATGACCCTGCCTGGCAGGTCTCTGAACTTGGGCGACCCTTGTCCTTGTCGTTGCCGTTCAACCTCCAGAACCAGCCAATCAAAGGCGACAAGGTTTTAAATTACTTTGATAATTTATTGCCCGATAGTGAAGCAATTCGAAAACGGGTTGCTGAACGATTCAAAACCGGATCAACGGATACTTTTGATTTGTTGAAGGCGATTGGTCGCGATTGCGTGGGGGCTGTTCAACTGCTGGGCGAGCATGAAGAGCCCGAGAACATTGAGACCGTGCAAGGCAAGCCGGTGACGAAGAAAGACATTGAACGTCTTTTGATTGACACGGTATCGCCTGGCGGCTTTGGCAAGAACATCAATGCGCATGCAGACTTGCGTATTTCGATCGCCGGTGCCCAAGAGAAAACCGCCTTGTTGCGCTGGAAGGGCAAGTGGTGCATGCCGCAAGGATCAACCCCTACCACGCACATACTTAAATTGCCATTGGGCTTGGTGGGGGGGCAGCGGGCTGATTTCACTACCTCGGTAGACAATGAATGGCTTTGCATGACCTTGTTGAAGGCCTATGGTTTGCCTGTTGCAAATGTGGCGATAGAAACATTCGGTGCCCAGCGTGTTTTATCCGTGGAGCGATTTGATCGAAAAGTTGCACCGAATGGTGACTGGATCATGCGCCTGCCTCAAGAGGACTTTTGCCAAGTGACCGGTGTTCCTCCAATGCTTAAATACGAAAGTGATGGCGGCCCTGGATTAAAAGTATTGTTCGACACACTTCGGCGATCCGAGAACTCGGCGGCCGATCTTCGTACCTTGATAGCCAGCCAGGTGTTGTTCTGGATGCTGAGTGCACCCGATGGGCACGCAAAGAATTTCAGTATTCAATTGTTGCCACGTGGGCGATTCCGCTTGGCCCCGCTTTACGATGTCATGTCTGCTTATCCGGTGTTGGGCAAAGGCCCGAATCAGTGGTCGCCGCAGCAGGTCAGGTTGTCCATGGCATTGCTTGGAAAAAACCGCCGTTACACCATGCATTCAATTGCTCGGCGGCATTTTAATAGCACAGTGCAACAATTGGGCTTTGAGGAGAATATGGAGCCTTTGATTGAAGATTTGCTGGCACGTACACCCTCCGTTATAGAGCAGGTTAAACGGCAGCTGCCCGATGGCTTTTCCAGCCATGTGGCAAATACTGTGTTGGGTGGTTTGGAGCAAGCTGCACAAAAACTAAAGGCCATGTCTTGACCATGAAAACCCTCCTCATCATTTACCACTCCATCACAGGCGGCTCCAAATCCATGGCCCAGGCTGTGGCTGAAGGTGCAACCTCGGAGGAGGCAACGCGCACCCTGCTTCTTCACGCCAGTGAAGCGAATGCAGATCATGTTTTACAAGCAGATGGCTATGTGTTCATCGCGCCTGAAACTTTGGGCAGCGTGGCAGGGTTGATGAAAGACTTTTTCGACCGAACTTATTATGCGGCGCTGGACCAAATCAATGGTCGCCCTTACACCGCGCTTGTGTGCGCGGGCAGCGATGGACAAGGCGCAGTGAAGCAAATTCAGCGCATTGCCACGGGTTGGCGTTTAACTGAAATGGCACCGTCGACAATTGTGTGCACGCATGCGCAAACGAAAGATGAAATTCTTGCGCCCAAAACCATTAACCCTGCTGATTTGCAACGTTGCCGAGATTTAGGGGCGGCATTTGCAAGTGGTTTGGCCATGGGTTTGTTTTAGAACGACTACTTCAACTTTGCTCGTATTTCAGCAAAGTTCTTAATTTGGCGAATGGAGTACAGTTTGCCAACAAGCTGAATTTCCAGCTCGCCTTTGTATGCATCCGGCAAAGTGTCATAGCGTTCACGCAAGTCAAGATCGTCAAGGGTGGGCAGTAGTAAGTTGAGTAATTCCTCAACCTTTGGCATGAAAGGATGCTGCGCCACAACCCGCAGGCGAAACGTTGTCAGTGCATTCACCAACGGTAAAAGGGTTTCGCGTTCGCAGGTTGCAACACTGCCTTGGCTGATCCGGGCCAAAGCGGTTTGCAGCATCGCTTTGTTGAAATCTGGCCCGTTCAGCTTAGTTAGGTCCAGCGTAATGGGGCCAATCTTTTTTGCCATGTCGCCACAATACTCAATTTGCATTGAATGCGTAGATTCATATTGCTGAATTTCTTCTTTCAGACGAGATTCAAATGCATGGGCTGCGCAGCTGAACACTGTGGCTGAAAGCAGCATGGATTGACAAACGAATTTAACAGCCTTCAAGAAAGTTTCTCCAAAAGACAACGTGCTGGCGGTCATAGTTAAGTTCGTAATGAAGAAGCATTAATTCTGCTTCTTTTTCGATAACTCTGCGTGTAATGGACGGTAATTTTTGGAGTGTCGTCGCCCAGGAAATCCAGTCAGTTTGCGAAATATTATAAGCAGATCCAGTGACCGAGCTTCCAGCGACTTCTTCTGTAAGTCGAACAGAGTTTGTAAACGTGGTGAACGACGGACTACCCCTGACCAACGCGCCTGAGAAGAGATTGATCAACACGGCAGAGGTAATCAGTGGGCCGAGAAGATTTCCCATTTGCTGTTTGGATGCAATGGTTCGCAAAGCGTCTTTGGTTTTTTCGTCGGGTACAAAATCCTGCAACGATTGGCAATTTTGCATGCGGTATGGCTGGGCCGATTGTTGTGGACCAAATACCTTAACGAACAATGGCCGGTTCAATCAAAAATAGGTAGTGCTAGCTAATCACATGTAATTAGCTGGCATGAATGAAATTCCCCAAGGCATTTGCAGATGAGGCGGCTCTAGCGCATCGGCTAATTACGCCACGCCGGAATCCGCACATCCTTCCACACGGCAAATGCACGCAAGCCCAAAGTAACCAGCACGCAGCCAAGCAGGTTGACATAAGCAGGGTTGCCCAGTTCACGCAGGCCAATGTAGGCCCAACCACCGAAGAAGGCGCAAATGGCGTAGGGGCGATGGTCTTTAAAGGCTTGCGGAATTTCATTGCACACAATGTCGCGCAGCACACCGCCGAACACACCGGTGATTACACCCATGAACACGGCCACCAAACTGGGCATGCCCGCTTGAATGGATGCAAATACACCCGCTGCGGTAAACAGGCCAAGCCCCAAAGTGTCGGGCCATAGAATGGCTTTTTCCGTGAACCTGAAATGCCGTTGCCGCATAAACAGCATGGCGATGATGCACAACACGAACACGGCCCACAGCAATTCAATGTACTTCACCCAGAAAAAGGGCCGTACATCGAGCAGTAAATCGCGCAGCGTACCGCCGCCAAATGCGGCCAGAAACGCCACCACACACACGCCCACGGCATCGAGCCGTTTGCGCGCACCTTCCAGAATGCCGCTGAGTGCGAAGGCCAGTGTGGCTACCACTTCAATGCCCAATTGAATGTTTTGGCTGAATTCGCCGGGGTTAAGCGCCGCCATATTACTGCACCGCCGCGCGGTCAACGATCACGTAATGTTTGCGCACAGGCTCAAGTACTTCAAACACGCCAGTGAATTCAGCAGGTATTACACCGGCATCGCCCGGGCCAAACTGTTCGGCCTGCCCAGCTGCATTGGTAATCTGAATGCGCCCTTCAATCACATGAAAAAACTCGTCTTTGCCCTGCGCAAATGCGATACGCCACGCGCCTGTTTCGCAAGCCCACAGGCCCGCACTGACACCGTTTTTTTCATAATGATTCCTGGTGGTGCGCAAGGGGTTGCCTTTTTCAAGCCGGTCGGGCCGGGGGCGATCAAATTCTTCTGGTGTACGTGCTTTGGAAAATACGGTCAGTTTCTGGATCATGTTTTTTTCAATGACAGGTTTTTGCCCATTGTATTACCAGCTGCTTATGCAAGCCCACATTTTCCACCCGGTGTAGAATCTAGCCACGTTCCGCTAAAGGTTTCATTGTGTCTACAGCTTTCCGTGTGTTGTCGTTCATCCCGCCGATGACGCAGCTCAACACGCCTTATCCATCCACCGCCTACATTACCGGCTTTTTACGCAAGCAGGGCATTGATGCTGTGCAGTCGGATATTGCGCTGGGCTTGGTGCTCAGGTTGTTCTCGCCGCAAGGGCTAGACCGCATTGCCGAAGAAATTGAGCAGTACGAGGAAGTGACCGAACGCGTGGCCCTGTTTATGGACCAGTTCAGCCGCTACCGCGCCACCATTGCCCCCACCATTCGTTTTTTACAAGGTGGCGATTCCACCCTGGCCCACCGCATCAACAGCCGTGCCTTCTTGCCCGAAGGCCCACGGTTTGAGGCGCTGGATGTGTACGTGGACGAAGAAGGCGGCGACCCGCTGGCGTGGGCCTTTGGTGCCCTGGGGGCGCAAGACAAAGCCCGCCACCTGGCAACCCTGTACCTGAACGATCTCGCCGATGTCATTGCCGATGCGGTGGATGAACGTTTCGAGTTTGTGCGCTACGCGGAATCGCTGGCGGGCAGCCAAGCCAGTTTTGATCCCTTGGCCGGTGCGTTGCAACAACCTTTCACCTTGATTGATGAAATTTTGGTGCAGCTTACGCTTGAGGAATTCAAGCGCCAGCAGCCGCAACTGGTGTTGCTTTCCGTGCCATTTCCAGGCGCTGTGTACGCGGCTTTGCGCATGGCGCAAGCCATCAAGGCTGAAAACCCCAACGTAAAAATTGCTTTGGGCGGCGGCTATGTGAACACCGAGCTGCGTGAGCTGGCCGAGCCCCGCCTGTTCGATTTTGTCGATTTTGTAACCCTTGATTCGGGTGAACGCCCCCTGCTTTGCCTGATCGAACACCTGCAAGGCAAACGCGGGCCACAGCGTTTGGTGCGCACTTTCACCCGCAATGCGCAGGGTTTGGTGCAGTACACCAACTGGGCTGAACCCGATGTGCCGTTTGGCGATGTGGGCACCCCCACTTGGGATGGTTTGCCACTGCACAGCTACTTAAGCCTGCTCGACATGCTGAACCCCATGCACCGCCTGTGGAGCGATGGGCGCTGGAACAAGCTGACCGTGGCGCATGGCTGTTACTGGAAAAAATGCAGCTTTTGTGATGTGTCGCTCGACTACATTTCGCGCTACGAAAACGCCACAGCCACTGAGCTGGTGAACCGAATTGAAGCGATTGTGGCTGAAACCGGGCAAACCGGTTTTCACTTTGTGGACGAAGCAGCCCCACCCAAAGCCCTGAAAGCTTTGGCAGAGGAGTTGATTGCACGGAATGTGTCCATTTCCTGGTGGGGCAACATTCGTTTTGAAAAATCCTTCTCGCCCGAGTTGTGCCAATTACTGGCCGACAGCGGTTGCATTGCGATTAGCGGCGGGCTGGAAGTGGCGTCCGACCGCCTTTTGAATTTGATGAAGAAGGGGGTTTCAGTCGAGCAAGTGGCCCGTGTTACCAAAGGCTTTACCGACGCAGGTGTGCTGGTGCATGCCTACTTAATGTATGGTTTCCCTACTCAAACCGTGCAAGACACGGTGGATGCTTTGGAGTACGTGCGGCAACTGTTCGCTGAGGGCTGCATTCAATCGGGCTACTTTCACCGCTTTGCCTGCACGGTGCATTCGCCTGTGGGCAAAAACCCGGAAGAATATGGCATCAAGCTATTGCCCATGCCGCCCGGCACATTTGCGAAGAACGACATTGGCTTTGTCGACCCCACGGGTGTTGACCATGCTGCTTTGGGCGAAGGTTTGAACCGCGCCTTGTACAACTACATGCACGGCATTGGCCTGGATCAAAACGTGCGCAGCTGGTTTGATCAAAAAGTGCCGCGCCCCAGCGTGCAAAAAAACTTTATTGAGCAGGCCTTGTATGGAAAACCTGTGAAATCAGCTTAATATTGACAGTATGTAAAATTTTAAAGGTGGCACCATGAGTTTAAAAACCCTGCTGATGCCCATGATTACTCAACAGCGCTTTGCACGCAGCACGCTGCTGGCCAAGCGTGCCAAGGCTGAAAAACTCAGGTTGGCATCTGGCCGCCCGCACCAGCTTCACTACTTTCACCAAATTGACGACCCTTACAGCCATTTGGTGGCGCAGGCCCTGCCGCGTTTCCTGGCGCGTTACAACATTGAATTATTACCCCACGTGGTCAGCCCCCCGCCCGATTCCGCAGCGCCTGAGCGGGACAAGCTGGTGGCCTACAGCCGTTTTGATGCTGCCTTGCTGGCAAAGCACCATGGTTTGAATTTCACCGACCCGGGTAAACAACCCGAGGCTGATCGGGTTCAGCAGGCAACGCACACACTGGTGGGGGCCATCGGAATGGGGCAATTTGCTAAATATGCCGCCTTGGTGGGGCAATGGCTGTGGGCTTGGGATGAAACTCAAATTCCACCGGAACAGATCAATGCATTGAAACCAGTGTCCAGCCAGGATGTGCAAAACCACATTACGCAATCCGATGACTTGCGAGAAAAACTGGGCCATTACCTGGGCGGCATGTTGTATTACGAGGGCGAATGGTACTGGGGCATTGATCGCCTGTACCACCTGGAGCAACGCCTTCAGGAATTGGGTGCGCAGCACAGTGGCGTGTTTGGTTTGCTGTTTCCTGCAGACGATGGTCTGGCTACTGCCAAGCCGCTGGACAACCCACCCGAGATTGATTTTTTCTTTTCTTTCCGCAGCCCCTATTCCGCCATTGTGGCTTCGCGCATTTTTGAATTGGGCCAACGCACTGGTGCGAAAGTAAATTTACGCTTTGTGTTGCCCATGGTGATGCGGGGGCTGCCCGTGCCCAAGGTCAAGCGCGAATACATTGTGTACGACACAGCCCGTGAGGCGCACGTGCGCGGCGTGCCGTTTGGCCGTTTGAACGACCCTGTGGGCAAGCCGATTGAACGGGGTTTGGCTTTGATTCCCTTTGCCGAGCAACACAGCAAGGGGCAAGAGTTTGTGTTGTCCTTCATGCAAGGTGTTTGGGCCGAAGGCATTGACGCTGGCAGTGACAAGGGCTTGCGCAAAATCGTGGAACGGGCTGGTTTGCGTTGGGAAGGCGTACCGGTGGCTTTGCAACATGAGGCCTGGCGTGAGCGTGCAGCGGCCAACCGGGAAGAATTGTTTGCCGCTGGCCTGTGGGGTGTCCCTTCTTTCAAGCTGGGAAACCAGGGGGCGTGGGGGCAAGACCGTTTGTGGGCAGTCCGCAATGCCTTGTGTACGCAATCGGCCTGATTTGCTCATCGATTGTTTTTGGGGTATCAATAACTTTTACGCGCCCGAAGTTTGAACGCCATGAAAATCAGCGATGTTGCCAAACAGCTTGGTTTGAACCCCAAGACCATTCGATTCTATGAAGATCAGGGTTTGATTGCCCCAAAGCGGGCCGATTCAGACTCTTGGTTTTCTGCGGGCAAGAATCGTGTGTTCGGGCAGGAAGATTTGTCGAGGCTTGATTTCGTCAAAAAGGCGCGCGAGCTGGATTTTTCAATCAAGGAAATTCAGTCGGTGCTGGATTATTACGACCAAGGCCCTGCCTGCGGTTGTGGTTCAAGAAACAAGGTTGACGAGTTGATTGAGCGAAAACTGGCTGAAGTTCGGCAATTGAAAAAAAGTCTTCTTGATCTGGAAAAAAAGTTGATCGACATTCGGGAAAACAATACTGTAATTGCAGCCAGGCTGGCCGGTGAGCCCAGTGAGCCTGAAGGTGAGTTTTTAATTGCAGACTATATTTTGCCGGCAACTGACAAACGAGAAAAATAGGGCTTGACCTTCCAGTGGCTGGAATGTTCACCATGCAAATTGGGGACGTTCCCACTTGCTTTTAAAGGAGATTTTTTGATGAAAGTTAAATTGTTTACTGCTGCCGTTGGTGTGTTTGGCCTCGTGGGTGTGGCCATGGCCGTATGCCCACTTTGCGCATAAAGCGGTAAAAGCTTCGGGCCCTTTCGGGCCCGGACTTGTGCCCTAACAACACGATTTATTCTGCTGAATGGGCGGACATTTCACGGACCCATACGAGCAAAATACACAGCAATCGCCCGGCTTGGGCTTGAGCAAAACACCGCAGTGTGCACACTGGAAAAAAAACTGGCATGCGTCTGTGGGCATTAAGCACGGCGTGCGTGTTTTGCAGCGCGGGCAGGTCAAAATCGATTCAAGCACCACATTATTCATTGTGCGATCACCGTCGCCGTGAATGCACTTGCCATGATTGGTTTCATATTGATTTCTCTGAATGAGGCCACCAGTTGTCCGATTGTTGATGCATTGACAAGTGACGAATCGCTTGACCTTGCCACCCTGTCAGGGTTTCTAATACAGTGGTTATATTCCGCTAATTTTTACGTACCAAGCAAGGAAATTTCATGCCCGGTTGTAACCACTGCCCCGCTGACGAGGCCGCCAAATCCACCGCAGTTGATGCCGGTTTTCGCAAAGTGTTGTGGATTGCGCTGATTGCCAACGCAACCATGTTCTTCATAGAAGTGGGCGCCAGTTGGTCAGCAGGCTCGGTGTCGCTGCTTGCAGATTCGCTCGATTTTGGTGGTGATGCTGCCAACTATGCCTTGTCGTTGTTTGTGTTGGGCATGGCGCTTCAAACTCGCGCAAAGGCCGCGCTTCTGAAAGGCATTTCAATGGGACTGTACGGCACAGGTGTGCTGGCTTTCGCGGGGTATGCGGCGTTTCAGGGTAATGTGCCAGCGTATGCCACCATGGGTTTGGTTGCGGTGCTGGCCTTGGCCGTGAACGTGGGGGTGGCTGCCATTCAATACCGCTACCGCAATGGCGATTCCAATATGCGCTCGGTGTGGCTGTGCAGCAGAAACGATGCAATCGGCAATCTGGCTGTGTTAGGTGCCGCTGTGTTGGTCGGCGTTACGCAAGCAGCCTGGCCCGACCTGCTGGTTGCCGCCTTGATGGCGTCACTGGGTTTGTCATCGTCGGTCACCGTGATCCGGCAGGCGCGTTCTGAAATAAACTCAACCGTGGTTCGTGCGCACAATTGATTCTAGAAATTCAAGGCGGCAGGTTTTACAGATAAACTGGATTAATGATTGATTCGATGTCGACTCGCCATCACGTGTATTTGCTGTGCGCAGAATGGTGCGGTGTTTGCCGCGCATTTGAAATGCCATTCAATGAAGCCATCCAAAGGCTGAGCTTCGTCCAGGCGCATTGGGTCGACATCGAAGACTTTCCGGAATGGGAAGACAGGGTCGATATTGAATCGTTTCCGACCTTGCATGTGGAAACGGCCGACGGGCAGGTTGTTTTCTCCGGCAGCATCGAACCCGATCCTGACCAGCTTCTCCGGCTGCTGGGTCGCTTGCGGGAAACAGCGCCTTTCGCGCAGAATTCGGGCAAGAATTGAAAGCTGTGTTACTCTCACTTTCATGAAAAAGCTGTGTATTTTCTTCATGATTTTGATGTTGCCGCTTCAAAGCCTGATGGCGGAGGGGCAATTCTTTCATGCGTTGGAGACAGGCCATGAACACAGCCATTCACATGGCCACGGCGATGCACACCACAGCCACGGCGACTCGGATTCAAGTGAATCCGATCACCACCACCACTGCCCGGGCCATTGCACGGTCATGCCTTCCAGCCAGTTAAACAGTGTTGAGCCCCAGTTGAAGTATGCCGAGTACTCGCTTGAGCCCACCCTGAACACGTCCTCCCCCAATACCCGCATAGAACGCCCCAATTGGTGTTGACCCCGCATTGACCTGTGCCCCCATTTGATCTGGGGGAATTTCACTTGTTCACGGAGTTTTTCACCATGAATTCACCACTGCGCGTGGTGCTTTGGGCATGCCTTCTCGCGGGCACAACCCCAGTGGCACATGCACAAGAAGCCAGTGTGTCGATTGCACAAATTTATCAGTCGGCCCTGAACAACAGCCCGTTGGTGCGTGCCCAGCCCCAGCGCATGGATTCGCTTGAGGCTGCAAGACGCGACGCCAATCGCCTTGGCGCAGGCCCTTTGACGCTGGAAGGTTCGTATCGCAGCGATCGAAGTTTTGAGAACCAGGGTTTGCGTGAAACCGAGATTGGCATCAGTGCCCCCCTTTGGCTTTGGAATGAGCGGAGCAACACCCAGCGTTTAAGAGATGCGCAATTACAGGCTGGCGAAAGCCGACAACGACAACAGCAGCTGGAGCTGGCCGGTCAGGTTCGGCAAGTGGTTTGGAATACCCTGGCTGCGCAACTGGATGTTGACATTGCCCAGGCGCGTTTGCTTGGCTCAAAAAAGCTGATGGGCGACGTGGAGCGCCGCGTGAATGCGGGCGACCTGGCCAAAGCAGATTTCCTGCAGGCCAGCGCCTTGCATGTGCAGGCACAGACCGAGTTCACCCGTGCCTTGTCCAGTTTGTCAACCGTGGGCGCCGAGTTCACCGCAGTCACCGGGCTGCCAGTCAGCATGCTGAACACCGGGAACAATGCAATCAGCCGCGAGGCGATGCCGGAAAACTTACAGGCGGACATTCAAACCCACCCGGCGTATGCGGCTTTGCAGACTGAAGCGCAGGCATTGCAAAGCCAGGTCGATCTGGTTGCGATTCAAACCCGCGAGAACCCGGAGTTGGGTTTGGCGGTGGTGAATGACCGGGCTGCATTTGCCGCACCCAATGAAAAATCGCTAATGGTTTCAACACGAATTCCATTGGGGGCCAGTGCTGCACATGAAAGCCGTTTGTTGGCTGCACGTGCCGATGAAACAGAGGCACAAGAAAAACTGAAGCGCGCAGAAACCACCTTGAAAGCACAGGCCAGTGCGGCTTTGTCGAATGTGCAGTGGTTTGAAAAACTGAAAGCCAATGCGCAGGAACAGGCGCAATTGGCACAGCAGGTGTATGCCATGTACCAGCAGTCTTTCTCATTGGGCGAAACAGACTTGCCTACTTTGCTGCGCTTTGAACAGCAAGCCTTCGAGGCCGAGCGCATGGCCAAAAAATCAATTGTTGAATATTCAAGCAAAGTGTCGGCCTTGCGGCAGGCACTTGGTTTGTTACCCGAGCAGGCACCATGAAAAAACTACTTCTTGCAATTTACCTTGTCGCGTTTAGTGCAATGACTGCGGCAAGCCCCGGGCATGACCACGGTGATGAAGCACCCCTTGTTGAATCAGAAGCGTCGCCACGCGTGGTGATGGAGTCCGATTTATTCGAGGCTGTGGCCATTTTAAAAGGCCAAACGTTTGAAATTTTTGTTGACCATGCTGCCACCAATGCACCGGTCGAGAATGCTGAACTGGCCATTCTTTTGAATGGCGAATCGGTGCCGCTTGAATTGCACAATGTGGGCGAATTCGATGCCGTGCTGCCCAATTCAATGGTCGGCAAGAATATTGATTTGGCAATGCGTGTCACGGTGGGGGATCAAAGCGATGTGTTAACCGGCCAACTGGTGTTGGATGATCACGACCATGATCACGCCGATGAAGAACACGAGCACTTGCTGGAATACATGGCCATGGCCGGGGCGGCTTTGCTTGCCTTGGTGTTGATTGCGCTGTTTTTTAAACGCCGCAACAAGGGAGTGAACTGATCATGAGCAAGCGTTTCATTCCCCGTTCTTTCGCACTGTCTTTTTTTGTATGCGCCTTGTTGAGCCCATTGAGTGCATGGTCAGGCCCAGGCCATGACCATGGCGATGAGGCCGCCGCTGTAGTGCCAGGTGACGGCCCGCGCCGTTTGCCCACCGGCGAAGTGTTCCTGCCCAAACCAGCCCAACGCCAGTTGAATGTACGAACGCTGCCTGCCTTGTTGGAACAACATGCCAGGGTGATTGAACTCAATGGCAAGGTGGTGATCGACCCACAAAGTGGCGGCTTGGTGCAAACCAGCACAGGTGGGCGGTTTGAGGCCCCTTCAAACGGTGTGCCACGGCTTGGGCAAGTGGTGAAAAAAGGCGAGGTTCTGGGTTATGTGGTGGCCACTCAGGCACCTTTGGACAGGGCAAGCCAACAGGCCGAACTGGCTCAATTAAGGGCACAACTCAGCCTGGCTGAAAGCCGCTTGCAACGTGTGCAGCAACTGCAAGACACCATTCCAAAAAAGGAGCAGCAAGCAGCTCAGGCTGAAGTGCAAAGCCTGAAGGGGCAGGTCGAAGCTTTGGCTGGCGGCGTGGGTGCGAAGGAAGCACTGCGAGCGCCCACAAGCGGCGTGGTTGCCAGCAGCAATGCCTTGTCTGGCAAGGTATTTGAAACGGGTGCCTTGGTGTTTGAAGTCAGCAATCCCGGCGTGGTTCGCATTGATGCAAGCTGGTTCGAGGGTGTAACGCCCCCTGTGTTTAGCGGCGCAAAAGTAATGTCTGGCAATGAAACAATTGCATTGAATTATTTGGGGGCAGCGGGTGCGGTGCGTGATCAATCGCTCACACTGGCCTTTGAGAATCGGAAGCTGGACAAGGCCCGATTCGCGACAGGGCAACTCGTGAAGGTGTATGCCGAGCAGGCCAGCAAATTTGAAGGCATTGCGGTATCCAGTGGTGCCTTGATGAAAAACGCAGCCAATCAAACCATTGTGTGGGTGAAAGCGGAACCGGAAACTTTCGAGCCCCGTGTGGTATTGACCGAGCCGCTGGATGGCCAACGGGTGTTGGTTGTCAGCGGATTAAAGCCGTTTGACCGGGTGGTAGTTCAGGGCGCAACCCTGATCAACCAGATTCGGTAAGGGGCGGCAGCATGTTTCAACTATTACTCGAGAACAGCCTGAAAAACCGCCTGCTGGTGTTGCTCGGTGCGCTGATTCTTACGCTGTATGGCGCATTCACGCTGACCCAAACGCCCGTGGATGTGTTCCCCGATTTGAACAAGCCCACGGTCACGGTCATTACTGAGGCCGGTGGCATGGCCCCGGAAGAAGTGGAACAACTGATTACCTTTCCGCTGGAGGCGGCACTGAACGGTTTGCCGGGCGTGGAAGTGATCCGTTCGGTGTCCAGTGCCGGGCTCTCTTTTCTCTATATCACTTTCAATTGGGATGTTGAAATTTACCGTGCGCGCCAAATGGTGTCCGAGCGGCTTGGCAGCATGGAAGAATCCATTCCCGCCGGGCTTGCGCCCACCATGGGGCCTGTCAGTTCCATCATGGGCGAAATCATGCAAATTGCCATTCCCATCGATGTGGCGAAAACCTCACCCATGGATGTGCGGGAATATGCAGACTGGGTGTTAAGGCCGCGTTTGTTGTCCATTCAGGGCGTGGCGCAGGTGATTCCGATTGGGGGCGAGGTACGCCAGTTTCAGGTGCAACCCAATTTGCAGCGCATGGTTGAATCGGGTGTTTCGATTGATGATTTGCAGCGTGCCTTGAGTGGCTTTGCTTCCAACACATCGGGTGGTTTCTTGTCGCTCAATGGTCGGGAGTACCTGATTCGGCATTTGGGAAGAACGTCGTCGCTGGAGGACTTGCGAAACCTTGCAGTGGATTCGCGCAACGGTCAAACCGTGTTGCTTAAGCAGGTGGCCCAGGTGGAATTTGCTGCTGCGGTGAAGCGGGGTGATGCTGGCTATGAAGGCAAGCCAGCGGTCATTCTGGGTATTCAAAAACAGCCCGATGCAGACACCATTGAGCTGACCCAGCAAATTGAAAACGCGTTGAACGCCATGAAAGGCGCTTTGCCTGCGGGCATGGAAGAACCACGGGTGACCTTCCGGCAAGCCAGTTTCATCGAGGCCTCCATTACTACCTTGCAAGGCAAGTTGATCGGTGCCTCGGTGTTTGTGGCAGCGGTGCTGTTCTTCTTTTTGGGCACGCTACGCCCAACCGTCATTGCGCTCACGGCCATTCCCGTTTCAATTTTTATCACCGCGCTGGTGTTCAAGTACTTTGGTTTGTCGATCAACACCATGACCTTGGGTGGTTTGGCCATCGCCATTGGTGGTTTGGTAGACGATGCGGTGGTGGATGTCGAAAACATTTTGCGCCGCCTGAAAGAGCAACGCGCAAAACACCCTGGCGTGCCTTTTGATTTGGTGGGGTTGGTGCGACAAGCCAGCCTGGAAGTGCGAACCGGCATTGTGTACGCCACCGCAATCATTGTGTTGGTGTTCATTCCATTGTTTGCGTTGCCCGGCATTGAAGGCAAGTTGTTTGTGCCCCTAGGCATTGCATTCATCGTGTCCACGCTGGCCTCGCTCATTGTGTCCGTCACAGTCACGCCCGTGTTGTCGTACTACCTGTTGCCGCGTATCAAGAATTTGGACCATGGCGACACCAAGGTGCTGGCGTGGTTAAAGCACCATTACCAACACAGCTTGCAGCGTGTGCTGAACAATCCCAAACCTGCAATCACCTTGGCATTAGGTGCTGTGCTGGTGGCGGGGTTTTCCGTGCCTTTCTTTGCCAAAACATTTTTGCCGCCTTTCAATGAAGGCAGTTTGGTGATGGGGCTTCGCTTGAATCCGGGTGTCACGCTGGAGGAGTCTTCAAGACTGGCCTCACAAGCGGAACAGCTTTTGAAGGGCGTTCCGGAAATTACCCACATTGGTCGCCGAAGTGGCCGGGCCGAACTGGATGAGCATGCGGAAGGGGTGCATGCGTCCGAGCTGGACATTGGCTTGATTCCAGCTTCGGAAATGACCCGCTCCATGGATGAGATCAATGCCGATATTCGTTCACGGCTTCAAAATTTGCCGGCGGCCATTGCGGTGGGGCAGCCCATCTCGCACCGCCTGGATCACATGCTTTCTGGCGTGCGTTCTCAAATTGCCATCAAGGTGTTTGGCGAAGACCTGGACACGCTGCGCGGCACGGCCGAGCAACTGCGTGCGCAGCTTTCACGCATCGATGGTTTGGTCGACCTTGAAGTGGAAAAACAGGTGTTGGCCCCTGAAATCAAGGTGCGTGTGAATTACGATGCCGCGTCGCAGTACGGGGTGCCCGTTTCGGAGATATTGCACAGTTTGCAGGCTTTGGTGGAAGGCGAAAAAATTGCACAGGTGGTTGAAGGCAACCGGCGATTTGCTTTGGTGCTTAAGTTGGCCGAGGAAAACCGCAGCCTTGAGCAACTTGGGCAACTGCTGATACAAACACCCAATGGTGCTGTGCCCTTGCGGGTACTGGCCACGATTGAAGACAGTGATGGTCCCAACCAGATCAGCCGCGACGATGGCAAGCGGCGAATCGTGATTTCGGGCAATGCGCAGGGGCGAGCCTTGTCGCAAGTGGTCGAGGATATTCGGGTCACCACAGCCAGTTTTAATTTACCGCAAGGGTATTTCATTACCCTGGGTGGTCAGTTTGAAGCTCAAAGGCAAGCCACGCGCTTGGTGGGTTTGCTGTCGCTGGTCTCACTGACACTCATGTTCGCCGTGCTGTACAGCCGTTACCAGTCCATGCGTTTGTCCTTGATTATCATGGGCAATATTCCGCTGGCCTTGGTGGGTGCCGTGTTGGGCTTGTGGTTGTCGGGGCAGCCCCTGTCGGTGGCAGCGCTGATTGGCTTTATTACGCTGGCGGGGATCTCGGTGCGCAACGGCATTTTAAAAGTGAGCCACTACATCAACCTGATGCGTTTTGAGGGCGAAACGTTTAACCACAGCATGATTGTTCGTGGTTCGCAAGAGCGTTTAAGCCCGGTGTTGATGACGGCATTGGTCACCGCGTTTGCACTTGCGCCCTTGTTGTTCGAGGCGCAGCGGCCGGGTACCGAAATACTTCACCCGGTGGCGGTGGTGATATTTGGTGGCTTGATCAGTTCTACCTTGCTGGATACCTATTTAACGCCCGCCTTGTTCTGGATGTTTGGCCAGAAGGATTCGGAACAGTTGTGCGATCAATCCGACAAGGAGTCTGGTCGTGATTTAAACGCACTGTGAAACATGCACCCGTGCTTTCAGGCGGGTGATCAGTAAAAACAGGCCTCCCAGTTTGCGGTGTATGAACAGGCAATCAATGGGTGGGGCATGCCAGAATTTTCGGTCTTCACCCAGCGCGAATCCCTTGTCGCGAATTCTTGCGGCAAGGTCTGTGTTGCCAAAGTCGAATTCACCTGGGGTACAAAAGGGCTCGCAAGCCAGTTCCATCAGGTCCAGTACCAAATCGCGGTGGTGGGCTTGTGTGGTCGAGTCAAAGTAACCAATCCGGGTGGCTGCTTTTTCCATCAAACTGCGGCTTGCGGCCTGCGCCGCATTCATCACGTCGACATACCCGTCTACCAATTCTTTCTCAAAGCTGCGGGTGGCACCGAAATCCAGCAACACCACTTTGCCGGTTTTGGGGTTGTAGCGGTAGTTTGCAAAATTCGGGTCGGTTTGCATCAGCTGCATGCCCAGCAATTCCTTGAACAACAATTCAAACATGGTGGTGGCAATTTTGTCGCGTGTTGGCTGTGTGGCATGGGCCATTTGTTCAATGGGCACGCCTTCTACATAGCGCATGGCCAAAATACCGCGTGTGGTCAGGCTTGAATCCACGGTGGGAATTTCAAACCGTTCATCCTCACCCAGTGCCTTGGTGTATTTCACAATGCATTCGGCTTCACGCAGGTAATCGGCCTCTTCGTGCAACTGCTTTTTGGCTTCGGTCAACAGCGCAGCCAGGTCGAATGTTTTGGGCACCAGGCCCGTGAAACGCAAAATGGTCGCCACGTTGTCAATGTCGCTGTCAATGCTGTCGCGCACACCGGGGTATTGAATTTTAATGGCCAGTTTTTCACCGGTCAGTGAAATGGCCTCATGCACTTGGCCGATGGATGCAGCGGCGATTGGCGTTAAATTGAATTCACGAACGCGTTGATCCCAGTTTTCACCCCATTCTTTTTCAAGAACAGCCAACAACTGTTTGCGCGGCATGTGTTTGGCGTCTTGCCGCAGCTTGGCCATGATCTCGGCGAGTTGTGGCGGCAGCATGTCGCCGGCGTCCATGGACACCAATTGCCCCAGCTTCATGGCGGCACCGCGCAGTTGCGCCAGTTGATCCGCAACACGCAGTGCATTTTTTGGTGTCAGTAACAGCTTGCTCAGTTGGGGCCGTTTGCCTTGGGCCAATTGCTTGGTGCCATTTTTAACAACAGAACCTGCTACAGTCGTTGCCAAGGCACCGAAACGGCTTAAGCGCGCAAACCGCCCCGAGGGCACTGCCGATTCATTGCTGTTTTTGTTGCGTGGGGGTTTTTGGCTAGACGACATGAGGACTGCTTGGGTGCAAAGTTGACCCTCATCTTAAAACAAAAGGCGCCTGTGCGGGGAATCACAGGCGCCCTTTGAAAACCATCAAGATGACTGGTTTTATGGATTAGCTGGCATCACCTTCGGTCAGGTTCACGCCTTTGATTTTGCTCAATACTTCAGCACGTGTGGCTGTAGAGTTCGAGGTGTGGGTCAGGTTGCTTGCATCACCGGCCACTGGGCTGAATTCGCCAGTTTGTACTGCTTTCTGGTATGCATTCAGTACGGCATTGCGACTGGCTTGGTCGCGCTGGCTTTCTACTGCGATCACGTGGCTGGTGGCATCGCCCTGCTGGGTTGCTGAGTTGGCCATGACCACGGCTGGTACAGTTGCTGAAATGGCCAATACGGAAGTAGCGATCAATTGACGTGCGTTCATGGTAAATCTCCTTTTGGGGTACTTCATCAAGTTTTGCCGTTGCTTTGTTGCGTTGGCATGAGTCGTACTTTACGCAGGGTCGAATTACCAAGGCCCCACACGCACATTACAAATTTGTAATTTTAAAAAGTACTTGTGCCTTCTATACTTCAAGGCATGTTTGTTCACGCACAGCGACGTTGCGCCCATGAAAATTTTGGTAATTGAAGACGAGAAGAAGTTGGCCAGTTACCTTCAAAAGGGGCTGAACTCCGAAGGCTTTGTGGTGGATGTAGCCCACAACGGTATTGATGGTTTGCACCTGGCCACTGAAGGCCATTACGAACTCATCATTCTCGATGGCATGTTGCCCGACCTGGACGGACTGGGCGTGCTGGCCGCATTGCGCCAAACCATGAACATCCCGGTGCTCATGCTCACGGCCCGTTCCATGGTCGAAGACCGGGTCAAAGGCCTGCAGGCGGGTGCCGACGATTACCTGACCAAACCTTTTGCATTTTCAGAATTGGTGGCCCGCGTGCATGCACTGGCACGCCGTGCCCAGGGGCAGCAGCAAAATGCCACCGTTGACAGCAGCCATTTGGGTCTTGCTGACCTGGAGCTGGATGCTGTCAAGCGGCAGGCCAAACGCGCTGGGCAAGACCTGCGCTTGACCGCGAAAGAGTTCAGCTTGTTGTGGCTGCTGTTGCGCAGAAAGGGCGAGGTGTTGTCACGCACCGAATTGGCTGAGCTGGTGTGGGACATGCACTTTGACAGTGAAACGAATGTTGTGGATGTGGCCGTGCGCCGTTTGCGCAGCAAAATGGACGAGCCCTTTAATTTGCCCCTTCTGCACACTGTGCGTGGCATGGGCTATGTGCTGGAGTTGCGCGCTGGGGAGAGCCAGCCATGAGGCGCTCAATAGCCAGGCGATCTTCTTTTCAAATGTCGATCCTCAGTATTGTGGGTGTTGGATTGATCGCTGTGTTTGGCTATCACTGTGTGTGGATGTGGCAAGAAGTGCGACACCAGGAAACGCTTGAACGTGCCGCAAATGCGGTGGAGCAGGTGCTGGCCCGCAACAGTGAATTGATGCCCACAGAAATGTGGGGCCGTGTAGACGAACTGCTGCTGAACCTGGGCAATGTGCGCGCCAAAGTGCACGGCGAAAATGATCAGGTGTTGTACGGGCCACAGGTGTTGCTAAGCAAGGTCAAGCACAAAAAAACTTACATGCATTCTTTGGTGGGCTTGGGCGGCACTATGCCAATGCGCGATCTTGAGCTGGCCATGGATGTGTCAGAGGACAAAAAATTCCTGAACTTTATTGGTGCCGTGTTTGCGGTGGCGGCAGTGGTTTGGGGCTTGTTCATTATGCTGCTAAGCGGCACTTTGGCGCGCTTTGAATTAAAGCCATTGAATAAATTCGGGCGCAAAATCGCCAGTTTTGATCCGTCGGATCTGACTGCACGAATCAAGACCGAGCATGAACCCGAAGAGCTGTACCCGGTCATTGAGCAGTTCAATAAATTAATCGGAAAAGTAGGGCAATACCACGACCAACTGCGTTCATTCAATTCCAATGTGGCGCATGAATTGAACACGCCGCTTTCCAGCCTTACCGTTAGCCATGAATTGCTGCTGCGTGAAAAAAATCCCGATCCCGAGCATTTGAAGGAGGCACTGCACAGCCACCTCGAAGAGCTGCAGCGCATGAACCGCATCATTCAAAGCATGTTGTTTTTGTCGCATGCCAGCCAGGGCCAGTACAACGATTTTCGGGTAGTGGCCAAGCTCAGTGAACCTGTCATGACTGTGATGGATTACATGGAGGCCATGCTGGAAGAAAAAAATCTGCAATTTGAATTGCACGGTGATGCGTCTGCTCGGGTTGATTCTGAATTGATCAAGCGGGCGCTGTCCAACCTGGTGTCCAATGCCATTCGCTATGCCGAGGAGGGCAGCACCATTCACATTCACATTGACAACAGCACTGTGGCGGGCCAGGTTCTTTTCACAGTGAGCAACAAGGGTGTGTGTATTCCCGCAGCCAGCGTGCCGCATTTGTTCGAACCCTTTTACCGGGTGGATCAATCGCGCAATGAAAGTGGCCACAACCACGGTTTGGGCTTGGCCATTGTGGCCGCAATCGCCCGTTTGCATGGGGGCGAACCTTTTGCGCAGTGCGATGGCGACTGGGTACGCATCGGGTTTTCATTGAAGAAGGGCGACTCATCATCGCTTGCAGAGGCATAAATGGGCTGTGTTACACTTTATCTACTGCAGTTTGTTGATTTCATCCAATGATGCGTCGAATTGGTGTTCATGTGTTGTTGCTGTGTGCGCTCATGTTTCAAAGCATGGCCCACGCAATGCCGTGTTGCGCCGAAATGCAAGACACGCAGCACGCCATGGATTCAGCGGTTCACCTTGACGAGGGCTGTTTCGCGGGTTCTCCCTTGTGTTGTGCCGTGCCCTCTTTGCCGTATGTAGCGGCAGTCATCTCGCCCCAAAGCCCCTCACCAGTGTATGCCACTGTAGAGCAGGTGCTTCAAATTTCCTTTCAGCAAAGCTCTCCCGAACGCCCGCCCCGGGCCTGATCACACCAATTTGAGTTAAGCGTTGGGCTGACCCTGGTCAGCCTGATTGTGTGTTCGTTTCTCATGGCTGATACGCCATGCAGGAGAAGCCCATGCAGGGTAAACATGTCATTTTGAGAATTGCGCTGATTGGTTTTGCGCTGTTTGTGTTGTTGAATTTTGGCGGGGTGCATGCCGAGCAACAGTACACGCTTGAGCAAGCACTGGCTGCCCCTGAAACGCGCCATTCGACCGGGCCGCTCAGCCTGAGCCTTGCGCTTGAGCTTGCTGAACAGCGTTCAGAATCGGTACGCGCCCAAAAGGCTGCTGCGCAGGCTGCGCAAAGCGAGGCTGTGGCCGCGGGCGAGTTGCCCGACCCCATGCTGAATCTGGAGGTGAGCAACATTCCAGCCAACGGGCCTGATCAGTTCAGCCTGGCCGCAGACTTTATGACCATGCGGGGGGTGGGTATTTCTCAAACCTTCACCCGGCAAGACAAACGCAAAGCCCAGGCCAATGTGTTTTCAAAAAATGCCGAGGTTGCGCAAGCCAGCGAGCTATTGGCTTTGAGTCAATTGCGCACCGGCACGGCGCAGGCGTATCTGGACCGGGTGTACCTGCAACAAATGCTTGAATTGCTGCGAAGCCAGCACACCGAATTGCAACTGCAAATTGATGCGGCCGATGCGCTGTTCCGCGCTGGCAAAGCGCCACAAACCGATGTATTCACAGCACGCACCGAACTCGGCTTGCTGAACTTGCGAGTTCAAGACACCCAGGCCATGTTGGACAATGCGCAGGCCGATTTGCACCGTTGGGTTGGCGATGCAGCAGGCAATGAGTTGAGCAGCGATGTTGATTTGAAGCGCTCCAGCCTGGGTGAAGTGGATTTGGCTGAAAGCCTGAACAAACACCCGGAACTCATCGCCCTGCAAAAAGCAGAAGATGCAGCGCTGGCCAATGCCGAAGTCAAACTGCAGGAAAAATCAGCAGATTGGACTTTGTCGGTCATGTACGCAGGCCGTGGTCCGGAGTTTTCTGAAATGCTCACACTGGGTGCCTCCCGGCCCCTGTTTGTTGATCAAACTTCAAGGCAAGACCAGGCGGTGGCCGCTGCCAATTCCATGGCGGCCAAAGCGCGTTCAGAGCGAGTCGAGTTGTACCGCAGCCACCTGGCACAAACCAAGCGCTGGCAACAAACCTGGCAAAGCAATTTGAAGCGGCTGAGCGACTTTGATCAAAGCCTGATCCCCTTGACCCAACAACGCACGCAAGCCGCGCTAGACGCCTATCGCGGCAACACCGGCACCCTGAGCGAGGTGTTGGCGGCGCGCCGCATGGAACTGGACATGCGCATTGAAAAACTTCGTATTCAAATGGACACAGCCCGGCTTTGGGCGCAACTGGAATACCTGATTCCCGAAGAGGTACAACAATGAAAAAGACGCATATCGCGATCGGCGTGTTCGCAGTGGCGGCGCTGGCTGGTGGGGGTTATGGCTTGTGGGCACTGGGCATGAGCCAAGGCATGGAAATGATGTCGGCACCCATTGGTGCTCCTGCCGGGGCCGGTGGCAACGGGCAAGATCCGTCCACCTGGAATATTCCCCAGGGCGAGGCAGCCACCCGTAGACACATGGAAAACGGGATCAAGGCGGGTGATGTCGATCCTGAAACAGGCTTGACTGTGCAGTATTACCACGACCCCATGGTGCCGGGCCGCAAATTCGATTCACCGGGTAAAAGCCCTTTCATGGACATGATGCTGGTACCCGCCTACTCGGGTGCCGATACTGCTGACACCAGCAGTATCAAAGTCAGCCCGCGTATTCAGCAAAACTTGGGTATACGCACTGCGGTGGTGGGCATGGGCATGCTGGCACCGGAAATTACTGCCAGCGGTGCCGTGCAGTGGAATGAACGTGACCGGGTGGTGGTGCAGTCCCGTGCCATGGGTTATGTGGAAAAACTCAATGTGACTGCCACGCTTGATCCGGTGAAGCAGGGGCAAACTTTGCTGACCGTGTACGTGCCCGACTGGATTGCGGCACAAGAGGAATTTTTGTCCTTGCGAAAAATGAAGGGCGATAACTTGCAGCCATTGGTAGATGCAGCCCGCCAACGCATGTTGCAAGTGGGTATGAGCACAGCGCAAATACGGCAGGTGGAACAAAGCGGGCAAGTTCAGCCGCGCGTCGCCATTGCGGCACCCCGTAGCGGCGTGGTCACGGAGTTGATGGTGCGTGAGGGTATGACCGTGCAACCGGGAACCACCTTGATGGAGATCAATGGACTTTCCACGGTGTGGGTGCAGGCCGAAGTGCCTGAAAGCCAGGCCAGTTACGTGCAGCCTGGTGTCACTGTGAATGCAATCGCGCAAGCCATGCCAGGGCAGGTGTTTGAAGGCCAGGTGCAAACAGTGTTGCCACAAGTGAATGCCAATTCACGCACGGTACTGGCTCGCCTGGTGCTGAAGAATCCGGGTAACAAGTTGCTGCCCGGCATGTTTGTACAAACCCGGTTCATGGACACCAGCAGGCCGCAATCCCTGATCGTGCCCTCCGAGGCTGTCATTCAGACCGGTCGCCGTGCTGTGGTGATGCTGGCCGGTGAGGATGGCCGCTTCTCGCCGGTTGAAATTAAGACAGGCATTGAGTTTGGTGGACAAACCGAGGTGCTCGCAGGCCTGGAGGCGGGTCAGGAAGTGGTGCTGTCTGGCCAGTTCCTGATTGATTCTGAAGCCAGCTTGCGTGGGCTTGAAGCGCGCTTGAATGAGCCGGGCGAATCTGCAAAATACACCACCTCGGCCGTGGTCGAGGCCTTGCACGATGATTCGGTCACGGTCACCCACGCGCCCATTCCAAGCCTTGGCTGGCCGGAAATGACGATGGACTTCATGCTGCCTGCGCCCGATCAACTGCCGCGTGAAAGCCTGAAAGTGGGTGACCGGATCAACATGGAGTTTCAGCTACAGGAGGATGATCTTCCCTTGATGTTGGGCGTCAGCCCCAGTGGAGGTCAACGATGATTGCGATGCTGATTCGCTGGTCGATCGCCAATCGACTGCTGGTGCTGATCGCCACGGTAATGATCAGTGCCTGGGGCGTGGTGTCGGTGTACAAAACGCCGCTGGATGCCCTGCCCGATTTGTCCGATGTTCAAGTGATTGTGCGCACCAGTTTTCCGGGGCAGGCGCCGCAAATTGTTGAGAACCAGGTGACCTACCCGCTCACCACCACCATGCTGTCGGTGCCAGGTGCAAAAGACGTGCGTGGTTTTTCCTTTTTCGGTGACAGTTTTGTCTACATTATTTTTGAAGATGGTGTGGATTTGTACTGGGCCCGCTCGCGGGTGCTGGAGTACCTGAATCAGGCCCAAAACCAGCTGCCGGCTTCGGCAAAAAGCGTATTGGGTCCCGATGCCACAGGCGTGGGCTGGATTTATCAATACGCCCTGCGCGACACCACGGGCAACATGGATGTGTCGCAACTGCGGGCTTTGCAAGACTGGTTTTTGCGTTATGAATTGAAAACGGTCGAGAACGTGGCCGAGGTGGCCTCGGTGGGCGGCTTTGTGAAGCAGTACCAGGTTGAACTGGATCCGCAAAAGCTGGCGGGCTATGGCATCACCCTGGATCAGGTGATCCAGGCGATTAATGATGGCAATCAGGAAGCGGGTGGATCGGTCATTGAACTGGGCGAAGCCGAGTACATGGTGCGGGCCACGGGGTATCTGGAGAATCTGGAGGATTTCCGGTCTGTACCGTTAAAGGCCAGCCTCGCCGGTATTCCGGTGCAGCTCGGCGATGTGGCCCGCATACAGATTGGTCCCGAAATACGCCGAGGCATTGGTGAACTGAACGGCAATGGAGAGTCGGTGGGCGGCATTGTCGTTATGCGGTCTGGAAAAAATGCCTTGCAAACCATTGATGCAGTGAAGGCCAAGCTTGAAAGCCTGAAAGCCGGTTTGCCGCAAGGCGTAGAGGTGGTGGCGGTGTACGACCGGTCCACACTGATCAACAATGCAATCGACAACCTCAGCTTTAAATTGCTTGAGGAATTCATTGTGGTGGCGCTGGTGTGCTTTGTGTTTTTGTTGCACTTCAGGTCCGCTTTCGTGGCGATTGTTTCCCTGCCGTTGGGTGTGTTGATTTCATTCATCGTGATGCAGCAGCAAGGGGTGAATGCAAATGTGATGTCCCTGGGGGGTATTGCCATTGCCATTGGGGCCATGGTGGATGCTGCACTGGTCATGATTGAAAATGCACACAAGCATCTTGAACAGTGGGCACACGACAATCCGGGTCAGGAACTGGCGGGTGCCGAGCGCTGGCGCGTGATTGGTGATGCTGCCGTGGAGGTAGGGCCCGCCCTGTTTTCTTCCCTGTTGGTCATCACGCTCAGCTTTATTCCGGTGTTCACGCTGGAAGCACAAGAGGGGCGTTTGTTCTCGCCCCTGGCGTACACCAAAACCTATGCCATGGCGGCTTCCGCCGGTTTGGCGGTTACGCTGATCCCCGTGTTGATGGGCTATCTGATTCGCGGAAAAATCCCCTCGGAAAATTCAAATCCAATTAACCGTGCCTTGATCGCGGCCTATCGGCCCGCCTTGGATGCTGTGTTGAAGTTTCCCAAAACCACCGTGCTTGTGGCGCTGGTGTTGCTGGGCATCAGCTTTTATCCGCTCACCAAGCTGGGCACTGAATTCATGCCCCCGCTAGACGAAGGCGATTTGCTGTACATGCCCACGGCCTTACCCGGCTTGTCGGTGGGCAAGGCGGCTGAATTGCTGCAGCAAACGGATCGCTTGATCAAAACCCTGCCGGAAGTTGAAAGTGTGTATGGCAAGGCGGGGCGCGCGGAAACAGCCACAGACCCCGCGCCTTTGGAAATGTTTGAAACAACCATTCAATTCAAGCCCAAAGACGAATGGCGTGAGGGCATGACCGCCGACAAACTGGTCGATGAGCTGGACCAAATTGTCCGGGTACCGGGTTTGACGAATATTTGGGTGCCACCCATTCGCAACCGGATCGACATGTTGGCCACCGGTATAAAAAGCCCGGTGGGTGTCAAGGTGACGGGCCCTGACTTAAACACCATCAATCAAATCTCGGTGAAGGTCGAGAAGGCGGTGAAGAACATTGAAGGCGTGAGCAGCGCATTTGCTGAGCGACTCACGGGTGGGCGCTACATTGATGTTGATATTAATCGAGACAAAGCCGCACGTTACGGCATGAATATCTCCGATATTCAGTCGATTATTTCAAGTGCGGTGGGCGGCATGAACATTGGCGAAACCGTCGAGGGGCTGGAGCGTTTTCCAATCAATGTACGTTACCCGCGTGAACTGCGTGATTCACTCACCCGACTTCGCGCCTTGCCCGTATACACCGACACGGGTCAGCGCATTGTGCTGTCAGATGTAGCAACCATTCAGATCACCGATGGCCCACCCATGTTGCGTAGTGAAAACTCGCGCCTGGCCGGGTATGTGTACATCGATATTCGTGGGCGAGATTTGCGTTCTGCGGTGCTGGACATGCAGCAGGTGGTGGCTGAACAGGTCAATTT
Source organism: Limnobacter sp. G6BE5S (assembly GCF_058448965.1). Taxonomy (NCBI): domain Bacteria; kingdom Pseudomonadati; phylum Pseudomonadota; class Betaproteobacteria; order Burkholderiales; family Burkholderiaceae; genus Limnobacter; species Limnobacter sp. G6BE5S. The sequence continues at coordinate 566,767 of NZ_JBZFLM010000001.1, forward strand.
GCCCGCAGGCTATTCCATTTCATGGTCGGGTCAGTTCGAGTATCTGGAACGCGCAACCGAGAAATTAAAGTTGGTGGTGCCGTTCACCTTGCTGATCATTTTTGTCTTGCTGTACATGACTTTCAAGCAAGTGGATGAGGCTTTGCTGATCATGGCCACCCTGCCCTTCGCGCTAATTGGCGGCGCATGGTTGCTGTGGTTACTTGATTTCAACTTGTCAGTGGCAGGTGCCGTGGGCTTCATTGCCTTGGCCGGTGTGGCGGCCGAGTTCGGCATCATCATGCTGCTGTATCTGAATCAAAGCTGGGCCAACCGGGTAAAGCGTGGAGTCATCGAGGAGGATGATTTGCTCGATGCAATTCGTGAAGGGGCCGTGTTGCGCGTTCGGCCCAAAGCCATGACGGTATTGACCATTCTGGCGGGTCTGATACCCATTATGTGGGGTACGGGTACAGGAAGTGAGGTTATGCAACGCATTGCCGCACCCATGGTAGGTGGTATGGTCAGTGCACCCCTGTTGTCGATGTTCGTGATTCCTGCCGTGTTTCTGCTGATTCGGCGTGGACAAACCCGAAAATCTGGCTGAATTGGGTGGGTGCTGTGTAAACCCAGACCGACCTGTGACGTTGAGAAAGGTGCAGCTTTAATGCCAACACCCCAACTTCACTCATAGAAGGTCACCAGCCATGTTTAACCAACGCAGCAGGTCGCGCTCCCTGTCGTTCGATTCACACCGACGACAGGGTTCATTTCTGGGCAAAGCCAGTAAATTTCTTTTTGTGTTGTTCGGCCTGATGGTCGCCACCGCACTCACCTTGTTCGGTGTGTCCTCCTGTCAGGAAAAAGCGGCAGCGCAACAAGTGTTGTCGTATGCATCGAAAAACAACTGTGAGTTTCGCTTTGAAGGCGTGGGCCACACCCTGATCGAAAACCATTGTGGCAACAATGCCGGTGTGTATTTCATGACACCGCAGGGGTTGCACACCGCTCCGTTGATTGATCCTGAAGTGAGCGAACTGGTGAACAAACACGGTTGCGAAGCACCCAACCAGTGCGTATTCAATCTTGAAATGAAACCGCGCGCGATCAGCGGTCAGTTTGACTACACCATTAACGGTCAACAGGGTTTTTACAGTTTTGAATGGCCACGGGACGAACAACCCCGCCTGGTTGAAAGCAGCAGTACACCCAACAAATCCTGAGTCACCGTATTTTTTAAGCTTTAATTCAGGTGAATCGGTTAAATTACGAGTCACCATGAAAGCTCGTGCCTACTTATTGATCATTGCCATCTTGTTGCTCGCCGTTCCTGCTGCGCATGCGGACGACGATCGACGCATTCGCCGACTGCAGCGCAGCGGCGAGATCCTCTCGCTGGAAACAATATTTGCGGCCGCCCGATCGGTCAAGCCTGGGCGGATCGTGGATGTTGATCTGGACAAAGAGGATGGCCGCTATATCTATGAAATAGAAGTGCTGGATGCGGGCGGCCGTGTGTGGGAAATGGAATTCGATGCCCGCACAGGCAGCTTACTGAAACTGAAACAGGACGACTAGTCACCATGCGACTTTTGTTGGTAGAAGACGACCCTGTATTGGGCGCCCAGTTGCACAAGCTGTTGGGCAAGGCTGGTTACGCGGCAGACTGGGTTCAAGATGGTGTCGAAGCTGAAATTCAAGGTCGTCTTGAACCCTACGATTTGGTGATTCTCGATTTGGGCCTGCCCGGTAAGTCAGGCCTGGAGGTGTTAAAGAACTGGCGCACAGACCATTTGAAATTACCCGTGATTGTGTTGACGGCACGGGGCACCTGGCAGGAAAAGGTCGAAGGCTTTAATGCCGGTGCAGACGATTATGTGCCCAAGCCTTTTCAGCCCGAGGAACTCTTGGCTCGTATTGGCGCAGTGCTCAAGCGTGCAGTGGGCAATGCGCCTGAGTCACTGAAAGCCAAGGGCCTGCTGCTCGACGAAACGTTGCAAACCGTCCAGGTGAACGATGACTCACCCCAACAACTCACCGCCACCGAGTTCCGTTTGCTGCGTTACTTCATGCTGCATCCAGGTCAGCCCTTGAGCAAAACCCGTTTGACTGACCACGTGTATGAATACGACACTGACAAAGACAGCAATGTGATGGAGGTGTATGTGAACAGGTTGCGCAAGAAAATCGGGCCACAGTGGATTCAAACCCGAAAAGGTCAGGGCTATGTGTTTGGCGAATCCATCGAATGAATTCACTGCGCAATCGTTTGTCGTTTGGTTTGATTCTCAGTTTGCTTGTGCTGCTGCTGGCGCAATGGTGGTTGTCATCCAGAGCGATTGAGAACTTGCTGCAGGCCCAATTGCAGGATCAGCTTCAACAAGACAGCGAAACTTTGCTGGCGGGGGTCGAGCTTGATACCGCTGGCGTACTCAGCATGAACAGCGACCGTTTGGTGCCTGCTTATCAGCAGCCCTATTCGGGTGTGTATTATGCCCTGCAATACAAGCAGGACATTCGTTATTCCCGTTCGCTGTGGGACGCCGCATTCGTCATGCCCACCGCTTCTGGCAGCAACGCCACCATTACACGCCAGCCCGGGCCCGACGGGCAACAATTGTTGGTGCATGCGCGCCTGTACCAAAAGGACGATCAACTCTTCACGATTGCGATTGCACGCGACATCACCACATTGCAAAACAACCTGTTGCAGTATCAGCTGGCCAATGCCGGTTTCTCCGCCCTGTTCCTGTTGGCCTTGGTGTTGATTCAACGCTGGATTGTCATTGGTACATTGAAGCCGTTGAACACGGTACAGGCCGCTTTGGCCCGCTTGCAGCAAGGTGAAATCGCTCAACTGGAATTCAAGGGGCCCGATGAAATCAAACCACTGGTTGATGAACTCAACCGATTATTGATCGCCATTGATCAGCGTTTGAAACGCTCGCGCGAAGGCATGGGCAATTTGGCGCATGCCTTGAAAACACGGCTTGCACGGCTTTCGCAGCTCAGCGCAGACACCGATCAACGCGGTTTTTCCACTGAAGTACAGGCCTTGACTCAAGAAGTTGCACGTTTGATTGACCGGGAAACCGCGCGTGTTCGCGTGGTGGGTGATTTGCGACCAGGTCAACGTGTGGATCTGCACGAAATTCTCAGCGCCTTGGTCAACAGCTGCAAAGCCTTATATCGCGACAAGGCAATTCAATTCACCTTGCAGGTGCCCATGAACACCCGCCTGTTGGGCGATCGCGAAGACCTCTTCGAGCTGTTTGGTAATTTAATCGACAACGCATCGAAATGGGCAAGTTCACAGGTCAGCATTTCACTGCAGGGCAGCACACTGATTGTTGCCGACGATGGACCGGGTTGCTCTCCCGAGAATCTGAATGCGTTAACACAACGCGGTTTTCGTGCCGATGAAAACACACCGGGCAGCGGCTTGGGTTTGGCGATTGCGCAAGACATTGCGAGTACCTATGGTGCAACACTCGAGTTTAAAAATGGCAACACCGGGCTGCACGTGTGGGTCACCTTCAAGCCCGGTGCGCTGGTTTAAAACCACGCTTTGTCTACCTTCAGTACTTTGCCGGTTTTTGCGTCAATGTCGACTTCCACTTCACGGCCATCGGCATTGGCCACTTCAACTTCCCATTTCCAGCCCTTCGCGTAGTCACGGTCGTCTAGCTCCAGTTCTGTCACTACACCGGGGGCTTGCTTCAATGCAATTTCACGGGCTTGCTCTGCATTGATCAAGCCGAAGGCTTGAACAATTTCGCTGTCTCGTGCTGTGTTTGATCGATCGTCATCCGCTTGCGAAATCTTGGGGAAAGCCATCAGCGTGGCAGTCAGCAAAATCAAGGCAAGGGCTGACAATGTGGGGGTGGGGCGTCGCATCATTTTGTTTCTCCTGTGTGGGTTCAATGTGTTCCCAGTGTAGAAAAGCAAGATGAATTGAAGCTGAAAAATTCAGTGCCTCAAGAACTCAATTAAGTTGATTGTGCAGCAAGGCCTGAATATCAGAAATTTTTGGTGGCTTGGCCAACACCGCATCAATATTTGCCATGGGCGCTGTTAGTGTGTCCAGTTGATTGCCCCAACCCGTCAAAAGATTCACCGGGCATTTGTCGTCGATGTTCTTGATTGCCTCAGCCACTTGTCGCCCATCCATGCCGGGCATCCCCAAGTCAGTGATCACCACATCAAACGGCATCCCGTCATTCATTGCCTTTGAGAAAAGCTCAATACCGGCCGATCCCGAACTTGCTGCTTGAACGCGATGCCCACTGGCACTTAACCCATCCCGAAGCGCATTCAATACCTTGCTGTCGTCGTCGATCAACAGAATATGAAAGTTATTTGAAGGGGTCTCCGCAGGCATCGCCTCGGTCGCTGTGCGCTTTTGTCGACATGCAGACGGCAGCAATATCCGGACAGCGGTACCCTGCTGCTCGGCACTGTCGATTTCAATTGAGCCACGCATGCGTTTTACAATGCCATAGACCATTGCCAGGCCCAGGCCAGTGCCGCGTTCACCTTTGGTGGTGTAGAACGGCTCCAGGCATCGCCGTCGGGTTTCATCATCCATGCCCACACCGGAATCCCGAATTTCAATTACAACTTGATCGTGATTGTCCCTGCGCTCCAGTCGTGTGGCCAACAAAATAGATCCACCATTGGGCATGGCATCTACTGCATTGAAAATCAGATTGGTCAGCGCCTCGCGCAACTCGGATTCAGCCGCATCGATTTCTGGCACCTTGTCGTCGTGTTCAACTGTAAATTCGATTGAAATGCCGTTGCGAAGCGGGATGTCGTGCCATCGCGCCCTGGTCAATTCCATGGATTGTTCGCACACAGTCCTCAAATTGACTCGGGTCAGTTCAGTGCCTTCCTCTTGCCGCCTGGAAAACTGTCCCATCCTGTCCACTGTTCTTGCAACATCGTCGATTGCCAATTGAATCGTCCTTAGCTGTTTCACGCCGCGTTCGCTCAAATTGGTCTCGGAGCCCAGCAGGGCATCGGTGTACAAAGCCACCGGTGAAATTGCATTGTTGATGTCGTGTGCAATACCGCCAGCCATTTCTGCCAGTGCACGCAGCCGTTCTTGCTGTAACACCAGCTGTTGGGTGCGTTGCAAATTCTCGTAGGCTTCTTTCAGTTCCTGAAGCAACTCGGTTTGTGCCAATGCCAGGGCCACGTGTTCTGCAAGCTGTCTCAGGAAGTCCAGTTCGTCATCGGAAAACGAGTTCAAACCTTTGCGGGCAGTGGTAATAATCCCCAGCACTTTTTTGTCTTTCATCAGGGGGGTAATCACCATGCTGTCCAGCCCGGCCAGTTCATGCATACCCTCGCCGGTTTGGCACATGCTGCCGCCCAAATCGGGTTGGTACACAAACTCGCCCAGCAAGGCACGGTCCAGGTGCACTCCTCGCGCAGGAATACTTGCGTCCAGGAAAAATCCGATTTTGTTGGCAGCCTCTTCTGTGGCATTGCCAAACGACCGGAATGAAATGGTTTTGTCTTGCTCCGAATAAGATGCGGTCAAACAGAAATCAGCAGGCAGTTCCACTTCAATGCTGTTGGTGACCACCTGATAAATACTGGTCAGGTCGTGTCGATTACCAATGGCACGGGTAATTTCATTGAGCAAATTCATGCGCGTCAATTGCGCGGTGCTTCTGCGTTCTGATTGTCGAATGTGGCTCATGTCGGTCATGCCGCCGATCATTCGAATGCCTTTTCCGTGGTCATCGCGAATAATATAACCACGGTCCAGCACATCCAGCCAATGGCCATCTGCATGCGCGAAGCGATATTCTTCTTGCCAGTTTTCAACGCTCGAACTGATCGCTGCGGAAATACTCTTGACAGCGCGTTCCCGGTCCTCTGGGTGAATCCGGTTGGTCCATGAATCGTTGTCGGGTTCAATTTTGCTGCGATCAAACCCGAACAGTTTCTCAAATCCCTCATTCCACCAAATTTCGTCCGAAGCAATGTTCCAGTCCCAGATGCAATCCCGGGAGGCACTGGCGAGCAAACGGAATCGTTCAGATCCCTCCTTCAGTGCAGCTTCAGCCTGCTTTCTTTCCGTGATGTCCCGCTCAATGGCAACCCAGTGGGTGTACCACCCTGTTTCATCGGCCACGGGAACAATGTCCAGCTCAAGCCAGAACGGCTCGCCCGTTTTGGTGTAATTGATCAACTCTTCCCGCACGGGCTGCCAGTTTGTCAGTGCCTTGCGAATTCGGTCCAATGCATCACGTTGGGTCAGCTCGCCTTGCAATATCCGGGGTGTTTTTCCAATTGCTTCCTCCCGCGTGTATCCGGTGCGGCGCACGAACGCATCATTCACATACAGAATTTTTGGACCTTCACCGCTGATCGGTTCCGCCTCGGTGATCAGCACAATGTCGTTGAGCCGTTCCACGCAGGTTTCAAGCAGCTTCAACCGCTCCGCACTTTTGGTGCGCTCTGCAGCGAAAATCAAATTTTCAAAAGCGAAAGACAAATTCTTGGCCACAGTTTTAAGCAACTGGCGAACTTCATTGGTGAAAAAGTGAATGCCCGCCCCGAACAAAACCAAGCTTGCGCGCAGTTTACCCTGTGCATGAATGGGCAAAATCGCAAACGATTCAAGACCTTCTTCGATGGCTTGTTTGTGCCACATTTTTGCTTGCGGCTCTTCCGCCACATTTTGACAAATGTGCATTTTCCCGGCCCGCAACCGGTCGACCAGTTCGTGGTCCCGCGGCAGGGTGGTGGTCTTCATGATTTTTGAAACAAATTCTTGCTGCGAACCATCGGCTGCCGTAACTTTCAAGTCACTCAGGTCTTTGCCAAATTCGCAAACCCAGGCCAATGGAAGACCACCCAGTGAACAGAACACGCTGCACACCTCTTGCAGCAACTTCTCCGGTTTGTCCAAGGTGCTGGTAATGTCATTGACGCGTTGTTGTGCCTCCAGAAGGCGGTTCATGTGCATCAAGGTCAATACAGCAAGCTTGGAGTCGGTGATTTCCTGAAACGCACCCTGAACCCGCACAATCTCGCCTTTCTCATTGCGCACCGCCTCGCCCACCACACGTGCCCAAATGCGTCGCCCGTTCGCGGATCGCATTTCTGCTTCAACCTCAAATGGCAGTCCTTCAGTTGAACAGCGTTGCAGTGCCGCCTCCAGAATTTTTTTCCATTTGCCGTGGTAATGCCGCAAGGCCTCGTCATAACTGGTGGGTAGTTGGCCTTTGGGAAGTTCCAGAATGTCGAACACCTCATCGGACCAATACAGCCATGGTACCGGGCCCAATTCAATCGCCCAGGCCCCCAGTTTTGCGAGTCTGCCACCAATGCGTTGCAGGGCCTCGTTGCGTTTAAATTTGTCTTCGGATTGGCGTCGTTCGGTGACATCGCGTTGAATCGAAGCAAAGTAGAGCACTTCGCCATCAGATCCCACCACCGGCACAATGTCCATTTCAAGCCAGTGCGGTTTGCCGCTTTTGCCATAATTGACCAATTCAACATGCACGGACTCCCGCTGACTCAAGGCTTGTTTAACCTTTCTCAACTCAGCCTTGTCGGTCTCTGGACCTTGCAATAGTCGCGGGCTTTTGCCGATTACCTCGTCGCGGCTGTAGCCAGTCACTTTCTCGAATGCGGAATTGACATAAATAATGCGCGGGCCGGGCGCATCAATGGGTGTGGCCTCAGTAATCATCACAATGTCATTCAGGCGTTCTATGCACGCCCCCAACAATTCCATGCGCTGGCTATCAATTTGCTCGTCCAGTTGCTTGGTCAGCATCGGCATCATCGGTTCTGGCAGTGCAGGGGGCGCTATGCGCTCCTGGTCCTGGCGTATTGGCAAGGTCAAGGTAAACACAGCCCCTTTGTCGGGAGCAGACTCAGCCGTGATGTGGCCGCCGTGCCGTTCAATGATGCGTTTTACATTGGCCAGACCCATGCCGTGGCCTTCGAAATCATGGGCATTGTGCAGGCGGTGAAAGGGCTTGAACAAGCCATCGGCCCTGTCAGGGTCAAAGCCTGCGCCGTTGTCAATGACCTTGATCTCCACGATCTCATTCAGAATATTGGCCTCGACTACAATGGTGGCCAGTTCCCGAGTCTGACTGAATTTCAAGGCGTTTGACAATAAATTGACGAACACTTGTTCCAGCAAAGACTCATCGCCTTCAATGTCTGGCAATTTGGCAATGCTCCAGTCCGCCTGCCTGAGACCCTCGGCTGATTCCACCTGTGCCCTGGCTTTTTCCACAACCTCGTTCAACACCACCTGGTTGAATTTCAGTTCGCCCGAGCCCAGTCGCGCAAAAGCCAGCAGGTCAGAAACCAGTTGACCGCCCCGTGCGCTGGCCTCATTGATGCGCAGCAGGTATCTCTGCTCTTGTTCATCCAGCTTACTGTGGGCACGGCGCGTCAGGCTGCCTGCGAATCCCTGGATAATGTGGCAAAGCGAGTTCAGGTCGTGCGCAACACGCCCCGCGAAATGATCCAGTTCATGATTCATCTCCAGCAAGCGGGAATTGCTTGTGGAAAGGTCTTGAATCAGGCGGGTGTTTTGCCGTTTCAGTTTGCGAACTTCAATGGCCCGGTTCACCACAGGCATCAACTCGCTGACCTTGAATGGTTTCAGAATGTAGTCCAGCACCCCCAGCTTCATGGCATCCACTGCCGTTTTAATGCTGCCATGCCCGGTCATCAACACCGCGCACAAGTCAGAATCCAGCTGGCGTGCACGCTGAACCAGTTCAATACCGTCCATGCCAGGCAGCCGCAGATCGGTGAGCAGCACATCAAAACTTTGGGTTTTCAGCAGATCAAGGGCTGAATCGGGTTCAGCAAACCCCATGACCTTAAAGCCTGCGTCCTGCAACAGTGAACACAGTGCTTCAAGTTGGGGTTTTTCATCATCCACGACGATTATTCGGAACTGCTCGAGCATTCAAAACTCCGGTCGTCGGCTTGGTTAAGCGGATTCGCTGATTACAATGTCTCACAATTACTGGATTTCATTGAATGAATCAATACCCTCTTTTGAGAAACGCTTCATTGGCGTTTCCCTTTGTCCTGATCTGGACCAGTGCGTTTCCTGCTGCAAAAATCGGTCTCATCGACAGTCCCCCCTTGTTGTTTCTAACCTTGCGGTTTTTGGTGGCCGGCACCTTGATGCTGGCCTGGGCGCACTGGCGCGGTACGCTTCGCAGGTTGACCCTTCAAGAGTTGGGCGTGTTAAGTGCCTTGGGTTTGTTGAACCATGCACTTTATCTGGGTCTGAGCTGGACGGGTATGGGCAGCCTGTCTTCGGGTTTGTCCACGATCCTGATTAGTGCAAACCCTATTGTTGTGGCCGTGCTTTCGTCGTTTTTGTTGCGTGAACCCCTCACGCGCCAAAAAGTGCTGGGTTTGGCTCTGGGCTTTCTGGGGGTGGCCTTTATTGTTCGAAACCGGATTGGATCAAGCACCGATACCCTGGAGGGATTTTTGCTCGTGCTGGCCGCACTGCTGACCTTGGCATTTGGCACGGTGCTGTATAAAAAATGGCCAGTGCGCACCGACATCGTGACCGGAACCGGTTTCCAGATCATTCTCAGTGGTCTCATGCTGTTGCCCGTTGCTGTCTTCATGGAAGACTGGTCCGCAATTGCCTGGACGCCATCGTTTGCAGGCGCATTTGCCTGGTTGGTGCTGGTGGTGTCCATTACCGGGTATCAACTGTGGTTCAACTTGCTCGAGCGTGGCAGTGCCAGCGCGGCCAGCGTGTGGTTTTTCCTCACACCGCCCCTGGGTTTGCTGGCGGGCGCCTGGCTACTTGACGAGCCCCTGAACTGGATCGATTTCATCGGGATCGTCCCAGTGGTTTTGGGCATTGTTTTGGTGACCAGGTCCCGTTAGAAAGGGCGCAAAAAAAGGCGAACCACGAGGGCTCGCCAAAACAGCAATTTTAGGTCGAAGATGACGACAGATCAGGAGTTGGGCAGCAACACGCTATTCACCACATGAATCACGCCATTGGATTGGGTGACGTTGGCAATGGTTACTTCAGCAGTACCGCCTTTTTCGTCAACCAAGATCACTTTGTCGCCCTGCAGCTTTGCGCCCAGTGAGGCACCCGAGGCTGTTTTCAGCGTGGCCATGCCACCCGCCTGAACAATCTTGTTGCTCAAATCAGCCGCTGTAATATTTCCGGGGACCACATGGTAGGTGAGCACACCCTGCAGCGCAGCCTTGTTTTCCGGCTTCAAGAGCGTATCCACTGTGCCGCTTGGCAATTCCGCAAAGGCAGCATTGGTTGGGGCAAATACAGTGAAAGGACCTTTGCTTTTCAACGTATCAACCAAGCCGGCAGCTTTAACTGCCGTGACCAAGGTGGTGTGATCTTTTGAATTGACGGCGTTGTCGACAATGTCTTTGCTTGGCAGCATGGGTGCACCGCCCACCATGATTTCGGCGTGAGCAGGCAGGCTAAAAGCGGCGGCTGACAGTGCAATGGAACCGATCAGGCTTGCTGTCGTGAGTTTTGATTTCAACATGTTTACTACCTCCAGTTGGAATTTCAAGCTACAAGATTTTCCAAACGTCATGGCTCGCAGGCCAGAATCGTTAACAGTTCGAGGTCACTGAAGGCAGTAAGTTCAAAGCATGCGGGTTAAGTTTTGTTAAGGATGCCTTATCGTATTATTTGGTGATCAACACGGCACATTTGGCTTGGGTCACTACTTCATTGGCAACACTGCCCAACATCAAACGGTTCAAGCCGGAATGGCCGTGCGAGCCCATGATGATCAAATCCGCGTGTGATGCCTTGGCCACGTCCAGAATGGCTGTCGACGGGCGCTTGCCTTGTTTGATCACCGTGTCAACGGAATCAGCAGACATTTTGCGTTTGGGCACCATGGCCTTGATTTGCTCGAATGCCTTGTTGGCTGTTTCTTCCGAACGTTTGTTGAATTCAGCTTTCTCAGCCTTGTCCAGGTAAAAATAAGGGGCAGACACGTACACCACGGTGAGCTGTGCCTTGCTGCTGGCAGCCAATTCCACGGCCTTGGCTGCAGCGGCCATGGAGCATTCAGACGCATCGGTGGCCAATAAAATACTGGTGAACATAGTGTAAATCCCCTTCTTGTTGAATATTGTTTGCTTCAGGGCATGCCTGTTTGTGAAATTCGAGTGTACAAGTTGTTAAAGGTTCAGGCAAAACCACAGGCGCACCGCAATGTCAGCTAATCAGAATTGATTGTGCCCACCACTTGAATTTCCCCATTCTGACCAAGCTTGAAAAGAATGATCTGGCCTGATGCCGGGTACACACCAGTCAAAGCGGTGGTGTTTACCTGGTGCGTCACATAGAGTATTTTTTCTGTTGGTCCAAGCGCAGCGATGTGCTTTTTCAAGGCAGCGGTTTGGTTTTTACTGTGGCTTCGGTCTCGAAAAAATGAATTCAAGGCGGGCAATTCCTGCACTTTGCCAAGTCTTAGTTCTTTGGCGGTGTCCAAACAGCGGCACCACTGGCTTGAATAAACCGCACTCAGCGCAATGCCTTGTTTTCGAATGGTTTCTCCCAGTGCGCGGGCTTCCTGTCGCCCTGTTTCATTCAGATTACGTTGTGTGTCGCAACGGCCAAGCGTGAAATGTTCCGGGTCACCAAAGCCGGGTGCCGTGGCATGTCGCATGATGGCGTGCACCCCTTCTTGTTTCCACACCGCCCAGACGTTTTCACTGTTGGCAACGGTTTTGGCTGGAAGCAAAGCCAGAGGAAGCCACATGAAAAGGACTTTGAATACACGAGAAAGCATGGGCATTGCCTGAACTACCAGGTACCAGAAAAACAAAAAGCCAGTTTACACTGGCTTTTTGTCTCGGAAACTACAGCGCTTTTACACTTCGGCTTGCGCCATTGCTTTCAGCTTTTCACGCTTGGCGCGTGAGCGCAGGTTCAGCAATTCGACCAGCAAAGAGAAGCCCATTGCGCTGTACAGGTAAGCCTTCGGTACATGTTGACCAAAGCTTTCTGCGATCAGCAACATGCCCACCATCATCAGGAAGGCCAGGGCAAGCACCTTAACCGATGTATGGGCTTCCACGAACTCGCCAATTGACTTGGCAAACACCATCATGACGCCCACGGCCACCATCACCGCAGCGATCATAACCTCGATGTCATCTGCCATACCCACCGCAGTAATGACCGAATCCAGGCTGAACACGATGTCCAGAATACCGATCTGAATGATGGAGTACCAAAACAGTTTGGCACCGGTTTTCTGAATTGCGGCGCCGGCCTCGAGTTCTTCTTGAACCTGGTGCGGGGCTTCCACTTCCAGATAAATTTCTTTGGAGGCTTTCCACAACAGAAACAGACCACCGAAGAAAAGCACCAGGTCTCGGCCAGTAATGGCCTTCTCCAATACGGTAAACAGCGGTTCGGTCAAACCGATGATCCAGGAAAGCGAAAACAGCAGGCCCACACGGGTGGCCATCGCAAACATCAAACCAAATTGGCGCACGCGGTCACGAATGTCTGCGGGTAGCTTCGACACCAGCACTGTGATGAACACAATGTTGTCGATACCCAGCACAATTTCCAAGGCCGTCAAAATCGCAAATGCGACCCAAACGTTTGGATCCATTAATAATTCCATAAAACACCCCGTTTTTTAGTCAATTTCAACAGCCCGCTATTTTGCACCACATTTCGCATGGTGGGTGATCATTTCGTATTCTGACTGCTTATTGCCAAGCGATTTAACAACAAATTGAACTGAATGGGTTTTGCAAAGTGATAGTTAAATCCAGCAGCAACCGCCCGTTCAATGTCGCTGTCAAATGCATACCCGGTTAATGCGGCCGCCTCACAGTGTTGATTGGGGCCAGCGTTTTCCCGTATTTTCTCAATTACTTCATAACCCGACAGTTTGGGCATGTCGATATCAAGCAGGATAAAGTCATAGGGTTCGGTCATGGCCTTATTCAGGGCTTCTTTGCCGTCTCGGGCCACATCCACAGAGTGAGCATCCTTTTGCAAAAAGGTCTGAATCAGTTTGATATTCAGTGGCGTGTCGTCTGCAACCAGAACCCGCAAGGGTCGGCTTGGCAGGATGCGCTCCTGACTTTGTTCGTTGAGCTGGTATTCCCGTTTCAGGGTTACTGAAAACATGACCTGAGTGCCATGGCCCGGCTCCGATTCAAGTTGTATTTCTCCGCCCATGGCATTGACCAGGCTTTTCACAATCGACAAGCCCAGTCCTGTGCCGCCAAACCGGTTCTCGCGGTCGGTGTGTACCTGTGAAAACGGTTTAAACAACTGCGATTGCTTTTCTTTTGGAATGCCGAGTCCGGTGTCGCTGACTGCGAAAGTTAGCAAGTCTTCCGTGGCGTTAAGTGGCGTATTGATTACTTTTAGGCTAACTTTGCCGTGAGAAGTAAACTTGATGGCGTTAGATAGCAAATTTTGAAGTATTTGCCGCAAGCGACCCATGTCGCCTGAATAAATTTGATGATCCTCGAGCTTGTTCTCAAGCTCGAATTTGACACCTTTGGATTCGCAAGTCAGGCGAGGAAGCTCAGTGCTGCCCTTGAGTAACTGGTCCATCAAGAATGGTGACTCAATCAGTTTCACCATGCCTGACTCCAGTTTCGAGAAGTCCAGAATGTCATTCAAGATGGCAGACAAGGTTTCCGACGACTGAACGAGATAACCCGCCTGCTCTTTCAAGTCGCCTGGTGGCAAGTCCATTTCAAGCAAACGAGCAAAACCCATGATGCCATTCAGGGGGGTGCGAATCTCATGACTCATCGTGGCCAAAAAGCGGCTCTTCTCCGCGTTGGCGTCTTTTTCAGCCTTGGCCGCAATGGCCGTTTCACGCAACCGGCCCTCCAGTTCCAGCTGCACCGTGCGGTCCAGGTGGGTACCCACTACACGGGTGGGTCGGCCATCTTGATCCCGCACAACCAAGGCTCTGGCCAGTATGTGCACCCAGTGACCCTTTTTGTGGGCCATGCAAAACTCGGCTTCGTAGGAGTCTTTTTCCGGGTCGTCCAGGGCATCTGCCAGTGTCTTCTTGGCAACCTCCAGATCATCCGGTGCGGTCAGCCGCTCCCAAGTGTCAAAGTCGTTGCTTAGTTCATGGTCTTCGTAACCCAGCAAGCGCTTCCAGCTGGGTGAAAAATACACTTTGTCGGTGCCCACTTGCCAATCCCACAGGCCATCGTGAGAGCCCTCCATGGCCAGCTTGAAGCGTTCTTCACTTTCTGCGAGGCTGTCGCGCATCAGGCGTTCCTCGGTTACGTCTTTGCACATCAAAATGATGCCGCCGCGGTGCCCGTCGGGTCGAAGCCAGGGCTCAATGGCCCAATCCAGCCAAATGGTCTGGCCATCGGGGCTGGTCCAGGGGTCTGATGTGGCCGACAGGCTTTCACCCGCCAGGCCAGCCCTGTGCGCCTGGCGCCAGCGTTCATGCAGGTTGGGTACCACATCGTAGTGATTTTTACCCACCAGGCTTCCATTGTGCCCGGTTGCAAAAGTTTGTACCCAGCGCGCCGATGCCGCTACATAGTTCATCTCCGTGTCGAACATCGCAATTGGAACGGGCGCTTGTACAATCAGGGCCTCGACAACCCAATAACTTTCTTTGGTTGATTTCAGCGCATTTTCAAGCGACAGGCTTTTTGCAGTCAGCCCACGGGTCAGGTCCAGAATGTCTCTGGAAATGGGTTGCAACTCGGTGGGCAACTCATTCATGGAAGCCTCGAGTGCCTTCGGATCATTTTTGCGCACAAGATCCAGATAGGCGCTTGCTTTGGCAGACAAGCTGCGGCCCAAAGCCAACACCAGCAAGAGCGTGGCGACTGTCCCGATAATCAGGGCCAGAATTGCACCGATCAGCGCTTTCGAGATGGGCGAGGAAACCGTGTCCAAAGACGTGACTGTGGCAGAAATCCAGCCCAAATCGCTGGTTTCCGCGCTTTTGTTGGGCGCAAAGGCCACCAGGTAGTTTTCCCCGTCACTCAGCCTTTCAATCGACCAGTTGCTTTCTCCGGCCACGGCCTTTTGAAAACCTGCCATGGCAGTCCAGGCTGTGCTGTCTTGAAAGTCAGCCAAATCCAGCCGGTTGCCCATTCTTAAGGTCCCGTCTTTGGCCAGAATGACAGTGGGCGCAGACGGGTTAATGGTGTTGAATACGTCCTGCTCAATTTCGGAAATGAAATATTTCCAGTCCAGATGAATCCCGATCACGCCAATAATTTCGTCTTGCCGGTTTCTCAGTGGCGTTGTGAAATCAATAAACTGGTATTTCTCTTCGGCCCGGGCAGGCAACAGGGCCGCCAACAATGCAGCCTCATGCACATCCATGATCGCGGGTTCGGTCAAACCTCGCTTGAACCACGGGCGTGCGGCCACGCTTTTGCCAACCAGCAGGTTGTCAAGCGCTGCCAATACCGTGCCATCTGGCGCAGCCACACCAATCCACAAGTATCCCGGCGTGTGGTCACGCATAATTTGCAGCAGCCTGGTTTGTTCCTCCGGCGAGTAGTTTCCGAAAGACTGCTCGATCCGGCTGGTGTAGACCAGGTCGCGCAAGTGTGCCTTCAGGTGGCGGTCAACAGACTGAGCGACTTGCTCGGTTTGCGCCGTGGCATTCACGCCAGCCTGATTGATGGTGTTGTTGCGCAAAATCCAGTGGGCCGTAAAGGCCACAGGAATTGACAGCAGGAACAGGGCGATCAAGCTACCTGCGATCAGGCGGCTGGTGAAGCTTGCCCGAATATTGAAATTAAGCATGAAGCTGAATGTATGTAAATTGTGGATGGGTCACTGTAACTCACCACACGACAAGGCTCAATCGTTAAACAGGATCAATTTATGTTGTAGATCAAGGGATTGAATCAATTCAATTTGATTTCTGCTTTGTACGAGCCTGTTAACAATTCAAAGGTAGTATGTCGCTCTAACTTGAACACTGAGCGGAATCTTTCGAATTGGACTCTTGGGATCTGTTGACCAGAGCAGTTGGTATTTTGGCCTTTGGTCTGAGTATTGCGGGTTTTTGCGTGATCTCTGAACGTGGCACCAAGCTGTTGTTCGCAATTTCTTCAATGGCCTGGGGATTTCAATATTATCTGTTGGGTGTTCACACTGGTTTTCTGATCATGCTGCTTACGGGCGTGCGCCAAGCGGTCACCATCTATTCAAATGTCATGAGTCGTCGCTTGCGCATGGCATTGGTTGTTGGCTTTTCCAGTGTGGCGGTGGGCATTGCCGCATTCACCTGGCAGGGCTGGCTGGCCAGTTCTTTGCCTCTTTTTGCTACCTTGTTGGGCACATGGGCCTTGTTCATGATGGGCAATGTGGGCATGCGCAAAGCCACATTGGCCACCAATGCGTTGTGGGCAGTGCATGGCTATCTGTTTGATTCCTGGGAGTTGTGCCTGACCATGATCGTGATTACGGTGGCCAATCTGTATGGTCTGTACCGTTTGCGCGGGGCCACTGCGGTGCCGTGAAATGGGGAAAAGCGGGAAATTCAAGGATGCGGGGGGAAGCAAGTGTGCTGTGCTGTTTTGCCGGCTTTGCAAGGCTTCCCGGCGGATTCGCAGCGCGGGGCGGTTCCGACAGGAACCGATGCGAAGACGCCAAAGCGTTTCGCATGCCCCAAGCCAGAAGCATCAAGCCGGAATCAGAAGCATTGCTTAGGCAAGATTGCGCAGCACACTTGCTTCACCGTATGTCCAGAGTGCAACGCTTCTTAGCATTTCCCTGCTAAAATGCAGCCTGTTTTCAAACCCTTGCATCATATAGAGGCCCCGCGATGAACACGCGCCCCGCTTCTTCGCCTGCCGAGCACAACAGCCTTGTTGTCAACGGCGCCGCAGTCGAAGCCCAACTCCGTGAATTACTCCAAAAACGCATCCTGATTCTGGACGGTGCAACCGGCACCATGATCCAGCAGTACAAGCTCACGGAAGCCCAGTACCGGGGCGAGCGTTTCGCTGATTTTCACCGCGACATCAAGGGCAACAACGAGTTGCTGGTGCTGACCCAGCCCGCCATCATGACCGAAATTCATGAGCAGTACCTGGCAGCCGGCGCCGACATTCTGGAAACAAACACCTTTGGAGCCACCACTGTGGCGCAGGCCGACTACGAGATGGAACACCTCGTGGACGAAATGAACCGTGCGGCGGCCCGCCTGTGCAAAGCAGCCTGTGTGAAATATTCCACACCGGATAAACCCCGTTTTGCAGCGGGTGCCCTGGGCCCCACACCCAAAACCGCGTCGATCAGCCCCGATGTCAACGACCCCGGCGCGCGCAACATCACATTCGACCAACTTGTTGAAACCTACTACCAGCAAACCAAAGGCCTGGTCGAAGGCGGCGTCGACCTGCTCTTGGTTGAAACCATTTTCGACACGCTGAACGCCAAAGCTGCGCTGTTCGCGATCGACCAGTATTTCGAAGATTCCGGCAACAAGTTGCCCATCATGATTTCCGGCACGGTGACCGATGCCTCTGGCCGCGTGTTGTCAGGCCAAACCGTTGAAGCCTTCTGGAACTCGGTTCGCCACGCCAAGCCCATCACCATTGGTTTGAACTGCGCCTTGGGTGCATCCCTCATGCGCCCCTACGTGGCCGAACTCAGCAAAATTTGCGATGTTCCCATTTGCGTGTACCCCAACGCCGGTTTGCCCAACCCCATGAGCGACACCGGCTTTGACGAAACACCGGAAATTACCTCGAGCCTGGTGAAAGAATTTGCGCAAGCTGGCTTCCTGAACGTGGCTGGTGGTTGCTGCGGTACCACGCCCGATCACATTGCCGCCATTGCCAAAGCCTTGGAAAACAAACAGCCGCGTGCCATTCCCACCGTGGAACCCAAGTGCCGCTTGTCCGGCCTTGAGCCACTGAACGTTGACGATTCCAGCCTGTTCATCAACGTGGGCGAGCGCACCAACGTAACGGGTTCCAAAGCATTCGCTCGCATGATTTTGAACGAGCAGTACGACGAAGCGCTCAGCGTGGCCCGTCAGCAAGTTGAAAACGGCGCGCAGATTGTCGACGTGAACATGGACGAAGCCATGCTCGACTCCAAAGCCGCCATGGTGAAGTTCCTGAACCTGATGGCGTCTGAACCTGATATTTCACGCGTGCCGGTGATGATCGATTCTTCCAAATGGGAAGTGATTGAGGCCGGCCTGAAATGCGTGCAAGGCAAGGCGGTGGTCAACTCCATTTCCATGAAGGAAGGCGTCGACGAATTCAAACGCCAGGCCAAATTGTGCAAGCGCTACGGCGCAGCCGTTATCGTCATGGCCTTCGACGAAAAAGGTCAGGCCGACACCTACGCCCGCAAAACTGAAATTTGCGAACGTGCTTACAACATTCTCGTGAACGAAGTCGGTTTCCCTGCTGAAGACATTATTTTCGACCCGAATATTTTCGCGATTGCCACCGGCATCGAGGAACACGACAACTACGGCAACGACTTCATCGAGGCCACCGGCTGGATCAAGAAAAATCTGCCGCACGCCAAAATTTCCGGTGGTGTGTCCAACGTGTCCTTCAGTTTCCGCGGCAACGAACCCGCACGCGAAGCCATTCACACCGTGTTCCTGTACCACGCCATCAAGAATGGCATGACCATGGGCATTGTGAATGCCGGCATGATGGGCGTGTACGACGACCTGGAGCCCGAACTCAAAGCCCGCGTAGAAGACATTGTGCTGAACCGTCAGCCCAAGCTGGCCGAGAACGACCCCGATTTCGGTAAAACCGCCACCGAGCGAATGATCGAATTCGCAGGCACCCTAAAAGCGGGTGGCAAAAAGCTGGAAGAAAACCTGGAGTGGCGCAACCAGCCAGTACAGAAACGCCTGGCTCACGCCTTGGTGCACGGCATCACCAACTTCATTGTTGAAGACACTGAAGAATGCCGGGCTGAAATTGCAGCCAATGGCGGGCGTCCAATCAATGTGATTGAAGGCCCCCTGATGGACGGCATGAACGTGGTCGGCGACCTGTTCGGTGCCGGCAAAATGTTCCTGCCGCAAGTGGTAAAAAGTGCCCGCGTCATGAAGCAGGCGGTGGCCCACCTGATTCCCTACATTGAAGAAGAGAAAAAGCAATTGGTGGCTGCCGGTGGCGATGCCAAAGCCAAAGGCAAAATCCTGATTGCCACCGTGAAAGGCGATGTGCACGACATTGGCAAAAACATTGTCACGGTTGTTCTTCAGTGCAACAACTTTGAAGTTGAAAACATGGGCGTGATGGTGCCCGCTGAGCAAATTCTCGCCAAGGCCAAAGAAATCAACGCCGACATCATTGGCTTGTCGGGTCTCATTACGCCGTCGCTTGAAGAAATGGCTTACGTGGCAAGCGAAATGCAACGCGACCCCTACTTCCGGGACCGTGGTATTCCCTTGTTGATCGGTGGCGCCACCACCAGCCGCGTGCACACCGCCGTGAAAATTGCCCCGCATTACGAAGGCCCCACGGTGTATGTGTCGGATGCAAGCCGTTCTGTGGGCGTGGCCTCCAATTTGTTGTCCGATGAGTCGGCCGACACATTCAAATCGGATTTAAAAACTGAATACGAACGCGTTCGTGAACAGCACGCCAACAAAAAGGCACAACCGCTGATCAGCATTGGAGCTGCGCGCGCCAACAAACAGAAAATTGATTGGGCCAGCTACACACCACCCAAGCCCAAGTTCATTGGCAAGCGTTACTTCAAGAACTACGACCTGGCCGACATTGCGCAGTACATCGACTGGACCCCTTTCTTCCAAACCTGGGATTTGCATGGCGGTTACCCCCGCGTATTGCAAGACGACCTGGTTGGTGAAGCTGCCCGCAAAGTGTTTGAAGACGGCCAGGCCATGCTGAAAAAATGCATCGAAGGCCGCTGGTTGCAAGCCAATGCGGCAATCGCCTTCTACCCGGCCAACACCGTGGATGATGATCACATTGAAGTGTATGCCGATGAAAGCCGCAGCCAAGTGCTGTTTACCTACAGCCCTTTGCGCCAGCAAGGCGAAAAGCGCGAAGGCATACCCAACAAATCACTGGCCGACTTCATTGCACCGAAAGGCGCAGGCGAAGACTACATCGGCATGTTCGCGGTAACAGCCGGTTTGGGTGTGGAAAAAAAGGAAGCGCAATTCCAGGCTGAGCATGACGACTACTCCTCCATCATGTTCAAAGCCATTGCCGACCGCTTGGCCGAAGCCTTTGCCGAATGCCTGCACCACCGTGTGCGCAAAGACCTTTGGGGGTATGTCGCCGATGAAGCCTTGAGCAATGAAGAACTGATTGCCGAGAAGTACCAAGGCATTCGCCCCGCACCGGGTTACCCTGCCTGCCCCGAGCACACCATCAAGCGCAATATGTTTGAAGTAATGCAGTGTGAAGAAATCGGCATGACCTTGACGGAAAGCCTGGCCATGAACCCGGCTGCAAGTGTTTCAGGCTTCTACTTCGCCAATCCCGAAAGTGATTACTTCAATGTGGGTACGGTTGGGCAAGATCAATTCAGAGCCCTACTGGAGTACTCGGGCCGAAGTGAAGAAGATTTGAAAAGGGCATTGAGCACCAACCTGACCTGACATGTCGAGCATCCACAGCGTCGCCCCACCCGGCGCTGTGTAGTCGAAATCGATTCATCGCAATTTTTGTCCAGAAAAGACGAACTTTGTTGAGTTTGAACGCCACCTAGTAAGCACTAGAAAACCGAATTCAAGGTTTGTTGGCTGAGGACTCGCGATGATCGAAGTGTTAAACAGGTTTGCAAGGCTGGCTTCTGCACGGTCCGAGGTGGTTGGTGCATCTCTCATCATCCTCATGATCGTCATGATGGTGATACCCATGGGCCCGGGCATTCTCGATGTACTCCTGGCCATCAATATTTCTGTGTCGGTCGTGCTTGTAATCAGTGCCGTACTCATTGAAACCCCGCTGGCATTTTCTTCATTTCCTGCGCTTCTTTTGATGACAACCTTGTTTCGGTTGTCTCTCACCATTTCCACTACACGACAAATTCTACTAGAGGGTGATGCCGGACATATTGTCCAAACCTTCGGTGAGTTCGTCGTGGGCGGCAATGTAGCCGTTGGTTTAACGATTTTCCTCATTATTTCTGTTGTTAATTTTCTGGTGATTACCAAGGGTTCCGAGCGTGTTGCTGAAGTGGCTGCGCGTTTCTCACTCGACGGCATGCCCGGAAAGCAAATGTCCATCGACAGCGATCTGCGTGCCGGGTTAATTACTCAAACAGTTGCGAAACAACGCCGTTCCGACCTTGAAAAAGAGTCGCAGTTATTTGGTGCAATGGACGGTGCGATCAAGTTTGTAAAAAATGATGCAATTGCCGGGCTCGTTATCACGGTGGTTAACCTGCTGGGTGGTTTAACGGTCGGCATGATTCAGAAGGGAATGACCTTTTCTGAAGCGGGGTCGGTGTACACCATTTTGTCAGTAGGCGACGGACTGGTCGCTATCATTCCATCGTTGATGGTTTCCATCGCGGCCGGTTTGATTGTGACGCGTGTTACCAAAGGCGAGGCTGACGGATCCAACACTGCGCAAGACATGTTGAAAGACCTCAGCCGAAATTCAAACGCACTTCAAATCAGCGGCATTTTCTGTTTTCTGTTCGCATTCGTTCCTGGCATGCCCAGTTATGTATTCCTCGCCACTTCGGCAACGCTGCTGTGTGGTTGGTACTTCATCTCGAGAAAAACTGACAAAGCCGCAGACGTCGATGTGTCCACGCAGTTCAGCGACATGCTGTCTGCCAGCGGTAAAAGCGTCAAGATGGACGACATCTTGCACACCAATACTTTCGCACCCCTTGAGGTGCGGTTGCCTGTAGACATCGAGCCCACTGCTGCCAATCAAATTCAGAATATTTGCAGAATTGCGAGAAACCGGCGAGTAGAACATTTGGGCATTCTGTTTCCGTTGTTCGAGTTCACCAATCACACCGAGAGTTTTGTCGAGTTCTATGTGTACGGCGTACCGGCCATGTCCATTCATATCTCCGAAAAGCGGCTCAGCATTCGCAGCGATCAGTCACTGGTGCAGGCCGTGCCTGGTATTGAATTCGTGATTGAGAAAGATGTTGTTACCGGTAAATACGACATGCTGTGCGACCCCCTTCAGAAAACACTTCTCGATCAGCACAAGCTGGAATACCTGACATTCGAAACAAGATTGGTATCGCAAATTGAAGCGTTGTTGGTCCAGAAGGTCGACCAGCTATTCACCTTGAATGAATATCAAAGACATATGACCACTCTGGGTGACAAGTACACAGAACAACTCAAGGAACTTGAGCGCGTGTTACCCGTTACCAAAGTGGTGGAGGTGTTGCAACGCTTGCTTGGCGAATCAGTTTCAATCAAAAACATGCGTTCAATTTTGAATTCATTAATTGAATGGGGGCAACGCGAGCGAGACCCCATGGTTATCGCCGAGCAGGTACGCCGTGGCTTGTTCGAGCAAATATGCCATCAACATACCCACGAGCGAAAACTCAAAGTCTTTATGTTGGGCGTGGAATTTGAGCAGTTGATACGAGAGTCGAGTCGAAGTGACGGCAATGGATCATTTGTTGACATTGATTCCAGCTCTCTCAATGAACTAATCGAAATTGTCGAGGAGCAGTGCATGCCGCATCTGGTTGGAAACTATGTGCCCGCCATTGTGTGTTCAATGGATTGCCGGGTGTTTTTTCGCCAAATCATTCAAGACTCATTGTTCATCATTCCGGTTCTTTCTCATCAAGAAATTTCTTCAAACATGGAAATTCAAGTGTTAGGCAACATCAATCTAAATCTTCAAGCGAGAAACAATCCATTTGCTGACGGAGTCACATCATGATCCACATTCAGGTTAAGGCCAAGTCAGGATTGCATGCCGGTGCAGTCTGGCGACTGGACAACTCGCTGGTCAGCCTGGGTGCAAACTCTCAGTCAGATGTATTCCTGTGCGATCCTGAAATTCCGGATACCTTGATCACACTCAGAAAAAGCGGGCGTCGGTTCAACATCGAGACCCTGCATTCAGAGGCCAGGTTAACCGCACCTGATCAAAAAAAGGTAGACAACACGCTTTTCCCCTCGCAACTGCTCACGCTTGATTTCAAGCACATACAAATCGAGTTGCAGATCGTCAACGGCACCAGTGGGCTGATGTCGTCATTGAATGACGGGTTCGCCAGAACTCTCCATCAATTGGTGCAACTCTTACGGGGCATAGGAGCCAGGGCAATCGTCGCCTTACTATTCATTATCGGCTTGTTGTTGACCACAGTCGTTTTGTTCTTCGGCACGGCGGGTGTTGTCAAGTCAGAGGCCAGCGTTATCAAGAAACCAAACTTGAACAACACCTACAAATTGAAACCGCTTTCTACCCTTGAGAGTCGCATGGCAGAGAACGTGGCAAACGAGATCAACGATTTTGCAATCAGAGCCTCCACGAACCAGCTCTCGGTAAAGGTGGATGATGACCGTGTGGATATCGACGCGGAGTTGTCGAGGGCGCAGTCCATCAAGTTTGAAAAACTCCTGGATCGCTTGGTCATCGATTACGGTGAGAAAGTGGATATCCGTGCCCGCCTGGCGTTGACTGAAGAGCAGCGTCGTATCGATGAAATCGCCATTGAGCAGGTTGTTCTTGGTAGTCGCCCTGTCGTTATCCTGCGAGACGGGGCAAGGCTGTACGTCGGCGGGCAGTATCAAGGTGTTAATTTGCTCAGCGTCGATTCCCGAAAAGTAGTTTTTCAGGGCGAAGCCGTTTATGAGGTTGTCCTCTGATGCGCAGCGCCACGGCCCTGTTGGCACCTGCAATCGTCAATCAGCTTCAAGCCAGGATTGGGCAGATCAACCCCGTGAAACGTGTTGGGTATGTCAGTGAAATTATTGTTTCTACAGTCAAGGCGATTTTGCCCGATGTGGTGCAAGGTGAGTTGTGTGAAATTGAAACGTCTGGCGGGCATAAAATCCTTGGCGAGGTTATCGCGTTCTCTGAAAATATTGTCACCATCTCGTGTCTTGAGTCTGTCGCCGGAGTCGCTTTGGGTTCCCGAGTGTTGCCCTTGGGCCGAGCGCACAGCATTAAGGCGTCAGATCACTTGCTTTCATCGCTCCTCGATGGCATGGGCCGCAATCTGGATCACCCGTATGACCGTCGATCCGGCGTCTTGTCGGTCGATTCCGATGCACGACCTGTTATTCAGGTGGCACCTCCAGCCAGTAAAAGACCACCCGTTAGCGAGCCGCTCGTCACGAAAGTGCGGGTCATTGATGGACTGCTTACCCTTGGTATTGGCCAAAGGGTGGGTATTTTTGCACCCCCTGGTTGTGGCAAAAGCACCTTGATGGCCCAAATTGTTCGCGGTGCGAATGTGGATGCTGTGGTGTTTGGTCTTGTGGGTGAACGTGGTCGTGAGTTGAGGGAGTTCATCGAAAAAGAAATCACCGATGAAATTCGCAAAAAAAGTTTTTTTGTGTGCGCTACTTCTGACCGATCGGCAATCGAGCGTGTTCGCGCTGCGTTTACCGCCACATCCATTGCCGAATATCTAAGGGACCAGGGAAAGTCTGTTTTGTTGGTTGTGGATTCGTTAACGCGTCTTGCCCGCGCGCAGCGTGAACTGGGTTTGATGGCCGGGGAGCCTGCCACACAGGCGGGATTCACGCCTTCTGTGTATTCAATTTTGCCGGAATTGATCGAACGTTCTGGTCGAACGGAACAAGGGGATATTACGGCCGTTTTCACAGTACTCATGGAAGGCGAGCGGATTGAAGACGATCCAATTGCCAGCGAGGCCAAAAGCCTTCTCGATGGGCACATTGTACTCAGCACCAAACTGGTCGAACGAAGTCATTTCCCCGCAATTGATCCCTTAAAAAGTCTGTCTCGTGTCATGGGTTCAGTCAGCAGCGCCAAAACCCAGGAACTGGCCTCACTGGTCAGGCGCGCCTATTCGCTTTATCAGGAAGTTGAGCTGTTGATTCGGCTTAATGAATACCAGCCAGGTACCGATCCATTGGTTGATGAAGTAGTGAACATCAAGGCCAGCCTCGATGAATGGTGCAAACAGTCCCGGTCTGAACCCGAGTCACCTACCGTGGCATTGTCGCGTCTCGGTACGCTGATTGTCGGGTTTGAGCGACTGGTTCAAGAGGCGAAAGCGTGAACACCTTCACCAAAGACCTCCAGCAAATCATGGCGATCCGGAAGCTACGGGTGGATTCATCGCGCCGTAAACAGAAACTCAAAGCGCTTGAGCAAGATCAGGCCGCGCGAACCATTGAAAGTACCCAGGCGCATTTTGAGCAAATGGAGCAAAGGCTCATTCAAATAGAAGTAGAAACCCTGCAACGTTTGACCAATGGCAACTTTGTCAAAGTGGATCAGCTGCTCAGCTTCACAAAGCTTCAGCAACAGGGCATCAAAAAAATAAAAAACATCCAGCAGTCCATCGATCAATCTCATCAACAGTACGAGTCAGCACAGCTTGCGTACCAGGAAAGTTGCTTGAAAGTGAATCAGGCCGAGAAAAAATTATTGGGAATAGAAGAAGTACTTCTACAGAAATTATGGAAATAGCTGAACACATCAATGAGCAAGAAGTGGCGCAGGTTTGGGCACTGGATCGACTTCGAACGGTGCGTTACGACGCGACCAGTTCCACAATTTTTGCCCGATCAAGATCAATGTCTCAGCGCATTTATTACTTTGATACCGACAGGCATTCTGATCTGGTGATTCGGCGCACAACTGGATTACCCCACAAAAGTACGATCAGCGACCTGATTTGGGTCAGTGCTAATTTCCCTGAGGGAAACGAGATTCAGATTGGTCTGGATTCAGCTTATATTTTTGAGCAAACTGGCAGTTTGATTACACCCCAAACCGTGGATTGGGGTGGTGAGGGCATCGTTCCGCTAATTGATATCGTCAGTGCCGTCCTGAACGAACTCGAGTCAATTCTCGGGCTTCATGTCGAGGACTTTTTGCCGGCACATCAAATGCCCACCTCAAACCCCAGCGACTACCTGGCCGTGGATTACAAGCGCCAAAACAAACTCATTCTTTTGTCAGACAAGCAAACACTGAAGCTGCTTGAAGCAAAGGCACGGAACTATTGCCTGCGCTACTGGAATGACTACGAGTCCATGGGGAAGAAAGTATTTTTCGAGTTGAGTGTTTATTTGTATCCAACAAAAAGAAAGTGGTTGAGTACCGAACTCGCAGAACTTGAACAGGGTGATTTGGTTGCACTGCAAAATTTTAGGGTCAATGCATCGTCTCGATCAATACGCGGTTCACTGCGATTTAAAGGCGATAAATTTTCAAAAAGAAACTATGAGGTATTCATCGAAATGAACGAAGACGACACACGACTCCACTTTGGTAGCGACGATCTTTCCGACACATCCAGTCTTGATGAAGAGAATCTTCCACCACACGAGCAAATCGAACTAGAGATTCATGCGGGTAAAACCAAGATTCTTTTTAATGAGTTGTGCAGCGTCCAAGAAGGCACCTTGATTGAATTAAGAGAGCATGCCTTGCCAATGGTGACCTTGTGTGTAATGGGTTCGCCAATACTTGAGGGCGAGCTGGTGCACTTTCAGGACCAATTGATGGTTCAAGTCACAAAAAGACTCGACTAAGAGAATTTCAACATGGATCAAAGCATCAATCCAATTGGTCTGATTGTCACGATAGCCTCGCTATCCGTATTGCCATTGGTGGCGGTAACGGCCACTTCATTCCTGAAAATATCGGCGGTGTTGCTCATATTGCGCAATGCAATTGGTGTGCAGCAAGTGCCGTCAAACATGGTGCTGTACGGAATTTCCATGGTGATGACCCTGTTGGTGATGGGCTCTATATTGACTGAGGCTGGCCAACGTTTCGCACCAGACGGCAAAATGCCGGTCAGCGGAACCGAAGTGCTCGAGTCGATTAATGCCAGTGTGCCGCCCTTTAAAAAGTTCATGTTGGCCAATGTCAATCCGGGTTACCTCAACAGCTTTCATGAAACGGCACAAAAATTCCAGAAAAAATACGATGCACCTGAAGTCGAGAAAACAGATCTGTTTGTTGTGCTTCCGGCTTTTGTTGCCTCCGAACTTGCTGAGGCTTTCAGAATCGGATTGTATCTTTACCTGCCTTTCGTGATCATTGATCTGGCCGTTTCAAGCGCCCTGATGGCCTTGGGCATGATGATGGTGTCACCCATGTCACTCACCGTTCCCGCAAAAATTGTTTTGTTCGTCGCAGTCGAGGGATGGGCAAAGGTACTCCAGGGTCTGGTCAATTCTTACTTGGTGTAAATCATGCTGATTTATTACGTCAATCAGGCATTGTGGATTTCATTGCTTGTTGCCGCCCCTGTGGTGGTTGTCACAATGGTTTTGGGGTTATTGCTTGGTTTCCTGCAGGCTATTTTTCAGTTGCAGGATCAAGCCTTGCCTTTTGGTATCAAGTTAATGGGGGTTGTACTTATCCTGTTTGCCTTGGGTTCCTGGCAATCTCAAATGTTGGTTCAGTTTACGCAAACCATGTTTGATTTAATCTCGGTTCCGCATCGTTCTAAATGGTAGAGCCACTGACCGACACCGGCGAGCAACTGCGGCAGTTTCTTGCGGTGCTCTCGTATTATTTACCCAGAACTGTCAGTTTTATGGTGTTTTTCCCTTTGCTCTCGAAAGGTCTTTCCAGCAGTCTGATCAAGATGTCGGTCGGCTCTGTTTTGGTTCTCTACCCGGCATTTGCGTCAACCACCCTGTATTTTTCGTCAATGAACCCACCGACTTTCACCTTGATTACCTTTCTCAGTGAGGTGGTTTTGGGTGCACTACTGGGGCTGACCATTGCATTTCCCTACTACGCGTTCAAAGCATTCGGCGCTTTAGTCGATGTTTACAGAGGCGCAACGTTCGCCGCACAGGCGACAGGTAGTGATAGCGGGGAAGAGCTACCCATTGAGCAATTGTTTGGTCTGCTTTTTGCAGCACTGATTTTTGCCGGGCCGGGTTTGCATGCAGTCTCGGTGCATTTACTCAACAGTTATTTGATTATGCCACCAGGTACCTTGACCCTACTTAGTCTGGACAGTTGGCTGACCACCATGCTGCGCATGGCCGCCGACCACATCACCTTTGCAGTCTTGTTGAGTGGGCCGGTATTAATCGCAATCTTGGCTGTAGAACTCGTGGTCGAAATCATATCGGCGTTTACCCAGCAACTTCAAGTTTACAGCCTTGAGTTCGGACTCCGAAGCGTGTTTGGCATTGCCGCACTCATCACACTCATGTTCTTTGCGGAGCAGGAAATACTGACAATGTTCTGGCAATACAGTGAAAGCTTGAATTTGCTTCTCGGAGATGTTCAGTGAGCGGCGAAAAAACTGAAAAACCCACCCAGAAAAAAATAGACGATGCCAGGAAGAAGGGGCAGGTCAGTGTCAGCAAAGACGCCCAGATACTGTTTAAACTCCTGATGTTTTACATGTTTTTCTTTTGGCTTTCGCAAGACTATGCGGCACGTTTCTCTGAATTACTTGACTTGATCGTGACTGCCGGGTTCAAGCAGCCGTGGACTTTCTCAGAAAGCATCTTTTCAATGTTCTTTGATGTTTTCGTGGCAATCACTGTGCCCTTGGTCGCTGTTTGTGCGATAGCCGCCACCCTGATTACCTGGGCTCAAATCGGATTCCTCGTTTCGCCAGAAGCGTTAACGCCTTCATTCAAGAAGTTCGATGCCGTATCCAATATCAAGAACATGTTCTCGAAAAAATCTTTGGTGCAGTTGCTGTTGTCCATCGTCAAAGTACTGATTTTGTCTGTGGTTGGGTATCTTGTATTCAAAGACAATATGGGAGACATGATCTACAGCTATCGCGCTGGGTTGACTCAGTTTTTTGACGTGCTGGTTCATGTGTTGAAGGCAATCATTTTTGTGTCGCTGATCATTTTTATGGTCATCGCTGCGATCGACTGGTCTGTGGAGTACATGCATCACATCAAAAATCTACGGATGAGCCACCAAGATATTGCTGATGAACGAAAGCAGTCCATGGGAAATCCACAACTAAAGCAGCGAATGAAAAGAGAGCACCGTAGCATTCTCAATTCATCACTTACCCGGGTTGCTGGCGCAAAGGCGGTCGTGGCCAATCCCACGCATATTTCTGTGGCTTTGGATTATGAACCGGGCAAACACGACTTGCCTTACATTCTCGCCATGGGAACAGACGACGAAGCATTAAGAATTCGTGAATTTGCCAAGAAAAACGGAATTCCGATTATCGTGAATGTGAAGTTGGCCAGAATGCTATATCAGGACTGCGAAGAAGATGAATACATTCAGAAAGAACACCTGGAGCTTGCAGCCCAGGTATTCCGGGCTGTCATGGAAATGGCGTCTGATCAGGATAAGGGAGTCAGTCATTGATTTTTTTACCAACCCCTTGCGCTTAGACTTAGTTGGTGGATTTTGGAATGTAATGCTCCATCAGCTTGATTAGGGCATCCAGGTCACCCCCGCTGTTCTTACCATCACCAATAAAAAGCAATTCGTTTAGCCATTCATTACCGCCGGAATCCAATTCTCGGAGCAAGACTTCAGCTGTCTCTTTCATCGCGGGCGTGCTGCTCGAGGAATTCCTGATTGCTTCCAGATCATCCCTGGAGAGTTTATTGTCTTGATCTCCATTCTTGGCAGACTCAAACTCTCCCCAGTTGCTTTTCAAGAACTTCAAAGCATTCAAAACTTGTTCTGTACGGGTTGTGTTCAGGGGCGGGTACCCGTCTTGGCCGGCAGCTTCGTTTGTGGTCAACAGATTTGTTTTAATGTCATTCAAACCTGCCCGAAACTGATCGAAATCACCTCGACTGAATTTGCTGTCTGTTTTGTTTACATTTCCACGAAATAGAGAGTCAATATTCCCTGAATTCCTTGCGTTCAGAATAATTTGAGCTGCCTTGCCCTGGTCACTGTCCGCCCCATATCGTCGGATTATTCCTTCGAGGTCTTCGACCGATACAACGTTGTCCAAGCCACCTTTGCCAGCCCCTTGATCAAATGTTGCCCAGTTTGCATCCATGATATTCAATGCCCAGATCAGGTCATTCAGTTCTTTTATTCTTGGGTTGGTATTTGGGTCTTTGTTGTTAGTGGCTTCTGCGGCTGCGTTTTTGTCTGCAAGATAAATGCCGCCATTTGTTGTCATGGCAATTGTGTTCTCGACGGGGTTGTAAGAAACAAGTCCCATTGAAATTGCAGTGTTGAGCTGGTTGGTGGTGAAGTTGGTGTTGTCTGCTGGCAGGCCAAATAAAAAATTCAGCATTTTGCGCGTTTCTTCGTCTGGCGCCAGTCCCGGTGGCAATGTTTCATCCGGCACTTCCGCCATGCCTTCAAGAATCGCCTTGGCATCTTTTTCTACTTGCCCCGAACCGTAATTCGGTGCGTACCCGGTGGCAGTGAAATAGCCAGGCACTTCACTGGCGGTGTTCATCAGTGTTTGTGTCATGGTTAACAGCCCCATGCTGGGTATCAACGCCAAAGTATTGTTGGCAAACGCCTCCACCACCGTGGTGCCATTCTCGTTGGGCGTCCAGGTGCCAGGCGCCTGGCTGGCGTCTCCCTGAAGCAGCCCCATCATTTTCAGTGTGTTCAAGTGCCCCTGATTGAATTCCGTGTTGGGTCCAAACATGTTCTCGAGCAGAGTCAGGGTGTTCGGATCAAGATCGCTGTCTTGTATCGGACCAAGCTGATCAGACTCTGCAGAGTAATTGGCGTTGTAAATGTATTGCGCCGCACCCATCAGGCCGCCCAGTTGTGCGCTCATGGCTGAGCCGGTGGCCTCGGTATTAAATCCGGAGTTTAGGTAAGTTGCACTGCCGCTTGGAAAGAAAGGAATTTCATCGCCGAAGAAGGCAGTGTCGTTGTAGTTCTGAACGAGACCTTGCCCTTCTGTTGTTAGCGTGAAGGTGTGGGTGATCCCATCTTCGCCAAGATTTCTTTTGTAGTTGAAGTAATCGTAGTCCAAGGTTAGGGTGATGTCGCGAACCTTCAGTTCTTCGACGGGCTTGTTATTTTTTAAAGCCAGAAAGTTCAGGATTTCTTGCAGTTCTTCTTCGGAGGAAGCGGAAATGATGATGTCTTTGATGCGGTAAGTGAACTGACCATCGGGCTGCGCATTGATGCCTGGAGCATCCGCTGCTGCCACGTCTTCACCATGGTAACCTGGGCTAATGGTTGTCATATTTTTTCATTCCTCCAATTTAGAAATTAATTGCTGTTTAGCCAAGTCGACATGTCGTTCTTTTCAAAGATTTGATCGTCGCCGCAAATTTCGAGGAGCATTGAATGATTCTCACTGGATAGTGCAGCTTTTGCAGCTTCAATAAAGGCCGCCCGATTTTCAGGTGGTATACCCATCTGGTCCCAAAGAGGGTCTGTTTCGCTCAGTTCTGACAGAAGCCGCATGCCTTGTGTGCCGAATCGATCGTTGTCTTTGACTGCGGCGCTGTTCTTGTAACGCCATTCAAGGTAATCCATCATGTCAACCGCTTTCGGATCGGACAATGTGGTGATAATTGCCTTGAATGCATCGCGCTTGGCAACTTCTTCGGCCTCTGCGGCTGCCGCTTCTGCTGCTGCCACCGCAGCATTTTTGTCTGCAAGATAAATGCCGCCATTTGTTGTCATGGCAATTGTGTTCTCTGCGGGGTTGTAAGAAACAAGTCCCATTGAAATTGCAGTGTTGAGCTGGTTGGTGGTGAAGTTGGTGTTGTCTGCCGGCAGGCCGAATAAAAAATTCAGCATTTTGCGCGTTTCTTCGTCTGGCGCCAGTCCCGGTGGCAATGTTTCCTCCGGCACTTCCGCCATGCCTTCAAGAATCGCCTTGGCATCTTTTTCTACTTGCTCCGAACCGTAATTCGGTGCGTATCCGGTGGCAGTGAAATAGCCAGGCACTTCACTGGCGGTGTTCATCAGGGTTTGTGTCATGGTTAACAGCCCCATGCTGGGTATCAACGCCAAAGTATTGTTGGCAAATGCCTCCACCACCGTGGTGCCATTCTCGTTGGGCGTCCAGGTGCCAGGCGCCTGGCTGGCGTCTCCCTGAAGCAGTCCCATCATTTTCAGTGTGTTCAAGTGCCCCTGATTGAATTCCGTGTTGGGCCCAAACATGTTCTCGAGCAGAGTCAGGGTGTTCGGATCAAGATCGTTGTCTTGTATCGGACCAAGCTGATCAGACTCTGCAGAGTAATTGGCGTTGTAAATGTATTGCGCCGCACCCATCAGGCCGCCCAGTTGTGCGCTCATGGCTGAGCCGGTGGCCTCGGTATTAAATCCGGAGTTTAGGTAAGTTGCACTGCCGCTTGGAAAGAAAGGAATTTCATCGCCGAAGAAGGCAGTGTCGTTGTAGTTCTGAACGAGACCTTGCCCTTCTGTTGTTAGCGTGAAGGTGTGGGTGATTCCATCTTCGCCAAGATTTCTTTTGTAGTTAAAGTAATCGTAGTCCAAGGTTAGGGTGATGTCGCGAACCTTCAGTTCTTCGACGGGCTTGTTATTTTTTAAAGCCAGAAAGTTCAGGATTTCTTGCAGTTCTTCTTCGGAGGAAGCGGAAATGATGATGTCTTTGATGCGGTAAGTGAACTGACCATCGGGCTGCGCATTGATGCCTGGAGCATCCGCTACTGCGACGTCTTCACCACGGTAACCTGGGCTGATGGTCGTCATGTTTTTTCATTCCCGAAGTAAGATTCTCAATTTTAAAAATAATTTTTACGTGCCACGCGTTTGTTCTTTTTCTGTTTCCGTGGTGGTTTGGTACAAACTGACAAGTTGCTGATACAACGCATTTGCTTCTTGTGCCTTGATGTCGTCTTTTGCACCTTCATATTGATAGTTGGCGTTGCCATACTCGCCACTTGCATTGATTGGTGCCGTGATCAGGCTGGCGCCGATTGGGCCTACCCATTGATTGCCATGGCCAGTTTTGCTGTTTTTGGCAATGGTGGCGTTGGCCGCGCCCAAGCCAGCTGTAATCACTGCAGACAACATCGCGCATGCGAACTGTACGGTGGCACCTTTCAAGCGCTCTTCTGCGGCGCTTATTCCCAGCTCCACCTGCGTTTCAAGTACTTGAGACATCAGTTGTTTGATATCCACTTGCATGGCGTAACTAAGCATCAAAAATTCAAGAAATGCGTCGCCAAAGGGATTTGTGTGAATCCCGATCCTTTCGGAACCGCCGAAAAGAATGTCCGCCTCGTCGTCGGTAAGACCCCAAAGTTTTTTGGCCTCATCACGCGTAATGGTGTCTTTGCCACTGGCCAAACCAAGATACGTTTGCACTTCTTCCGGCGACAGGTTGGCGAGCATTCGGTTGGCTTGCTCTTCAGTCAAGCCGAATTTGTCCATCATGTACGCCAGAAATTTTTCTTTTTCAGTCTGGGTTAGTTCGTTGGGCTTATCGACATTGCCTGTGCTTAGGGAGTCGGTTCTTGTTGCGACGTCTACCATTGTTTGTTCTCCTGAATAGGTGTGTTTCAAACACCAAATAGTTGCGCAATCAACATTTGAAAACGTTGCAGCAAATCTTGGTAATTGGAATTTTCCTGGCTCAACATTTCAATAATCTGGCTCCAGCCATCAATAATTGCCTGGGCTACTTCTGCTTCTTTCAGTAGTTTTGCACCCTCGTACTGCAGCTGACCCATTTCTGCCTGAAGGCCAGCTTGTGCCATCAGGATTGCGGACTGCGCATACTCAAGAAAGCGGGTTAGCGCTATTGTTTGCGCCTCGGTGAGTGAACCAGTCAACATTTTGGCGATGTAGGCTGGAAGCGACGATGCAAACTCCCTGGCTGCTTGTACGCCCGCTGAAACGCTTGACGACATGGCCGACAGGCCACCTGCCATCAAGGCTGTGCAAACTACAACAATCGCGATCATCAACAAAGTGCCGACCACAATGGCGCCGATCGGTCCCAAAGCGTCGCTTAACGCTTCGAACATTGCACCCATCCCTTTTTCAATGAAAGACTCAGAGCCAGCTGCTTCGCTGATCAAGGGCTCGAGAAACATGACCAAGGTCACAACAAGAATCGCAATGGTCATTGGCGTTGGAATCAAGATGGCTGTGATCATTGCCAATGCCACACCCAATGCACCGAGTGCTTTGAAAAACTTGGCCAATCCACTCATCGCTTTGGCTTTGCGCAACTGCTCGAGATAGTCTTCAATTTGTTGCTTGACCTTTTCAACCTTGGCGCGTTCCGCGCCCTCGAGGCCGACCAGGTAACTGCCGATGACATCTCGGGTTTGCTCAAGCGCCGCGATCATGTATTCGGCCAAGGTTTCTGTCAGTGGCCTACTTGCGCCGTTGTCAATCAGGCTTGCATAGCCTGTGTCTCTTACTTGATCAAGCATCTGGCGTACCTCAGAATGCGGATTGATAGGCTTGTGATGCAACCTCGGCGAGTTTGCTCATAATTGCAGAAAACTCACTCATGACCGCCTCAACCAGTTTGCTGATGGATTCAATTTCTTGGTCCAGCTGGTCTACAAGTGCTTGATCGCCATTTTTGAAAGCTTCGTCTCGCAGGCGGGTTTTTTCAGCGATGTCAGTTCCTTTCAGATCCAAAAACAAATTAATGCTGACACCGAATCCGTCATTCCCTTCTACTAGGCTATTCAATGCGCCTTCAATCTGACTCATTTTGGTAGAAATGTAACGTTGCGCATTTGTGTCGCCCCGGTCGACAGCAAAGCTGTATTGAAGCTTCAGTTCATCAAGATAGGTTTGTAATTCTTGCTCGCTGTATCCTTCCGGACCGGGAATTTCACTCACATCCCAATTTGTTTCAAGGTTGTACTGCCAAAGATCTTCGCTGCGCATCACCTTTTGCTCAGCTTGAACTTTCGGGTCTGACGCGCTGAGTCCCGTGGACAACAAATAATTCATCTTGGCTTTTGCGACCGATTCGCGGAACTGGGACAAGGCCAATTGTTGGTTTTCTGCGCTGGGGTCTGCTGCAATTGATGATTCGTATGCAGCTTTCGCGGTAATCAGTTCTGTTTTCAAGGCGCCCAGGCCCACCGCGTCAAGGTCTACGCCACTGGCTTCCAGTGTGTCCAGTTTTGCCAGCAGTTCATTGACCTGGTTTACAGTTTTGATGTTGTTCTCTGCACTCCACGAACTCGTCGAGGTTGAAATTGCCGACATTACTTCAGCCACGGCATCGGCCTGCGGTTGCAGTTCAGCAATTGCGGTGTCCAAGGCATCTGTGCCTTGCGTGTGCTCCGCAAGCACTTTTAACAGTGCCAGCTCACTTTTCAGTTCGCTGTCCAATTGATTCAATGGGGCTGTGCCGGTGGATGAGTCCCAGCTGTTACGAATTTGTTTCAGATCGGTAATCAGGGCATTGAGATCACTTCCCCGAGCCCATGGTTGATTTGATTGGCTTTGTAAAAAGTTGATTAGTTGCGTCAACTCTGATTTGGACATGTCGGCCAGGTTTACGCCCGGGTTCTGATTAAGCCATGCTTGAACAGCCTCCTCGGCTGTATCGACTTCACCAGCAATCGTTGTTGGTTGCCACTGTACTGATTGGTTTGGATCTACGCCTGCCATGATAAATACCTCAATGTGTGTTGTTGTGTGTTTATCGAACCGAGAAACTGGACAGTCGTTTTGTGCCCGAGTCTACTTTTTGGTCATATTGATCGCGCAGGCGTTGCAACTGCTCTCCAATAATTGCGGAACGGTAGTCTGAAGGAATGACCAGTTCTTTCGCCTCAAGGCACCATGAGTAAAGTTTCTTTGCTTGTTCTTCATTGACCTTCTCGCCATTCATGACTTTGTTGAACACTTCAAGAACATCGTTCGGAATCGGTTTTCCGGAAGCACTCATCTGCGCGCGGGCTTCATTCAAATAGCGTTTCATGTCTTCGTTGGCTTCTACCGCGCCTTCTTCATGTGTCTGAAGGAGAGATATCAAGGCATCGCCGTTCGTCTCGAGTGGGCCGTACCATGCTGCCAGCTCGGTGAGGCGTTCTATGTCATAGGTGTACCCCCCCAATTGCAGACCTGTAGCCAGTAGTAGCACTGTTTGAGTGTCTCCCCTTGCTGCCGCTTCAAACATTTGATCGACTTTGCTTTCATCGATCTCGTAGGGTTCGGTCAATGGTTCGGGGTTCGTAATTGGGGTGGTAGCAGTCATGATTTTCCCTTTGGATTTATTAGTTAAGTGCCCGGGAAACAACGTCGCGGTAGAAGTCGCCAGACTTGCCCGCAGCATCGAAAATTGCCTGGGCCGAAGCGAGGTCAATTTTCAATTTTGCCGCGGCTTCCACAATGTCACCAGGCTCTACATCGGGGTCATCCAGTACATCTTGAAATTGCTGAAGCGCGTTGTCCTGGAAATCCTGACCTGTGGTTGTCATTACGCCGATTGGACCTTCGATTGCTGCCATTTTGATTCTCCTGATTAATATGTAAACACCATGCACACCAAATACGACTGATCTGTTTGATCAGTCGTCATCGTTACCACCGACAGGGTCGGTGGCCTCGCTGAGAAAGTCGTCCAGAATGAAGCCCACTGTGATTTCCTCCAGAGCATCTAAAAGCTCTGGTGAGTAGGCCCCTGCGGGCACCGACGCTGTTCCTTCAACCGCCATAATTGACTCCTTATTTGTTGACGATACTTTTTAATGGCTCGGTAAGGTCTTTGACCAAACCAGCAGCCAATTGCCACAATGAACCCATCATTTGAATCTCGTAGTTCAACATCACAGAGTCGACTGGAGAATCACCAAAATCTGAACGGGCAAGCATGTTGTTGACGTTCTTGCCGTGTCGATCTGCAAAGTTGAATACGCGATCGCCTGCTTGAATAACTTCCACAATACCTCCTACTGTTGTTTAACCAATTGCTCAAAACTTTCCGAAACTTTGCTGCCAATTTTCCCTGCCAGCTGAATTGACACAGACTTCATGGAGCTTTCGTGAATTGATTCAATCAGACTGAGTACGTTGTCATTGGCGTCAAAATCTTTGAGTTTTTGACCCATGTTCATGTCACTCTGATTCAGCTTTGTTTGGGCATTTTCAACAAAACTTTTCACTGTGTTGTTGATGGGCCCGGCATCGTTGATCATTGCTTTGAAGTCAGCAATATCGTGTAGCGGTGGTTGAGGTGTTTGTGCGCCCGGTGGCGAAGCAAGCATTGCCATGTTGTTAATTGCTGCGACCAATTTTGACCTCCAGAGCGACGCCAAGCTGCTTAGACAATTTGGCCTCTAAAATTTTAATCAGTACTTTCTGTTCGTTAAGCCCCATTGCTGGTGGCAGTTCGATATTGAGAAGCAGGTTTCCCTGGTTGTAGCTTCCTTTCACTTCCAGTGCACCAAGTGCAGAGTTATCAATTTGGAAGGAAAATGAGTTTTGTGTTTCTGACAAACCCTTTTCTTTTACTTCTCCTTTTTTAAGTGGAGAAAAAAGTTCTTTTGTTCCGTTTGTTTGAAAATTTCCTGTGTTTTTAGGTGTTTTCTCTGAGTTCGAGTGTGTGTGACTTTCAGGCGATACCGGAAACAGCATTTCCAGAAAATCATCTTTGAGTGAATCTTGTTGTGGCCTTGGCATGGAAGGGTTTGACAATGCGAGCGGCTTTGAGGCCTTGCTGATATTGACAGTGCAACCACTTGCTTTCTTGTCGATGCGTTCTTGTACGCTGACTGATAAACACAGCGGATCATATTTGTTGTCAGACTTCATTGTTTACCTTTGGCTCAAACGGTCAATTTCCCAAGTGATCTTGTCGAAAGTGAGTTGCATTTCCCGAAGGGTTTCCAGATGCCAGTTTTTTGTGGTGCGAAGAATGAATCCCAGTTCGGGTTCGAGTTGGCAATTAATATGAATTCCGGGGAGGGGGTTTTTCATTTCTGCCAGGGCCTTGGACGCCTCTGTGATGCGAGTCGATGGTGGAGTTTCGGAAACCCAGACCATAAAGTATTCTTGATGTTGAGCTGAGAAATGATTTGTCCTGTTCTCGCTTTTCACCATGACCCAGTCGCTATTGGAAACTGACAGTTCGGCTGGTTCGATCTCATGACTGTGCATGCGAAGCTCCTACGGATAGAACTCCTGCAGCCTTCAGATTTTTGTCAATTCCGTCGGTTACTTGTTTTCTGTGAGATCCATTTTTGTAAAGATCTTCAAGCAAGTCACTTTTAAGTACCAAGCGGTTGTAGTTCGTGATGAATATGTTTTTACCGGGTCGGTTGTTCGCACTTACGGCCGAGGCAATTCTTACCAGCGAATTCAACCCTGTGACAACTTCCGCCGATGCAACAGTTTGCAAGCAACTTTCCAGCAAGTTACTCAGCGAGGGCAGACCACTCAATTTTGCCGCGGTGCAGCAGTTGAGAAATTTTTTATGGATTCCCTGAGCCTTGATTAACAGATTGATTTGATTGATTCGGCTAAGGATCATGTAGTGCCGAGGTGCGGTAATTTTCTTGGGGTTTTGTGTTTTCTCTCTCGACAGGATATTGATGAATCCATCGCGCATTTTATTCATGTCAGCGCTGAAATCTTCTTTTGTTACATTGTTCCTGATTGCCTTGAACAGTGACAATATGTCTGGTGCGTCAACGTGAGGTTGTATTTCAATTGTTTGGTATGCCTTGATGAATTCACGAAGGGTCGCTTGTGAAAGTCGACTTTGTTTGCCTACTTCAAACGCAGAAATGGAGCCCGAGATGAAGTCACCGTGTTCTGAGTTAAGTGATTTTTTATAAGTGTTTAAATCTTTGATTTCTGTTTTGCTCAAGCCTGGCTCTTCAAGCAACAGGCTGACAAGCAAGAACTTGCGCAATGCCTTTTCTTCCGGCCGCAAGTTTCCCGCCAGGTCGACCAAACTTTTACTTTTTGTCTTGACTGCTGTGTTTAGCGAAATCAGGTCTTTACTCAGAAATGTCATGTCCGAAGTGAACATAACCCGATACGCTTCTTTGTATTTTTCAGACACGCGCTTTGCTTGTGCGTCTTCCCGGCTGCGGGAGGCTACTGCAATGGCCTGTTCTTCAGCCGTAACTTGTGGCTTGCCTTCCAGCCTGTTTTTTTGGGTTACCTCAACAGGCGGCTCGCCTGAACTGTTGCGTTGTGCATGTGCGCGAATAAAGTTATTGAGTTTTTTCTGCTCAACTGCACTTAGTTGCTTTTTTGCCAAGGCGCCACTTTGAAGCGCTTCAGCTGTTGTGACCTCTTGAACAATTGGTGGAATCGTAATTGCCATGATTACCTCGGAATAGTGCTGTCGAGTTTCAAAGAGGGAGTTCCTTCAAGGTTGTCTCCTTTCAATTTGAATGACATCTGGAGTTCTTTCACCGCTTTGCGTGTGGATTCCGAATCGTGAATTGGCCGGTCAATCAGTCGTGGCGTAATCAGGAAAAGCCTTGCAACAGTTTGTGTACGCTTTTCCGTGGAAGTGAACGCCTTTCCGATATAGGGTATGTCTCCGAGCAGGGGGACTTTGTAGTCATTAACTTCAGTGGATTCTCTGTTGTATCCGCCAATTAGGATGGCCTTTTCCCGTTGAATTACAGCCTGGGTGCTTAGTGATGTGTTCTGCACCCTGGGCATGTTGATTCCTTGCGTATTTTCGGTAAGGCTGCCGTCTTGAATTTCAATGCGCAGGAAAATCCGCTCTTCCTGTTCATCAATGACTACTCGG
Source organism: Limnobacter sp. G6BE5S (assembly GCF_058448965.1). Lineage (NCBI taxonomy): Bacteria > Pseudomonadati > Pseudomonadota > Betaproteobacteria > Burkholderiales > Burkholderiaceae > Limnobacter > Limnobacter sp. G6BE5S. The sequence goes on from NZ_JBZFLM010000001.1 coordinate 606,527, forward strand.
GGAGTGACCTGCAACAGGCTACCTGCTGTAATTGGAATAACGTCGGCAACGCGTTCGCCAGAAACCTGGATATAAAGTGTTTGGCTAAGGTCGATGTAAGCGGACACATTGTCTTGGGTCACAATTGTTGGGCGCGCAAGTACTTTTGCGTTTTCATCGGCAGAGAGTGCTTTTAACCTGGCCATAAAACGCATTGGATCAACGATGGAAGTGGCGCCGGCTGCGATCAAACTTGGCCGGCCAACGCCGCTGCCGGGAAAGTCGTAGGCAAACCGATCCGACAGCAAACCAAATTCCAGACCCAATTCATTGAGTCCTTTTTGATCGACCTCGACCATCATTGCTTCAACCTCGATCATCGCCACCTGACGGTCCAGTTGATCAATCAGATTCTTGTAGTAGTCGCGCTTACTCTTTGCGTCACGAATCAAGATTGAGTTGGTACGCGGGTCCGCTGTGACGCTAACAAACTCTGCTTTCTCAGGGTCGTCATCGGCTTTCTTTTTCACCCCGCTACTGGGTGAGACAGGCAAAGCACCAATTCTTTCCCCCATCATCAAACCTTCGCCAGGACTAAGGCTGTAGGGGGAGCGTTCAACGTTCATGCCCGGTTTTTTTGCTTCTGGAGAGTTTGCCATTTGCTGATTTGGAAGCCCCAGCAAGTTCAACAGCACCGAGAGTGCACCCGGCGTGGTAACCATGGTTCCACGCAAGTTGGTTTGCCTGTCTTCGACGGATGCGTGCTTGAGCGGAAAAACCATCAGTTGCGTTCCGTGCTTTGCGATCTCGGATGGATCGGGCCGGTCCTGCTCAAAGGAGTCTTCTATTAATGACAGGTAGCTGGCGGGGCCGGAAACAATGAGTTCTTTGCTGTCCATATGAAATACAAACGGGAACTCTTTGTAGTAAAGGCCTGCTGAAGTAAGCAGTTCTTTCCAGTCGTCGTTGGAGCGATCGCCACCCACATAAATGCGCTTTGTTCGCCAGTTTCCTGATCTGTAGGTATACACATTCAGGCCGTTCTGAAACCAATTGATTTGATAGGCACTTTCAAAATAGGCCATCACGTCATTCACTGTTTTAACTTCAAATCGACCACTGACTGGCGAGCTTGGAATACTGTCTGCAACCAAACGCTTTCCAAACATCGACAACATTTTTTCAATAACCCGTTTGGCACTCTCGTCTTGCGCAAGATAGACTTTTGTTTCGACTTTGTCTGTTGTGGCTGCGCGTGATGCAAGCGGGGCGAGGACTAAAGCAAGAATGAGTAATTTAAGAAATACTTTCACTGTTGACCTCAAGATTTTTTATCACAGGTACCAATGCAGGTTCGAGACGTTCAATCTCTTCTTTGTACATCGCGATCAGATTATTCAAAGACACATTGATTTCGGCTCCGTTTGCAGTGCTTATTTTCAGTTCAAATGGTTGTAGTTCTTCATCGGCTTTTACATTCCACTTTCTAAGGTTCATTTGTTCAGCGAGGACTTCGGCAAGTACCTTTTTAACCAAATCTACCTGGTCTGGATTGGCTTGAAGATTCAGTTCCCGTGCGCTGTGAGAACGGATGACCAGCGCTTCGGCAAGTGTTTTGATTTTGAGAAAATCGGATGCAGTTGAAATGAACTGCTCAAGAACAACCACGCAAACTTCTGTGCAAATTGACGAGGAATTATCGAGCAGATTATTTTCTTTCCGGGCAGTGATCTCTTTGAGGGACACCAGGTCTTCGCGCACTGAGTTTGCAGCAAGCTGCCGGGATTGTTCCTTGATTCGTTCAGCTTCGTCATTTGCATCACGCAAAATGATTTGGGCTTGCCTGTGCGCCTGATTCAGTAAATCGTGATAGGTGCTTACGTGATTTAACAGGGCCGCTTTAACGACACCGCCTGATATTTGAAGGCCTTCAGGAAAATGCACCCGCTTGATGAGGTTAAGCATGATCTTCCTTGTGTAGAAAATCGATTTCCTCAAATGAATTGTCGGATGTGTCGTCTGGGTCGAAGTGAAGTTCCATGACTTCGTGGTGCGAATAGACTTCGCTGTGCAAGGCGCAGAAGGCGGCTTCACTCCAGTGGTCAATCACGTCCCACAGCTCTTGTGGAATGGGCTCAAGATCATTGCTCCAGTCGATGATCTCTTTGGCTTGTGTAAGTTGCCAGCGCTGATAGATTTTCGGAAAGTAGCTTCGGAGGTAAACCGCAAACCCCAGTCGTATTCTGTCGTGAAGAAACAGTTGTTTCTTCAAGGTGTTGGCCATATGGCGCGCCGCCGATTCCTGCCATTGGATCAAGGCCTCGGGCAGATCGTTTTTCAATACAATGATTTCGCGGATTACTTCGGGCGAGTTCACGCCAAAACTACTTTCCCAGTCTTGTGGACGTGCGTGAAGAATACTTGCGTCCAGGCTGAACAAGGCGAATCGTTGAAGATGTTCTTCAAGTACGTTGTTTGTCGCGATGGCAATGCTGCGTAACTCTGGACGCAGGATCAGGCGATCATCGGGTAGTTCTGGCATATTCAATGTACTTCGCAATTGAAGCAAGTTGAAATAATCGATGTTGTCGAGCTGCTCTTTTGTCAGGGGCAGTGAGACGCGATGTTCTTCGTGAATTGCGATGAGCGGGTTCGACCACCATGCCCACCAGCGACTCGAAAATGTGAGTTCACCAGTCATTTGAAGATCCTGAGTTTTAGTTTGCGCAATACTTCGGGCCACTCATTTTCGTCTTTGGCCTGGAGCCACACTATCCCCAGTGAGAGTACCCAGAGCGCCACGATCATATAAACGATGCTGAGAAAGTAAATGCGGTCTTCTTCACTTAGCGCCAGCGGGCCATACCAAAGAAGCGGTAAGCAGGCATCGCCACGCGGTTCTGAAGGAATGGCGGCCACGGAGATACTTGTATTGACTTCGCCTGTTATTCCGGGAATGCTTTTGAATATCAGTTCCCTGACGCGTGGAACGTAAGCTGGAAAGGACGATCCGTTCTCGTATTTAACGAACACAGCAGCCGACGAGGGGGAGAGTACTTCACCTGGGTTGGCACGTTCCGGCAGAACAATGTGTACTCGGGCAGATAAAACGCCATCCATGCTCATCAAGGTTTCTTCGAGCTCCTGGGACAGTGCATACAGGTATCTGGCACGCTCCTCCAGTGGTGAGCTAATCATGCTTTCTTTCTTGAAGACCTCACCCATCGATGTTTTTTTCGCTCGGGGTAGTCCTTGCGACTGAAGAATTCGGAGTGCGTCAGAGGACATTTGCTTGGGTACCGAGATGATGACTCCCTCTTTGCCCGATGACTTTTCTACGGGAATGCCGGCCTCTAGAAGACTGGAGTAAATTTCATTGCCTTCTTCTTGCGACAATCCACTGAAAAGCTGACTGTTGCCGGAACAGGCTTGCAAGGCACCGATAAGAAAGAGGTAGCCGATTGAGCGGATGATGAGTTTGAGCGCGGTTTTCAAAATTTAGCGCCTTTTGGTAATGGAATTCATTTCTTCGGAAATGTTCTCGCCCCGGTTGCTGATTCTGCTCATGCTTACAAAATAGGCTGTGGCGGTAAATTTCTGGTAAACAACGGATTGCGTAAATTCGGAGTTCAATGCGAGCGAACCCTTCAGCTCAAAAGTGCTTTGATTGACCTCTTTTTCAAGTTCCTTGATGGCGAGTTCCGCTTCGTTGACACTTGCGGCAGTCTCTTCGATTAGCGTGCCCTGGCTGCGCTTGGTATCTTCTACGGATCGTTTGGAGAGACTTTGAGTTCCACTGCTTAATGCACCATTGATGCTTTTCAGGAGTGTTTGAAACTGATTGATGTTGTCTTGGGGGGCCTGAATTTGACCTGCTTGGCCAAGTGCGATGGCTGATGTTGCTGCGGCGGAATTAATCATTGAAGGTGCTCCTGATGAACTCGTGTTGTCTGAGTTGACGGATTGGGCTAAAAGTTCGCGTGCATGGTCACAACCAACAACGTTCTTTTGCGTCGTCTTCAAACTTCGCATCGTATTGGGATCGATTTTTTTCGGCTTTGTCTACCCCGTAGAACTGGAGTCGAAGTTCTACGCGTCGACTTGCATCTTTGGAGTCGCGCACGTGGTTGAATGCAACACCGCCGGCGAGAAAGAGTTTTTTGACTTGCTGCCTTTGGTCATTGTTTAAACGCACTGCGGTGCTTTGGTCGTTTCGCAGCAATGTGCACATCACCCATTCTGAGCGTTTCAGGCTTAGGTTCAGGTTGTAAAGGTAGGAGCCATCGGTGTCGGTAAAGCCTTCAATCAGCACCTGTTTTAACCATTTTTGTCCTGTTGGCGTGTTCGCTGTGCTCAGAATTGCAGGTACAACTTGATTGAGTGCCTGTTCACCTTCTGCGCTCAATCTGAATTGGTCCGACTGAAATCGACCGACTTCTCCGAAATTGATTCGATTCAGTTTGCAATCGACTTCAACGGATGTATTTGTTTTTGCGACTTCCTCGGATAAGTGTTGACAGATATTTGAAATTTCTTGAAGTCGAACTTTAGTCATGTCCACTTGCTCTTTGATCTCTGGAGTTTCCTTGACTGTTTGCTCCGCTTTTTTTGTGATCGAGGCCAGCGCAGTCACCATGATCACCAGAAAGAGAATCATTAGGGCGGTCATTAAATCGGCGTAAGAAATCCAGAAAGGTTTTTCAGCTTCTTCAGCGTTTCTTGATGGCTGTTGATATTGCCCGAAGCTCATACGGCCTCCTGGCTGTTTTCTATTTGACCGTCTTGCTGTCTTGCCCGAATGACCTTTCTTGCAAGATCCTGGGGATTGCTTTTGATGTGGCTTAGTCGGTTGTCCATTTTTTTGCCCATGTCTTCAATTGGACTTTTGACTTGACGGATCAGTGCGGTTTCTATTTGACTGGCCAGTCGTCGATTGGACTCGGTAAGCGCTTGTTCAAGCGCACCGCCCATGCTGGCGACTTGTTGTGACTGAATAGATTCCAATTGCTTGATCACAGGAACCATGGCTTGAATCAGTTCGTCTTTCAGGCTTTTTGCTTGATCACTTGAGTTTGCTGAGTGATGGACAAGTGTGGCCAAATATTCTTCTCCAACGCCGGCTTCAAAGAGGCTGCTGATTGCATCGACGAGATCATCGAGCGAGCTCAGGCATCGGCGGTAAAGCATCTTTTCCCAGTGGGTGATGATCATTGCGATTGTGATGGCCGCTGCTGATGCATAGAAAGCGTCGCGTACGCCGCCCAGTAAAAGAGAGACGCTTTGTGCCATCAGTTCGGGATTGGACGCGTCAAAATTGGATAGTCCGAATAGCAAACCTGAAAATGTTCCGATAATTCCGATGCCTGTCAGAATGCCTGGCAGGTGCTTGAAGTAATCAACTGCAAGCGGACGATCGACAACCGATGAGACGGAGAAGTAGTAAGAAACGGGGACTGTCAGGCGTGATTTTTTGTTTTTTGTAATTCCGTTGATGAGACCTGTTTGTGTGTGCAGTGTTTTAGAGAAGTCTCGCCAAATGGGTTCGAGTTGTGTGTTTTGAAAAACTCGACCTACGCCGGTTTTTCTGATCATTTCGTCACCGTCGCTCATCGAGCGAATCGTGGTGCTGATTTTTTGCAGTGTCAGGCAAAGTGCTTTGGATACTTTGACGTAGCGCGTGTAGAAAAAGAAACAGGCAGATACCAGTAAGACCATGACGGCGGCAGGAGGCACAAGTTGTAATAAATTAAAGTTTGAGTTTTCCAATTCTTATGCTCCTGCAGCGGAAGGTGTAGCCGGGTGGTACACGTCAAAACAGAAAAAAGATACCTGCCCATCTAGGTTTCCGCCCAAGGGGCAAAGTTCCATTTGTTGCGGAGCTAGCAGTTATTGTGGTTGTTGTCAGGGGACGAGTGTTCGCAGTTGTCGTAGTAGTGGGAAGGCGGAACGAATGTATCGTTGTTTAACCCATTGAATGGGCTGGTGTTGGCAACGGCAGAGGCAGGCGATTTGTACACTACGCCTCCGGCGATCATTAATGCGAGGCCAAGCGCGATTATTAATGGGCCTGTGGGTGCAGCAGGTGTAAAACATATCCCTGCTCCCAAGGCGGCTATGGCAAGCCCTGTGGTGGCCATGACCATGGCGGTTTTTTGACCGAGTGCCTGTGCTTTGGGGGCTGTCGTGTTTTCTATTGGCTGGGTACTTGGCCGTTGACTGTTTGATTGAACCTGATTTGAGCCTATTGAAGCTGGCATGATGAATGTCCTGATTGTCTTTTTGCGTGGTTAATCTCCAAGGAAAGTTCAACTTATTTAAGTGGTGTAAAAACGCAAAAAGGCACCCCGAAGGGTGCCTTTTCACTTTGCGCGGGGGTCGGAGCCCCACGCAATACTACAAAAGCTTAAATGGGCAGGCTGTCTGTGGGCAGCGCGCTGGTTAGTGCATCCAGCGGGCTTGCGCCAGAGGAGATTGGCAGGCTGGACGGGTCGAGCAACGAAGTTACATCGTCCAGTGGTGTGCCTGTCGATGGGAAGCTTGGCAAGCTGCCACCTGCATCACCACCTGCTGCCAGGTCGGTCAATACGCTTGGATCGAGCAGCGAAGTAACCATGTCCAACGGAGTGCCGGTTTCGGGAATGCCACCACCACCGCCGCCAGCCAAGGCGTCAGTTACTGGGCCGAGTACTGCGTCCAAAGGTGTTCCAGTGGGGCCGTCAGAACCGCCACCACCACCGCCAGCCAGGGCGTCACTTACTGGGCCGAGTACCGCGTCCAAAGGTGTTCCAGTGGGGCCGTCAGAACCTCCACCACCACCGCCAGCCAAGGCGTCAGTTACTGGGCCGAGTACTGCGTCCAAAGGTGTTCCAGTGGGGCCGTCTGAGCCACCACCACCGTCGCCGCCTGGCAGGGGCAAGCCGCCTGACAATGCGCCGATCAACGGGTCTGTTACTGGGGTCAGTGCGTCGAAAGCCTGGTTCAGGCCATCGGCCAAGGGTTGGGAAACCATGGGCAGGGCATCAGTTGCTGTGGACAAGCCATCAAACAGGGGGGCCGCCGCGTCAAAACCTTGGGTTAGACCGTCGTTCAAGGGGGACAGAATTGGGTCGAGTTGACCAACCACTTGCGACAAACCGTCGGCCAGTTGGGGAGTCACCATGCTCAAGCCACCACCCAGTTGCTCTGCAACCACGCGCAGGTTCACTGGCAGTGTGTCTGCGGCAGCAGTCACCAATCCATCTTCGTTGCCGGCAATCACGTCTACCAACGGTGACAGCGCTGTTTCAACCGCTTCGGTCACAGGGGTAAGGTTTTGGTCCAGTGAATCAGTTACGGGCTCAAGACCGGTGAGTGCGCCGCTCAAGGTGTTGTTGACTGGGGTCAGCGCGGGTTCGAGTGCGTCAGTGATTGGCGCTGTTTCATTCAGCACGGGGTCGAGTGCTTCGGTAACCGGTTCAAGGGCACCTACAGGCGCATCAACAACGGTTGTCACTGGTGAAAGTGCATCTAGCGTTTGTTCCAGAGCAGGGGAAGCGGGGCCTGCAGCATCGGTAACAGGCTCGAGTGTGCCTGCGGTTGCTTCGCCAGATCCGCCACCTGTGGAGCCGCCACCTGCACCGCCATCGCTGTCATCACTGCCCAGCACGAATGCGGCACCTGCTGCTGCGGCCAATGGGCCAGCCAAACCGCCGGCAGCCAAACCTGCACCAAACAAGCCAAACATGCCGCCTGCGCCGGTGACTGCAACTGTTTCGCCTTCAGTCAGCAATTCGAATTCGCCCTCTGCGACTTCAAATTCTGCACCAGCCTCACCTTCTTTCAATGTGGCTACTGCATTGGATTGCAAAATACCTTCGGTGGCTGTTTGACCATCTGCACCGGGAAACTCGATGTATGCCGAGCCTTCTGCACTGGTGGTAACGGTGTCGCCAGCAGAAATAATGTCGCCTTCTTTGAGAAGGACTTGTTCTCCGTCGGGACGGGTTACAGAAACCTCTCCCAACACGCTTTTGATAACTCCAGTGATATTAGCCACAGTGCATTCTCCGACAATGGTGTGTTCATTTAAAAGTTCGGCAAAAGTTTCGCCTTGTGAGAGTTTTACTGGCGTCAATCAGGAAATGGATGCGAATATTGCTTAATAATTAACAATGTTTTACATTATGTGTAAGTTTTATACTTACAAGTTCTGATTTGCCGCATGTAAAGAACGCCTCGGGGGAAGCCGATCGAACCTAATTTTTTTTAGTTCAGTCGGGTAGTGTAACTCTTTTGGGGGGTGCCTGAGGACACCCAAAATTGGTTCTCACCAGGCCAATTGCCGAATGGCCAACTCTTTCATGATTTCCTCGGCACCACCGCCAATGCACATTACCTTGACTTCCCGGTAAATTCGCTCGGTAGAGCTGCCCCGCATGAAACCCATGCCCCCCAAAATTTGTACGGCCTCGTTGGCGCAATGCTGCAGGGTTTGTGTGGCCTGGTTTTTCAGCAAACAAATGTCTGCGACCAGTTCTTCGTTGATGTCGCCCCGGTCGATGCGCGAAATGGTTTCGTCAAACCAGGCTTCGGTGGCGCGAATCTTCATGCGCATGTCGGCCAGTTTGTGAGCAATCACCTGGTGGTCCATCAGGCGTTTGCCGAATGTTTGGCGATTTTGGGCCCAATCCAGCGCTTCGTTCAGGCACACCTTGGAGAACCCGATGCAGGCACCTGCCAACATGAGGCGTTCGGTGTTGAAGTTTTCCATGATGATGCGAAAACCTTTGCCCTCTTTGCCCACCAAATAGCTTGCGGGTACTTCCACATTGTCGAAATAGATACTGGCGGTGTCGCTCATCCACCAGCCGGTTTTCTTCAACAGACTGCGGGTGAGGCCTTTCGCATTGCCGGGCACCATCAGCACTGAAATACCGCGTGCACCAGGTTCACCGGTGCGCACTGCCACGGTGAGCCAGTCTGCACGCACGCCACTGGTGATGAATACTTTTTCACCGTTGATGCGGTAGTGGGGTAAGCCGTCTTTTTGAAACAGCTCGGCTTTGGTTTTCAGATTGGCCACATCGGACCCACCCGAGGGTTCGGTAATGGCCAAGGCACTGATGGCTTCGCCTTTCAATACAGCAGGCGCGATCATTTGTACCAGTTCTTCACTGCCATGGTTCAACAATGGAGGCAAACCGATGTTGTGACTGAACAGACCTGCCAGCAAGCCGCCACTGCCGGCGGAACACACCAGGTTGGACAGTTTCAGGCGATCCGCCAGTGTGCACTCGAACCCCCCCACTTCTTCCGGGTAGCCCAAACCAAGCAAGCCAAGTTCACCGGCTTGTCGGTAAAGTTCGCGCGGAAACTCACCCGCCTCATCCCAATCGTTGATATTGGGTTTGATTTGTTCATTCACAAATCGCTCGACGGAGCGGAAAAAATCGTCCATGGAGGGTGTCCTTATTGGGTAGGCTTGAGTTGAACCATGATCTGTTTCAATTTCATTTGATCGCCCACATTCACGTGTACCGCCTCGACCACCGCTGCTGATTTCGCTGTAATGCGGTGTTCCATTTTCATGGCTTCCAGACACACCAACACTGTGCCAGCTTCAACCTGTTGGCCGGGCTGAACCAGTACTTGTGTAATTTTGCCGTTCATGGGGCTGGTGATGTTGGGCTGAAATACCCCCTCACCCAGGGCAGAGGCGCTGAGCAAGCTTTCATCTTCAATGAATGCGACCTGTGGGTTGAGCCACCGCTGAACCCAAATACCATTGCCGTTCAAGGCAACAAGATATTGGGCTGAAGTGCCATTGATTGTGGATTGAATTTTGTGAACATTCTGGCCTGTGACCGCGTGCTGCCAGTTGGCGAGAAGCAAGGGTGTATCACCGAGCCCGTCCACTGTGTAGTCATTACTGATTTTGTTGACTTTGATCTGGTGTGTGTTGCCATTCACCTTTAATTTTAGTGGTCGTGGCAATGCGCGTGTACTTGAAAACCCACTGAGTGCACTGGGCCAGGCAGCCTGAGTCGTGTTTTGTTGATGTGCCAGAAAAACAGCGGCCACTGCGCATTCCAGTATTTTGGTTTGGGCTTGAAGCAGTGCTTCGGCGTGTTCAGCCAAAAAGCCTGTACCAAACTCACCGCCCTGAAACACGGGGTGGCTGGCAATGCGCTGCAGGTAAAGCGCGTTGTGCTCGAAGCCAACGAGCACAGTCCGGTTCAGTGCATCAGCCAGTTTTTCACAGGCGGCCAAGCGATTGTCGGCATGCACAATGACTTTGGCCAGCAAACTGTCGTACCAGGGGCTGACCTCGCCACCCATTTGCAGTGCATGGTCGCAGCGGCTGTGTGGGTCTGCTTGCCAGGCCAGTACTGGCCCGGTTTGTGGCATGAAGTCGCGTGCCGGATCTTCTGCACACAAGCGACCTTGAATGGCATGACCGTTGAATCGAATGTGTTCCTGTTGCAGGGTGAGCTGTTCGCCGGAGGCAATGCGCAACTGCCACTGCACCAAATCAATCCCTGTGATTGCTTCGGTGACGCCGTGCTCAACCTGCAGGCGGGTGTTCATTTCGATGAAGTAGAAGTCACCTTGGGTGTCGAGCAAAAACTCCACGGTGCCCGCACCGACGTAATTTGTGGCATGCACCAGCTTCAGTGCGGCCTCGCCCATGCGTGCGCGAAGTTCGCTGTTCACTGCGGGGCTGGGCGCTTCTTCTACAATTTTTTGGTGGCGGCGTTGTACGGAACAATCGCGTTCGCCGAGGTGCACGGCGTGGCCGTGTGTATCGGCCAGCACCTGAATTTCAATGTGGCGCGGGTTGATGATGGCTTTTTCAAGCATGACCCGGTCGTCGTTGAAAGCGTTTTTCGCTTCAAGCTGTGCGGAGTGCAGTTGCGATGCAAACTCGGATTCATTCAGTACCAGGCGCATGCCACGCCCACCACCGCCAGCGAGTGCTTTGATCATGACCGGGTAGCCAATGCGCTGGGCTGCAGCCATTAAATCGGCAACGCTTGCGTTGGGTTCGCTGAAACCGGGTATGCAGGGCAGGCCCGCCTGTTGTGCGATTTCTTTGGCACAGGCTTTGTCAGCCATGTCGGCAATGGCTTGGGGTGTGGGGCCAACCAGGGTAATGCCAGCCTCGGCGCAGGCCTGTGCGAAAGCCGGGCTTTCAGACACAAAACCGTAGCCAGGGTGTATGGCATCTGCCCCGGCTTTCAGGGCAGTTTCAATCAGCTTGTCGATTCGCAAATACGATTCAAGCGACGGTGCGGGGCCTATGCAGTAGGCCTCGTCCGCTTCTTGCACGTGCAGCGCTTGGGCATCGGCCTCGGAATACACCGCCACCGTTGCAATGCCCAAGGGTTGAGCGGCGCGCAAAATTCTGCGCGCAATTTCATTGCGGTTTGCAATCAGCAGTTTTTTGATTCTAGGCATTCTTTTTCTTGCCCGGCAAAATACCCATGAACTTGCAGATAATGCTCAACATCACTTCGTCTGCACCGCCGCCAATGGAAATCAGGCGACCGTCGCGATACAACTGCGATGCCGGGTTTTCCCAAGTGAAGCCCATGCCGCCCCAGAATTGCAGGCATTTGTCGGCCACTTCGCGCACCAAGCGGCCGCTTTTGAGTTTGCACATGCTGGCCAGTTCAGTGACTTCGCCACCTGCTACATATTCTTCAGTGGCTTGCCACACCAAAGCGCGCAGGGCTTCAATTTCGGTTTTCAATTCAGCCAGTGTGAAGTGCACCACTTGTTGGTCCAACACAGTGCTGCCAAACAGGTTGCGTTGGCGGGTGTAATTAATGGTTTCATTCACCACATGCATCATGCCTTCAATGCTGTTGGCCGCGCCCCAAAGGCGCTCTTCCTGAAACTGGATCATTTGGTACATGAAGCCCGCACCTTCCATGCCGATCAGGTTGCGTTGGGGTACGCGCACATTGTCGAAGTGGATCAGGCCGGTGTCGGAAGCCCACATACCAATTTTGTGAATCTTCTTTTCGATCGTAATGCCGGGTGTTTTCATCGGCACGATGATCAAGGATTTATTCTGGTGCGGTTTGCCGTCGCTGGTGTTGGCCAGCAAGCAAATCCAGTCGGCTTGCAAGCTGTTGGTGATCCACATTTTGCTGCCATTGATGACGTAGTCGCTGCCGTCTTTTTTGGCGGTGGTTTTTACACCGGCAACATCGGACCCAGCGCCGGGTTCGGACACGCCAATACACGCCACCATGTCGCCCGCAACGGCAGGAGCCAGAAATTCACGACGCAGTTCGTCGCTGCCGAACCGTGCCAAAGCGGGCGTGGCCATGTCGGTTTGAACGCCGATTGCCATGGGTATGCCGCCACAATGAATTTTTCCCAAAGCTTGCGCCGCCACCACGGAATAGCTGTAGTCCAAACCCATGCCGCCAAACTCTTCTGGTTTGGTCAGGCCAAGCAAGCCAAGATTACCCATCTTTTTGAACAGTTCGTGGGCGGGAAACATTTGTTCCTGTTCCCAGGTGGCCACGTGTGGATTGATCTCTTTTTCCACAAATCGTTCGATGGTGCGTTGTAGTTCTTTGTGTTCCTGGCTTAGTCTCACTGCACTTCCTCCTCGTTATTGGGTACTGATACGCATTAGGGGCGGGCCACGCCAAATTGCATGGGCTGCACACTGCGCTCTTGTTGCAGGCAGGTGATTAGCGCGAGCGCCAATACCTGCCGGGTGTCTCTGGGATCGATCACGCCGTCATCCAGCAGCAGGCCGCTGGTGTGAAATGCGCTGGTTTGCGACTCAAACGTGTCGATGATCTGTTTCTTCATGTTTTCAAGCATGAATTCGGGTACTTCAATGCCTTTGCGGGCTGCGCTGGCCTGCATCACAGTGGCCATGGTGCCCGCTGCCTGCTCGGCACCCATAACTGCTGTTTTGCTGTTGGGCCAGGCAAACACAAAGCGTGGGCCAAATGCGCGACCACACATGCCATAGTTGCCGGCACCAAAACTGGCGCCACACAGCAAGGTGATTTGCGGAACGGTGGCGTTGCTCACTGCCTGAATCATTTTTGAGCCGTGCTTGATGATGCCGCCCTGCTCGGCTTCCTTGCCCACCATGTAACCCGTGGTGTTTTGAAGGTAGATGATTGGCGTTTTGGTTTGGCAGCAGCTTTGAATGAAGTGTGTGGCTTTGGTGGCACCTGCGGTGTCGATTGGGCCCAGGTTGCTGATGATGCCGATTGAAACACCCAAGAGTTTGGCGTATCCGCACAGGGTGGCTGAACCGTAATTGGCTTTGAATTCCAGAAAATCGGAGTCGTCCACGATGCGTGCAATGACCTCACGCATGTCAACCGGGGTTTTGATGTCGGCAGGCATGACGCCCAGCAATTCCTCCGCGGGATAGCGCGGGGCAGGTGCATTGGAATTCAATGCGGGTAATACCTGCCGGTTGCTGTTGTTCCAGTCGATTTTGGCCATCACTTCGCGGGCGAGAGCAATGGCGTGGCGGTCGTCATCGGCGATGTAGTCACCAAGGCCTGAGATGGAACAGTGCATGTCTGCACCGCCCAATTCTTCATCGGTGGCAATTTCACCAGTGGCGGCCTTCAACAAAGGGGGGCCTGCGAGAAAGGCGCGGGCGCGTTCTCGCACCATAATCACCACGTCGCTTAAACCGGGAATGTAAGCACCACCTGCTGTGGATGAGCCGTGCAGCACGTTGACCACAGGCAAACCCGCAGCACTTAATTTGGCCAAACGGTAGAAGTTGCCGCCGCCCAGAATAAAATGCTCGACCTTGTACTTCAGCAGGTTGGCCCCGGCGGATTCGCCCAAATTAATAAAAGGCAGTTTGTTTTCCAGCGCAATGTCTTGGGCCCTTTGCATTTTCTCAATGCCCATGGCTTGGAGCGCGCCTGCCTCAATGCCGGAATCGCTGGCCACGACCATGCACAGGGTATTGGCCACATAGCCCAAGCCGGCAATGATGCCGCCGCCTGGAATGCTTTTCTCGGCTTTTTGGCCGTCTTGCATATACCCAGCCAGTGTGCTGAGTTCCAGAAAAGGGGAGCCTGAATCGAGCAGCAATGCCACCCTGTCACGCGGCAGCAGTTGCCCCCGCTTGGCAAACGAGGGAGCCGCTTTGGCCGATGCGTCGCGGGTGCGTTGTTCCAATGCCCGAAGTTCATTCAGGGCCGTTTCCATGTTGGCTTTGTTGAGTTCAAACTCGGCCGAGTTTGTGGTAACGGCGGTCTCTAAAATTGGCATTGAATTCTGTGCTCTTGGTGTAATTAAAAAATCAAACGTTTGTTTGATTTTGAGGGTGAGGCTTGGGTGTGTCAAGCCTTATGCATGAACTGCGGCTTATTTCTTTTGTTGGGCTGCGCGTGCCGCATCGCGACGTTGGATCACCTCGGGTACGCCACCCAGATGGAAGCTGTTGAATGCCGGGTTGGGTTTGCCAGTGCCAACTTGCCAGATACGGCGGGCGTTGGGGGCTGCGCCGTCAATTCGAATGCAGGAACCGGAAATGAAAGAGGCTGCCGGGCTGCACAAGAAGACCAGTGCGCCAGACACTTCCGCTTCAAGACCCAAGCGGTGTAGCGGAATGGTTTTGTCCAGTTGCATGATGGTTTGCTTCATGGGTTCGGGGTAAGTGTCCATGCCGCTGGAGGCAATGAAGCCCGGGGCAACAGCATTGACTCGCACGGGCGCCCATTCATTGGATGCGGTCTCGGAGAAGTTCAACATACCCGCGCGTGCGGCGCCGGAGTGGCCCATGCCTGGCATGCCGTTCCACATGTCGGCAATGATGTTGGTGATGGACATGTCTGCTTCACCGAGGTGCAACATCATGTACTGGTTGAACACTTCGCGGGCCATGAGAAAACCGCCTGTGAGGTTGTTGCGCACCACGGTTTCGAAGCCTTTGCCGCTGATCATGTTCAAGGGCGATGGAAATTGCCCGCCAGCGTTGTTGATCAGGTGGTTGATTTTGCCGTGAATTGCCAACACTTCCGTCACGGTTTCTTTCACGCGTTCTTCTTCGCGAATGTCGCAACTGTGCAGGGAAATTTTCACAGAACAGGTTTGCTCGATTTCCGCTTTCACGGTTTCCAGCTTTTCCATTTTTCGACCAACCAAGGCGAGGTCGGCACCCAAGCTGGCCAGCTCGTGTGCGGTGCAGCGACCAATGCCCGAGCCGCCACCTGTGACCAGCACCGTTTGTCCTGCAAAAAGGTTGGGGCGAAAAACGGATTGGAAGCTGTTCAAGAGGGTCACCTGTGAATTGTGCTTGTTAATTATTCAAACGATCGTTTGAATTTAAACATGCTTTTTGAATGTGTGCTTGATTACAAGCCAATTCACAGAAGTTTTTTTGTATTGTGATGTTTATCGGCTACCCGCATCCGCCAAACGAATGTTCTCAGTTTTACTAAACATTTGGTCTGCAAACGCAATGGTGGGGGCATTCAGTGCGCGTGAGCTGTCGTGTTCGGGGTCGCGGTTGGAAAAGTCTGTGCGAATCGATTTCACACGCTTGTACACCACGTCAAAGTACTCTGGCATGACTTTTTGAACATAAGCCAGGCCGACCAGGTCGGCCAGCGTTTCTTCAAAATGCACATTGTTCTTGAATTGAATGCCCAAATGGTCTTGAAGTGCTTTCTTTGTGGCGGCCCGTTTGCCTTTCTC
Source organism: Limnobacter sp. G6BE5S (assembly GCF_058448965.1). Lineage (NCBI taxonomy): Bacteria > Pseudomonadati > Pseudomonadota > Betaproteobacteria > Burkholderiales > Burkholderiaceae > Limnobacter > Limnobacter sp. G6BE5S. The sequence continues at coordinate 622,190 of NZ_JBZFLM010000001.1, forward strand.
GGACATCAAGCAATGGGTCAATTCATGCGCAGAGGTGAATGCGAGAAACGCGGGTTCTGCGCCTTCATGGCCTGAGTCAAGGAAGTGTGACCACACCCGCTTGGCGTCGGCATGTTGGTTCACATGAAGCACGCAGGCCTTGATACCGCTGTTGGTGAGAAACGGGGAGGGGTTGTTCATGGTGCTTTCGCGAACATGAATGCGATCGGTGTCAATGGCGTAGACCTGTGCAAACTGCTCGATTTCCACCTTCATGGCGGCCGTGTCGGGCAGGGTTGCCTGGGGCGTGAACAAGCTCACCAAGCCAAAAAATAAACCGTTCCACATGACATGCTCCAAAAATTCCGGTGATGTCTTGTGAACGGCAGGTATTGATTGCTTCAGTATTGCACCAATGCGTTGCCCTTAAAGGGGGTATTCAAAGGGGGTGGGGGCGTGAAACGGCTGTGCTCGTGTCAAAATGCAAGCAGTCAACTATTCAACGCAGGGGTCGATTTTCATGAGCAACAGCAATCCAGTGGCGATCATTACAGGCGCAGCGGGCAATTTGGGACAGGCCGTTGCCACCCATTTGGGCAGTTTGGGTTACCGACTGCTGTTGATCGATTTGCACCAACCCGAGTGGGAAGGCGAAAGCGATGCGGTGTCGATTGGCAATGTGGATTTGACTCAGCCCGAGCATGCACAGGAAGTGGTGAATCAGGCTTGGGAGTACTTTGGCCAGATCGACGCAGTGGTGAATATTGCAGGTGGTTTTGTGTGGGAAAAACAGGCGGACAGCAGTCTGGAGTCCTGGAATACCCAGTACGCCATGAACGTTCAAACCACGGTCAATATGTGCCAAGCCATATTGCCGCAGTTTCAGGGGCAGCAAAGCGGTGCGATTATTAACATTGGCGCAGCTGCCGCAGGCAAGGCAGCCGAGGGCATGGGCGCGTATGCAGCGGCGAAGTCAAGTGTGCTTCGGTTGACCGAGGCGCTGGCCGCAGAGAACAAACATTTGGGTATTCGGGCCAATGCGGTGTTGCCCAGTGTTCTGGACACGCCCGCCAATCGCGAAGCCATGCCGGATTCCGACCCTGCAGACTGGGTTCGCCCTGAATCATTGGCGGGCGTAATTGCATTTTTGCTGTCAGACGCAGCCCGCGATATAAACGGCGCAGGTCTTCCGGTGACTGGCCGGGTGTAGTTGGGCTTTACTTTCGGCTGGCCAGGCCATTGAGGTAGTTGTCGATGGTGAATTCAGCTTGTTCCATCAAATCAAACAAATTCGGGCTGAGTACAAAATTGGCAAATAGCCCGTCAATCAAGGCATGTAAACCGATGGCGGCCTGACGGGCGTTGGTTTTTGTGGGCAATTCACCTTTGTCGATGGCGGCTTGAAAGTCTGTTTCAATGGTTTGAATACAACCTTGAATGGCTTCCAAATGCCTGTCTCGAATCGGCAACATGTCGTCGACCATTTCCGCTTTGTGCATCACGATGTCGAACACCCGTTGTGTACGTGGGTCTTCGGCCAGGGTGCGCACAACATGCATGGATCGCGTGCGCAGGTAAGCCAGCGGCTGCTGCTCAGGGTGCAGGTCAGGCGTGGCGATGAATTCATCCATTGGTAATATGACGCGCTGTAACATGGCATCAAACAGGTCGGCCTTGTTCTTGAAGTGCCAATAGATGGCCCCCCGCGTCAGGTCCGCAGCCTTGGCAATGTCGTTGAGCGTGGTCCTCGACACCCCTTTTTCCGAGAACACGGCCTCTGCTGTGTCCAGAATCAGGTTGCGGGTTTCCTGCGCTTCTTCCTTCGTTTTTCTCACCACAATCGTCTACGCCAAATTGAAAAATTTATTTACATACACTCATGTATGTATGTATTATCTGACTTCTCGGTCATTAAATCAACCCCGAAAAATTCCCACAAGGATAGTACAGGGCACACATCATGCACAGCAACTCATTGAATTCAAAGCAAACTCAAGCTTCCCCTTACAGCCGCGCATTTGCAGGAGCCACCCTTCTGCCTGCGCTGCTGGTGACTGTTCTGTCCAGCGCTTTGCTGCTGGGCTGCGGCCAGGGTGCCGATGCACAAGCACCCGGTGGTGCCGGCCAGGCCGCACCTGTACCCGTTGTCGAGGTGAAAACCGAAGCACTCGAACTGACCTATGAATACCCTGCGCAAATTGCAGGCCTGCGCGAGGTTGAAATTCGCGCCCGCGTGGCGGGTATTATCGAACGCCGTCTGTTCGAGGAAGGTGGTCGCGTGAAGAAAGGGCAATCTTTGTACAGCCTGGACAACGCCCCTTACCAAACTGCACTGGCCCGTGCTTTGGCCGATGAAAATGCAGCCAAGGTTCGCGCAGCTCAGGCCGAGCGCGATTACAAACGTGTTTTGCCTTTGGCAGACAGCAAGGCTGTTTCCCAATCGGAACTGGACAATGCGCAATCCGCATTTGAAGTGGCCAAGGCCGATTTGCTGGTGGCCAGTGCTGCCGTGCGCACTGCGCGTTTGAATCTGGAATATGCGCGGGTTGAATCGCCCGTGAATGGATTTGCCAGTCGCTCGCAGTATTCCGAGGGCAGTTTTGTATCGGGTCCCTCCGAGTTGTTGACCACGGTAACCCAGATTGATCAGGTGTATGTGAATTTTGGTATTCCTGAAAAAGACCATGAGCAATTGCGCAAAGGCATTGCCAGCGGTGAGATCAGCCTGAGCAACGGCGACCTGGTGGTGGAAGTGCTGGGTGCCGATGGCAAGCCCATGGGCTTTAAGGCGAAGCTGGGCTTTCAGGATGTGCGTGTGAACCCGGCCACTGGCACGGTAGATGCGCGTGCGGTGCTGGCCAACCAGAAAGAAGTGCTGAGTCCGGGGCAGTTTGTGCGCGTGCGTGTCAGCGGCGCTGTGCAAAAAGATGCCGTGTTGTTGCCCCAACGCGCCGTGCTTGAAAACCCGGCCGGCGGCAAGGTTGTGATGACTGTTAGCCCTGAAAACACAGTGGCTCCGCGTCCCGTGCAAGTTGCCCAGTGGAAGGGTGATCAATGGGTAATCACAGATGGCTTGGTTGCAGGCGACAAAGTGATCACCGACGGATTCATGAAAGCGCCCCCTGGTACGCCCGTAAAACCCGTGATTGCAGGCGCCGATGTGCAGCCTGCGCCTGCCGAGGCCGCTGCTGCTGCAGCGCCAGCAGCCACTGAGCAGAAGCAATAAGGGGTAACACATGTTTTCAAAATTCTTTATCGACCGGCCTGTGTTTGCGGCCGTGTTGTCGATTTTCATCATGCTGGCGGGTTTGGCCGCCATGCGTGGTTTGCCGATTGCGCAGTACCCTGAAATTGCACCGCCCGTGGTGCAGGTGCGTGCAGTTTATCCCGGTGCCTCGGCCGAGGTAATTGCCAGTACCGTGGCTGCCCCCATTGAAAATGCCATCAATGGTGTTGAGAACATGATGTACATGAGCTCAACTTCGGCCAGCAGTGGCGTAGTTGAGATTGTGGTCACGTTCGAGATTGGTACAGACCCCGACCAGGCCGCACTGAACGTGAACAACCGGGTGAAGCAGGTTGAGAACATTTTGCCGCAGGAAGTGCGCAGGCAAGGTGTGACCGTGAACAAGGGTTCGTCGTCGTTCTTGCAGGTGTTGGCGTTTTATTCTGAAGACGGCCGTTTCGACGACTTCTACACCTCGAACTATGTGACCTTGAACGTGCTCGACCGCATCAAGCGAATTCCCGGTACCACCAATGTGCAAATTTTTGGTGCGAAAGACTACGCGATGCGTATTTGGATCAAGCCCGATCGCATGGCCCAGTTGAAGCTGACAGCGGGCGACATTGCCGCCGCGTTGAATGAGCAGAATGCTCAGTTTGCCGCAGGCAAAGTGGGCCAGGCGCCCAACAACAATGGTCAGGAGCTGGTGTACACCATTACGGCGCAAGGTCGCCTGCAAGATGTTGAAGAATTCGAAAATGTGTTGATTCGGGTGAATGCCGACGGTTCTTCATTGCGTCTTAAAGACGTGGCCCGCGTTGAACTGGGCTCGAAAGACTACGACTTCACCGGTCGCATCAATGGCAAGCCAGCCACACTGGTGGGCGTGTTCTTGCAGCCAGGCGCCAATGCGCTGGAGGTAGCAAAAACCGTACAAGGCACGGTGGATGACATTGCAGCAGATTTCCCGGAGGGGCTGGATTATGCGGTGCCCTATGACACCACACGCTTTGTTGAGGTGTCGATTCGTGAGGTTGTAAAAACGCTGATTGAAGCGATGATTCTTGTGTTCATCGTGGTGTATGTATTTCTGCAAAACTGGCGTGCCACATTGATTCCTATCATGGCAGTGCCGGTTTCTTTGCTGGGTGCCTTTGCTGGTTTGTATGTGCTGGGGTATTCGATCAATACGTTGACGCTGTTTGGCATGGTGCTGGCCATTGGTATTGTGGTGGACGATGCCATTGTGGTGCTGGAGAACGTTGAGCGCATTATGCACGAGGAGGGTTTAAGCGCCCGCAAAGCCGCCATTAAGGCCATGCAGGAAGTAACCGGCCCGGTGGTTGCCATTGTGTTGGTGTTGTCGGCTGTGTTTATTCCAATTGGTTTTCTGGGTGGTTTGACCGGTGAGCTGTATCGTCAGTTTGCAATCACGATTTCTATCGCGGTGATTGTTTCCGGCGTGGTGGCGTTGACATTAACCCCCGCATTGTGTGTGTTGATGTTGAAGCATGAACACAAAAAGCCAGGCAGGTTTTTCACGGCATTCAACAATTGGTTTGCACGCGTAACCACCCGCTATGTGGGCGGTGTGAAGTTCATCAGCATGCGCCCAGCTATTGGTATCGGCCTGTTCTTGGTGATGCTGGTGGTGACTGCCGGTTTGTTCAGGGCCACACCGGGTTCACTGGTGCCCGATGAAGACCAAGGCTACTTTATTGCAGCGGTGTTTTTGCCCGATGGCGCAACCTTGCAGCGCACCGACAAAGTCGTGGCCGAAGTGGTGGATGCCGTGGCAGCCAACCCGGCCAATGAATATTCTGTGGCGTTTACCGGTTTCGACTTTTTGGGCGGTAGCTTCAAGAACAACGCCGCCACCATGTTCGTGACCCAGCGCCATTGGGATGAACGCGAGGCGGTGACCAAAGACCTGGTGGGCGAACTGTTCGGCCGCACAGCCGGTGTTCAAGAAGGTTTGGTGCTGGCATTTGCACCACCGCCCATTTTCGGTTTGGGCAATGCCGGTGGCTTTGAGTTTTACATTCAAAACCGGGGTGAAGGCGGCCCGGCCGAATTGGCCAAGGTCATGAATGATTTCATGGCCAAAGCCAATGCAGACCCACGCCTTGCGGGTGTTCAAACCTTGTGGCGCCCGGGTACTCCACAGCTTTATGTGGATGTGGATCGTGAACGTGCGCGCGCCATGGGTGTGAACATCAATGAGGTATTCGACACCCTGTCTGCAAGTCTGGGTACTTATTATGTGAACGACTTCAACAAGTTTGGTCGCACCTGGCAGGTGCTGATGTCGGCCGATGCGCAATACCGCAAAAGCCCGACTGACATTGGCAATATGTATGTGCGTTCCAACAAAGGCGAGATGATCCCCATTTCGGCATTCGCCAAGGTGGAGTTTTCACAAGGCCCGGAAACTTTGGAGCGTTTCAACAATCTGCCTGCAGTGAAACTGTTGGGCAGTGGCGCACCAGGGATCAGCTCTGGCGAGGCTATCAAAGCCATTGAAGACATTGCAGCCGAAGTGTTGCCCGATGATTTCAGTTATGACTTTTCAGGCGCGTCCTTTCAGGAAAAGCGTTCAGCAGGATCATCGAGCTTCGCGTTGATTTTGGGTGCACTGATGGTGTTCCTGATTCTGGCTGCCCAGTATGAAAAGTGGACCTTGCCGTTTTCGGTGCTGTTGGCCATGCCATTCGGCATATTCGGCGCCCTGCTGGCTGTGTGGATGCGCGACATGACCAACGATGTGTACTTCCAGATCGGCTTGGTGACCTTGTTGGGTCTGGCTGCGAAGAACGCAATTTTGATCGTCGAGTTTGCTGTGTTGAAACGTGAAGAAGGCATGAGCGCCCTTGATGCTTCTCTGGAAGCGGCCCGTTTGCGGTTCCGCCCAATCCTGATGACCTCGTTTGCGTTTATTCTAGGTGTGGTTCCGCTGGCGTTTTCCAGCGGCGCTGGTGCTGGCGCACGTACTGCGGTGGGTACCGGTGTCATGGGTGGCATGACCGCAGCTACCCTGCTGGCCATTTTCTTTGTGCCCCTGTTTTACCGTCTGATTGACAGAAGTGAGAAAGGTGGGCGACACCATGGTGATGAAGAGGAAGCAAATGATTCATCCAATCAATCTACAAGCAACAAAGGGGGCGAGCATGTTTAAAACCCTTCCAAAAACAGCAATTGCCTTGGGTTTGACCCTGGCCTTGACCGGCTGTGCATCCAGCATTCCTTTGCTGGAAAAATTCACCGCCAAGCCCGAGCAGCCCGTTGAGGTTGTGGTGCCTGACAACGTCAAGGGCATCGGCATGAAGGATGTTCAAAACGAGGCGTGGTGGTCACTGTTGGGTGATTCCAGTTTGATTGCCGTGGTTGAGCAGGCCTTGAAGAACAACACCGATGTGCGCCTTGCCAATGAACGGTTGAATGAAGCGGGTGCGGTGCTTGGCATCGCCAAATCGCAGCAATGGCCTTCTATTTTTGGTCAGTTCACCAGTGGCCGCAACCGCCCTTCGCAGGCCGGTAACGTGCCTGTGTTTGGTGGTCAGAACGTGTATCAAAGCAATCAGATTGGCGTTGGTGCCAGTTGGGAACTGGACCTGTGGGGCCGAATCGGTGCGCTCGAAGACTCAGCACGTGCCAGTTTTATGCAGCAAGGCTACAACGTGCGTGGCGCTCGTTTAAGTGTTGCCGCAACCGCTGCTTCCTTGCACACCCAGGTGCGTGTACTACGCCTTCAGGTGAAAGTGCTGGAACAAACACTGGAAAGCCGCGATTCCGCCTACAAGCTGGCCAAGCAACGTTACGACGTGGGTTTGAGCAATGAGTTGCAATTGCGCCAAACGGAAGCGGAGTTGTTGGCGGTGCGTGCGCAGTTGCCCGATACCCGTGAGCAGTTGTCCCGAGCTGAAAACGCACTGGCGGTGATTGTGGGTGGAAACACCCCTGAATTGCCACCGTTGGGTGTCGACAACCTGAACTTGACTACCCTGTTCATTTTGCCGGAGAACACACCCTCCGAATTGCTGTTGCGCCGCCCCGACCTGGCGGCTGCTGAACAACAATTGCTGGCCGGTGAGGCCAATCTTGAAGCGGCACGCAAAGCCTTTTTTCCCACCATTGGTTTGAGTGCGTTCGGTGGTCGGGAAAGTGCTGATCTGAGCGATTTGTTCAGTGGCCCGGCACGCATCTGGAGTTTTCAATCACAGATCACGCAGCCTATTTTCCAGGCAGGTCGTTTGACGAATGAACGAGATGCGGCCATTGCTCGCCGCAATCAAACCGTGTTGCAATACGAAGCGAGTGTTCGAAGGGCATTCCAGGAAATTTACGATGCCATCGTGGCACAACGTGAAGCCCGCGAGCGGTTGCAAGCCCGTCAGGAGCAGGTTCAAACCCTGACCCAGGTGGTGCGTTTGGCGCAATTGCGCGTAGACAATGGCGTGGCCAATCAGCTTGAGTTGCTGGACGCCCAGCGTAATTTGCTGAATGCACAGCTAAGCTGGGCCTCGGCCTGGCAAAGCCAGCAGGGTGCAACCCTGGCCATGATTCGCGCCTTGGGCGGTGGCTTTAATGCCGACCAAGTGGCCTTGAAGGAATAAGCTTTTAATTGAAGTTAATAGTCAAACGGCGACCGGGCAACTGGCCGCCGTTTTTGCTTTGTGTATTGAGCTTTCACCGGCCTGTGATATAACCAAATTGGGTTAACCCACAGCATTTACCAATAATTCATGCAAAGGAGTTGGAGATGGCAGGTTATTTTGATTTGAGCAAAAGCAGCGATGGTCAGTTCAGGTTTGTGTTGAAAGCAGGCAACCACGAAACCATTTTGACCAGCGAGCTGTACAAAACCAGAGCAGCGGCTGAGAACGGCATTGAATCAGTTCAGAAAAACTGTGGTGATGCCGCTCGTTACGAGAAAAAAGTGGCTGCCAACGGAAAGCATCATTTCAATTTGAAAGCTGCCAATCATCAGATTATTGGTTCCAGCCAGATGTATGCCACAGAATCAGGCTGCGACAACGGCATTGAGTCGGTGAAAACCAATGGCAAGTCGACGACTGTGAAGGATTCGACAGCCTGACATAGCGTGAGAATCATGCAGCATTCACGCTGCATGATTTGCCGCACTGCGGTAGAGCAAATCCCCTATCGGTTCTGTAACTTCACGGTTATGATTAAACCATGACATCAAAGAATGTCATCCTAAACATAGCTGTTGGAGACCCACCATGACCGCCACCACTGCTGCACGAAAAAAAACCGCGCGCCCTGCGTCGAACACAGACACCGTACTGAAACAGCGCAATGTGAAGTTTGACTGGTCGGAAACGCCGATCGACTGGTTACCCAATGAGCCGTTCTCCAGCTATTTCATCAATGAAATCAACCTGATTTTGCCCGCTGGCGAGTTTTGGTTCTGCCGCCTTTACAACAAGGCGTTGCCTTTCGTGACGGATGAAAAATTGAAAGCGGATGTGCGTGGTTTTATCAAGCAAGAGGCCATGCATGCGCGCGGACACAGTTCTGCCACCGAGGAATATCTGGCTGCGCGGGGCATCAACACCGAACGCAACCAGCAATTGATGAAATGGTTGTTTGACGTGGTGCTGGATGACAAGCCATTCGGAAAGGAAGTACCTGCGCTTTTAGAGCGCCGTTGGATGCTGGCCCGTTTGGGATTGGTGGCAACCATTGAACACATGACTTGCGTTTTGGGCATGTACGCCCTGGAAAACAAAAAGTGGGACGAGATCAACGCAGACCAGGTGATGCTGGACCTGATTCGTTGGCATGGCGCCGAAGAAGTGGAGCACCGAAGTGTTGCCTTCGACCTGTACAAACACCTGGGTGGGGATTACTTGTCGCGTTATTACCTGGCCGCGATTGTGGTCCCCATGATTATTGGTTTGTGGGTGGATGGTGCAGCAAATATTGCCGGGCAAGATCCCCGTTTTGCGAAGAAAAAACCTGCGGTGTACAAACCCTGGATGTGGGTGGAGTGGTTCAAGGCCTCGCGCAGGCAATTGCTGCCCAACCCCCTGTGGCTGGTGTTGCAACAGCTGCCGTATTTCAGCCCGTGGTACGATCCTTCAAAAGAAGGTTCAACAGACATGGCCCAGGCTTATCTGGACCAATCCCCAGCGGCTTTGGCTGCAAGCGCGATTGCCGCAAACATGAAGGTGGCCGCATAAACTGAGCGAGAATTCATGCCAACACAGTGCACAACGAAGCCCTTGATTCTGGATCATGTTGAGCAGTGTGTGGATGAAATCATCCAGCGCCTGGGCAAGGAAATTCGAGTTGGTTTGCCGCTGGGTTTGGGCAAACCGCCCGAATTGATCAATGCACTGTATCTGCGTGCCAAGGCCGACCCTTCAATCAACCTGACCATACTGACCGCGCTTTCGCTGGAAAAGCCGGTTGCTGGGTCTGCCGTAGAAGCAGCATTCCTGACACCTTTTGTTGAGCGTGTGTGGGGTGATTGCCCCGACTTGTTGTATGCAGTCGATGCGACCAACAGCCAATTGCCCGCCAATGTGAAGGTGCAGGAGTTTTTCTTCAAACCGGGTAGCCGCATGAACAATTTGGCGGCTCAACAAAACTATGTGAGCACCAACTACACCACTGCAGCCCGGGATATTTTCAACATGGGTTGTAACCTGACCATGCAGGCTGTTTGCAAGCCCGGCGATGGCCCGGCCACGCAGTACTCACTCAGTTGTAACCCCGACACATCCATTGAGCTGGTCCGCATGCTGCAGGCCAGTGGTCGCACACACCTGGTAGTGGGGGTGGTAAATCAACGTTTGCCCTTCATGGGGCACAGCGCAGTGGTTCCAGCCCATGTTTTCGATGTGGTGGTTGACCATTCGCGCTACTACACCACTTTGTTTTCTACACCCAAGTTGCCCGTTGACCTTGCCGATTATGCCTTGGGTTTTTACACCAGTGCGCTGGTGAAAGACGGCGGCACCCTGCAAGTGGGCATTGGCGCTTTGGGTGATGCCGTAGTACATGCGCTGGCTTTGCGCCAAACGGACAATTCAAATTACTGCAACGTTTTGAATGCGCTGAACCGGCCCAATGCCAGCCAGGTATTTGCCGAGCAGATCGGCGGACACACGCCATTTGATGTCGGGCTTTATGGTGCCACTGAAATGTTTGTGGACGGCTTTTTGCATTTGATGCAAACCGGGGTTTTAAAACGCAAGGTATACGGGCACTGGGCATTGCAAAAGTTAATCAACCGGGGGCGCTGTAACCCGCAGCAACTTGAGCCCACCGTGCTGGATGATCTGGCCGAGATCGGAGTTCGGGAAATTTCTCCCGATGACTTCTCGGTATTGAAACAACATGGCCTGTTCAAGGAAGGCGTGTTGCATGAGGGGGTATGGCTGGTGCTGCCCAACGGTCAGCGTGTTCTGGCCAATTTCGCCGACAAGTCCACCCGGATCGCATTACAGGCCAGTGGCCTTGGCCGCAGTTTGAAGCAGGGCATTGTGCTGCATGCAGGCTTCTTCTTGGGACCAGGCTCGATGTACGCCACATTAAGCAACATGCCCGAGACGGAACGTGATTCCATCCACATGCTGGGCGTGGAGCATGTGAACCAGCTCGACTTGAACCCCGTGCTGTATAGCGAACAACGCACACATGCCCGTTTTATCAATACCGGCATTATGGTGACTTTGGGTGGCGCCGTGGTGTCAGATGGCTTGGCCGACGGGCGAGTGATCTCCGGTGTGGGGGGGCAGTACAACTTTGTCTCGATGGCCCACAAGTTGCCCACGGGTCGAAGTGTTTTGATGATTCGTGCCGTACGGGAGAATGGGCAGGGCGATGCGCCAAGCAGCAACATTGTTTTCAGCTATGGACATTGCACCATACCGCGCCACCTGCGCGACATTGTTGTCACCGAATATGGCGTTGCCAACCTTCGGGGCAAGTCGGATTCTCAGGTGGCCAAGGCTTTGATCCACATCGCGGATGCGCGTTTTCAGGCGGACTTGCTGGCGCAAGCCAAAAAGGCCGGAAAAATTGAATCTGACTATGAAATTCCTGCTGAGTTTTTGAATAACACCCCCGGTGCGCTGAATTCTAGCTTGGGTCAGTTTGTCGGTTCAGGGGTATTGGCTCCTTTTCCGTTGGGAAGCGACTTCACGCCCGTGGAGTGGGCGCTGGCCAAAGCCTTGAAGCGAGTAAAGGCGCGTGCTGCGAGCACACCAAAATGGAAGTTGGCCATGAAAGCTTTGCTTGCGGCCAACCCCCCTGCTTCAGCCCAGCCATTTCTTGAGCGCATGAATCTGCTGCAGCCCGACAGCATTGAAACAAAAGTGGTGCGTGCCCTGCTGCTTGAAGAATTGAAAGCGCAAGGTGAAATCAATGAGGCTTTGGGGTAGTTACTGCAACTTTCCCTAACTTGCCGAGTCTGACCGACAATGTTATGTTGCGACCTATGACAAAAGTGGTACGAACCTTTCTGATGTGGATGATGCTGTTTGCGTTGCCTGTTCAAGGCATGGCGCAGGCCAGCATGTTCGCCTGTCATTTGAAAGGCGATTCGACCACCAGTGGGGCTGAAATGATGCACCACGACGGCATGGACCACAGCATGCATTCAATGGGTTCAGGTGATCACACCGACCCGGATTCCTCCAAAAAACTAATGAAGTCGCTGCACGGTTGCTGCAATTGTGCGCCCACCTGCGCGGTGGTGTTGTTTGCACCGGTTCAAACCAGTTTCGCAGCGGTACAACAGGCTACGCTACACCCAATTTCAGCGTCACAACTTCCCCATTCCGCCGACACGCGCCGAATAGACCGACCGCCCAAAACACTCGCCATTTGATTCGTGGGCATGCGTGGGATGAAAGCCCTGCATGCCTTGTGTATTGAATGATTGCGAGGATCTATGAAGTTCCAACCCTTATTCGTGCTGCCGCTGCTTGCCATGGCTTTGCCTGCACATGCAGAAACTGCCGCACCACAGCTTGAATACCAGTCTGCGTTCGAGGCTTATCAGCCCTACAACGACCCTGAAATAAAAAATTGGCCGAATGCAAATCAATTGGTTGATGAAATTGGAGGCTGGCGCGTTTACGCCCGGGAGCCTTACGAAAAAACCGAAAACAGCAAACCCACAGAGTCACAAGAACCTGCGAAGCACCAACAGGGTCACCAACACGGGGGCGCAAAATGAGCATGCCATTTGTGTTGAAAAAAACTGCTGCGGCCGCCGCTGTGTTGGTGCTGGCAGGTTGTGCAAGCGTGAATATCGATGAATCGGTGAGCCAAACCAATCAGGAATTGACCGGTTTCACCAATGGCAAATTGAGCCTTGTTCAAACCGATGAACAACGCCAGGCCATGGCGAGCAAAGCCAACGACATTCTGAAAGAGCCACTAAGCCAGCCAGCCGCCGTGGAGCTGATGTTGACCCACAGCCCCCAGTTTCAAACCGTACTGGCTGAAAACTGGGTGCAGGCTGCACAGGCCGCGCAAGGTGGCCGTATTCACAACCCGGTTTTTGCGTTTGAACGACTTCGTTTTAACAGCGAACTGGAAATTGGCAGATTGCTGAGTTTTGGGCTGTTGGATTTGCTCAGTTTCCCGGCCCGCCAGGGCATTGCCCGTACTCAGGTTGATCGTGCGCAGTTGCAATTGACCAGCAGTGTGGTGGACCAGGTAACACAGGTACGCCAAGCCTGGGTGGATGCCGTGGCGGCCAAACAGGCACACAGCTACGCCCAACAGGTTTTTGAAAGCGCACAGACCAGCGCAGAGCTGGCTCGCCGCATGCAGGAAGTGGGCAATTTCACGCGCCTTCAGCGTGCCCGACAGCAAAGCTTTTACGCCGATGCAGCCGTGAACCTGGCTGCGACCCGACACAAAGCCACCGCAACCCGAGAAGCCTTGGTGCGCATGCTGGGCCTGAACACTGAACAAACCACACAACTGAAGTTGCCAGAGCGACTACCCGATTTGCCTGAAGCGCCCAAAGCCCCTGCTGAGGTGGCCAGGCACGCAGAAGATCGTTTGGATGTGCGCATGGCGAAACAGGGTTTTGATGCCAGTGCCAAGGCACAGGGCTTGGGCAATGTGGCCAGTTTTCTGGACCTTGAGGCGGGTGTGCGTTACGACACGGTGTTTGACAATGAAAGCGGTGAGCGCGGCAATGTCAAAGGTTACGAGTTGGAGCTTAGCCTGCCAATTTTTGACTGGGGTGGCATGAAACGCGATGCCATGAATGCCAACACACTGGCTGCGGCCAACCGGCTGGAAGCCACATTGCGGGGCGCGCAATCTACCCTGCGTGAAAGCTATTCTGCCTACCGCACTACCTACGACATTGCACGCCACTACCGCGATGAAATCATCCCGTTGCGGCAAACCATCGCCGATGAAAATGTGCTGCGTTACAACGGCATGTTCATTGGTGTGTTCGAGCTGTTGGCAGACAGCCGTGATCAGGTGAACACGGTGGTTCAAGCCATCAATGCCCAAGCGGATTTTTGGCGAGCGGATGCCGCATTGCAAGCCACGGTCGTGGGCAAGCCCATGATGGTATCGGTCAGTGGCGCAGCAGCAAGTGCTGGCGGCGACGCTGGTGGTGGTCACTAAGTAAAAGGATTATAAACATGACTTCCAGACGAGAATTTTTTAAAGCCGCCGCCCTGACAGGTGGTGCAGTGGCTGCGGCCAGTGTCAGCAAGGTCGCCATGAGCGCTTTGCCTGAACCCATTTTGCAAACCTCGCCCGACACCATGCCGCCCTTGGTGCCGAACACGGGCCGACCCTATAACCCGGTGGTCACCTTGAATGGTTGGACCTTGCCCTGGCGCATGAACAAGGGCGTGAAGGAATTTCACCTGGTGGCAGAGCCTGTGTTGCGGGAAATGGCACCGGGCATGACAGCCCACTTGTGGGGCTACAACGGCCAAAGCCCGGGGCCCACCATTGAAGTGGTGGAAGGCGACCGGGTTCGAATTTTTGTAACCAACAAGCTACCTGAGCACACCAGCATTCACTGGCATGGCCAGCGCTTGCCCAACGGCATGGACGGGGTAACAGGCCTGAATCAGCCCGGCATACCGGCAGGCAAAACTTTTGTGTATGAATTCGAGGCACGCAGGCCCGGTACCTTCATGTATCACCCGCATGCCGATGAAATGGTGCAAATGGCCATGGGCATGATGGGCTTTTGGGTGACTCACCCCAAAAACAAAAACCCGTTGATCAGCGAAGTGGATCGCGACTATTGCTTTTTGCTCAATGCCTACGACATTGATCCTGGCGCTTACACGCCGAAGATCATGACCATGCTCGACTTCAATTTGTGGACCTGGAACAGCCGCCTGTTCCCTGGCATTTCACCGCTGGTTGCGCGCAAAAATGACCGTGTACGACTACGCGTGGGTAATTTGACCATGACCAATCACCCCATTCACATTCATGGCCATGAGTTTGAAGTGACGGGCACCGATGGTGGCCCAACACCCAAGGGTAGCCGCTGGCCGGAAGTGACGGTGGATGTGGCCGTGGGCCAAATGCGGCAAATGGAATTCATTGCCAACGAGGAAGGCGACTGGGCATTTCACTGCCACAAAAGCCACCACACCATGAATGCCATGGGCCACGATGTGCCCACCATGATTGGCGTGGATCACCGGGGCATGACCAAGAAAATCACCAACCTGATTCCAGACTACATGGCCATGGGTGAGCGTGGCATGGCCGACATGGCAGAAATGCAAATGCCCCTGCCCGACAACACCATTCCCATGATGACCGGGGAGGGCCCTTTTGGCTCGGTGGAAATGGGCGGCATGTTCAGCATGCTGAAAGTGCGGAAGGACCAAAAGCCTGGTGACTATTCCGACCCCGGTTGGTACAAGCACCCAGAGGGCACAGTGGCGTACGAGTTCACTGGTGAATTGGCCCGGCCTGCGCGCAGCAGCAATGCGGGTACGCCCAGCATGAAGCTTGCGCAGAAGAATCAGCCGCACATTGAACTGCAAGTGCGCAAACCCACCGGTCATTCCGGCCATTGAGCGTGTAACGCAAGTAAAGGAATGTAAATGTCGAAGTTGCTGGGTGTCTTAATTGCGAGTGTTGCGTTATTTGCAGGTGTGCAGGGTATTGCCCAGGCCCACGGCGAGAAAAAGCATGGCAGCGCCCCGGTTGTGAAAGAACAGACAGACTGGGGTATTGCGGGCGATGCAAAATCCGCCAACAAAACTGTGGATGTCAGCATGGGCGATGACATGCGTTTCAGCCCGGAAAAGCTGACAGTGAGGCAGGGCGAAACCATTCGTTTTGTGGTGCGCAACACGGGGACTTTGCTGCATGAATTTGTGATTGGCACCCAAGCCGAAAATACAAAACATGCAGAGTTGATGTTGAGGTTCCCTGGTATGGAACACGATGAGCCGTACATGGCCCATGTGGATCCAGGACAAACCGGGGAGATTGTTTGGACTTTTAACAGGGCGGGCACTTTTGAATTTGCCTGCCTGATCGCGGGCCATTTTCAGGCTGGCATGGTGGGCACAATTACTGTGATCGCCAACTAAATTTTTGAAGGAGCAATACCATGAACAACACAATCAAACTGAGTGCAATCACTTTGGCCTTGTTGGGCTCAAGCCTGGCTTATGCGGGCAACCATGCAGGTGGTCACAGCCACGACCATGGTGGTGCCAAAGAGGCGAAAGAAACCATGGCCGCCAACACTGAAATGGCCGATGGCGAAATTCGCAAGATCAACAAGAACACCGGCAAGATCACCGTGAAACACGGCGAAATCAAAAGTGTTGAAATGCCACCCATGACCATGGTGTTTGGTGTGGCCGACAAAGCCATGCTGGAAGGCCTGAAAGAAGGTGACAAAGTGAAGTTCAATGTGAAGCAGGAAGGCTCGAACTACACCGTGACCGAGATCAAGAAAGCCAACTAAACTCAGCGATAAGAGATCAGGCCATTGGGTTTGGCAGCGAATGCTTCCAGCCCGTTGGCCTGGTCTGCCAACACACCTGCAATTTCGCCTTCAAAGTGGGCTTGTTCGTTAAAACTTGCCAGGCTGATTCCCCGTTGCCCAAACAGTAGCTTGCTGACACTGCAATTGGTAATCATCCAGTTCAGGTTGAATGCGTTTGTATCCGGAAGTTGCAACAGGTTTTGCGCCACAGCCGTAATTGGCCCACCTGAAGTAAACACAATCACATTGGCCGAGGCCGTGCCTTGTTTCAATTGCGTGGCTTGCGCAGTCACTGCGCCCAAACCACTCATGACGCGGGTTTTAAACGCACGCCAGCTTTCCGGGTAATCGGCATCGTGTTCCCCGCTTACCCAACGCGCAATGGCTTTCTCGAAAATTTGCTGAAAAGCCTTGCGGGGGTCGGTGTTTTGCATCACCTGTTTTTCAAACGCATCGGAATCGTCGTACTGCCCAATCAGTGCCTGCAAAATGGCTTCATGGTCGTACTCATTGAGGCCCGCGTGTTGTATTGGTTCCTTGAACACGCCATAGGTGTTGGCAAAGGCCTGCGCCGTTTGTAAATGCCGGTTCATGCTGCCGCTGAAATAGCCATGCAGGTGAATTTTGCGCGCCCTGAACCAAGCGCCCAATTGCGCGGCTTGCAGTTGACCAAGCTCCGACAGTTGATCGTAATCTGCGCTGTCGAAGCTGGCTTGCCCGTGACGAACCAAGTAAATAGTGCCCATGTGTGTTCAGCCCAGTTTTTTGATCAGCGATTTGCAGCGCCAGTCAAAATAATTCACCATGATCCAGAAGTTTTTGAAAGCCGGGTTGCGTGTTTGCTTGTGGTAATAGCGGTAATAAATTTGCTGGGCAATCACGGCAATTCTGAACAAACCAAATACCTCGTAGAAGGTCCAGTTGTTGGTGTGAATACCGGTTTTTTGCATGTAGTAATCCACCATTTCTTGTCGGGTCATCATGCCTGGTAAGTTGGAGGGTTGGCGTTGCAACATCTTCATCAAGAAGTTGTCGTCGCCCTGCACCCAGTAGGTAATCCCACTGCCCAAGTCCATCAATGGGTCGCCCACCGTAGCCAGCTCCCAATCCAGCGTGCCAATAATTTCAGTGGGGTTGGTCGGACTCAACACCACATTGTCCAAACGCCAGTCGTTGTGAATCATGCACAGCTTCACATCCTCTGGGCAATTCAAATCAAGCCAGCGGCGCACTTTGTTGAATGAACTCACATTCCAGGTGCGTGCCTTGTCGTAACGCTGGTTCCAGCCATCTAGCTGGCGCCGTGTGTAGCCACCGCCTTTGCTTAAGCTGTCCAGCCCGCTGGCGTGAATGTCGATTTGGTGCAGCTCAATCAAACGGTCCAGAAAATTAATGCTCAGTTGCCTGGCCTGCTCACGATTCAGTTGCACACCGCGCGGCATGTGCTTGCGCGGAATAATGCCCTCAATGCGGTGCATCACATAAAATTCGCTGCCGATCAGTGACTCATCGGCGCAGTGGCCGACCATATTGGGCACATAGGGATACACGGGCCTCAACTGGCTTTGAATGCGAAACTCGCGGCCCATGTCGTGCGCGCCTTTTGCCTTGGTGCCTTTGGGTGGGCGGCGTAAAATCAAATCGGCTTCGGGATATTTTAGCCGGTAGGTCCAGTTCGATGCGCCGCCAGAGTACTGCGTCAATTCAGGCTCGTCGCTCAGTGTCAAACCCTGCGTGCGCAGCCAGCCCGTAACCACATCGGTATTTAGTTCTTCACCCTTTCGAACCGTACTGCCTTTGTCGAGCACCGAGTCACTGACTGATTTTGAAAGCTCAGTCATTATTTGAAACCTCGCTTCATCAACTCAATTCTGGCAATCACGCCTTTGTGTACTTCATCCGGGCCATCGGCCAGGCGCAGGCTGCGGGCCTGAATGTAAAAGCCAGACAATGGCGTGTCGCGGCTTACACCCGCACCACCGTGCATTTGAATGGCCATGTCCACCACTTGCTCCAGCACGTTGGGCGCCACCACTTTAATGGCTGCAATTTCAGTCATTGCACCCAGTGCACCAAGCTGGTCGAGCTTCCAGGCCGCATACAAGGTGAGCAAACGCGCTTGATCAATCGCCAAACGGGCTTCAGCGATACGCTCGCGGTTGCCACCCAAATTAATCAATGGCTTTCCAAATGCAACCCGACTTATGCCGCGCTTGATCATTAAATCCAGCGATTCTTCGGCTGCGCCAATGCAGCGCATGCAATGGTGAATGCGACCTGGCCCCAGGCGGCCTTGTGCAATTTCGAAACCCTTGCCTAGCCCGGCAATTACATTGATGGCTGGCACGCGAACATTGCTGAATTCAACTTCACCGTGGCCATGTGGTTCATCGTAGGTGCCGAACACGGGCAGCATGCGTTTGATGGAAACGCCAGGTGTGTTCAATGGCACCAGCACCATGGTGTGCTGGTGATGGCGGTCCTTGTCAGGGTTTTCGGTGCGAGCCATCACGATGGCAATTTTTGCACGCGGGTCGCCAATCCCGCTGCTCCACCACTTGGTGCCGTTAATCACCACCTCATCACCTTCCAGTGTGGCGGTGGCCTGCATATTGGTGGCATCGCTGCTGGCCACATCGGGTTCGGTCATGCAAAAAACAGATCGGATTTCGCCCGCCAACAGGGGTTCCAACCATTCTTTCTTCTGTGCGTCGCTGCCGTACTTCCACAGCACTTCCATATTGCCGGTGTCCGGGGCGTTGCAGTTGAACACCTCGGGTGCCATCAGGCTACGGCCTGTTTCCTCAGCGATCAGCGCATATTCCATGGTGGTCAAGCCTGCGCCCAGTTTGTCGTCGGGCAAAAACATATTCCACAAACCGGCTTCGCGCGCCTTGCTTTTCAGGGCTTCCATTTCAGGGGGAATGCGCCAGTTGACCCACTCCCGACCGTTGCACTGGGCCTCGATTTTGTCCCAGTAGGCTGCTTCAAGCGGGGCAATTTCATTTTTCATGAAGGCGCGAACGCGCTTTACAAAGTCTTGCGCTTTAGCGCTGGGTTCAAAATTCACAACCGGTCTCCTGATTATTTTGGCGGTTCGGCTTGTTTCCTCCGATATCATCCATGCTAACGGAAATTACAAGGTGTCAACAATATGCGTGCTTTGGGCAAAGTTTTGATTTCAGCAGTTTTGCTGCCTGTGGCGGTGATTGGTGGTGTTGTAGTGTTTGGTTCTACTCCTGTAGAGCCTGTGGCCTGGAATCCGGCGCCCATGCCCAGCCTGACTTCCGGCCCCTATGCAAGCAATAACTTGCTTGAAAAAGCCGAGGTATTTGGCACCTA
This sequence comes from Limnobacter sp. G6BE5S, assembly GCF_058448965.1. Taxonomy (NCBI): domain Bacteria; kingdom Pseudomonadati; phylum Pseudomonadota; class Betaproteobacteria; order Burkholderiales; family Burkholderiaceae; genus Limnobacter; species Limnobacter sp. G6BE5S. The sequence goes on from NZ_JBZFLM010000001.1 coordinate 641,728, forward strand.
CAACCTGTTGCAGCCAGAATCGATCGCTCCGGGGGCGGATGGTTTGCTATACACCGGCATGAACACTGGCGAGATTGTTCGGTTCGACCCCGTCAAACTGCAAGTGCCCAAAAGTCCGCAAACAACCCCCTTCGATTTGATTGCCAATACGAAAGGCCGCCCCTTGGGTTTGGTGTTTCATCCTGACGGATTTCTGGTGGTGGCCGATGCAATCAAAGGCCTGCTGAAAGTGACGCAGCAAGGCGAGGTGTCGGTGTTGAGCACCGAGTCGCAAGGTTTGCCCTTCAAGTTTGTAGACGATGTGGCGGTGAGTGCCGATGGTCGCTACGCCTATTTTTCAGACGCGTCCAGCAAGTTTGATCTGAATAATTACGTGTTGGATATTCTTGAACATGGTCCAAACGGGCGCTTGCTTCAGTACGATTTTCAAACGGGCGAAACCAAGACGTTGCTCAGTGGCTTGCAATTCGCAAACGGTGTCACAGTGTCAAAAGCGGGCGACTATGTATTGGTGAATGAAACGGGTGAATACCGCGTGGTTCGATACTGGTTGCAAGGCGAGAAAGCCGGGACCAGCGATATTTTCATCGATGCCTTGCCTGGTTTTCCCGACAACATTCGCACCGACACAGACGGCAATTACTGGGTGGCAGTACCCAGTTTACGTGACCCTTTGCTGGATTCGCTGGCAGGCAAGCCAGCTGTTCGAAAAGCAATGGCAAAATTACTGAATTACGTTCAATTTCCGATCACGCCCAAGGCCATGGCCCTGGCGATTAATCCGCAGGGTACAGTGATTGCCAACCTGCAAGCCGAGAAGGCGGGGGCTTATTACCATTACATCACGCAGGCCACGCCCTTTGATGGCAAACTGTACTTTGGATCTGTGCACATCAACGGGGTGGCAACTATTTCCAACCCCTTGGGTCAATAAAGAATTCATTGGTACGTAAAGGAGTTTTCTGATGGCAAAAGCAGCAGCAAAAAAACCCGACATGCCTTCAATCAACATCGGCATTCCCGATGCCAAACGTGCAGCTATTGCCCAGGCCCTTAGCCGCCTGTTGGCTGAAACCTATACTTTGTATTTGACCACGCACAATTTCCACTGGAATGTGACTGGCAAAATGTTCAATACCCTGCACACCATGTTCATGGGTCAATACACCGAAATGTGGAATGCAGTGGACCCAATTGCGGAACGCATTCGAGCACTGGGTTTTCATGCACCGGGTTCTTACGCCGAGTTCGCAAAATTAAGCACCTTGAAAGATGCGCCCGCCAAGCCGCCAAAGGCCATGGAAATGGTGGAAATTCTGGCCAAGGGCCACGAGGCGCTTGCGCGTACAGCCCGCGAAATTTTTCCGATCATTGAAGACGGGGATGATCAGCCTTCTGCGGATATTCTGACCCAGCGCATGGACATACATGAAAAAACAGCCTGGATGCTTCGTGCTTTGCTTGAAGATTGATTCCGGTGTTGTCTGGTAACCCAAGCGGGTGGGCAAACCTGTTTTGCCCTTTCTTTTGCATCTGTTTGACCTTGCTGCGAGTAGTGTTAACGTGACCGAAAAAAATTCTCCAGACCCGAGCGACTTTGACTATGAGGCTGCGCTTCTGGCCTGTGCTCGAGGCGAAAAATTTGCGTTGCAGGCCATTTATGCGCGCGACAGCCGTTGGCTGTTTTCGGTGGCGTACAGAATCGTGAAACGGCGTGAATTGGCCGAAGAGGTGTTACACGATGCCATGGTCAAGGTCTGGAATCGATCTCGCTTATACTCACCCGCCTTGGGATCAGCGCGTGGTTGGGTGTACACGGTGGTTCGCAACCAGGCGTTAAACTCTGTACGCAAGCGTCTTATGGAAGTGTCTTCCGAAGAGTACGATGTGCCCGAGCTGTCGACCAACGACAATCAGGAATTGGCCCAGGAAGCTGAAAAACTAAGCGCGTGTTTGGGAAAGCTCGACGAAACCAAGCGCAACGCCATTGTGTTGGCCTTTGTTGATGGTTACACCCATGAGCAAATTGCACAGAGGCTGAATTCGCCCCTCGGCAGCGTGAAAAGCTGGATACGCCGGGGATTGTTGAAATTGAAGGAGTGTTTGTCATGACAGAGACGACGCAGACAGAAGCCAAGATTATCGAGGCTGGTGAGTACGTGCTCGGCGTAATGACAGACGCTGAGCGACAGGATTTTGAGCGCCGCTTGAACCAGGACCCAGAACTCGCCAAAGAGGTGAGCAACTGGACGGATCACTTTGCCGCCATGTCCCGAAAGTTCGAGCAAGAGCCAGTTAGTGCCAAAGTGTGGGCCAAGGTAGACCATTCATTGACCCGCGCAAGCGAGACAACAGCTTCAGTTGCTCCTCTGGCATGGCTTTGGAAAGGTTGGGCGGTTGCTGCAAGCACTGCTGCGGTGGTGCTGGGTGTGCAGTTGCTGGGTGCAGGCCAAGCGCCCAATGATGGCCCACGTTATGTTGCTGTGATGAAAAGCCCCGACAAAACAACCGAGTGGTTGGTTGAAGCCATGCCAGATGACACCATTCGTGTGTATCAAATCGGCAACCTTCCAATTGAGGGCAACCCGGCCAACATGGGCAAAACGCTGCAATTGTGGACCAAAGCACCTTCGGACCCAGCGCCCACTTCATTGGGGCTGATGGAATGGGGCAAGCCGATGGTGGTGCCCGCAAACAATTTACCTGAATTGGTAGAAAAGCAATTGTTTGAAGTCACGCTGGAGCCGGCAGGAGGATCACCTTTGGGCAATCGACCTTCCGGTGAAATCATGTTCATTGGTACGGCGGTGGCGTTGAGGTAATTCGTCGCAAAGTTGGAAACGTAAAAAAACCCCGGTCTTTTGAACCGGGGTTTTTTTTGCGTTGAATTACTGCTGGTTGTAAATAATCGCCAGGTCACGAAGATCGGCAGGCCCTGTCCCGCCACCGATTTGATTGGTGGCACCTGCACCAATCAAGGCGCCAGCTGGAGTCGCAGCACCTGTACTCAAGTTGATGTCAAACAGGCTGTATGGTCCAGTCGTACCGATACGTCCTGCAATCACACGGGCACCATCGTCACCACCCACCACATCGAAGCCGGCAAAGTTATTCAAACCGCCACCACCAACGGCGCCGATTTGCCTGAGCAAACCGGTGTTGGGTGGTAGCTGTTGCAACAATGTTGAGTTGACGGAATCAATATCAAACATTCTTGTGGATGGGGCTGGGCGAATGGTCGACGAGAAATTGCGGGTATACGCAATTTGCGTCACGCTGAAATCAACTGCGGCTGGCGTTGGTGCACCAGCGTCTGATCTAAGATCTCCGCCTGCCGGGTCTCCACCTGGCGCAGCCGTTTGGTCTCTTTCAACGATGGTTGCACCCGTGTCCACATTGATGCGATAGTTTTCGCCGTCACCATTGCCCGAGCTGACCAGTCGCAAACGATCTGCAGCCGGGTTGAAGTCAATGCTGTAAACCTTTGCGGCATCAAATACCAGCGCAGCACCTGCGGTGTTGGCATTGCTCAGGCTCGACTTCAAAGTCGATGCACCTGTGTCAGGATTGATGGTGTACAACTTGCCATTCGTTCCGTTGCGCACAAAGCCGTACAACTCGCCGGTGGCTGGGCGTACATCAATGCCTAGCAATTGGTCACCCGCTGCCAGGCCAGTCACCGCAATTGGTGTGCTAATGGTGTTTGGTGTGCGCAGCGTGAAGGAGAACAGCGTGGGGGCTGTCAATGTACCGTTCAGACCAACTACGGTTGGATTTTTGTTCAGTTCAAGAGCGAGTCCGATCACATTGCCGCTGATGTTCACATTGCCAAGCAGCGCAGCTGCGTTGGTCGCAATGGGCAATGTCTCTGCGGGGTCAGGAATCCGTACCGTGTACAACCCTTTGCTCGCACCCACTGTCAGCAGGGCATAGCCGACATTCGTTTCTGGATCGATGTCAAAGCCGTTAACAGCTGTTGCGCTCACTCCCAGGGGCGCAATGTCGGTCAAAGTTCCAGGGTTTGCGCTTTGTAGTACCAAGCGGCTGTTCACCGTGTCGATGTCAAACAAGCGAGTGCCACTGGTGCCGTCGAACGAGTTGGTGTACGCCGCGCCAGTGGTTTCAGCATTGGCCGGGCCGCCATTGATTTCCAGATCGGTAATGGTTTGCCCCGCTGTTTTTGTAGCGCGGCGATCGTTGTCCAGAAAAATACGCAGGTTCTGACCTGCATCGCTGACAACGCGCAAGGCGTCAGCCGCCGGGTTGAAGTCGACGCCAAAATTATCGCCCAGCAAAGTGGCGTACGCGGCATTTCCTGGCGAGTCGTCTGCAGGGTCAGCCACCAAGGTGGCAATAAAAGTCAGTGCGCCAGTGCTTGTGTTGACTGTGTAAGCCCGACCCACATCGCTGGCGTCTTTGGTGACCACGTACAGCTTACTGTTGAAAGGGCGGAAGTCCATGCCAATGGCGACTTCGCCGCTGCTCATGAAGCCACTTAGCTGGGTGCTGGTTCTAAGCTGAGAGGGGTTGTCACGGTTGAGCGACGCCAACTGGTTTGCGTCTGTCAGCAAGAACACATCACCGGCACTTAAGTTCAGGTTGTCATCATCTGAAAAACAACCACCCAACACCAAACTGGACAAAGCCAGTGCCACAAATTTTTTCTTGAATATCATTTTAATCCCTCTGTCGTTGATGCTTAAAACAGGTGTCAAATTACAAGTCGACAGAGAGGGAACACCCGGTGGCGGGTTTTGGATGCAGCTATATCACCTGGCCTTTTAGTTTCAAACCGTCAAGGTTCAAAATTTCAATATTGCCCCGTCCCAGTTGCAGCAAGCCGTCATTTTCGAGTTCTTTCAGCATTTGGTTCACGGTCTGCCGGGAAACTGACAGCATGGCCGACAGTTTTTCCTGCGACACATGCAAAGTTCGGGCGCTAACTGTGTTGCTGTCAGCGCGTATACCGTAACCCTCTGCCATTTGCAGTAATCTGCGGGCCAGTCGTGTGTGGGTGGGCAGCAGGGCCGCATCCTCAATCGCGCCAAAAATAAGACGCACTTTCTGAGTCAGCAACAGGCCAAAATCACGCCAGTAATTGGGGTTCTCTGCAATGAGTTGGTCGAGCAATGTTTGCCGAACGTGGAACACGGTGGCCGGTCCATCGGCCATGGCGTCGTGGGTTCTGGGTTGCCGGTCAAACAGGCAAATTTCCCCAAACCAGTCGGGCGGGTCGATCAAAGTCAAGATCACGTGTTTGTCTTCCGCGCCGTGTTTGCTGGCCCCTACAATTTGAACCGAACCACTGAGCACTGCGTACAGCCCGTCGGCACAGTCACCCCTCGAGAACAAGCGTTGCCCGTTTTGAAACTGGCGCAGCGCACCGTGTTTTAGCAAAGCCTGTTGAAGGTTACTTGGCAGGTTGGCAAACCACTTTCCGCGGTTCAAAATGTGTTGAATATTGAGTGTTTGCATTGTTGTTTTGTAAATGTCTCCACCTTTGCCACTAAATTAGCATCAAATGTCAGGCAATTGACAGACCTTTGGAGTGTGATTTGTAACCATATACCCTCAAAATCAAATATTTAGTGCAATTGCCGCTTCGAGGAGAACAAGCCATGAGAACCCTGGTTGACCAACTGGCCACGTATGCCACCTATCACCGTGACCCTCGCAACATTGCCACGCACTTTATTGGCGTGCCCATTATTGTGTTGTCGGTGCTTATTCTCTTGTCGCGTGTGTCGATCGATGTGGCCGGTATTGCGGTAACGCCAGCTTTGGTGGTGTTTCTGCTGTCCAGCCTGTTTTATTTCAAGCTCAGCTTGAGTTACGGCCTGGCCATGTTTTTTATTCACGGCGCTTTGTTGTTGACTGCCGGGCATTTCGCAACGTTAAGCACAGTGGCTTGGTTGGGTGCCGGCGTGGGAATTTTTGTGGTGGGCTGGATTATCCAGTTTGTTGGTCACTACTACGAAGGGCGCAAACCCGCGTTTGTGGACGATGTGATTGGTTTGGCAATTGGCCCTTTGTTTGTCGTCGCCGAACTGGGCTTTTTAATCGGCCTGGGCAAGAAAACCCAGTTGCAGGTTGAAGCAATCGCAGGGCCTGTTCGTCGCCGCGACACGGCGAACGCCTGAAGAAATCAGGGGGATTCTTTAGAATCCCCAGTGCACATCCACATTCTTCTTTTGCGCCTCTTCCAGCATTTTCAGCAATGGGAAGGCGCGCTGCTCAAGAGCCACATGGTTTTTAAGGGCAATCTTCTCTTCCACCGTCAGTTCGTCTTCATTGACCGGGTTCTCGGCTTTGGCCATGCGCTCCATGTTCACAGCAGCAACCAGTTGTGCATGCGCATGTGCAAGGTCCTGGGGCTCGATCACGCCGCATTCGCTGGCCTCAATTCCCATAATTCGAAATAGCTGCTCTGCGTTGGACTTGAACATCACAATGTCGCCGGCTGCTTTGGATTTAAATTTCACAATACCCATTCTGTTCACACTCTGGTTATCACTGCTATTGATCTGCATGAAGTGCCCCTACAATGGAGCACCTGCCTAATTTTCGCCTTAAAGCGTCTCATGAATAAAGCCTTTGCTCAAAGCCGCGCAATTTTTGTCACCTTGTTTGCATTATGCGCCCTGGTCGCTTGCTCGCCCCAGTTCAACTGGCGCGTGGTGCCCAATCCCGACATAGGCTACATGGCCACCTTTCCTGACAAGCCTGCACAAGTCACACGAACCATGGACCTGATTGGCCTGAAGGTGCCGTTGACTTTGCATGCTGCGCAGGTTGAAGGTTTGTACTTTGCGGTTGGCACCGTGCCTTTGCAGGGTGAGTTGGCAGCGCAAGGCGGTGTGTTGCGCGATGCGTTGGCACAAGCGGTGGCCAACAATATTTCCGCAGGTCAACCGGATCTGAAACCGATTCAATGGCTGGGTAAAACTGTGCATGAAATGTCAATCAAAGGCACTTTGCCAAACGGTGAAACTGCTTTTGCGCAAGCCCGTTTTTTTGAGCACCAGGGAATTCTGTACCAGGTAATGATGATGGGTCCCGGCGAGGCTGCCAATCCTGATTCGGTCACCTCATGGTTTGGCGGATTTTCGCTGTTGGGGCAGTAATGCGGTACAACCCTCAAGACGTGTCACATGAAATAGGCCCCGATGGCGTTGAGCATATGTATGTCAGCGGTGGCCTGGCCATGCGCGTGTTCATCATATTCGCTGTGGCCTACGTCATGTCCTATGCGTTTCGGGCCATCAATGCGGTGATCGCCCAACCTTTGGTTCAGGAACTGGGATTGACTGCGGGGCAGTTGGGTTTTTTGGCCTCGGCCTATTTCCTCTCGTTTGCCATCATGCAGTTGCCCGTAGGCGTGATGCTTGACCGCTATGGTCCCCGGCGCGTAGAAGCGGTACTCATTGGTTTTGCTGCCTTGGGTGCCTTGCTTTTTGCAGTGGCAGACTCCTACTTGGTACTGTGGTTGGGCCGTGCATTGATTGGCGTGGGTGTGTCAGCCTGCTTGATGGCGGCGGTGAAAGCCTACTCGCTGTACTTTCGACCGCACATGCAGGCCAGTCTGTCTTCATGGATGCTGGTGGCTGGTTCATTGGGTGCGCTTACCGTCACAACGCCCGTCGAGGCGGCTTTGCCCGCTTTGGGTTGGCGCGGTGTGTTTGGTGTGGCAGCAGTGCTGTGTGTATTGGCAGGTTTGGCCTTGTGGTTTGCATTGCCTTCGCTGTTCAAACCGCAAAAAACCCAGTCCGTTGCTGACATGGCCCAAGGCTACAAAGCCATTTATGCACACCCGCACTTTTGGCGTGTGGCACCCCTGGCCATGATTACGCAAGGCGGATTCATGGCGTTTCATGGTTTGTGGGTTGGCCCTTGGTTTACCAACGTGATCGGGGTGAGCAATGCGCAGGCTGCACAAAACATGTTCTGGATTTCCGCGGTGCTCATGCTTGGGTATTTGGCGCTTGGTTTTTTAACGCGTCGGGTGTCGAAGGCAGGGGGTGATGAAGACCAGATCATGCTGATTGGCATGGGGTTGTCGCTGGTGATCTTTGCGGTTCAAATTGTGCAGGGGGCACAATCGGGCCTGTGGGGTTGGCTGATTCATGCATTCCTGATTTCGTCAGGCATCATGACCTACGCAACTTGTAACAAGCCATTTCCAAAAAAACTCACCGGTCGCTCCAGCACAGCGTTGAATTTGTTGATCTTCATTGGTGCTTTCAGCATTCAATGGGGCATTGGTATTGGTATTGATTCATTTGCGGCATTGGGGCTCAGCAGCACCGATGCCATGCGGATTTCCCTGGCCATTTTGTGGGTCATGCAGTTGTGCAGCTGGGTTTGGTATGCGCGACCCGGCCGCAAGGTCAGTCATCTGATCCCATTCGGAGCAGAGCAACAACGCGGGGGTTGAGCATGGCTTACGGTGTATGGGTCACTGGCGACTGGCTGCTTGACTCGCCAGCTAGCGCCCTGCGGTACTGAATGGCTGTGGCAATGTGTTTTTTATCGATTTGACTGACCTCGTCCAGGTCCGCAAGCGTTCTGGCCACTCGGCAAATTCGGTGCAACGCCCGTGCAGAAAGGTGGTTTTTCTGGGCATAGGCCAGCAATAGTTTTTCTGCGCTGTTGGCCGGTTTGCAATGCTTGCTGATTTGCCCGGCACTCATTTCACCATTCAAGCAACCTTGGCGTTGAAGTTGAATGGCACGGGCCTTTTCAACCTGGGCACGCAGCCGTGCACTGCCAGCCTGTTCGTTGTGCTCTACTTCTGCGTGCAGCAGTGTACCGTGGTCAATGGCCTGCACCTCCACTGAAATATCAAGCCGATCGGCCAAGGGGCCAGAAAGCTTGTTTTGATATTTCCGAACCTGGTCTGGGGTGCAGCGGCATTCTCTGGCCGGGTGACCCAACCAGCCGCATGGGCAGGGGTTGTGTGCACACACCCACAGAAACCTGGCCGGGAAACTGGCTTGGTGGCCCGATCTGGAAATATTGACCCGCCCTGTTTCCAGGGGCTCACGCAACGACTCCAGGCAACGGCGATCAAATTCCAGCACTTCATCTGTGAATAAAATGCCCTGGTGCGCCAGGGTAATTTCTCCCGGAGAGGGCGGGTTTCCCCCGCCAATCAGGGCTGCCATTGAGCTGCTGGGGTGCGGGTTGCGGAAAGGGCGCTGCGGGCTGAGTAAATCGCTTTCGCCTTTCAAGCTTCGAATGGCGGAAATTTCAAGCGAGTCCTCGAAAGGCAAGGGCGGCATCAGCCCACCAACACGCTGTGCCAGCATGGATTTTCCACTTCCGGGAGGCCCCACCAAGCGAATGTGGTGCTGACCCGCGGTGGCGGTCAGTAGCGCATGTTTTGCCGTTTGATGCCCAATGACCTCGTCCATGTCAGGAAGATACGGCTGACTTTGACTGCTTTGTACACTGCCGTGTTGTTGCTCAAGCGGATTGCCATGCCCAACCAGATGCGCAGCTGCCTCAAACAAAGTGCTTGCACCAAACACTGCAATGTCAGGCACTGTTGCAGCAAGACTAGCCTGTGCTTTGGGCATCATTAATTTCAAGGGGCGTTGGCGCAATTGCGCTTCTTTTCGCGCTGCCACCGCCAGTGCAAACGGGCTGCGCATGCCGGTGAGTGCGCCTGATAGCGACAACTCTCCGGCGAACAGCCAGTCGGAAAGATCGGCCTTGGCCAGTTGCCCCGATGCGCTGGCAATACCCAACGCCACAGCCAAGTCGAATGCGGCACTGCCTTTGGGAAGGTCGGCAGGCGCCAGGTTGACGGTAATGCGTTGGGAGGGAAATTCGAAGCCGCTGTTGAGCAGTGCAGACCGAACCCGTTCTTTGGACTCGCGAATTTCCGTGTCGGGCAGACCAACCAGTGCAAATGAAGGCAAGCCCGCCGACAAATGGACTTCAATTTGTACTGCAACAGGGCGCACGCCCACAAAGGTAAGGCTGTGAAGGGTGGCTAAAGGCATGGTTGGGGGCGCAGTCAAACCCCGACGATTATCCCCACACCGCTTCGTTTGGCAAATGGGTGCTCATATTGAGGTCACCCAGTGGGGTCAGGTCCGCTTTTCGAGTTCCGCCACGCGCATTTCCAGTGCATGCACCTTTTCGCGTAGCCGGTTCAGCACTTCCTTTTGGATTTCAAAATCCTCCAGGCTGACAAATTCCATGTCCTGCAAACCCTGGCGAATCAGCTGTGTGACTGGGTTTTCCATGTTTTGAAGGCCTTTTGCATTCAGCAAATCACCAACTTTGGCCGCAATGGTGTCGAAAGGATTGTTCGCCAATGTTTCCCCCAAAAGAGTAGTCGTGCATCGCACCAAAGGAGTGCACCAAATTGGTGCCGCAGTGAAAAATTCAAAAAATTGCATCGCTATTGTGCCCGAAAAAGGGGGATTTATCGCGAAATTACTGACGAGTTCACGGCTGGCACGCTTCTCGCTAATAGACCCTTGCCAAAAAAACTTTACGGCATTCATCTATTTTTAGGAGAGTGAGATGAAAAAATTAGTAATGGTCGCTGCAATCGCTGCGTCAACCTTCGGGGCTGTTTCAACTGTCTCTGCTCAAGAGTCTGAGCACACAATGTCTGCAAACGTGAGTATGGTCACTGACTACCGCTTCCGTGGTGTTTCCCAGACGGACGGTGAGCTGGCTTTGCAAGGTGGTTTTGATTACGGCCACTCAAGCGGCCTTTACGCGGGTGTCTGGAATTCAAGTATCGACTTTCAGCCGTTCTTCGGCCTGGATGCCGGCGGCTTGGAGACAGATGTTTACCTTGGTTACGCTGGCGAAGCGTCCGGGATTTCCTATGATGTTGGTCTGCTTCAGTATCTCTACACTGGCGCTGAAAAAACAGACAACTTAGATACCCTTGAGCTATACGGTAGCGTTGGCGCGTACGGTTTCACTTTGGGTGGTGCCTATTCCTTGTCCAAAGATTATTTCGGTTTTACTGATGCGGACGGCTCGACATACGCGTACCTGAACTACGACTATTCAATTACCGACGACCTCGGCTTGGCACTTCACTACGGTACAACAAGTGTTGAAGGTCCTGGCAACGGCGATGCCGATTACGATGACTACAGCATTGGTTTGACCTATGCCTACTCTGGCTTTGACTTGGGCTTGACCTACGTTGATACAGACATCAAGCCAAAAGGCAAGAACAACACCGATGGCGTGCTTGTTTTCTCTGTTGGTAAAACGTTCTAAATCGTATCCAGACAGCGCTCTGAAGAGGGCGCTGTTTCCACCCTCTTCAAACTTAATTCAGGAGTGCGTAATGAAGCTAATTTCAGCAGTCATTAAGCCTTTCAAACTCGATGAAGTCCGTGAAGCGCTGTCTGCCATCGGCGTACAAGGCATTACGGTTACCGAAGTGAAAGGTTTTGGTCGCCAGAAAGGTCACACCGAGTTGTATCGCGGTGCCGAGTATGTTGTCGACTTTTTGCCCAAAGTGAAAATTGAAGCCGCAGTGGATGACAGCCTGGTTGATCAGGCTTGCGAAGCCATTGAAGGCGCAGCCAAAACCGGCAAGATCGGTGACGGCAAAATTTTCGTGTTTGATTTGTTGAGTGTTACCCGTATTCGCACAGGCGAAACCGGTAAAGACGCCCTTTAACCAGAGAGAAGTGAGGAAATCATGAAAAAACTTCTGACTGTCTGGCTGGCGGCCGCGGCACTGAGCTTCAGTGTTGCTAGTCCCGGTGTGTTTGCGCAAGAAACCCCGGCGGCACCTGCCACCGAAGCCGTTACAATGCCCGCAGGCGACGCAACTGTTGCCCCTGAAGCCGCACCTGCTGCTGAAGCCCCAATGGCCGCTGAAGCTGCACCAGCCGAAGAAGCCGCACCTGTTGTTGAGCAAACAGTGGACAAAGGCGATATTACCTGGATGATGATTGCCACCATTTTGGTGATTTTCATGACAATTCCAGGTTTGGCCTTGTTCTACGGCGGCTTGGTTCGTGCCAAGAACATGTTGTCTGTACTCATGCAGGTCATGTCGGTATTCTGTTTGATCGTTGTGTTGTGGGCCATTTACGGCTACAGCCTGACCTTCGGCGGTGGCGACAACCCGTTTGTAGGTAACTTCAGCAAGCTCTTCCTGAGCGGTGTAACGCCCGATTCCTTGTCGGCCACGTTCACTGAAGGTGTGATGATTCCTGAGTTCATCTTCATCGCATTCCAGTCCACATTCGCGGCCATTACCTGTGCCCTGATCGTGGGCGCATTCGCTGAGCGCATCAAGTTCTCTGCGGTGCTGTTGTTCTGCGCAATCTGGTTCACATTCAGCTACATCCCGATTGCACACATGGTGTGGGACGCTGCTGGCTTCATCTTCGCAGACGGCGCAATCGACTTCGCCGGCGGTACTGTGGTTCACATCAACGCTGCTGTGGCAGGTTTGGTGGGCGCCTACATGATCGGCAAGCGTGTTGGTTACGGCAAAGAAGCAATGACTCCACACAGCCTGACATTGACCATGGTCGGTGCCTCCATGCTGTGGGTGGGTTGGTTCGGCTTCAACGCCGGTTCAAACCTGGAAGCCAACGGCGGTACCACATTGGCCTTCATCAATACATTGCTGGCCACTGCGGCTGCAACATTGAGCTGGGCCGGCGCTGAAGCGCTGCTGAAAGGCAAGGCCTCCATGCTGGGCGCTGCGTCTGGTGCAGTTGGTGGTTTGGTTGCAATTACACCGGCTTGCGGCACGATCGGCCCAATGGGCGCGCTTATCCTTGGCTTGATGGCCGGCCCAATCTGCCTGTGGGGCGTAACTGGTCTGAAGAAAATGATGGGTGCAGACGATGCGCTTGACGTATTCGGCGTGCACGGCGTGGGCGGTATCCTGGGTGCCTTGATGGTGGGTGTGTTGTCTGCACCTAGCTTGGGCGGCACCATGGGTGACGACTTCGTGATCGCTTCCCAGTTGGCTGTACAAGCCAAGGGCGTGATCATCACCATCGTCTGGTCTGGCATCGTGGCCGCAGTTACCTTCAAGTTGGTTGACCTGATCGTGGGTCTGCGTGTAACTGAAGATGCAGAGCGCGAAGGTCTGGACATCACTTCACACGGTGAAACAGCCTACAGCAAGTAAGCACACTCTCCACTTCGGTGGATTCCTTCAGCCCGGGGTAAAGGGCTGATTCAAAGGCACCTTCGGGTGCCTTTTTTGCGTCACCCCCGATTTCCCTTCCCCAATGTGGCAGTGCAGCGTTTTGGATTACACTTGGCGAAGTGTCTTACCCAGGAAATGTTGATGGTTCCACATTTAGTAACAGCTTTAACCGGTCCGCTTCTGGATCTTGAAAAACGCATGCTCGACAAAACCACCGAAATCGAACGGTGGTTCCGAATGGCCTGGAACGAGAACACTCCGCCTTTCTATAGTTCAGTGGACGTTCGCAATGCGGGCTTCAAGCTGGCGCCGGTCGACACCAACCTGTTTCCTGGTGGGTTCAATAATTTGTCGCCTGACATGATGCCATTGGCTATCCAGGCGGCCATGAGTGCCATCGAAAAAATTTGCCCAGAAGCACGCAGCATGGTGTTGGTTCCTGAAAACCACACCCGCAACACCTTCTATCTCACGAATGTGGCTCGCCTGGCCGCCATTCTGAAACAAACGGGTCTGGACATCCGGTTGGGCTCTGTGTCGCCTGAAATCACCGAGCCCACGCGCTTTGATTTGCCCGATGGCCAGCACATTGTGCTGGAGCCTTTGAAGCGCAATGGCAACCGGGTTGGTGTAGAAGGCCTGGAGCCTTGCGCAGTGCTGTTGAACAACGACCTGTCTGCGGGCGTGCCGCATATTCTTCAAGGCATCAAAGATCAAATCTTGTTGCCCCCTCTTCATGCCGGCTGGGCAACCCGCCGCAAAAGTGCTCACTTCAAGGCCTACGATTCTGTGGTGGAAGCATTCTCTGAAATGCTTGAAATTGATCCTTGGTTGATCAACCCCTATTTCACCCACCGCAACCAGCTTAATTTTCAGGAACGTGTGGGCGAGGAAGCCTTGGCGCAAGCCGTGGATGAAGTATTGGCCAAAACGCGCTTGAAATATGCGGAATACGGCATTGATGAGCAGCCCTATGTGGTGGTGAAAGCCGATGCGGGTACTTACGGCATGGGAATCATGACCGTGAAAGATGCCTCTGAAGTGGTGGGTCTGAATCGCAAGCAGCGCAACAAAATGTCGGTGATCAAAGAAGGCATGCAAGTGTCTGATGTGATCATTCAGGAAGGCGTACACACATTTGAGAATATCGAAGATGCGGTCGCCGAACCCGTGGTGTACATGATCGACCGTTATGTGGTGGGTGGTTTTTACCGCGTGCACACAGGCCGTGGCCGTGACGAAAACCTGAATGCGCCCGGCATGCACTTTGTGCCCCTGGCATTCGAAACACCCTGTAACACCCCAGATTGCAGTGACCGCCCCGATGCGGCCATGAACCGCTTTTATGCCTATGGTGTAATCGGCCGGCTGGCGGCCTTGGCTGCGTCGCAAGAACTGGAGGCCACCGCCAGCGTGGAGTTGGCCGCATGAGCAGCCGAAGCTTTGTGTGTGTCATTGATCCGCTCACCAGCCTGAATCCAAAAAAGGATTCAACCATTGCCATGATGGAGTCTGCACAGTCCCATGGCTGGAAGGTGGGTGTGATCGAAGATGGTGGCATGCATTGGGCCAGTGGTTCGGGTGTGCGGGCGCAGGTGGTGTGGATAAGCCTTGATCGGGCCAACAAACCCTGGTACTCGGAAGTGGGCCGCGAAGAAGTGGCCTTGAAAGATCTCGATGCAATCATCATGCGCAAAGACCCGCCTTTTGATGCCGAGTTTGTAACGGCGACCTGGCTGCTCGAACAAGGTGAGCGCGAGGGCGCACGTGTGTTTAACAGCCCGCGCGCCATTCGTGATCACAATGAAAAATTCACCATTGCCCAGTTTGAGCAGTTCGTGGTGCCCACGCTGGTGTCGCGCAACGCTGCTCAACTTCGCAGTTTTCTGGAGCAACACCCCGATGCCATCGCCAAACCTCTCGACGGCATGGGCGGCACCTCCATTTTCCGTCTTAAAAAAGGCGACCAGAATGTGGGCGTTATTCTGGAAACACTGACTGATTACGGCAAAAAAACCGCCATGATTCAGCGCTACATTCCTGAGATTGTGGATGGCGACAAACGTGTGTTGCTGATTAATGGCGAGCCAGTGCCGTATTGTCTGGCGCGCTTGCCCAAAGAAGGAGAGCACCGTGGCAACCTGGCTGCCGGCGGTACAGGCCGGGCCCAGCCCCTGAGCGAAAGTGACTGGCACATTGCCCGAACACTGGGGCCTGAACTTAAAAAGCGTGGTTTGTTGCTGGTGGGTTTGGACATTATTGGTCAAAACCTCACCGAGGTGAATGTGACCAGCCCAACGTGCTTTCGCGAGATCATGGATCAAACCGGTTTTCCGGTGGCAGATACCTTTGTGCAAGCTGTTGAAACTGCCTTGAAGGAGACCCACTGATGCTGGGGCTCGTGCTGGTTACTCACGCCCCCTTGGGCGATGCAATTGCCCAGTGCGTGAGGCACGTCATGGGCTCTTTGCCCGATGGGCTGGCTGTGGTGGACGTACCGGGCGATGAAGACATCGAGCAGTCCGTGCAACGCATTCAAGCTGCCGCCAGGCAAGTGCATGCCGGTGACGGTGTGGTGTTTTTAACCGACCTGTTTGGTGCCACGCCTTCCAACGCGGCAGTGCGTGCCGGTATCGAGTCGCTCAACCTGCCGACCGTGTTGGTGTCCGGGTGTAACTTGCCGATGGTACTGCGTGCCCTTGGTTTTCGGGATTTGCCCATCAACGAAGTGGCTGAGCGATTGGTCATGGGTGGCCGAAACGGTATCGTAAGCACTGGTGCCACGGCGCCACAACGTCAAACCTTTAACCCGGCGAAAAACGATGATTCAGCAAGAAATGACCATCAGCAATAAATTGGGCCTGCATGCACGCGCGTCAGTCAAACTGACCCAAACCGCCAGCCGTTTTCAGTCTGAAGTGTGGATCGGCAAAGCCGGTCGCCGCGTGAATGCGAAAAGCATCATGGGTGTCATGATGCTGGCCGCAGGCAAAGGGCACAACGTGTTGCTGGAAGCTGAAGGCAGTGACGAAACCGAGGCCATTGCTGCACTGGTGGCTTTGATTGATGACAAATTTGGCGAAGGCGAGTAAACCATGACCCTGGCCTTGCATGGCATCGCAGTTTCACGAGGCATTGCAGTCAGCCGCGCCCTGGTGTGGGACACGGCCATGCGGGATATACCCCGCAATCGCATCGAGAAAAAGTCGGTTCGCTTCGAGAAGAAAAGGTTCGACAATGCCATTAAGCGAGTGGCTGATGAACTGGTTGAAATCCGCAGTCAAATTGCGGCGGACTCCCCGGCTGAGTTTGATGCTTTTCTGAATTTGCACAGCCTTATTCTGGCCGACCCGATTCTGTCGGAAGAACCCAAGAACCTGATTCAAAGCAAACTGATCAATGCGGAATGGGCATTGATCGAGCAAATGGAAGTGCTGCTGGAGCAGTTCTCTGCCATTGAAGACGACTACTTCCGTGAGCGCAACAGCGATGTTCGGCAAGTGGTTGAACGGGTATTAAAGTCTTTGCGCGGCCATGCTACCGCGCTGCCATTGCCACCCGAAGGCGAAAACGAAGACCCTTGGCTGATTGTTGCGCACGATATTTCCCCGGCCGACATGGTGCAGTTAAAGGGTCGCCGGGTGGGCGCATTCGTGACAGAAATGGGTGGTGCGACCTCCCACACTGCCATTGTCGCGCGCAGCTTGGGCATTCCCGCAGTGGTGGGGGTGCCGCGTGCTTTGGAGTATGTGCACAACGGTGACCTGGTGGTGGTGGATGGCAAAGTGGGGGCCGTGTTTCTGGACCCCGCGACCATGGTGGTGGAGGAATACCAGCGCAAACAGGCAATACTGGCGCTTTCCCGTCAACGCTTAAAGCGTCTGATCACCACAGAAGCGCGTACGCAATGTGGGCGCCGCATCGAGTTGCTGGCCAATATTGAGTTGCCCGAAGACATCAAAGGCGTTGTGGACGCTGGCGCAGACGGCGTGGGCTTGTTTCGCTCCGAATTCTTGTTCATGAATCGCAAAGAATGGCCTTCGGAGGACGAGCAGTACGAAGCGTACCGCAAGGTCATCAAGGCCATGAAAGGCAAACCGGTGACGGTTCGCACGCTGGACTTGGGCGCCGACAAAACCTTGCAGTTTGATGGCGCCAACAGCAGCGCGCCGCCTGTGTCCAGTACCTCTGCGCTGGGTCTTCGGTCTATTCGATTCAGCCTTTCCGAGCCCGCCATCTTTCTGACTCAAATACGCGCATTGTTGCGGGCAGCCAAGCACGGGCCGATAAAAATTTTGTTGCCCATGCTCACCAATATTCGGGAAACCAAGCAGGCATTGGCCTACATCGACATGGCGCGTGAGCAATTGCTCGAGCGGCGTTTTCAGGCCAATCAGGCCGTGCCCATTGGTGGCATGATCGAAGTGCCTGCGGCTGCGCTCAGCCTGCCACATTTCCTGAAGTATCTGGATTATGTGTCGATCGGTACCAACGACCTGATTCAGTACACATTGGCTGTGGACCGGGTTGATCACCAGGTGGCGCATCTCTACGACCCACTTCACCCGGCGGTACTTCGGCTGGTGTACGAGGTAATCTCGAGCGCAGAAAAAGCAGGGGTCCCGGTCAGTGTTTGTGGCGAAATGGCAGGCGATATACGCTTGACCCGCTTGTTGCTGGGCATGGGCTTGACCCAATATTCAATGCATCTTTCGCAGTTGCTGGATGTGAAAGAACTGCTCTTGAAAACCGATTTTGAGGCCACTCAAAAACTGGTGAAAAAGGTAACACGCAGCTTCGATATTGAAAAAATTGATGCATTGATGCGCCAGTTGCACGACGATTAAGGAAAACCAGGTGCCCACTGGGCGCCCAAGCCCGCACTCAAAGCACCGTCAAAGCCAGTTTGCGATTTATACTCAAAGGCTTGCGAAAACCAACAATCCAACCTAAGAAACGCCGAATTGTGTTTGCCAACCAGTCCGTGGGCTTCGTAAAGCCCGAACTTATTGAATTCACTGCACCGCTTTTGCTGGAGTGCGGAAAGTCTTTGCCCAGCTATTCGCTGATGGTGGAAACCTATGGCACCTTGAATGCCGACAACAGCAATGCTGTGTTGGTGTGCCATGCGCTTAATGCTTCCCATCACGTGGCGGGCCTTTATGAAGGGCAGGAAAAAAGCGAAGGCTGGTGGGACAACATGGTGGGCCCCGGAAAGCCCTTGGATACCAACCGCTTTTTTGTGATCGGCGTGAACAACCTGGGTTCGTGTTTTGGTTCGACTGGCCCCAGCAGCATGAATCCGCAAACCGGAAAACCTTACGGTGCTGATTTCCCGTTTGTGACCGTACAAGACTGGGTGAATGCGCAGGTGCGCCTGGCGGATTATTTCGGAATTCAGAAATTTGCAGCGGTGATGGGCGGCAGCCTGGGTGGCATGCAAGCCTTGCAGTGGAGCCTGAGTTACCCTGACCGTGTTGGCCATTGCATGGTGGTTGCGTCTACACCCAAGCTGAGCGCGCAAAACATTGCATTCAACGAAGTGGCTCGCCAAGCCATTGTCACCGACCCCGATTTTCATGGTGGCAACTACTACGAGCACAGCGTGGTACCCAAGCGGGGTTTGCGCCTGGCCCGCATGATTGGTCACATCACGTACCTGAGTGGTGACGACATGGCCGAAAAGTTTGGCCGCACCCTGCGCAACGGCGACTACAACTATGGGCTCGAAGTCGATTTTCAAGTAGAAAGTTACCTGCGCTACCAGGGTGACAAATTTGCCGATTACTTCGATGCCAACACTTACTTGTTAATTACCAAGGCGCTCGATTATTTCGACCCGGCACGCCACACCGGCGGCGATCTGGTCAAGGCACTTGAGGCCGCCAAAGCCAAATTTTTGCTGGTCAGTTTCACCACCGACTGGCGATTTGCCCCCGAACGCACCCGCGAAATTGTGGAGGCCCTGATGGCCAACCAGCGTGATGTGACCTACGCTGAAATTGACGCACCGCATGGCCACGATGCTTTTTTGCTGACCGATGAGCGCTACCACAACGTGGTGCGTGGCTACTTTGAGCGCATTGCCAAGGAGCTTGCATGAAAACCCTGCACGCTGTTCGACAAGATGTACAACCCTTGCCCATTGTGGTGCCAAGGGCCGACCTGGACTTGATTGAAAGCTGGGTGCCCATGGGCGCGCGCGTGCTTGATTTGGGTTGTGGTGATGGTTCGTTCCTGGCCCGCCTAATGAAAACCCGCAAAGCCACTGGCTATGGTGTTGAAATTGATGACATCAATGTGCAGCGCAGTGTGGGCAACGGCATCAATGTGATTCAGCAAGACCTTGAAAAAGGCTTGGCCATGTTCGAGGACCATGCCTTTGACGTGGTCATTTTGTCGCAAACCCTGCAAGCCATGCACAACACTGAGCGAATCCTGAAAGAGATCGCACGGGTGGGCAAGGAAGGCATTGTCAGCTTCCCCAACTTTGGCCATTGGTACCATGTGTGGTCGATCGCTTTGGGTCGTATGCCTGTGTCCAAGCAAATGCCCTACCAGTGGTACAACACACCCAATATCCATTTGTGCACCCCCAAAGACTTCGAAGCGCTGGTTGCTCAAATCGGACATAAAGTACTGGGCAAACAACTTTTTTTGAACGGCGAGGCCGTTGAGTTCCTGGGCAATTTGCGCAGCACTTTGGCAGTTTATCGCTTCAAACCCCAGTTTGTGGCCTAGGCCAACACCATGAAAAACCCGCAACCCACCCCACTTGAAACCGAGTATTGGCGGCAGGTTAAGCGAATTACCTGGCGTTTGCTGGTTGTTTGGATCGCCTTGATCCTCAGCGTGGTGCTGTTCATTCCCCGGCTCGGGATCACTGTTTATGGGGTCCCGTTGACTTACTGGGTCATCTCAAGTGTTCTGCTTTTGAGTTTTTTAGGATTGGTTGCGTGCTACGCCTGGCGCATGGATAGGTTAGAATCAAGATTCAAACGAGCGGTGGAAAACAACCGCAACTATCTTGGAGACACGAATGAAAAGCAGCACCGGCGAGGTGGGAAAACCCCTCACTGACACCAAAGGCACGCCCCTGCGTTTTGTAACCGGCTCGTCGCTGTTCGACGGACACGATGCCGCGATCAACATGATTCGCCGCTTGTTGCAAAGCCAAGGTGCTGAAGTCATTCATCTGGGTCACAACCGTTCTGTTCAGGAACTGGTCGATGCCGCCATTCAGGAAGACGCCGACGGCCTGGCCGTAAGCTCCTATCAAGGCGGGCACAACGAATTCTTTAAGTACATGGTTGACGAACTGAAGGCCAACAACGCCGGTCACATCCAGGTGTTTGGCGGCGGTGGCGGGGTGATTTTGCCGTCCGAGATTGAGGCGCTTCAGGCCTATGGCGTGAACCGCATTTACAGCCCGCAAGACGGCCAGAAAATGGGCCTGGAAGGCATGATCGGTGACATGATCGCCCGTGCTGCACAAGTGCGCGACGCCCGCAAAAAAGCCGAGGTGGCTTGCACATCGGCTGGCATTCAGGCTTTGGCCAACAATTGGCCCCTGCTCACCCAGCTGATTACCCGCCTGGAGCGCGACGAAGTACCTGCCGCAGATCTTGAAGCCATTCGCGAACAAGCCAAAGCCAGCAAAACTCCCGTGCTGGGTATTACTGGCACGGGTGGTGCGGGTAAATCGAGCCTGACTGACGAGTTGATTCGCCGCCTGCGCATGGACCACGGCGACGACCTGACCATTGGCGTGGTCTGCGTAGACCCATCCCGCCGCAAAACCGGTGGCGCTTTGCTGGGCGACCGAATTCGAATGAATGCAATTGGCCCTTGGGCTGGCAATGGTCCCAAGGTGTTCATGCGTTCCCTGGCCACACGCGATTCCGCGCAGGAAGTGCCCGCCACCCTGCCCGACATTATTGCGCTGTGCCGCGCCACGGGTTTTGATGTGGTGCTGATTGAAACCCCCGGTATTGGCCAGGGCGATGCCGCCATTGTGCCGCATGTGGATTTCAGCCTGTATGTGATGACGCCTGAGTACGGCGCCGCCAGCCAGCTCGAGAAAATCGACATGCTCGACTTCGCCGATTTCGTGGCGGTGAACAAATTCGACCGCAAGGGCGCGCTCGATGCCCTGCGCGATGTGTGCAAGCAAGTGCAGCGCAACCGCATGGCGTTTACCAGCATGCCCGACACCATGCCTGTGTATGGCACCTTGGCCAGCCGCTTTAACGACGATGGTGTCAGTGCCCTGTACAAGGCATTGCGTGCAGCCTTGCCCATTGCCAAGCCTTCCAAAGGGCTTTTCAATGCGGTTGACACCAAACACTCCACCACCATGAAGGCGGTGGTGCCCTCTGAGCGTGTGCGTTACCTGGCCGAAATTGCGCAGGCTGTGCGCAGCTACAAGGCGCAGGTTCAGAAAGACGTGGCCTCGATGTACGACCTGGAATGCATGGAGCGTGCGCAGGCTTTGTTGCTGGCCCACAAGCCTGACAAAACCAAAGCAGTTGAAGCACTGGACGACATTGTTGAGCTGATCAACACCCGCATCAGCATGGCGGCTCAAAAGGCCATGAAAGATTATTCCAAATTGGCCGAAGGCTACCAAGGCGACACGCTGACTTACGAGGTGCGCGGCAAAGCCTTGCAGGCACCGCTAACGGTCACATCCCTTTGCGGTTTAAAAATCAACCGTGTCAGTTTGCCGAAGTTCACCAGCCGTGCTGACTTGTTGAAGTTCGTGATGCTGGAAAACCTGCCCGGTTACTTCCCGTTCACCGCGGGCGTATTCCCCGTGAAGCGAGAGGGCGAAGACCCCACTCGCATGTTCGCTGGTGAAGGCGACCCAGCGCGCACCAACCGCCGTTTTAAAATGCTGAGCAGCGCAAGCGACGCCAAGCGCTTGTCCACTGCATTTGATTCGGTGACTTTGTATGGTTTCGACCCCGATTTACGCCCCGATATTTACGGCAAAGTGGGCACCAGTGGCGTGAGCGTGGCCACACTCGACGACATGAAAGTGTTGTACAGCGGCTTTGATTTGTGCGCACCCAGCACCAGTGTGTCAATGACGATTAACGGCCCTGCACCCAGCATTTTGGCCATGTTCCTGAACACAGCAATTGACCAGCAAGTGGACAAGTTCACGGCTGAGAACAAGCGCGCGCCGAATGCAGATGAATACGCGAACATCAAGGCTGCTACTTTGAAAGCGGTGCGCGGCACAGTGCAAGCTGACATTCTGAAAGAAGATCAGGGCCAGAACACCTGCATCTTCTCGACCGAATTCAGCCTGCGTGTGATGGGCGACATTCAGCAGTATTTCATCGACCATGAAGTGCGCAACTTCTACAGTGTGTCGATCAGTGGATATCACATTGCCGAAGCCGGAGCCAATCCGATTTCACAACTGGCCTTTACGCTGAGCAACGGCTTTACATTTGTTGAGGCTTATCTGGCGCGTGGCATGAGCATTGACGATTTCGCGCCCAACTTAAGCTTCTTCTTTTCCAACGGCATGGACCCGGAGTACACCGTGTTGGGCCGCGTGGCGCGCCGCATTTGGGCCATCGCCATGCGCGACCGTTACGGCGCCAGCGACCGCAGCCAGAAGTTGAAGTACCACATTCAAACCAGCGGCCGCAGTTTGCACGCACAGGAAATTGCGTTCAACGACATACGCACCACATTGCAAGCCTTGATTGCCGTGTACGACCACTGCAACAGCTTGCACACCAATGCCTACGACGAAGCCGTGACCACGCCCACCGAAGAAAGCGTGCGCCGTGCCATGGCCATTCAGTTGATTATCAACAAGGAATGGGGCTTGGCCAAAAATGAAAATCCAAGCCAAGGCGCATTCATCATTGAAGAGCTGACTGAACTGGTTGAGAATGCCGTACTGGATGAGCTGGATCGAATCAGCGAACGCGGTGGTGTGTTGGGTGCCATGGAAACGGGTTACCAGCGCAGCAAAATTCAGGAAGAGTCGATGCATTATGAAATTCAGAAGCACGACGGAACATTGCCGATTGTGGGTGTGAACACCTTCACCAATCCGAATGAGAACGCCGATTCCTTGAATTCGCTGGAGCTTGCCCGTGCCACCGAGGAGGAAAAGTTGAGTCAACTGGATCGCCTTGCGGATTTCCAGCAGCGGCATTCAGCAGAAAGCGCCGCCATGCTGGAGCGCTTGAAGCAAACAGCCATGGATGGTGGCAATGTGTTTGAGGTACTGGTGGATGCCGTGCGGGTTTGCTCGCTGGGGCAGATTACGCAGGCGCTGTTTGAAGTGGGCGGGAAGTATCGCAGGTCGATGTAAGAGTTGCCCATGGCGCATGTTGCTGCGGTTTATTGCGTAATTCAGTGTGAGCGACTTTTGATCTGAACTTGAAGGGTCACTGTTGCGGTTTCTTGCCAACCCGGCGTGGGTTACTCGTGCCGCACTGAAAACCGCTTGATCCCTCTTTGAATTTATTCTTGCTCACCGAGCTCGGCAAAAGGGCGGGCCGAGTCTCGGTGTCGGCTTGAAGCCGACCGCTGCGAATAAACTCAAACGGGGCGGTTTCCT